>NZ_VEJN01000001.1:0-615867 GCF_007678615.1 Pseudomonas sp. DE0157
AAACCCTAAACTTGGCTCAGCAATCTCAAATGACTATGTGATTTCTCGCATGGTCACTTGTGATGCTGATAATCTTTCTGACTATCAGTCCGTACTCACAAGCACCCACACGAATTGCTTGATTCGATTTGTTAAAGAGCGTTTGGCTGAGCGCGTTTCGTCTCAACCGAGGCGCGCATTCTACGCTTTCCTCACTGCCTGTCAAGCGTTTATTTTGAAGTTTATTTCGAGAAACTCGTTCAACTTCAAACACTTGACTCGCTTCGATCTCTCGTAGCGGGAGGCGAATTCTACAGCGCTTCAACACGCTGTCAACCTTCTTCTCAACCGCTGCCGATCTGTTCGATCGTAGCCCTTACAGCACCACCCGAACTAGCTAACCCATTGAATCTCAAGGAGTTTCGCGTTCCGATGTCGCTGGAAGTGGTGCGCATTATAAGGGGATTCGAAACCGCGTCAACCATTAATTTCAGAAATCGTGAGATAAGTGCCTGTCACCTTCCAAGGCCACCTCGAACCGCCCTCCCCTTGCTGCGGTTCACGCGCGCAAGCGAACGCGCAACAGCCGGTATCCTCAGCACCATCAACAACATCCCAATAAAGGCATAGACAGCCCACTCCCGCAGGTCAGAGCGTACGATCCACAGAAAATGCAGCAGCCCCAGGCCCAGTACTGCGTAGACCAGCCTATGCAGCTTCTTCCACCGCGCGCCCAGGCGGCGCTGGCTGTAGCGATTGGACGTGACCGCCAACACCAGCAAACCCAGCAAACCAAGGGCACCCACGATGATGTACGGTCGCTTGCGCAGTTCTACCGTCAACTGTCCCCAGTCCAACCCCAGGATGAAGAACAGGTACGCCAGCACATGCAACACGATGTAGGCAAACACCCACAGCCCGAGCTGACGTCGCACCACGATCCAGCCCGGCCAACCGGTAACCCGCTGCAATGGCGTCATGCACAGGCTGATTAACAGAAACACCAAGGCGCCCAACCCCAACCGGTCCATCAACACCTTGCCCGGATCAGGGCCCAACAGGCTGGCCGATGCCTCATACAGCCACCAGGCCGGAAATACGCAGCCTGCCATGAATATACCTAGACGAAACCAGGGATATCTCATCAGTAGTTCTTCCGCAGATCCAGCCCGTCATACAGCGACGCCACCTCATCGGCATAGCCGTTGAACATCTGTGTCTCTCGCACATTGGGACTGAACAGCCCGCTAGGCAACCTGCGTTCACGAGCCTGGCTCCAGCGCGGGTGGTCGACGGTCGGGTTCACGTTGGCATAGAAGCCATACTCATCCGGAGCCAACCCCTGCCAAGTGGTTTTCGGTTGCTCTGCCACCAGGCTGATGCGCACGATCGACTTGATGCTTTTGAAGCCATACTTCCAGGGCACGACCAACCTGAGCGGGGCTCCGTTCTGGTTCGGCAGCTCCCGGCCATACATACCGACTGCCAGGATGGCCAGCGGATGCATCGCCTCGTCCAGGCGCAGCCCCTCTTCATAAGGCCAATCGATCAGTGCAAAGCCAGAACGCTGGCCAGGCATGCTCTTGGGATCCTCGAGGGTTTTGAAACGGACGTAACGGGCCTTGGAGGTGGGTTCGACCTGCTTGAGCACGTGTGCCAATGGGAAGCCCAGCCACGGAATGACCATCGACCACGCTTCCACGCAGCGAAGTCGATAGACACGCTCTTCGAGTTGGTAGGGTTTGACGAAGTCCTCCAGTGCATAGCGACCGGGTTTACCCACTTCCCCATCAATGACAACGCTCCAGGGTTCGGTCTTAAGGCTGCCTGCGTTCGCAGCCGGGTCGCCCTTGTCGGGCCCGAACTCATAGAAGTTGTTGTAGTGGGTGGCATCCTTGAAGGGGGTCACGGCTTCGTTTTGGACCGTCACCGCCTGCCAACGGGTACCAGGCAGCTTTTCGGCAAACCAGGCAGGCGCCTTGCCAGCCTGTACGTCAGGGTAGCGAGACGGCTCGCCGGCCAGAACGTTGCCCGGCAACGTACCCAGTGCCAAACCCGCGAGCGAGCCACCCATCAGGGTGCGGCGTGAGAGATAGAGGCCTTCAGGGGTGATCTCCGACGCCTTGCATTCGCCTGACCTGGGAAGCTTGATAAGCATGAGCGGCTCCATAGCACTGGGTAACGGATGTACCAGTAAGACTATGGAACCGGAGGGTTATTCCACAATTAAGGGATTGTCACCCTTTGCGACGACGCGAGCGCAGCAGGAACTGGATAGGGCCGGAAGCCGCATAGGCCAGGAAGGCCAGCAGCAGAATGCGCGGAGGATCGCTGAAGACCACTGCGAACACCAGCACCACGGCAAGGATCGCCACGAAAGGCACGCGCCCCTTGAGGTCAAGTTCCTTGAAGCTGTTGTACTTGATGTTGCTGACCATCAGCATGCCCGCAGCCGCCACCAGAAGCGCCACCAGGAACGAGAGCTTCGAGCCCTGGATGCCATAGTCGCTGAACGCCCATACCGTACCGGCCACCACGCCGGCTGCAGCCGGGCTGGCCAGGCCGATGAAGTAGCGTTTGTCGGCGGTGCCCACCTGTGTATTGAAACGCGCCAGACGAAGCGCAGCACCGGCCACATAAATGAAGGCCACCATCCAGCCGACCTTGCCCATGTCACCCAGCGCCCAGCCAAAGGCCAGCAGCGCGGGGGCCACGCCGAAGGCGACCATGTCCGACAGCGAATCGTACTCGGCGCCGAAGGCGCTCTGGGTATTGGTCATGCGCGCTACCCGGCCATCGAGGCCATCGAGCACCATGGCCACGAAGATGGCGATGGCAGCAAAGGCAAAATACTTGCTCGCTTCGCGCGGGTCGCCAGCGCTCAGGGCACTCTGTGCGTTCATCGAACTGATGATGGAATAGAAACCAGCGAACAGGTTCGCGGTAGTGAACAGGTTGGGCAGCAGATAAATGCCGCGATGACGCACCTTGCGCCCTTCGTCGTCATGCCCCTCTTCAATGTGCTCATCGACAGGTAGCAGGCTTTCGGCGTCGGAGGGCTTGTTCGGCTCTTCGGGACGTTCGCTCATGGAGGGTACCTTGCAACAGGATGGAAAAAGTTCGACACGGGCCCGCTAAACAGGTTCTGACGGCGGGCCACTGGTCTGCTTTATACCAGAAGCTGGCTGCCAGAACGAAAAAACGCGGCCTAAGCCGCGTTTTTCATCGTTCGATAAACCTTAGTTCTTGGTCTTGTCGACGATCTTGTTGGCCGAGATCCACGGCATCATCGAACGCAGCTTCTCGCCGATGACTTCGATGCCGTGCGCGGCGTTGTTACGGCGCTTGGCGGTCATCGATGGGTAGTTGGTAGCGCCTTCGGAGATGAACATCTTCGCGTACTCGCCGTCCTGGATGCGCTTGAGTGCATTGCGCATCGCTTTACGGGATTCTTCGTTGATGACTTCTGGACCGGTCACGTACTCGCCGTATTCGGCGTTGTTGGAGATCGAGTAGTTCATGTTGGCGATACCGCCTTCGTACATGAGGTCAACGATCAGCTTCAGCTCGTGCAAGCACTCGAAGTAGGCCATTTCCGGGGCATAGCCGGCTTCGACCAGGGTCTCGAAACCAGCCTTGACCAGTTCGACGGTACCGCCACACAGCACAGCCTGCTCGCCGAACAGGTCGGTTTCGGTCTCGTCCTTGAAGGTGGTTTCGATGATGCCGGTACGGCCACCGCCTACACCCGAGGCGTAGGACAGGGCGACGTTCTTGGCGTTGCCCGAAGCATCCTGGTAGATAGCGATCAGGTCAGGGATACCGCCACCTTTGACGAACTCGGAGCGCACGGTGTGACCCGGGGCTTTCGGGGCGATCATGATCACGTCGAGATCGGCACGTGGAACCACCTGGTTGTAGTGGATCGCGAAGCCATGGGAGAACGCCAGGGTAGCGCCCTTCTTGATGTTCGGTTCGATTTCCTGCTTGTACAGCTGGCCCTGGAATTCGTCCGGGGTCAGGATCATGACCAGGTCGGCAGCGGCGACTGCCGAAGCTACGTCGGTCACTTTCAGGCCGTGGGCTTCTGCCTTGGCAACGGTGGCCGAACCTTTACGCAGACCGATAGTGACATCCACACCGGAGTCTTTCAGGTTGCACGCCTGAGCGTGGCCCTGGGAGCCGTAGCCGATGATGGCGACTTTCTTACCCTGGATGATGGAAAGGTCGCAGTCTTTATCGTAGAAAACTTTCATGAAATACCCCTGGTTATATCCCGGCCCCAATGGAGCCATCGCTAATTTATTGTTGAATTCAGATGCTGAGCACTTTGTCGCCACGGGCAATGCCGGTAACGCCGCTGCGCACGGTTTCGAGAATCGATGCAGTGCCGATGGCCTGGATGAAGCTGTCCAGCTTGTCGCTGGTGCCGCTCAGCTGCACGGTGTACACGCTGGCAGTCACATCGACGATCTGGCCACGGAAGATATCCGTGGTGCGCTTGATCTCGGCACGCTGGGCACCGGTGGCCTTGACCTTGACCAGCATCAGCTCGCGTTCGATATGAGCGCTTTCCGACAGGTCGACAAGCTTGACCACTTCGACCAGCTTGTTCAGGTTCTTGGTGATCTGTTCGATCACTTCGTCATGGCCAACGGTGGTCAACGTCAGACGCGACAGGGTCGGGTCTTCGGTCGGCGCCACGGTCAGGCTTTCAATGTTGTAGTTGCGCTGGGAGAACAGGCCGACCACACGGGACAAGGCACCCGGTTCGTTTTCCAGCAGCAGGGAAATGATGTGCCGCATATCAGGTACGCTCCGTCTTGCTCAGCCACATGTCACGCATCGAGCCGTCCTTGATCTGCATCGGATAGACATGCTCGCTGCGGTCAACCGCGATGTCGATGAACACCAGGCGATCCTTCATCGCGAAGGCCTCTTCAAGCTTGGGCTTGAGGTCCTTCAGGCTGGTGATGCGGATGCCCACATGGCCATAGGCCTCAGCCAGCTTGATGAAGTCAGGCAGCGACTCGACATAAGAGTGCGAGTGACGGCCGTTGTAGGCCATGTCCTGCCACTGGCGAACCATGCCCAGCACACCATTGTTCATGTTGACGATCTTGACCGGCAGGCCGTACTGCATGCAGGTCGACAGCTCCTGGATGTTCATCTGGATGCTGCCTTCACCGGTTACACAGGCAACGTCCTGATCCGGGAAATTGAGCTTGATGCCCATCGCTGCCGGGAAGCCGAAGCCCATCGTGCCCAGGCCACCGGAGTTGATCCAGCGGTTGGGTTTGTTGAAGCGGTAGTACTGGGCAGCGAACATCTGGTGCTGACCCACGTCCGAGGTCACGAAGGCATCACCGTTGGTGACTTCGCACAGCGTCTCGATGACTTTCTGCGGCTTGATGACATTGCCGTCGCCCTTGTCATAAGGGAACAGTTCGCCATTGCCACGCCATTCATCGATCTGCTTCCACCAGGCATCCAGCGCCGCCTTCTCAGGCTGTTCGCCGATTTCCTTGAGAATGCCGATCATCTCGGACAACACGCTGTCCACTGGGCCAACGATCGGTACGTCGGCCTTGATCATCTTGGAGATCGAAGCCGGGTCGATGTCGATATGGATGATCTTGGCGTTCGGGCAGAACTTGGCCGGGCCGTTGACCACACGGTCGTCGAAACGCGCACCGACGGCGAAGATGACATCGGCGTTGTGCATGGCCATGTTGGCAGTGAAGCTGCCATGCATACCCAGCATGCCAAGGAACTGGCGATCGGTACCCGGGAAGCAGCCCAACCCCATCAGGGTATTGGTGACCGGCAGGTTCAGCGACTTGGCGATCTCGGTCAGGGACTCGGACCCACCGCCCAGGATCACGCCGCCGCCGGCGTAGACGATCGGGCGCTTGGCGGCCAGCAACATTTCTGCTGCCTTGCGAATCTGCCCGGAATGCCCGCGCACCGCCGGGCTGTAAGAGCGCAGCTTGACCTTCTTGGGGTACACGTACTCGAATTTTTCGGCCGGGTTGGTCATGTCCTTGGGGATATCGACCACTACCGGACCTGGGCGGCCGGATTGCGCCAGGTAGAACGCTTTTTTCAGGATTTCCGGAATCTCGGTCGGGTTCTTGATCATGAAGCTGTGCTTCACGATAGGCCGGGAGATACCGATCATGTCGGTTTCCTGGAAGGCATCGGTACCTACCATGGTGCTAGGCACCTGGCCGGACAGGATGACCATCGGAATGGAGTCCATGTAGGCAGTGGCAATGCCCGTGATGGCATTGGTCGCACCCGGGCCGGACGTCACCAGCACCACGCCGGCCTTGCCGGTAGCGCGGGCGTAGCCGTCAGCCATGTGCGTCGCCGCCTGTTCGTGGCGAACCAGGATGTGCTCGACTTCCGGTTCCTTGAACAGCGCGTCGTAGACGTGCAGGAGAGCACCACCAGGGTACCCGTAGATGTGCTTAACGCCTTCGTCGCGCAAGAAGCGGACGACCATCTCAGCGCCAGATAAAAGCTCCACGTTGTTCACCTCTAAAACGCCAGAATACCGCCCCAACAGGCGGGTCTTAATAGGTTTACTGCCAAGCAGAGCATGAGCGAACGTCAGCACTGACTGAGCAAGTATTGGGAGCTCCCCAGAGTGTTGCGGGGGTTTCCCACCCAGCGCGAGGTAACGCGTTGCGGGGTGTAACAGGTCGGCGCGGGTGTGCGCCTCATGATCTGCTTAGCGGGTCTGCTTCTGGCAGTCCCACTACAGCGGAAGTTGGATTCTTGTGATTTGGCGGCGACAAGTCAAGAAAAATTATTGCCAATTTTCAGCCAAGATGAATTCCTGGCACCACTAAAAATCACTAAAGCAGCAGAAAAATTAAGATTTCTATAAAAAAGGGCCACAATCTGCGGCCCTTGAAGGAAAATTGGAATAAATCAGGCGGTCGGGGCGATCAATTGGTCGAATGCTGCCAACAGCCGGCGCAGCTCCCGGCTCTGCTCCGGCCGGTTCACGAACACGGTTTCAGCCATGGTGAGGATCCCCGACGCGTTGGGCAATGGGTGACCCAACTCGATGATGATCTTCATACGCGGCAGAAAAATCCACTGCAGCCACTGCTCGAAACGCAGGGTGTCGACCGCGAAGGGCACCGTGCTCTCCAGTGCATCGTCCTCAGGCGCCTCGTCGTCCCACCAACCTTGCACCTGCAACTCACGCTCGATCAGCATCAGGTGGTCGGCGATGGCCAGTACCCGCGGCTGCACCGTCACGAGCTCACCCGTGCTTTTTGCCGTGCCTGCGCTGCCCCGGCACTGTCGCCTTGCTTCTCACGCGCCTGGGCGATCGTGTTCCACAACTCGGCCTGCAGGCTCGGACGCCCATTGGCATAGGTCAGCGCACGACGCGCCAACTGCTCGGCCTGCGGGGCGTCACCCTGGGACAGCCTGACCTGCGCCAACCGGTAGAGTACCTGCGGCTCCCGCGGCGCGATCCGCTGGGCCCGCTCTAGGCTCGAGGCAGCGCCGTTGAAATCGCCGCTGCCCTGCTGCGTCTGAGCGGTGGTCAGCAGTGCCAGCACCGGCCCATCGAGCTGTTCGTCAGCAGACAACCCGCCGCCAGCGCCGCTACGCGGAATACCGGTTGGCGCGCTGCTGGCCTTGGGGGCCGACGCGCTGTTCATCGACGCAATATCGAAAGGCTCGTCGGCAATGGGGTTAGGGTCAGTGGTGATCGGTTGGGCGTTGACCGGCTCGGTAGTGATCGGCGTCGTGCTGATAGGCGCCGCGCCATTGCCGGCAGGGAACGTCTGGATGCCGGACGCCCCGGCCCCCTGGGGAATCATCACCGTGACGCCGGAGTCTTCCGGCAGGGTCTGCGCCTGGGGCGTGCCGGCATTGATGCCAGGGGCCTGGCGCTTGGCCGTGACGCGCTCGCTGTTGGACACGCGGGTACTGGAGTCGACCACCGGTATATTGCCGCGAGGCACGCTGGAGCACCCCTGGAGCACCACCAGCGCCGTCACGGCAGGAAACAGCCACTTGTTCACGTCACACCTCTTCAATGCAGCCTGTGCTTAATTCATCCAGCCCTTGACCCAGTCCATGACCGATTCAGCTGGATTCTGCTCGCCGCCACAGGTCGCGCCGGCAGGCGGTTCACTCCCGCGAATATACGGCATCTGCACGGCCCCCGGACAGCTGCTGTCAGACCCCTGGCCGCTGTAGGGATCAATCCAGGCCTGCACCACGTTGTCGGGCTGGGGCATGTCGAGCGGCAGTGGGTCGGCTTTTTTCATGAAGCTGGTCCACACCTGCAGCGCGCCGGTAGCGCCGGTGAAGGGCGTTTTACCGTTGTCGTCGCGCCCCATCCAGACCACCGCCAGCAGGTCCTGGCTGAAGCCTGAGAACCAGCTGTCACGCGAATCGTTGCTGGTACCGGTCTTGCCCGCCAGGGTGAGGGTACGCGGCAAGGTGTTGTACACCGAGCGCCCGGTGCCTTCCCGCATGACCCGCTGCATGGCGTTCTGCACCAGGTAGATGGCCGCAGGGTCGAATGTCTGCTGGATCTGGAACGGATAGCGCTTGAGCGGCTCGCCTTCGGCCGTCAGTACGCTGCGAATACCGCGCATCGGCGTGTTGAAGCCACCGTTGGCCAGGGTCTGGTACATGGTCGCGACCTGCATCGGCGACATCCCGCCTGCACCCAGCAACATCGATGGGAACGCCGGCCAGTCCACGTCCACACCCAGTCGCCCAATGGTCTTGATCACGTTCGGCACACCTACTTCCAGGCCAAGCTTGGCGGTGGACAGGTTGTACGAATGCGCCAGCCCCTGGTACAGGTAGATGGTGCCGTGCGAACGCCTGTCGTAGTTTTGCGGGCGCCACACCTGTCCGTTGGCAGCCTTGACCGAGAACGGTTCGTCCTGCACCCAGCTGGTCAGGGTGTACTTGCTCGGCTGCTCGAGGGCCGTCAGGTACACCGCCGGTTTGACCAGAGAACCAATCGGGCGCACGGCATCGATGGCGCGGTTGAAGCCGGCAAAGCCCGACTGGCGGCTGCCGATCAGGGCCTGCACCTCGCCGGTTTCAGGGTTGGTCACGACCATTGCCGATTCCACCTCGTCGGCGCCCTTGCGCCCGGCCAGGCGCTTGAACGTCTCGTTCATCGAGGTTTCGGCTTTCATCTGCAGGATCGGGTCGAAGCTGGTGAAAATTCGCAGCCCCTCTTCGGTCAAGTCTTCGTCGCGGTAGTCCTGGCGCAGCTGGCGCTTGACCAGGTCCAGGAAGGCCGGGAACGAGCTGTCGGCCAAGCTGCCGCGCTTGGTGACGCCCAGGGGCATCTTCTTCGCCGCATCCACTTCGGCCTGGCTGGCCACGCCCTGTTCGGCGACCAGGTCCAGTACCAGGTTACGCCTGGCCAACGCACGTTCCGGGTAACGGCGCGGGTTGTAGTAGGACGGGCCCTTGACCATGCCGACCAACAATGCGATCTGGTGCAGCTTGAGCTCGGACAACGGCTGGCTGAAGAAGAACTGGCTGGCCAGGCCGAAACCATGCACGGCACGCTGGCCGTCCTGACCGACGAACACTTCGTTGAGGTAGGCCTCCAGGATCTCGCGCTTGTCGTAATGCAGTTCCAGCAAGACCGCCATCATCGCCTCGGTCAGCTTGCGGCTCAGGCTGCGCTCACTGGTGAGGTAGAAGTTCTTGACCAACTGCTGGGTCAGGGTACTGCCGCCCTGGCGCATCGATCCGGACGAGGTATTGACCCACATGGCCCGCGCGATGGATTTGGGCGACACGCCCATGTGACTGTAGAAATCGCGGTCTTCAGTGGCCACAAGGGTTTCGAGCAGGTACTTGGGCACCTGGTCGATCTTGATCAGGATGCGATCCTCGAGGTTCTTAGGGTAGATGCCGCCGATCATCAGCGGCTCCAGCCGGACCACATCCAAGGCCTTGCCATTGGCGCCCGCAAGCCCTGCCACGTAATCACCGGAAAACCGTACACGCACGAACTGGGCAGGTTCCATGCCCTCATAGAACTGGAAGCCACGGGTATTGAGGTCTACCGTGTTGCCGTTCACCGCTGCCGCGCCTGGCCCGTTGGCGGCACTTTCACGGCGATAACCCAGCGCGTCGAGTTCGGTGAGGAAGTCATCCTTGCTCAGTTTCTGGCCGGTGAACAGCTCCAGCGGCCTGGCATACACCTTGGCAGGGATGGTCCAGCGCTTGCCGGAAAACTTTTCCTGCACGACGGCATCGAGGTAGACCGCGAAGCCGGCGATGATCACCAAGCCGACCAGGCTGAGCTTCAAAGCCCAGCCCAGCCAGGCACGGGAGCGGCCGGTCGGGCGTTTTTTAGGGGTACGGGAATTTCGAGATCGAGTCATGGCGGCGGATTATACGCACTTTACTGAGGCTGGGCAGGCGGCCCGGCGGTAGGCAGGGACGGCACCATTGACCATAATGGCCGATTCGAATTCCCTGCCCCCGGAAGGATTTCCCGTGAGCCAAGCCCTCATCACTGCGTTGCAGAACCCTGCCCTGTACCCCCACCCCGTGGATGGGTTCCACCTCATCGAGACGCATATCTCCTGGGTATTGCTCACGGGTGAGTATGCCTACAAGATCAAGAAACCGATGAACTTCGGCTTCCTCGACTTCACCCACCTGGATCAGCGCCAGCACTTCTGCAACGAAGAACTGCGCCTGAATCAGCGCCTGACCGACGGTCTGTACCTGGAGGTGCTGCCGATCACCGGCAGCCCCGACGCCCCGCAGATCGGTGGAGAGGGCCAGGCAATCGAGTTCGCCTTGAAAATGCGTCAGTTCCCACAGGGACAGATGCTGTCCACACTTCAGGCCAACGGTGAGCTGACCGCTGCCCATGTCGACCAGATGGCCCGCCAGATCGCCGAATTCCACCTGCAGGCGCCTCGCGTCCCCGTGGAGCACCCGCTGGGTACGCCCGAGAGCGTGATGGCACCGGTGGAACAGAACTTCGAACAAATCCGTCCGTTTCTGAGCGACAAGGCCGACCTGCAACAGCTCGACGCCCTACAAGCCTGGGCCCGCAGCAGTTTTGACCGTTTGCATGGGCTGCTCGAACGCCGCAAGGCCGAAGGTTTCATTCGCGAATGCCACGGTGACATTCACCTGGGCAATGCCACGCTGATTGATGGCCAGGTGGTGATCTTCGATTGCATCGAGTTCAATGAGCCCTTCCGCCTGACCGACGTGTATGCCGACACCGCCTTCCTGGCCATGGACCTGGAGGACCGCGGGCTCAAGTGCCTGGCCCGGCGTTTCATCAGCCAGTACCTGGAACTGACCGGGGACTATGAAGGGCTGGAATTGCTCAACTTCTACAAGGCCTACCGCGCACTGGTACGTGCCAAGGTCGCGCTGTTCAGCATGCCTGCCGACGCCGATGGCGTACAGAAGGCCACGACCCTGCGCACCTACCGCAACTACGCCAATCTCGCAGAAAGCTACAGCGCCATCCCTTCACGCCTGCTGGCCATTACCCATGGGGTTTCGGCTGTCGGCAAGAGCCACGTAGCCATGCGCCTGGTCGAAGCGCTGGGCGCCGTGCGCGTGCGCTCGGATGTGGAACGCAAACGTCTGTTCGGCGAGCAGGCGCAAGACGCGACGGGCCAGTTGAGCGCAGGCATCTACGATCAAGAGGCCAGTGCTGCCACTTACCAGCGCCTTCATCAGATTGCGGCTACCGTGCTGCGGGCAGGCTTGCCGGTGGTGCTCGACGCCACCTACCTCAAGCATGCACAGCGCCAGGCTGCCGCCGACGTCGCCAGCCAGACTGGCGTACCGTTCCTGATCCTCGACTGCCATGCCCCGGATGCCGTGATCAGCAGCTGGTTGCAGCAACGCCAGGCGCAGAGCCAGGACCCGTCGGACGCTACTTTGGAAGTCGTTCAGGCCCAGCAGGCAAGCCGTGAGCCGTTGGCTGCCGAGGAAGTCGCGTTGAGCACGCCGGTAGACACCCAGGCGAGCAGCAGCATGGACCATGTCATCGAGCAAATCCGTCAGCGCTTGCCCGGGCTCTGATGCCTGACACGGCAAGCCGCCATTTCAAGCAACGCGCCTTCGACCTGCGGCCTTGTTAAAAGGCCGCGCACTTGTCCTGCCCCGCTACACTTCCTCTAACGGCATCCGCTCTTTCCTCAACCATCGCAAGGAGGCGTGATGAGCGAGGATCTTTACTGCCTGAAAAACCTTGGCAAGACTTCAGTCCAGTGGCTGAAGGCTGCCGGGGTGCACAGCTCGTCGGATTTGCGGCGGCTTGGCGCAGTCCAGGCCTACCTGGCAGTGAAGGCTCGCGGCTTTCGCGCTACCAAGGTCCTGCTGTTCGCCATCGAGGGCGCCCTGCTGGATGTGAACTGGAGAGCGCTGCCGCATGCGCGCAAGGCGGCACTGCTCGAGCAGCTGGAATCCGCGACTCAGCGCGAGGCAAAAAATAAAGTGCAATAAGCTATTGACCCATGAATGAGAATCGTTATGATTATCACAACTGGTCGCAAGACTGGTTGGATAACCTCAGAGCCCTTGGTTCGGACTCTCAGATTATCTCCTCATCAGGCTAATCACGGTTATTGACCCGGCAATTTGCCGGGTCTTTTTTTGCCTGGCTGTTCAGGCGAATGTCCGACAGCTTCATGAACACATCCTGCTTCTATTTCAGCGGGCGATGACCAACGGATGCCCCCGCTCAGGATGCGCCTGCACGATGACGTCGATTCCGAAGACAGCCTTCAGCGCCTTTGGGGTGAGCACACTGGCAGGGCTGTCCAGGGCGTAACTGCGTCCCTGTTCCAGTAACAGGATCCGGTCGCAGTACCGTGCTGCAAGATTAAGGTCATGCAGAATGAGCAAAACGCCAGCGCCACGGTCCGCGAAACGACGCACCGCCTCCAGGGTCGTGTGTTGGTGCAGCGGGTCGAGCATGGAGGTCGGCTCGTCGAGCAACAACGTCACGCCCTCTTCGCCCGGCCACAACTGCGCCATCACCCGTGCCAGGTGCACCCGCTGGCGCTCGCCGCCCGACAACGCCAAATAACTGCGCTGTGCAAGGTGTGCCGCGTCTGCCGCCTGCAAGGCCGCCTCCACAATCTGCGCGTCACGCTGGCGCCCGGTGGCGTGTGGCATGCGCCCCATGCCCACGACGTCCTGCACCTGGAAGGCAAAGCCTAGGCTGGCCACCTGCGGCAACACCGCCAACCGTTGCGCGCGCTCGGGGCCGGCCCAGTCCGACAGCGCTCGCCCTTGCAGCGTCACCCGCCCCTGCGCAGGCACGAGTTCGCCACTGAGCGCCCCCAGCAGGCTGCTCTTGCCCGCACCGTTAGGGCCCAACACACCGACGATCTGCCCAGGCGCCAGCTGCAGATCGATACCCCGCAGAACGTCCTGTTGACCACGGCGCAGGTAGAGGCCTTCGGCTTGCAGCATCACGCGCGTCCTCGGATCAGCAGGTACAGGAAAAACGGTGCGCCAATGAAGGCAGTGACGATACCGATGGGAAGTTCGGCAGGCGCCAACAGCAGTCGCGCTAGCAGATCGGCCATCAGCAACAAAGCGCCCCCTGCCAACAACGAGGCAGGCAATACCACCCGATGATCAGGGCCGGCCAGCAGTCGCACCAAGTGCGGCACCACCAGGCCAACGAACCCGATCAAGCCGGCTGCAGCCACTGCCGCCCCGACGCCCAATGCCGTGCAGAACACCAACTCCCGCTTCAAGCACTCGACGTCGATACCCAGATGCCGGGCTTCGGACTCCCCCAGCATCAACACATTGAGCGCCCTCGCCCGGCGAGGCAGCCAGAGCGAGATGCCCGTAGCGACCAGCAGCAGAGGCCAGATCCGCGCGTAACTGGCGCCATTGAGGCTGCCCAGGTTCCAGAACGTCAGGGTGCGCAGGGTGGCGTCATCGGCCAGGTAGCTGAAAAGCCCCACGGTCGCGCCGCCCAGTGCGGTCATGGCGACCCCGGCCAGCAGCATGGTAGCTACATTGGTCTGCCCGTCGCGCCTGCCCAGCCGGTAGACCAGCGCGGTCACACCCAGCCCGCCGAGAAACGCACAAAGCGACAACAGATACGGTGACAAGCTCTCGGGGACGTTACCCAGCCACCGAGCCCCAACGATCGCGACTGCCGCCCCAACCGCCGCACCGGCCGCCACGCCCACCAGCCCAGGGTCTGCCAGTGGGTTGCGAAACAACCCCTGCATGGCCACCCCGGACAAGGCCAGCACTGCGCCTACAGCCAGCCCCAGCAGCGTGCGCGGTAGGCGGATCTGGCCAATGATCATCTGCGCCTGCTGCAAACCCTCCGCTGAAAGCGGCACACCCACAAGCCGCAAGCTGGCCTGCAGCGTATCGGTCAACGGCAGGCTTACGGGCCCCAACGACAACGAAAGCAGGATGGCGAGCATGCATGCCAAGCCCAGCCAGATGAACAACGTGTGCGGTCGAATCCGTGGCCTCATGGCGCGAAGCGGATGTTGGCCGAAGGATAGAACGCTGCCGCCAGCACCTGAAGGCTGGCGGGCAAGCGCGGCCCCAGCCCTCCGACCAGCAGGGTCGGGTCGAGCTGAACCAGACGCTGATCGCGCACTGCACGCGAGGCGGCCAGTGCAGGGTTTTCTTTCAACAGGGCCTGCAAGGCGGCTTGATCGGCGAGCACGCGGTCCGAGAACACGATGACATCCGGGTCCAACGCCGCGAGCGCCTCGCTGGAAAAGTCCTTGTAGCCCTGATGGGTTGCAAGGTTACGTCCCCCGGCCTGCTTCAAGACCCAGTCCCCTGCCGTGCCGGCGCCTGCCAGCAGCGGCCTGGCCCCTGCATGACCTACCAGCAACACCACGCCGGGCGCGGGCTGCCCGGCTTGTGCCTGGCGTACCTTGTCGTGCAACTGGTCGAGCTGATGGCGAAAGTCTGCCGTCGCACGTGCAGCCTGTGCCTGGGCCCCCAACAGCTCGCCCAGGCGCTTGAGGTTCTGCCCCACGGCATCGATATCGGGCTGGCTGGAGAACACCTCGACGGGCACGCCGGCCCTGGTGATTTGCGCCAGCACCGGCGCTGGGCCCATTTCATCCGTACCTATCAACCTATCCGGGCGCAGGCTCAGAATG
Organism: Pseudomonas sp. DE0157; assembly: GCF_007678615.1. Lineage (NCBI taxonomy): Bacteria > Pseudomonadati > Pseudomonadota > Gammaproteobacteria > Pseudomonadales > Pseudomonadaceae > Pseudomonas > Pseudomonas sp. DE0157. Next base: position 15,138 of record NZ_VEJN01000001.1, read on the forward strand.
CCTTCAGCGGACAACTGGCGCTGATAACCAATGCTGGGCAGCGCTTTCAATGAGGCTGGGTGTTGGCTGGTGGTATCGACGCCGACCAGCCGCGGCTCAGCGCCCAACGCCACCACCCACTCGCTCAAGGCGCCGCCCGCACTGACCCAACGGCTCGGCTGGTCGGCTGCCAGGGCCTTGGCGCAGAGCAGTGGGCTGGCGGCGAGAACAAGCACGGCGGCAAGGCGACGCATCATTGGATTTCCTTCATCGGTTTGGCCCCCACACCTTGTAGCGGGCGGCAGAACTGCGCACCATGCAAAGCCAGGCGCAGCGAATGACAGCCATTTGATAATTGTTCGCATTGACGCGTCAAGTCGATGACCGCACCCAGAGTCAGGCCCGCCATGCACTTTCTTTGCCCCTCCCACGGCTTGCCCGAAGGCCAGAGCCGCCCGTTCGAGGTAGACGGCGTTCTGCTGCTGGGCGTTCGCCGCCAAGGTAGCGTTTATCTCTACCGAAACCGCTGCCCGCACCGTGGCATTGCCTTGAACGGGCCGCAGGAACGTTTTCTGGACGACAGCAACAGCCTTATTCACTGTAGCCACCACGGTGCGCTGTTTCTGATCGAAACGGGCGAATGTGTGTCCGGGCCTTGCGAAGGCGAGGCGTTGCAGGCCCTGGACTGCCTCGAAGACAGCCAGGGCATCTGGCTCAAGGCGTAAGGATCACCGGCAGGCGCCGGTCAATGACGATGCCCTCGGCATCCAGCCGGGTCCCATAGGCCAGCACTTCGACCCCCTCGGCCGCCGCAGCCTTCAGGGCCTGGGCATAGGCCAGGTCGATGTCATCGGCCGGTCGCACGGCCTCTATACCCGTCAGGTTGACGCAATACAGCTGAACCGCCCGTATGCCCTGGCGCGCCAGCTTGGCCAGCTCGCGCAGGTGCTTGGCACCGCGCTGGGTGACGGCGTCCGGAAACGCTGCCGTGGTGCTGTCGGCGTAACCCAGGGTCACGCTTTTGACTTCCACATAAGCCGGTGCACCGTCGAATTCCAGACGAAAATCGATACGACTGCCTTCTTCACCGTAGGCCACCTCCCGCTTGAGTGCAGTGAAACCTGCCAGCTCGGTGATGATCCCCGCACGCAGCGCCTCCTCCACCAATGGGTTGGCGCGCCCGGTGTTGACGCAGGCCAGCCTCCCTTGTGGGGTTTCGCTGATTTCCCAGGTGCCTGGCAGCTTGCGTTTCGGGTCGCTGGAGCGACTGAACCACACCAGGCCACCCTCGTGCATGCAATTGAGCATGGAGCCGGTGTTGGGGCAATGAATCGTCAGTTGCTCGCCAGTGGGCAGTTCGATGTCGGCCAGAAAGCGCTTGTACCGGCGCAGCAGCCGACCTTGTTCAAGGGCAGGAGAAAAACGCATCAGCCCTGCCAGCTCTGCAGGCCACGGGCGATACGCTGGACTGCTTGTTCCAGACGCGGGAGGCTCTGGGTGTAGGCGAAACGTACATGATGGCCGGCCAGGTGGCGACCGAAGTCCAGCCCCGGGGTAAACGCCACGTGTTCGGTTTCCAGGAAATGTCGGCAGAACGCGAAGGCATCCCCCCCGAAGGCGCTGATATCGGCATACAGGTAAAACGCGCCCTGGGGCTCTACGGCGATTTTGAAACCCAGGCTGCGCAGGGCTGGCAGCAGGTAGTCACGGCGTTTGGCAAATTCCGCACGACGCGCCTCGAAGATCCCGAGCGCCTCCGGCTGGAAGCAGGCCAGCGCGGCGTGCTGGGCCATGCTGGGTGCGCTGATGTAGAGGTTTTGCGCCAGTTTCTCAAGGTCAGCCACAGCATCTTCGGGTGCCACCAACCAACCCAGGCGCCAGCCGGTCATGCCGAAATATTTGGAAAAGCTATTTAGTACGAAGGCCGAATCGTCGACTTCGAGCACGCTGGGCGCGTCCATGCCATAGGTCAGGCCGTGGTAGATCTCGTCCACAACCAGATGACCGGCGCGGGCGCGCGTGGCTTGGGCAAGGCTGGCCAGCTCATCACGCCCCAGTACAGTCCCCGTCGGGTTGGCAGGTGAAGCCACCAGAGCGCCGACCGTATCGGCGTTCCAGTGTGCGTGCACCAGCCCTGCATCGAGCTGATAGTTCACCTCAGGCCCTACCGGCACCAACTGCGCCCCACCCTCGACCAAGCGCAGAAAGTGGCGATTGCACGGGTAGCCCGGGTCGGCCAGCAGCCAATGTTTGCCGGGATCGACCAGCAGGCTGCTGGCCAGCAGCAGCGCACCGGAGCCACCTGGCGTGATCAGGATGCGCTCCGGGTCAACGTCAAGACCATAGCGCTGGCCATAGAAACCGGCGATTGCCTGGCGCAGTGCAGGCAGACCGCGGGCGGCTGTGTACCGGGTGTGGCCTTCGGCAAGGGCGGCCTGCCCTGCGGCGACGATGGGCGCTGCCGTGGTGAAGTCCGGCTCGCCGATCTCGAGGTGGATCACGTCATGCCCGGCTGCCTGCAGCTCATTGGCACGCGCCAGCAGCGCCATGACATGGAAGGGTTCGATGGCGCGGCTGCGCGCACTGTAGGGTTGGGCCATGTCCTTCTCTCAATCGGGTCTAAACTTTGGATTCTACCCTTGCATGCAATCGAACGTACGGTTTGCGCCGGTGTCAGTAAGCAGGATCGGGCGGGCTAGCGCACCCCCGATCTATCTGGTAAGTTCGGCGGCTCGCAGTCGCAGGGCCGGCGGTCGCCGGAGATGGAGCATCCTGCGCATAGGATCAGATGAGTGAGAGGCGGTCTATTCATGTCCACCGTAGAAAAGCAAAAAACCGGTCAAACCATGTACGGTGTCGAGCCCTATCAAGAGACCAAGGGCGAAGAATACATGGGTGAGCCCATGAAGAAGCACTTCACCAAGCTTCTCAATGCCTGGAAAGGCGAGCTCATGCAGAGCGTGGACCGCACCGTGGACCACATGAAGGACGAAGCGGCGAACTTCCCCGACCCGGCCGACCGTGCCAGCCAGGAAGAAGAATTCGCCCTCGAGCTGCGTAACCGCGACCGCGAGCGCAAGCTGATCAAGAAAATCGACAAGACCCTGCAGAAGATTCAGGACGAAGAATACGGCTGGTGCGATTCCTGCGGTATCGAGATCGGCCTGCGCCGTCTGGAAGCCCGTCCGACCGCTGACCTGTGCTTCGACTGCAAGGAAATTGCCGAGAAGAAAGAAAAGACCGTCGGCAAAGGCTGATCGTCTTCTTCTCCAGCCGGGGCGCATCATGCGCCCCGCTTCATTTATGTACCCTGCCCGACCATGACCCAGTCCCGTTACACCGGCCGCTTCGCCCCCACCCCCAGCGGTTTCCTGCACTTCGGCTCCCTGGTAGCCGCCCTGGCTTCCTGGCTGGACGCCCGAGCCGTGGACGGGCGTTGGCAGCTGCGCATGGAGGACACCGACCCGCCACGGGAAATGCCCGGCGCGCGCGATGCCATCTTGCAAACCCTGGAACGCTACGGCCTGGAATGGGATGGCGAAGTGGCCTTTCAGAGCCAGCGCTTTGATGCCTATGCCAGCGTGGTCGACCGCCTGTTCAACATGGGCCTGGCCTACGCCTGCACCTGTTCGCGCAAGCAGCTGGAAGCGTACGGCGGTATCTACCCCGGTTTTTGTCGCAATGCCGGGCACGCCCGCGAAGGTGCGGCCATTCGTATCCGGGTGCCGGAGCTGACCTACCGTTTCACCGACCGGGTGCAAGGTGAGTACCAGCAGCACCTGGGCCGGGAAGTGGGCGACTTCGTCATCCAGCGCCGTGACGGGCTCTATGCCTATCAGTTGGCAGTGGTGCTCGATGACGCCTGGCAGGGCATCACCGACATCGTGCGCGGTGCCGACCTGCTCGACAACACCCCCCGTCAGTTGTACCTGCAGGAGCTGCTGGGTTTCACGCAGCCGCGCTATCTGCATGTGCCGCTGATCGTCCAGCCTGATGGCCACAAGCTGGGCAAGTCCTACCGCTCGCCGCCCCTGCAGGCCGACCAGGCTACCCCGCTGCTGCTGCGGGCGCTCAGGGCACTAGGCCAGGACACGCCCGCGCAGCTCGCAAGCGCCACCCCAGCCCAAGTACTGGCCGTGGCACGTGCCCAGTGGCGGCCCGAACGCATTGCCCAGCGCACCACGGTCCCTGAGGCCGACTTGCACTAGGCCGGGTTTCAATAACCCGCCCGCCTGAATCAAAAGGCCATGAAATTCAAACCCTTGGCCAACGCTGCCGATTCCCGCTAGCATCCGCCACGCCATATGCGCCAATAATAGATCCACACCCGCAGCGCCCAACCGTCGAGGCCCGCATGTACATCTATCGTTTGGTCCTGCTTCTGGTCGTGGGGATCTACCTGTTCTCCCCGGCCATCATGGACTGGTGGATCGAGCCCACCGGAGCCTGGTACCGCCCGTACCTGCTCTGGCTCATCCTGATCGTCGTCACTTTCATCCTGCAGAGCCAACGAGATGCCGATGAGCTTTAGCCTGACCCAGATGATCCTGATCAGTGCCGGCTACCTGCTGGTGCTGTTCGGCGTGGCCTGGGTCAGCGAACGCGGCTTGATACCGCGCTCGATCATCCGCCACCCCCTGACCTACACATTGTCGCTGGGGGTCTATGCCAGCGCCTGGGCGTTTTACGGATCGGTGGGGCTGGCCTACCAGTACGGCTATGGCTTCCTGGCCTGTTACCTGGGGGTTTCAGGGGCATTCCTGTTGGCGCCGGTGTTGCTGTATCCGATCCTTAAAATCACCCGTACCTACCAGTTATCGTCCTTAGCCGACCTGCTGGCCTTCCGCTTTCGCAGCACCTGGGCCGGGGCGCTGACCACGGTGATCATGCTGATCGGGGTATTGCCGCTGCTTGCTCTGCAGATCCAGGCCGTGGCCGATTCCATCAGCATCCTCACCGGGGAGCCGGTCAAGGCCCGGGTAGCGTTCGCTTTCTGTGCCCTTATCATCCTGTTCACCATCTTCTTCGGCTCAAGGCACATCGCCACCCGTGAGAAGCACGAGGGGCTGGTCTTCGCCATCGCCTTCGAGTCGGTGATCAAGCTCATCTCCCTGGGTGGCATCGGCCTTTATGCGCTGTATGGTGTCTTCGGCGGGCCCCATGGCCTGGAGGTCTGGCTGCTGCAGAACCAGACGGCGTTGGCGGCCCTGCACACGCCTTTGCAGGAGGGCCCGTGGCGCACCTTGCTGCTGGTGTTCTTCGCCTCGGCGATCGTCATGCCGCACATGTACCACATGGCGTTCACCGAAAACCTCAACCCGCGTTCGCTGGTCAGCGCCAGCTGGGGGCTGCCGCTGTTTCTGCTGCTGATGAGCCTGGCCGTGCCCCTGGTGCTATGGGCCGGCTTGCGCCTGGGCGCCAGTACCAACCCGGAATACTTCACCCTGGGGCTGGGCATCGCGGCCAACAACCAGGCCTTGGCCCTGTTGGCCTATGTCGGGGGGCTTTCGGCAGCCAGCGGGCTGATCATCGTGACCACCCTCGCCCTCTCGGGCATGGCGCTCAATCACCTGGTCCTGCCCCTGTACCAGCCGCCTGCCGAGGGCAACATCTACCGCTGGCTGAAGTGGACGCGCCGGGCCTTGATCGTGGCGATCATCACCGCCGGTTTCATGTTCTACCTCACCCAGAGCAGCCACCAGAGCCTGGCCAACCTGGGCATCGTCGCGTTCGTGGCCACCTTGCAGTTCCTGCCGGGGGTCCTGTCGGTGCTGTACTGGCCCACGGCGAATCGGCGGGGGTTCATTGCCGGCCTGGTGGCAGGCACCCTGGTGTGGATGGGCACCATGCTGCTGCCACTACTGGGTAACCTGCAGGGTTTCTACATCCCCTCGCTGGACATGATCTACGTACTGGACGACACCAGCTGGCACATGGCAGCCATTGCATCGCTGGCCGCCAACGTGCTGCTGTTCACCTTGATTTCCCTGTTCACCAATGCCAGCAACGAGGAGGTGGCCGCCGCCGAAGCCTGCGCCGTCGACAACGTCCGCCGCCCCCAGCGCCGCGAACTGCATGCGGCCTCGCCGCAGGAGTTCGCCACCCAACTGGCCAAGCCACTGGGCGCCAAGGCCGCACAGAAGGAAGTGGAGCAAGCCCTGCGCGACCTGTACCTGCCCTTCGACGAGCGGCGCCCTTACGCCCTGCGTCGGCTGCGCGACCGCATCGAGGCCAACCTCTCCGGCCTGATGGGCCCAAGCGTGGCCCAGGACATGGTGGAGACCTTCCTGCCTTACAAGTCGGGCAATGAAAACTATGTGACTGAAGACATCCACTTCATCGAAAGCCGGCTGGAGGACTACCACTCGCGCCTGACCGGCCTGGCTGCCGAACTCGACGCCTTGCGCCGCTATCACCGCCAAACGCTTCAGGAGCTGCCGATGGGGGTATGCTCCCTTGCCAAGGACCAGGAAATCCTCATGTGGAACAAGGCCATGGAAGAGCTGACCGGCATTGCTGCCAAGCACGTGGTCGGTTCGCGCCTGATCACCATTGCCGAACCCTGGCGTGGCCTGCTGCAAGGCTTCATCAATGTGCCGGATGAACACTTGCACAAACAGCGCCTGGCCCTGGACGGCCAGCCGCGCTGGCTGAACCTGCACAAGGCCGCCATCGACGAACCGCTGGCCCCAGGCAACAGTGGCCTGGTGCTACTGGTGGAAGACCTGACCGAAAACCAGGCCCTGGAAGAGAAGCTGGTGCACTCTGAACGCCTGGCGAGCATCGGCCGCCTGGCGGCGGGTGTGGCCCACGAGATCGGCAACCCGATCACCGGCATCGCCTGCCTTGCGCAGAACCTGCGCGAGGAGCGCGAAGGCGATGGGGAAATCATCGAGCTGTCCAGCCAGATCCTCGAACAGACCAAGCGGGTGTCGCGCATCGTGCAATCGCTGATGAGCTTTGCCCACGCAGGCGGCAGCCATCAGAACAGTGAAGAGCCCGTGTGCCTGGCAGAAGTGGCCCAGGATGCCATTGGCCTGCTGGCCTTGAATCGGCGTAACTTCGACGTGCAGTTCTTCAACCTGTGCGACCCCGACCACTGGGCAGAGGGTGACCCGCAACGCCTGGCCCAGGTGCTGATCAATCTGCTGTCCAACGCGCGGGACGCGTCTCCACCCGGCAGCGCGATTCGCGTGCGCACCGTGGGCTGCGAGCACACGGTCGACCTGATCGTGGAGGACGAGGGCAGCGGCATTCCGAAGAACATCATGGATCGCCTGTTCGAACCCTTCTTCACCACCAAGGACCCTGGCGAGGGAACCGGGCTGGGCCTTGCGCTGGTCTATTCCATCGTGGAGGAGCATTATGGACAAATCACCATCGACAGCCCGGCCGATATCGAACGGCAACGTGGCACCCGGATCCGCGTGACCCTGCCCCGGCATGTCGTAGCGACGTCCCCTGAAAATCGAGACCGTCGAGAGAATTGAATCAATGCCGCATATTCTGATCGTCGAAGACGAAACCATCATCCGCTCGGCCCTGCGACGCCTGCTCGAACGGAACCAGTACCAAGTCAGCGAAGCCGGCTCGGTGCAGGAAGCACAGGAACGCTTCAGCATTGCGACCTTCGACCTGATCGTCAGCGACCTGCGCCTGCCCGGTGCCCCCGGTACCGAGCTGATCAAGCTCGGCGAGGGTAGGCCGGTGCTGATCATGACCAGCTACGCAAGCCTGCGCTCGGCCGTGGACTCGATGAAAATGGGTGCGGTCGACTACATCGCCAAACCGTTCGATCATGATGAAATGCTCCAGGCCGTTGCGCGCATCCTGCGTGATCGGCCAAGCGCGCCACCTGCAACCCCTGAGCCACGCCTGGCCTCCGCCAAGGCTGCCCCGGCGGACAAAGGCAACGCACCGGCGACCAATGGGGATATCGGCATCATCGGTTCCTGCGCCCCCATGCAGGACATGTTCAGCAAGATCCGCAAGGTCGCCCCTACCGACTCCAATGTGCTGATCCAGGGTGAGTCAGGTACCGGCAAGGAACTGGTCGCCCGTGCGCTGCACAACCTATCGCGACGGGCCAAGGCACCGATGATCTCGGTCAACTGCGCAGCGATTCCCGAGACGCTCATCGAGTCCGAGCTGTTCGGTCATGAAAAGGGCGCCTTTACCGGTGCCAGCGCAGGTCGGGCTGGGCTGGTGGAGGCCGCTGACGGCGGCACCCTGTTCCTTGACGAGATCGGCGAACTCCCGCTCGAAGCCCAGGCGCGCCTGTTGCGCGTGCTTCAGGAAGGCGAGATTCGGCGGGTGGGTTCGGTGCAGTCGCAAAAGGTCGACGTGCGCCTGATCGCGGCCACTCACCGGGACCTGAAAAACCTGGCCAAGGCCGGTCAGTTCCGTGAAGACTTGTACTACCGCTTGCATGTGATCGCGCTGAAGCTACCTGCCCTGCGCGAGCGCGGCAGCGATGTGAACGAAATCGCCAGTGCCTTCCTGGCACGCCAGTGCGCGCGGATCGGGCGTGACGACCTGCACTTCTCACCCGAAGCAGAGCAGGCCATTCGTCATTACAGCTGGCCCGGCAACGTGCGAGAACTGGAAAATGCCGTGGAACGCGCAGTCATCCTGAGCGAAAGCCCGGAAATTTCGGCGGAGCTGTTGGGCATCGACATCGAGCTCAGCGATCTGGACGAGGACGAGCTGCTCGACAGTGCGCTGACCGGAGCCAGTGCCGCCACGGCCAGTCATGAGCCGACCGAAGATTTGTCGCTGGAGGACTACTTCCAGCATTTCGTGCTCGAGCACCAGGACCACATGACCGAGACCGAGCTGGCACGCAAGCTGGGCGTCAGTCGCAAGTGCCTTTGGGAGCGCAGGCAGCGCCTGGGCATTCCACGCCGCAAAAGCAACGCCACCAGCGAGAACTGATTCGACCGGGCAGGAGGCGTCTCCTGCCCGTCTTCGGTCACCCTGCAAGGTTCTTCCCCGTAACGGGACCTCAGGCTGATTCCCCCGCATCCCCCGCCGCAAAAAACTGTTACCTGCCTGCAGGTGCGTAACAGTTGCCGAGGTAAACGGTAACGAAAAACACGCCGCGCACTTGGCATGCTTCCCTGGAAAAATAGCCAAACCCCCGGATTTGCTGGGCCAGCCAAAGTTGGCACGCCTTCTGCTATATGCTTAGTACAAAAACAATAACAAGCACTGCAACCCACAATAAGAACAAGACGAAACGACTCACGCACAATAAGAACAAGACGGCGGAGGCGCAGCTAACTGATTCTTTTGGAGAGGATGCATGTTTGGGGCTTGCCCCACACCCAGGCAGAGAACAACAAAAACTGCACTATAAAGCAGCACCTGAACTGGATGGATCGACGATCAACGTGACATCAGCGGCCAAAGCAATCCGTTTGCTCTTTACCCCTGGTTTGGGGGTCGTCCACAAGCTTCACGCTTAGTGGCAGGGCACTCAACAAAAACAAGAAGCCCGCAAAAAAACAATAAGAGCACATGCAACGACTTCTTGGGGAGCTTAGGCTCCCCTTGTCGTTTCTGCCTTTGGGCAGGCATTCTGCGACCGCCTACACCATCCCGCGAGTAAATGCTAGAATCCCCGCCCATCATGCGGCCATTCTCATATTCTTGGCCGAACATTCCTTCAAACAGTGCATCCCATGCTGAAGAAGCTGTTCCAGTCGTTCCGCCCGCCCGTACCGGGCCAGCACCACCGGCGCACTACGCCCGAGGTGATCAACAAAAGCCAGCATTCGCTGCAGCGCCACCAGTTCAGCCGCCATGCGGTGAACATCGTCGAGCGCCTGCAGAGCGCCGGTTACCAGGCTTATCTGGTCGGTGGCTGTGTCCGCGACCTGATGCTGGGCATCACGCCGAAAGACTTCGACGTGGCCACCAGCGCCACCCCCGAACAGGTGCGTGCCGAGTTCCGTAACGCGCGTATCATCGGCCGCCGCTTCAAGCTGGTTCACGTGCATTTCGGCCGTGAAATCATTGAAGTCGCCACCTTCCGCGCCCCTCACTCCGAGGACGATCAGGGCGACAGCCACCGCTCGTCCCATAATGCCAGCGGGCGAATCCTGCGCGACAACGTGTATGGCACCTTGGAAGAAGACGCGCAGCGCCGCGACTTCACCATCAACGCGCTGTACTACGATCCGGTGAGCGAGCGCATTCTCGATTACGCCAACGGCGTGCACGATGTGCGCAATCGCCTGTTGCGCCTGATCGGCGATCCTACCCATCGCTATCAGGAAGACCCCGTGCGCATGCTGCGTGCGGTGCGTTTCGCAGCCAAGCTCGACTTCGGTATTGAAAAGCACACCGTCCAGCCGATTCGCGAACTGGCGCCGTTGCTGCGTGAAATACCGCCGGCGCGGCTGTTCGAAGAGAGCCTGAAGCTGTTCCTTTCGGGCCAGGGCGCCATGGCGTTCGAAATGCTGGTCGACCTGCAGCTGTTCGAACCCCTGTTCCCCGCCAGTGCCCAGGCGCTGGAGGACCGCCCCACCTATACCCACACGCTGATCAGTCAGGCGTTGAGCAATACGGACCTGCGCGTCAAGCAAGGCAAGCCGGTAACGCCTGCCTTCATGTTCGCAGCCCTGCTGTGGCCTGCCCTGCCAGCGCGCGTTCTGCACCTGCAGAACCAGGGGGTGCCGCCGATTCCGGCCATGAACGGTGCAGCCCATGACCTGATCGCCGAGCAGTGCGCACGCATTGCCATTCCCAAGCGCTTCACCCTGCCGATCCGCGAGATCTGGGACATGCAGGAACGCCTGCCGCGCCGCAGCGGTAAACGCGCCGACATGCTGCTGGACAACCCACGCTTCCGTGCCGGTTACGATTTCCTGCTGCTGCGCGAAAGCGCTGGCGAAGAAACCGATGACCTTGGTCAGTGGTGGACCGAGTATCAGGAAGCCAATGACAGCGAGCGCCGCGACATGATCCGCGACCTGGGCAGCCGTGATGAAGGCGGTGCGTCCCGCAAGCGCAAGCGCAGCAACAGCAAGCGCAAGCGCGGTGGTGAAGAGGCCTTCGAGTGAGCATCCGCGTGTACGTCGGCCTGGGCAGCAATCTGGATGCCCCGGCCGAGCAGTTGCGCAGCGCGCTGGACGCACTCGATCAGGTCCAGGCGACGCGTCTGGTGGCCGCTTCGGCGCTGTACACCAGCGATTCGCTACTGCCGGGCCAGCCCCGCTACACCAATGCCGTCGCCGCGCTCGACAGCGCCTTGGCGCCCCTTGACCTGCTCGATGCCTTGCAGGCCATCGAAAACGACCAGGGCCGGGTGCGCAAGGAACGCTGGGGGCCGCGCACCCTCGACCTGGACATTCTGCTGTACGGCGACCAGGTGCTGGACCTGCCGCGCCTGCAGGTACCGCACTATCACATGCATGCCAGGCCCTTCGTGCTCTATCCGCTGGCCGAACTGGTCCCTGCAGACTTCCGGCTTGCCGATGGCCGCCAATTGTCCCAACTGCTCGCCGCTTGCCCATACATTGGCCTCGAACGCCTGTAATCGGCCGTTCGTTAGGGCAGTAACGCCAGCAACAACCTCATCGTAACAATGCGGTAACAGGGTGATTGACTTCCCTCATTTCGCTCACGACTATAGGCGACCCGCGTGGCACCCCTGTGTTGCGCCCCCCCTATCGAGGCCCGGACGGACCTGTGCCAGAACATCACGCGCGATGATGTGCCGCTGCGGAAGATGACTACTCAGGTTGCATGCAGTCGTTTCCCCTGGCGCCAGAATGAGGAACTCTCTACATGCCTGAAGTAACCCTTTCCACCCTCAATGGCCTGAAGGCCAAGGGTGAAAAAATCGCCATGCTGACCTGTTATGACGCGACGTTCGCCAAGGCAGCCAGCCAGGCCGGCGTCGACGTCCTGCTGGTGGGCGACTCCTTGGGCATGGTCTTGCAAGGCCATGACAGCACCTTGCCGGTCACCACGGCAGACATGGCCTACCACACCGCCTCGGTCAAGCGCGGCAATCACGGCGCGTTGATTCTCGCCGACCTGCCGTTCATGGCCCACGCCACCCCCGAATCAGCCTTCGCCAACAGCGCGGCGCTGATGCAGGCAGGCGCCCACATGGTCAAGATCGAAGGTGCAGCCTGGTTGGCCGAGACCATCCGGCTGCTGGCCGAGCGTGGGGTGCCTGTGTGCGCCCACCTGGGCTTGACGCCTCAGACCGTAAATGTGCTCGGCGGCTATAAGGTACAAGGTCGCCTGGAGGCACAAGCCCGGCAGATGCAGGCCGATGCCATCGCGCTTGAAGCCGCAGGCGCTGCCATGCTGCTGCTCGAATGCGTGCCCAGCGAACTGGCCGCAGCGATCACCCAGGCCGTGCGCATCCCGGTCATCGGCATCGGTGCCGGCAGCGCCACCGATGGCCAGGTACTGGTGCTGCATGACATGCTCGGCCTGTCCCTCAGCGGCCGGGTACCCAAGTTCGTGAAAAACTTCATGGACGGCCAGCCTGACATCGCCAGCGCCCTCGCCGCTTATGTCCAGGCCGTCAAGCAAGTCACGTTCCCCGCCAGTGAACACGGGTTCAGCGCATGAATACAGTCAAGACCGTGCCGGAGCTGCGCGCCGCCGTAGCCCGCGCCCGCAGCGAAGGCAAGCGCATCGGCTTCGTGCCCACCATGGGCAACCTGCACAGCGGCCATGCGGCCCTGGTGGTAAAGGCTGCGCAATGCGCCGACTTCGTGGTTGCCAGCATCTTCGTCAACCCGCTGCAGTTCGGGGCCAATGAAGACCTGGACAAATACCCCCGCACGTTGGCAGCCGACCAGCAACTGCTGGTCGAATCGGGCTGCAACCTGCTGTTTGCCCCTGCCGTGGACGAAATGTATCCGGACGGGATGAGCGTGCAGACGCGGGTCAGCGTGCCCAACCTGTCAGAAGGGTTGTGCGGCGCCAGTCGGCCAGGGCACTTCGAAGGCGTGGCCACCGTGGTCAGCAAGCTGTTCAACATGGTGCAGCCTGATCTCGCGGTCTTTGGCGAAAAGGACTATCAGCAGCTGGCAGTCATTCGCGCCATGGTGCGCGACCTGAACATGCCCATCCAGGTGATGGGGCTGCCTACAGTGCGCGCCGCAGACGGCTTGGCACTGTCTTCGCGCAACGGCTACCTCACCGCCGAGCAGCGGGCAACGGCGCCTGTGCTGTATCGCGTGCTCCAGACGATGGCAGCTGCCATCGCCCGTGGCCAAAAGGACTTCGCCGCGCTGGTGGCCGACGGCCAGGCCCAATTGAGTGCAGCCGGTCTGCGCCCCGATTACCTGGAAGTTCGACATGCCCTGACCCTGCGCCCGGCCATGGTCGATGACCGAGACCTGGTGGTCATCGCGGCGGCTTACCTGGGCAACACCCGCCTGATCGACAACCTGTACGTGCAGGTGCAGGACAAGACGGCCTGAACGGCCTGGGGTGCCTAGGCACCCCATCTACTTTTGCGCCCCCCATTCCCAGCGCCGGGCCTTTGCCTATAATGATGCCAGCCTGAACCCGGCAATGACTGCCGTGTCCAACGCATCACCACGGACCAAGGGACCCCCGCGCAATGGCGTATTACCGTACCCCCCACGATGTCACGGCTCTACCCGCCTGGCAGGCGCTTAAGCAGCACCGCAATGCCATGCAAGGCTTCAGCATGCGAGAAGCTTTCGCCGCCGATCCTCAGCGCTTCGAACAATTCTCCCTGAGCTCCTGTGGCCTGTTCCTGGATTATTCCAAGAACCTGATCACCGAACAGACACGTGACCTGCTGGTGAACCTGGCCGACGAAGTGGGCCTCAAGGACGCCATCACCTCGATGTTCAACGGCGAGATCATCAACGCCTCCGAAGGCCGGCCGGTGCTACACACTGCCCTGCGCCGCCCGGTGGGTGACAAGCTCAGCGTCAACGGCGTGAACGTCATGCCCGAAGTGCACAAGGTGCTCAACCAGATCACCGAGCTGGTCGGCCGCATTCATGATGGCCTGTGGCGTGGCTACAGCGAAAAGCCCATCACCGACGTGGTCAACATTGGTATCGGTGGCTCGTTCCTGGGCCCGGAACTGGTATCCGAAGCATTGATGCCTTACGCCCAGCGCGGTGTACGCTGCCATTACCTGGCGAACATCGACGGTAGCGAGTTCCACGAACTGTCGGCCAGCCTGCGCGCCGAAACCACCCTGTTCATCGTCTCGTCCAAGTCGTTCAACACCCTCGAAACCCTGAAGAACGCAATGGCCGCGCGTACCTGGTACCTGGCCCAGGGCGGCTCGGAAGCCGAGCTGTACCGCCACTTCATCGCCGTGTCCAGCAACAAGGCCGCCGCCGTTGCGTTTGGCATCCGCGAAGAGAACATCTTCCCGATGTGGGACTGGGTCGGTGGTCGCTATTCGCTGTGGTCCGCCATCGGCCTGCCGATTGCGCTGGCCATCGGTACCGCCAACTTCAAGGAACTGCTCTCCGGTGCCTACACCATGGACCAGCATTTCCAGAGCGCGCCGTTCGAGAAGAACATGCCCGTGCTGCTGGCGCTACTGGGTGTGTGGTACGGCAATTTCTGGGGTGCCAGCAGCCATGCGATCCTGCCGTACGACCACTACCTGCGCAACATCACCAAGCACCTGCAACAGCTGGACATGGAGTCCAACGGCAAGAGCGTGCTGCAGGACGGCACCCCGGTGAAAACCGAGACCGGCCCTGTGATCTGGGGCGGTGTGGGCTGCAACGGCCAGCATGCCTACCACCAGTTGCTGCACCAGGGCACGCAGCTGATCCCGGCCGACTTCATCGTGCCGGTCGTCAGCTTCAACCCGGTAGCCGACCATCACCAATGGCTGTACGCCAACTGCCTGTCCCAGAGCCAGGCGCTGATGCTGGGCAAGACGCGAGAAGAAGCCGAGACCGAACTGCGTGCCAAGGGCATGAGCGAAGCCGAGGTGCAGAAGCTTGCCCCGCACAAGGTCATCCCGGGCAATCGCCCGAGCAACACCTTGGTGGTCGAGCGTATCAGCCCACGCCGGCTGGGTGCCCTGGTGGCCATGTATGAGCACAAGGTGTTCGTGCAGAGCGTGGTCTGGGGTATCAATGCCTTCGACCAATGGGGCGTGGAACTGGGCAAGGAACTGGGCAAGGGCGTGTACCAGCGTCTTGTAGGCAGCCAGGAAGAGGTGGCCGAGGACGGCTCTACTCAGGGCCTGATCAATTACTTCCGCGGCCGCCATCGCGGCTGATCAGACCTCTACCTGGCAGGGCTTGTGCTCGCCAGGCAAGGCATCAAGAGATGCGCTGCAGCTTCTGCAATTCGCCCCCTGGGCAATTGCCGGGGCTGTTGCGCAGCGCCCATCGCACGTGGGCCAAGCCTCTACAGCAGGCCAGTCGACGGTTCCATAGCCCCTATCGACCGTACCCGCCCAATCGCCGAACCGGTGGAACACCCCTCCCCCCAAAACTGTCCTACCCATTAGCCGTTGCCGTCCCTCGCCCCTCACAAGAGCAGGACCACCGCCATGTTCGATATTCGAAAATACCCGCACGCCCTCGCCGTTAGCCAAGCGGCAGCCCTCTCCCAGGACGACTATCACCGCCTGTACCGCCAGTCGGTCGAAGACCCGGACACCTTCTGGGCCGCTCAAGCGCAGCGCCTGACCTGGATGAGGCCTTGGTCACAGGTTCAACAATCGAACCTGCGCACCGGCCAGGCCCGCTGGTTCGACGGGGGCCAACTGAACGTCAGCTACAACTGCATCGATCGCCACTTGGCCACACGGGCCGAGCAGACCGCCCTGCTATGGGAAGGCGACGACCCCAGCGACACCCAGGCCATCAGCTACCGTGAACTGCACCGCCAGGTGTGTCGCCTGGCCAATGTATTGAAGTCGCGAGGCGTGGCCAAAGGTGACCGGGTGTGCATCTACATGCCGATGATCCCCGAAGCCGCCTTCGCCATGCTCGCTTGCGCGCGCATAGGCGCTGTTCACTCCGTGGTGTTCGGTGGTTTTTCCCCGGACGCGCTGCGTGACCGTATCCTGGACGCCGACTGCCGCACCGTCATCACCGCTGATGAAGGCGTACGCGGCGGTAAGCGAATCGCCCTCAAGCAGAATGTCGACAAGGCGTTGGCCAGTTGCCCGGCCGTCAGTACCGTCGTGGTAGTGCGGCGAACCGGGGGTGATGTCGCCTGGGACGATAGTCGCGACCTTTGGTACCAGCACGCCATCGAGCAGGCCGATGAAGCCTGCCCACCCGAACCGATGGAGGCAGAGGCGCCTCTGTTCATCCTCTACACCTCCGGTAGCACCGGCAAACCCAAAGGCGTGCTGCACACCACGGCGGGGTACTTGCTGCAAGCGGCCATGACATTCGATGTGGTGTTCGACTATCGGGAGGGGGAAGTCTTCTGGTGCACCGCCGACGTCGGCTGGGTCACCGGCCACAGCTACATCGTGTATGGCCCCTTGGCCAATGGCGCCATCTCGCTGATGTTCGAAGGCGTGCCCAACTACCCCGACAGCTCGCGGTTCTGGCAAGTCGTGGACAAGCACCAGGTCAACATCTTCTACACCGCACCCACCGCCCTGCGCGCGCTGATGCGCGAAGGGGATGCGCCCCTGCAAAGTACCTCCCGTGCAAGCCTGCGCTTGCTGGGCAGCGTGGGTGAACCGATCAACCCGGAAGCCTGGCACTGGTATTTCAATGAGGTCGGACAGCGCCGCTGCCCCATCGTCGATACCTGGTGGCAGACCGAGACCGGCGGCATCATGCTCACGCCACTGCCCGGCACCCAGACCCTCAAGCCTGGCTGTGCCACCCAACCCATGTTCGGCGTGCAGCCGGTGCTGCTTGATGACAAAGGCCAGGTC
Source organism: Pseudomonas sp. DE0157 (assembly GCF_007678615.1). Lineage (NCBI taxonomy): Bacteria > Pseudomonadati > Pseudomonadota > Gammaproteobacteria > Pseudomonadales > Pseudomonadaceae > Pseudomonas > Pseudomonas sp. DE0157. Next base: position 32,008 of record NZ_VEJN01000001.1, read on the forward strand.
ATCGAGGGTCCAGGGGCTGGGCTGCTGGCGATCAAGGCCAGCTGGCCTGGGCAGATTCGCACTGTCCATGGCGATCACCAACGCATGGTCGACACCTACTTCAAACCCATGCCCGGCTACTACTTCACCGGGGACGGCGCCAGGCGCGATGCCGACGGGCATTACTGGATCACTGGGCGCGTGGACGATGTGATCAACGTGTCCGGGCATCGCATCGGCACGGCGGAGGTCGAAAGCGCCCTGGTGCTTCACGACAGCGTGGCCGAAGCAGCCGTGGTGGGCTACCCCCACGATCTCAAGGGCCAGGGCGTATACGCCTTCGTGACCACCATGAACGGTGTCCGCCCCGATGAAGATCTCAAGGCCCAGCTGTTGGCGCTGGTCAGCAAGGAGATAGGCAGCTTCGCCAAGCCCGAGTTACTGCAATGGGCGCCGGCTTTGCCCAAGACACGGTCGGGCAAGATCATGCGGCGTATACTGCGCAAGATCGCCTGCAACGAGCTCGACAGCCTGGGCGATACCTCCACCCTGGCCGACCCGGGCGTCGTCCAAGGGTTGATCGACACTCGCCTGAACCGATAACCGGCAGCCGCTTCCCAGGCTGCCCAGCCCTGCAGGTCACCATGGAAGCGCTTCGCCGTCGTATCGAAAAACAAGCCATGAGCCTCACCGGCCTGGCGTTGGGCCAGCTCGACCTGGAGTCGCCCAAAGGCGACCCTGGCCTGTTCGGGCCCAACAGCATCAGCTGGCGCGTGCACGGTGACTTCCCTAGCATGCTGGTCGGCGGCATCAGCGCGCTGATGCTGCAGTTGCTGCACCCGCTGGCACTCGCCGGGGTCTGGGATCACTCCAACTTTCGCCATGACCTGATCGGACGCCTGCGGCGCACCAGCCAGTTCATTTCAGGGACCACGTTCGGCGCGACCGAAGATGCGCACTGGTTGATCGAAAAAGTGCGTCGGATCCACCTGCAAGTCGAAGGCACGGCGCCGGATGGCCGCCCGTACGCAGCCAGCGACCCCCACCTGCTGACTTGGGTGCATGTGGCCGAGGTCAGCAGCTTTCTGGCCGCACACCTGCGCTACCGCAACCCCCGCTTGTCCCTGGCCGACCAGGACGCCTACTACCAGGAAATCGCCCTGATCGCCGAGCGTCTGGGCGCCCATGACGTGCCCCGCTCGCGCCGTGAGGTCGCACACTACCTGCATGAGATGCGCCCACAGCTGAGCTGCGATGCCCGCAGCCAGGAAGTCATCGGTATTCTGCTCAACGCCCCGGCACCCAGCCGGCTGGCAAAACCCGTAGCCAAGCTGATGCTGCACGCCGGTATCGAGCTACTGCCCCAGTGGGCACAACAGCAGCTTGGCCTCGAACAGGGCCATTGGCAAAAACGGTTGATCCACCTAGGCGTGCATGGCACCGCCCCGGTATTGCGCTGGGCCATGCGCGACGGCTCTGCGCACAGGGCAAGGCGCCGCATGGGCATCGAATAAGCACTGGGCGACACTCAGCGGAACTGATTTAACGTGCCATACTCCAAGGCATCCCGCCCCGGACAGACGAAGCGATTCATGTACAAAGGACTGACTCGCGCCATCGGCGCATTGCTGGCGTTGCTCGCCCTGTACAGCCTGCTTGGCTTTCTCATTCTTCCGGGCTTGGCACTGCGTATCGCCAACCAGCAGCTTGCCCACTACGCCACGGTGCCGGCCAACTTGCAACGGGCCGAGTTCAACCCCTTCAGTCTCGAATTGACCTTGTGGGGCCTCCAGATCGGTGAGCCCGGCAAAGAGCAGGTCGGTTTCGAAAAACTGTACGCTAACCTGTCGCTGGACAGCCTGTGGACCGGCGCGCTGCACCTTGATGCCCTCGAGCTGGTCAAACCGCGCACCGAAGTGTTGTTCGCCAAAGATGGCACCCTCAACCTCACGCGCCTTTTCCAACTGCCCACCAGCAAAAGCGAGCCCGATACACCCCCAGGCGATCCTTTCCCGCTGCGTATCGGCAGCATCAAGCTCGAGCAGGGTTTTGTGCGTTTCGAAGACCTGCGCCCCAGCGAGCCGATCGAGTTTCTCTATGACAACCTTAGCCTGGAGCTGAAGAACCTCAGCACCCTTGCCAACGACAATGCCGACATGACCATGGTGGCCAACGGCCCCAACGGTGGACGCATCGACTGGCAGGGTACGTTGAGCCTGGCGCCTATCGCCTCCGAAGGCACGCTCAAGGTCAGCGACAGCAAGATGAAGCTGTTCTGGCCCTATGTGCGCGATGCCGTGCCCTTGGTGCTGGAAGACGGCAAGCTCAGCCTGAGCACGCATTATCGGCTCAACCTGGCAGACAAGACCGAACTGCGTTTGGAAAGAGCGTCGGTGCGGGTGGCGCCCTTTGCCATCAAGGCCCCGGACGGTCGCCCGTTGGCAAGGCTCGCCAGTCTGGAGTTGAGTGATGCCTCTGTCGATCTGGTCAAGCAACAGGTAACGGTCGGCAAAGTGCGCAGTGAAAAGCTCGAAACCTGGGCGGCGCTGGAGAAGGACGGTCAGCTCGATTGGCAGGTGCTGTTTGCCGGCGAGCCTGGCAAGCCAACGCCATCAGAAAAGGCCGAGCCGCCCACCGCAGGGCCTGCGGCGGCACCGCGGACGCCAGCGGCCCCGAGCAAGCCCTGGCAGGTGCTGCTCAACGATGTCCAGCTCAGGAACTACCGCGTGCACCTGGCAGACCGCACGCAAAAAGAGCCGGTCACCCTGGACGTAGGCCCCTTGAACGCTGACTTGAAGGGCTTCGATAGCCTCAACCGGAAGCCCTTCACGGTCAAGTTCGACACCGGCATCGGCAAGCAAGGCACCCTGCAAGGGCAGGGCCAGGTCAACCTGGTGCCGGTGTGGGCGAAGCTGGATGTCGGCACCCGGGACATCGACCTGCGGTTGGCGCAAGCCTACATCAACCCCTACATTCTGTTGGAGCTGCGCAGCGGCATGCTCGACAGCGACCTGAAGGTGGACCTGAAAAGCGCATCGCCGCTGGCCTTGACGGTGAGCGGCAAGGCCCAGGTGAATCAGTTGCACACCCTCGACACCATCAAGAGCCGGGACTTCGTCAAATGGCAGCAGGTCAACCTCGATGGCCTGACGTATGTGCATGGCGATGCCCTGTCGATCGACAAGGTGACGCTGCAACAGCCCTATGCACGCTTCATCATCAATGAAGACCGTACCACCAACATCAATGACCTGTTGATTCCACAGCCAACCGATGCGCCTGCCAAGGCCCAGTCCCAGCCTGCAAGCACCACCGAGGAAAAGCCGCTCGGTATCCGCATTGGCCAGATTGTGATCAAGGATGGTTCGGCCAATTTCGCCGACCTGTCGCTCACGCCCAATTTCGCCACGGCCGTGCAACAGCTCAACGGCCAGGTCGGCACCATCGATAACCGCAAGCCCCTCCCTGCCCCAGTGGATGTGCAAGGCAAGGTCGACCGGTACGCGCCCGTCACCATCAAAGGTGGCCTCAACCCATTCGACCCGCTCGCGAGCCTGGACATCGCCGCCGTGTTCAAACGCGTCGAACTGACTACCCTGACGCCCTACTCGGGCAAGTTTGCCGGCTACCGCATCCGCAAAGGCCGGCTGAACCTGGACCTGCATTACCTGATTACCAAGGGCCAACTCAAAGCCGAGAACAAAGTAGTCGTTGAGCAGTTGCAGCTGGGGGAGAAGGTAGACAGCCCGGACGCGGTCGATCTGCCGATTCGCCTTGCAGTGGCACTGCTCAAAGATACGCACGGCAAGATTTCAATCGAGTTGCCCGTTGCGGGCGATCTGAACAACCCGCAGTTCAGCGTAATGCCGATCGTGTGGCAAACCTTGCGCAACCTTGTGCTGCGCGCCGCGCAGGCACCGTTCAAGCTCATCGGTGGCCTGGTTGCCGGAGGCGGCGCCGAAGACTTGGGCACCGTCGCTTTCGCCCCTGGGTCCAGCGAGCTGGCAGGCGACGCTCAGGCGTCCCTGGACAAGCTCGCCGAGGGCCTGAGAAAGCGGCCGGAACTGCGCCTGGAAATCGAAGGCACTAGCGCCCAGGCAAGTGACGGCCCCATCCTTGCCCAGCAGCGCCTGGAACGGGAATACCAGGCCACTTGGTACAAGATCCTGCAGCGGCGCGGCGACAAGGTCCCGGCCAGTGCGTCCCTGATGGTGGTCGACGAGGCTGACAAGCCAGCGATGCTCGAAGGCATTTACCGCAGTCGCCTCAAGCAACAGCCCCCTGCCGAATGGGAGCAGCTTGACCGTGACGCGCGCACCGCCAACCTTCGTAACGCCGTGCTCAAATCCTGGGCCGAAAGCACAGCCCTGTTACGCACCCTGGGGCAGGAGCGCGCCAGCAGCATAAAGGACTACCTGGTGGACAAGGCCAAGCTTGAGGACGACAGGGTGTACTTCATCGATACCCACCTGGGGCAGCCCGAGAAAGATGGCCGCGTCGTGACGCCGATGCATCTGGATGCCGACTGACTTCTAACGGCAGGCTTAATGCAAAGCCTGCACGGCCTAATTAGACCGCACACGAAAAAGCCCCGGCACAGGCCGGGGCTTTTGTTGTAGCTAGCCAAATCCATTTGGCCGACAGGACGATCCTTATTCAGCTTTCAGGCCGTCAGCCATCACGCTCTTGACGCCTTTGATGTTCTTGGCGATGCGCACAGCTTCTGCTTTTTGCGACTCGGTCACTTTTACGTCCGAGGACAGAGAAACTACGCCGTGGCTGGTTTCTACTTTGATGTCGCTGCCTGGTACGCCTTTTTCGGTCAGCAGATCCGCCTTGACCTTGGTGGTGATCCAGGTGTCGGAGCCTTCTTGCTTGGCGTTTTCAGTGGTGGTGTTGGCAGCCAGCATTACCGGAGCCTGGGTGGCCTGGGCTGCGAAAGCGGCATTGGCCATGGTCAGGGTCAGAGCGGTAGCAGTAGCGGCAGCAATGGCGAACTTCTTCATGTGAGTCACTCCTGTTTTTCGAAAGGTCTGCGCCGTGTGTCTGGCGGCAGGTAAACAGGTAGTTGCATGGCCTGTGCCAGGTTATACGCTTCGCTTGTTTCCTTATAAATCAAAGACTTACAAATCATCGATATCTTTGCTACTCGTGCATTCTGCAATCTGCACGATAAACCTGCATGCAAGATGCAAGTCCGTTAAAAGTTCCTGGTCTACTTTTGTATTTATAACGGCAAAGCCCAGAATCGAGCCAAAAAAAAGAGCTCCCGAGGGAGCCCTTTGTGAAGCGCTATGCTATTAGACGCCAGACGCCTTGGCTGCCGCGACGTCCTTGATGGACAGCTTGATACGGCCGCGGTTATCCACGTCCAGTACCAATACTTCGACTTCCTGACCTTCCTTGAGGATGTCGGTGACTTTCTCGACGCGCGCATCGCTCAGCATGGAGATGTGCACCAGGCCATCCTTGCCAGGCAGGATGTTGACGAAGGCGCCGAAGTCGACGATACGCTCGACCTTGCCCACGTAGATCTTGCCAATCTCGGCCTCGGCAGTGATACCCAGGATGCGCTGCTTGGCGGCATCTGCCGCTTCCTTGGTCTCGCCGAAGATCTTGATCGAGCCGTCGTCTTCGATATCGATCGAAGCCTTGGTCTCTTCGCAGATGGCGCGAATGGTGGCGCCGCCCTTGCCGATCACGTCGCGGATCTTGTCCGAGTCGATCTTCATGGCGATCATGGTCGGCGCGTTGGCCGACAGTTCGGTACGCGACTGGGCAATGATCTGGTTCATCTGGCCGAGGATGTTCAGGCGCGCTTCCAGGGCTTGGCCCAGGGCGATTTCCATGATCTCTTCGGTGATGCCGTTGATCTTGATGTCCATCTGCAGCGCGGTGACGCCCTTGGCGGTACCGGCTACCTTGAAGTCCATGTCGCCGAGGTGGTCTTCGTCACCCAGGATGTCGGTCAGAACGGCAAACTTCTCGCCTTCCTTGACCAGGCCCATGGCGATACCGGCAACCGGTGCTTTCATCGGCACACCGGCATCCATCAGGGCCAGCGAGGCACCGCAGACCGAAGCCATGGAGCTCGAACCGTTGGACTCGGTGATTTCCGAGACGACACGGATGGTGTACGGGAATTCGCTGTCGCTTGGCAGCATCGCCTGCACGCCACGACGCGCCAAACGACCGTGGCCGATTTCACGACGGCCAGCACCGCCCATGCGACCACACTCACCGACCGAGAACGGTGGGAAGTTGTAGTGCAGCATGAAGGGGTCTTTCTTCTCGCCTTCCAGGGTGTCCAGCAACTGTGCGTCGCGGGCAGTACCGAGGGTGGCAATGACCAGCGCCTGGGTCTCGCCACGGGTGAACAGTGCCGAGCCGTGGGTTTTGGGCAGAACACCGACTTCGATGTTCAGCGGACGCACGGTGCGGGTGTCACGGCCGTCAATGCGCGGCTTGCCGTTCACGATGTTCTCGCGCACGGTGCGGTATTCCAGCTCGCCGAAGATTTCCTTGATCTGGCCAGCGGTCGGGCCGGCTTCTTCGTTGCTCAGGCGGGCAATGGCTTCATCGCGCAGCTGGCCCAGGCGGGTGTAGCGGTCCGCTTTCTGGGTGATGGTGTAGGCCTGCGACACCTGCTCGCCAAATTCGGCGCGTACCAGGTTCATCAGCTCGGTGTTGGCGGCAGCAGGCTGCCAGTCCCACGTCGGCTTGCCGGCTTCTGCAGCCAACTCCTTAACGGCCTGGATAACGGCCTGGAACTCGTCGTGGGCGAACAGCACGGCGCCCAGCATCTGGTCTTCGGTGAGCTCTTTGGCTTCCGATTCAACCATCAACACGGCGGTTTCGGTACCGGCGACGACCATGTCCAGGCTCGAGGCAGCCAGTTGCTCATAAGTCGGGTTCAGCAGGTAGCCGGTGCTTTCGTGGAAGGCAACGCGCGCCGCGCCAATCGGGCCTTCGAATGGAATGCCGGAGATGGCCAGGGCCGCCGAGGTACCGATCATTGCGGCAACATCGGGGTCGGTCTTCTTGCTGGTGGAAACCACGGTGCAGACGACCTGCACTTCGTTCATGAACCCTTCAGGGAACAGCGGACGGATCGGACGGTCGATCAGGCGCGAGGTCAGGGTTTCTTTCTCGGAAGGACGACCTTCACGCTTGAAGAAACCACCTGGGATCTTGCCGGCAGCGTAGGTCTTTTCCTGGTAGTGAACCGACAGCGGGAAGAAGCCCTTGCCTGGATCAGCTTGCTTGGCACCGACCACGGTCACCAGCACGGTGACGTCGTTGTCGACGGTGACCAGCACGGCGCCGGTGGCCTGACGGGCAATGCGGCCCGTTTCGAGAGTAACGGTCGATTGACCGAACTGGAATGTCTTGATTACCGGGTTCACGGTTTCCTACCTTCTTCAGTGGCTCTTGGGGGAACTGTTTTCTTGCGAATGCTTGGGCAGTGCAGGGAATCGGCCCTATCTACCGTCCAGATACAACTCGAGGCCGGGAGCCTGGAACCGAGCATAAAATCGCTCGAATTACCAGGCTGCCAGCCTCGAAGTCATGCTTGGCGTGCCCCACGACAAGGCTGTAAAACAGCCCTGTCGAAGCCAGCGGCACGCCATGCACACCACCAACCAGGCCGCTATTAGCGACGCAGGCCCAGGCGAGCGATCAGCGCGCTGTAACGGGTGGTGTCTTTGCCCTTCAGGTAGTCCAGCAGCTTACGACGCTGGTTGACCATGCGAATCAGACCACGACGGGAGTGGTGGTCTTTGTCGTTGGCCTTGAAGTGGCCTTGCAGCTTGTTGATGTTGGCGGTCAGCAGAGCAACCTGTACTTCCGGGCTACCGGTGTCGCCGGCGGCTTGCTGGTGTTCGGCAACGATCTTAGCTTTTTCTTCGACGCTGAGGGCCATGAGGCTTCTCCTGATTAAACGGACCCCGCTAACGGGTTCCAATAGGCCAGGGACTTATCCCTGTATCAATAGAAAGAGGTGTGACCGTGCCTACTGACAGCCACCCTCTGCTCCACGGACCTCGGCAAATGCCCAGGCCCATGGTTTCGGTCATTCCGACCGAATCAATCGACGTGGCGCGATCCGCCCGTCTTCGCTCACTTCACCGATACCGATGAAGCGGGCATTGTGATCCTGTACACGAACCATGCCGAATTGCGGCGCGTCCGGTGCGCGCACTGCCTGCCCATGCAGCCAGTAGAAGGCGCTATGCTCGGACAGGCTCACCATCGGCCAGTCCTGCAGCCCGCTGTCCGACGGCATGAGGAAGCGATCGAGCGCTTCGTTGCCGCCTTCGGCGTGGGCCTGCTCAAGCTCCTCGAGCGTGACCGTCTGCGCCAGCGCGAAGGGCCCGGCCTGCGTTCTGCGCAGCTCTGCGACATACGCACCACAGCCCAGCACTTCACCGATATCTTCCACCAGGGTACGAATATAGGTGCCTTTGCTGCAGCCGACGCTCAAGCGTGCACGGGTGCCTTCGCATTCGAGCAGTTCAAGACGGCTAATAGTAACAGAACGCGCCTCGCGCTCCACTACCTCTCCTGCACGCGCCAGCTTGTATAACGGCTGACCGTCACGCTTGAGGGCCGAGTACATGGGCGGTATCTGGCTGATCGGACCACGAAAACCGGGTAGCGCGGCTTCCAGCTCGGCGCGACCAACGGTCACCTCGCGGGTGCGCAGCACCTCGCCCTCGGCGTCGCCAGTATTGGTCGTCTGGCCCAGTTGCATGACCGTCTCGTAGCCCTTGTCGGAGTCGAGCAGGTACTGCGAAAACTTGGTGGCCTCGCCGAAGCACAGCGGCAAGACACCGGTGGCCAGCGGGTCGAGGCTGCCGGTATGACCGGCCTTCTCGGCATTGAGCAACCAGCGCACCTTTTGCAAGGCAGCGTTGGAGGTGAAGCCCAAGGGCTTGTCCAGCAGGATGATGCCGCTGACGTTGCGGCGGATACGTTTGACCTGGGCCACCGATTACTCCTTGGTGCCAGACTCGTCGGCATCCTTGTGCAGGCGGTCTTCAGCCACTGCACGCTCGATCAATGCCGACAGGTGCACGCCACGGCTTACGCTCTCGTCGAAGTGGAAATGCAATTGCGGCACGCTGCGCAGCTGCATGGAGCGACCCAGGTGCAGGCGCAGGAAGCTGGCAGCGCTGTTCAGGGCCTTGAGCGACTGCTGCACGGCATCGGGGGTTTCTTCACCCATCACGGTGATGAACACCTTGGCATGGCCCAGGTCGCGGCTCACATCCACGGCAGTGATGGTGACCAGACCGACACGCGGATCCTTGACTTCACGACGGATCAGCTCAGCCAGTTCGCGCTGCATCTGATCGCCAATGCGTTGGGTACGGCTATATTCTTTGGCCATTCTTGTTACCTGTAACGTAAAGCGGCAAACGCCCGGTCAGAACGATGCCTGACCGGGCGCTACCTGAAGAGGTGCTGCAAAGCGCCCGCCAAGGCGCTTGCAGCCTGCTCACCCTTAGAGGGTACGAGCCACCTGGACTTTCTCGAACACTTCGATCTTGTCGCCGACCTTGACGTCGTTGTAGCTCTTCACGCCGATACCACACTCCATGCCGTTACGCACTTCGGCGGCATCGTCCTTGAAGCGACGCAGCGATTCCAGCTCGCCCTCGAAGATAACCACGTCGTCGCGCAGTACGCGGATCGGGCGGTTACGGTAGACGGTACCTTCGATGACCATACAGCCAGCGATGGCGCCGAACTTCGGCGAACGGAACACGTCACGCACTTCGGCGACGCCCAGGATGTTCTCGCGAACATCGCTGCCGAGCATGCCGGTCAGTGCTTTCTTGACGTCTTCGATGATGTCGTAGATCACGTTGTAGTAACGCATATCCAGACCTTCCTGCTCGACGATCTTGCGCGCACCGGCATCAGCACGCACGTTGAAGCCGAACAGTACTGCGTTCGAAGCCAGCGCCAGGTTGGCATCGCTCTCGGTGATACCACCTACGCCGCCACCAATGACACGAACCTGCACTTCGTCGTTGCCCAGGCCGCCGAGCGAGCCCTGCAGCGCCTCGAGAGAACCGCGCACATCGGTCTTGAGGACGATGTTGAGCGTCTTCTTCTCTTCCTGACCCATGGTCTCGAAGATGTTTTCCAGCTTGCCTGCGTGAGCACGGGCCAGCTTGACCTCGCGATACTTGCCTTGGCGGAACATCGCAACTTCGCGGGCTTTCTTCTCGTCAGCCACTACCGACAGCTCGTCACCGGCTTCCGGCGTGCCGTCCAGGCCAAGGATTTCGACCGGGATGGACGGGCCAGCTTCCTTCACAGGCTTGCCGTTCTCATCCAGCATGGCGCGAACGCGGCCATAGTTGGAGCCGCACAGCACCATGTCGCCCTGACGCAGCGTACCGTCCTGAACCAGGATGGTAGCGACTGGGCCGCGGCCCTTGTCCAGGCGCGATTCGACCACCACACCGCGCCCTGGGGCGGTCGGCGTAGCCGTCAACTCGAGGATCTCGGCCTGCAGCAATACCGCTTCGAGCAGTTCGTCCACGCCGGTACCCATCTTGGCCGAAACCTTGACGAATGGCGTGTCACCACCCCAGTCCTCGGAGGTCACACCTTCGACGGCCAGCTCGTTGCGGATGCGATCGAGGTCAGCACCAGGCTTGTCGATCTTGTTGACCGCCACCACCAGCGGTACGCCAGCTGCCTTTGCATGCTGAACGGCTTCGCGGGTTTGTGGCATCACGCCGTCGTCCGCCGCCACTACCAGGATGACGATATCGGTCGCCTTGGCACCACGGGCACGCATCTGGGTAAACGCAGCGTGGCCTGGGGTGTCGAGGAAGGTGACCATGCCGCGGTCGGTTTCCACGTGGTAGGCACCGATGTGCTGGGTGATACCACCGGCTTCGCCAGCAGCAACCTTGGCACGACGGATGTAGTCGAGCAGCGAGGTCTTACCGTGGTCAACGTGACCCATGACGGTCACGACCGGCGCACGGGACTCGGTCTGGCCTTCGAACTTCAGGGATTCGGCCAGGGAGTCTTCCAGGGCGGAATCGCTGATCAGCGTGACCTTGTGGCCCAGCTCTTCGGCGATCAGCTGCGCGGTTTCCTGATCGAGCACCTGATTGATGGTCACCGGGGTGCCCATCTTGAACATGAACTTGACCACTTCAGCGCCCTTGACGGACATCTGGTTGGCAAGCTCGGAGACGGTGATGGTCTCGCCGATGGTCACGTCACGAATGACAGGACCAGTCGGGTTCTGGAAGCCGTGCTGGTTACGCTTCTTCAGCTTGCTCTTGCCACCACGACCACGACGAGCGCCATCGCTCTCTTCGTCGGTGGTACGCGGCGCGGCACGAGGCGTCGGAGCCTTTTCCTTTTCCTTGACCTTAACCTTGATCGACACACGCGGCGCTTCGCCACGACGACGGTCGTCATCACGGGTGCGGCTCTCGTTGCGACGGGTCTCGTCTTTCTTGCGCTCGGCAGCACGAGCGGCAGCGTCTTCCGACGTCGGCGCATTGGCCACTACCGGCGCTGCGGCAGGGGCCGAAGCCTGTTCTGCCTTGGCCGCAGGGGCCGGAGCGGCAGCAGCGGCCTCAGCAGCTTGGCGACGTGCCTGCTCTTCGTTGCGCTGACGTACTTCGGCGTCAATTTTATCGCGGGCAGCGTTTTCAGCTGCACGGCGCTCTTCGAGCTCACGCTTCTGCTCAGCCTGGATCTCTTCCGGGCTGCGCTGCACGAATACTTTCTTCTTGCGTACTTCTACGCTGATGCTCTTACTACCGGCGACACGCAGGGTGCTGGTGGTTTTGCGCTGCAAGGTAATCTTGCGCGGTTCTTCCGCCTTGCTCTTGTGGCTGCTCTTCAAATGAGTCAGCAACGTCTGCTTCTCATTGTCGGTCACTACCTGACCGGCGTCGGTGTGCGGCAGACCTGCCTCACGCATCTGCTGCAGCAGGCGCTCTACCGGTGCCTCGACCTCTTGGGCCAGTTCTTTCACCGTGACTTGCGTCATGCACTTCTCTCCTCAGGCCGCGCCTAATTACTCGAACCAGTGGGCTCGGGCGGCCATGATCAACTTGCCGGCACGCTCTTCGTCGATGCCGTCGATGTCGAGCAGGTCGTCGATCGACTGCTCGGCCAGGTCTTCGCGGTTAACCACGCCGCGCACCGCCAGTTCCGCCGCCAGGTCCTTGTCCATGCCCTCAAGGGAGAGCAGGTCTTCGGCCGGATGGGCGTCTGCCAGTTTTTCTTCGGTAGCGATGGCCTTGGTCAACAAACGGTCCTTGGCTCGAGCGCGGAGCTCATTGACGATATCTTCGTCAAAGCCATCGATGTTGAGCATTTCTTCCAACGGTACGTAGGCAATTTCTTCAAGGCTGGTGAAGCCTTCGTCGACCAGCACTTGGGCCAGCTCCTCGTCGACTTCCAGTTCATCGATGAAATTGCGCAGGATGTCGCCAGTTTCGGCTTGCTGCTTGGCCTGGATGTCCTTCTCGGTCATCACGTTCAGGGTCCAGCCAGTCAACTGACTGGCCAGGCGAACGTTCTGACCGCCACGGCCAATGGCTTGGGCCAGGTTGTCTTCGGCGACGGCGATGTCCATGGCATGGGCATCTTCATCAACGATGATCGCCGCGACTTCAGCCGGCGACATGGCGTTGATGACGAACTGCGCCGGGTTATCGTCCCAGAGAACGATATCCACACGCTCACCACCCAACTCTCCGGATACGGCCTGGACGCGCGACCCACGCATGCCGATGCAGGCGCCTTGCGGGTCGATGCGCTTGTCCTTGGAGCGGACGGCGATCTTGGCTCGCGAACCCGGATCACGGGAGGCGGCCATGACTTCGATGAGGCCTTCAGCGATTTCCGGCACTTCGATGCGGAAAAGCTCGATCAGCATCTGCGGCGCGGTGCGCGACAGGATCAGCTGAGGACCACGGTTTTCGGTGCGAATTTCCTTGAGCAGTGCACGCAGGCGCACACCAACACGGAAAGTTTCGCGGGCAATGATGTCTTCGCGGGCCAGCAACGCCTCGGCGTTGTTGCCCAGGTCGACGATGACGTTGTCGCGGGTGACCTTCTTGACGGTGCCGGAGATGATTTCGCCCACACGCTCACGGTAGGCATCCACCACCTGCGCACGCTCGGCCTCACGGACCTTCTGCACGATCACCTGCTTGGCGGTCTGCGCGGCGATACGGCCGAACTCGATGGACTCGATCTTTTCTTCGATCACGTCGCCAATCTTGGCTTCGGGATGTGTGTCCTTGATCTTGTCCAGCCAGGTTTCGATGGCCGGATCATCGAGGTCGGCTTCATCGACCACGGTCCAACGACGGAAGGTCTCGTAGCTACCGGTGTGGCGGTTGATTTCCACACGCAGGTCGACTTCGTCTTCAAAACGTTTTTTGGTTGCGGTGGCCAGGGCCACCTCCAGCGCTTCGAAAATGACGCCGGGCGGTACACCTTTTTCGTTGGATACCGATTCAACAACCAGCAGTACTTCTTTGCTCATCGTACGCCTCGCCTTGCGCAAGCCATTGGGCCCGGATAATCCGTCGGACCCGGCACGTCTCAGTCAAAACTGGGAATAATATTGGCCTTGTCGATCGAATCGATCGGCAGTAGGAACTCCTGGTCGTCCACCTGGACCACCACATCCTGCTCCTCCACACCGCGGAGAAGGCCCTGGAAGTTACGACGACCCTCGAAGGGTGAGCGCAGCTTGATCTTCACTTGTTCGCCGGCATGCGAGGCAAACTGTTCCAGTGTGAACAGTGGGCGATCCATGCCTGGAGAAGACACCTCAAGGGTGTACTCGCTGCTGATCGGATCCTCGACATCCAGGATGGCGCTGGCTTGACGGCTGACAGCTTCGCAGTCGTCCACCAGAATGCCGCCTTCCTTGTCGATGTAGATACGCAATACCGAATGCTTGCCCTGGGAAACGAATTCGATCCCCCAGCATTGATAGCCCAGACCCTCGACAACCGGGGCCAACAAGGCCTGCAACTGTTCTAGCTTGCTCGACACCTGAACCCCCTCGTGCATGCTGTGCAAATAAAAAATGGGCGAAGCGCCCATCCCTGAAAGCGCCGTTGGACAACGACGCCTGAACTGTTCGGTTAGCAAAAAGCCCCTGAAAAGGGGCTTCGCTGAAGCTGGTTGCGGGGGCTGGATTTGAACCAACGACCTTCGGGTTATGAGCCCGACGAGCTACCAAGCTGCTCCACCCCGCGACAAAGCTGGGGCGAAAGTATAAGACCGAACCCACTTGAGGGTCAAATCCAAACCTTCACCTGCAAGAAAGCCCGCCAAGGCGGGCTCTCAAGCTTTAAATGGTACCGAGAAGGGGACTCGAACCCCTACACCCTATGGGCACAACCACCTCAAGGTTGCGTGTCTACCAATTCCACCACCTCGGCAATACTACTTTGAAACCCGTTACTTCTGCTCTTCTGCCGGAGGAGGTACATCACTCGAATTAGGAGTGGCTTCGCTCTTCTGTTCTTGGAGCACCGGTACATCATCATTGATGGCCGGCTTTGGCTGCTCTTTCACTTCTAGCACTGCTGGATCTGGAAGACCTGCTTGGCTAAGCTGGTGAGCTTGTTGCTTCGCGAAGTATCCTAACCCAAGTGCTGTCAAAAAGAAAGTGGCAGCGAGTATTGCAGTGAATTTACTTAGGAAGGTGGCAGAGCCCTGACTTCCGAAGACGGTATTGGAAGCACCCGCACCAAAAGATGCACCGGCTTCCGCCCCCTTACCCTGTTGCAACAGTACCAGCACTACCAGCGACAGCGCTGCCAACAGATGAAAAACAACGATGACTGTTTCCAGCATTTGTTCAGTTTCCTGCGGCGCGACAAATTGCACCGAATTCGTCTGCGTTCAGGGAAGCCCCACCAATGAGGCCCCCATCGATATCCGGCATGCCGAACAGTTCGGCCGCATTGGCCGCCTTCACGCTGCCGCCGTAGAGCAACTGCACCTTCGCAGCCACTTCAGCATCTTTCGCCGCAAGCTGGCTGCGGATGGCGGCATGCACATCCTGGGCCTGCTGAGGCGTGGCCGTTAGGCCGGTGCCGATGGCCCATACAGGCTCATAGGCAATTACCGCATTGGCAAACACACTAACACCGAAGGCTTCGATGATACTGTTGAGTTGACGCCCAACAACTTCGAGCGTTTTGCCTGCCTCGCGCTCTTCAAGGGTTTCCCCGATACAGAGCACTGGCTTCAAACCTTTGGCCTGAGCCGCTGCAAACTTGCGATTCAACACTTCGTCATCTTCGCCGATTACCTGGCGACGCTCCGAATGGCCAATCAACACCAACTTGCAACCTGCTTCAGCCAGCTGTTCCGGAGCAACTTCACCGGTCAGCGCGCCCTGTTCGGGCAATACTGCAGAATTCTGTGCGCCGACGATAATACCCTTGCCATCGAGTTCAGCAACCACCTGGTTGATGAACAAAGTTGGCGGGAATACCGCGACTTCCACCCCGCTCGGCAGGGCAAGATTACGCAAGCCCTCGGTCAGCTCAGCGACGCTGGCGCGGGTACCGTGCATCTTCCAGTTACCAGCAACCATAGGGCGACGCATGCTTTACCTCGTCGGTCAAAGTGGGCGCAGATCTTACCCAACCAGATTCGCGCTGGCAAGCGGCTTCAGGCACAAACTTCTGCGACGCGCTTTGCCAGTGCTTCGGCGTGCAGACGCACCTGGTGTTCATCCTCACCTTCGACCATGACGCGCAACAGCGGCTCGGTCCCGGATTTACGCAGCAATACCCGCCCACGGCCTGCCAGGGCCTCTGTGACCTGCGCGCTGGCTTGCTTGACGTCCGGATGCTCGAGCGGGTCCACGTCGCTTGCAGCGAAGCGTACATTGATCAGCACTTGCGGGCATTTGCGCAATGCCTGGCGCGCCTGGGCCAGGGTCTCGCCACGGCGCTTGAGCGCCATCAGCACCTGCAGCGCGGCGATGATCGCATCACCGGTGGTGGTGTAGTTGCAGCACACCACATGACCGGAATTTTCCCCGCCTATCAGCCACTCGCGCTCGAGCAGCTCGGCCATGACGTAGCGGTCACCGACCTTGGCACGCACGAACGGAATATCCAGGTCTTTGAGCGCCAGCTCCAGCCCCAGGTTGCTCATGAGCGTACCCACCACGCCGCCTTGCAGCTTGCCGCGGTCATGCAGGTCGCGCGCGATGATGAATAGCAGCTCGTCACCGTCGACGATCGCGCCGGTGTGATCGACCATCAACACACGGTCGCCATCACCGTCGAAGGCGATGCCCAGGTCCGCATGCCCGACCAGCACGGCGGCCTGCAGCGATTCGATGTGGGTCGAACCACAGCCTTCGTTGATGTTCAGGCCATCTGGCTGGGCGTGCAGCACAGTGACATCGGCACCCAGCTCACGGAACACGCTGGGCGCGACCTTGTACGTGGCGCCATGGGCGCAGTCGACCACCAGCTTGAGGCCGGCGAAGCTGGTGCTGCTGGGCACACTGCTCTTGCAGAACTCGATGTAGCGGCCGGCTGCGTCGTTGATGCGCGAGACCTTGCCCAGCTTGCTCGATTCCACAACGGTCATGGGCTGGTCGAGCAGCTCCTCGATCATCAGCTCCACTTCGTCCGGCAGCTTGGTGCCCTGCCCCGAGAAGAACTTGATGCCATTGTCATCGTGCGGGTTGTGCGAGGCACTGATGACGATACCGGCTTCGGCATGGAAGGTGCGGGTCAGGTAGGCAATGGCAGGCGTGGGCATCGGGCCCAGCAGCATCACATCCGCCCCGGCGGCTGAAAGGCCAGCTTCGAGCGCAGATTCGAACATGTAGCCGGAGATCCGCGTGTCCTTGCCTACCAGCACGCGGCAATGGCCTTGCTTGCGAAACGCCATGCCGGCTGCCCAGCCGAGCTTGAGCATGAACTCCGGGGTGATCGGGTATTCGCCGACGCGGCCACGAATGCCGTCGGTACCAAAATATTTTCTGCTCATAGGGACTCCAATGTTCTTATTCGGCGTGCTGAACGGCCGCGATCATGCGAACGACGTCAACGGTTTGTGCCACGTCATGCACGCGCAGGATACTTGCGCCCTTGGTCATGGCCAACGCCGCCAGCGCCAGGCTGCCATAGAGACGCTCAGCGACAGGACGCTCGAGCGTCAGGCCGATCATGCTTTTACGGGAAACGCCCACCAGAAGCGGACGCCCCAGACGATGGAGCGCTTCGAGGTGTTTGAACAGGCTGAGGTTGTGGGCCAGGGTCTTGGCGAAACCGAAGCCTGGATCGAGCACGATGCGGTCGGCCTCAATGCCCGCGTCCGCACAGGCCATCATGCGCTGCTGAAGGTAGCGCGCCACGTCCTCGGTGACATCGTCATAATGCGGGTCGTCCTGCATGGTGCCGGGCTCGCCGCGCATGTGCATCAGGCACACCGGCAGCCCGGTGGCAGCCGCGGCATCCAGCGCACCATCGCGTTCGAGGGCCCGCACATCGTTGATCAGGCCAGCGCCCAGGCGGGCGGCTTCGCGCATGACGGCAGGCGTGGACGTATCGACCGACACCACGACATCAAGATGACGGTGGATGGCTTCGACCATCGGCGCCACGCGCTCCAGCTCTTCGGTGACCGAAACGGGCCGCGCACCCGGGCGGGTGGACTCCCCGCCTACATCGATCAGCGTGGCTCCGGCGGCCACCATCGCTTCGGCGTGGCGCAAGGCCTCGTCGCGCTGACTGAAGCGGCCGCCGTCGGAGAAGGAATCGGGCGTGACGTTGAGGATACCCATGACATGGGTACGCGACAAATCAAGAACCCGATTGCCGCAAGGCAATCGGGTCGGGTGCTGCACTGAGCTCATAGATGCCCTTAGTGTTGAGCCGCTGGACCACCGATTGGCGATTCCGGGCGATCACCCTGGGCAGCCGGTGTACCGGAAGCCGAATCATCATCCCAATCGCGAGGTTCGCGAGGCGTACGGCCCGCCATGATATCGTCGATCTGCTCGGCGTCGATGGTTTCGTACTTCATCAAGGCCTCGGCCATCGCATCGAGCTTGTCGCGGTTTTCGGTCAACAGCTGCTTGGCGGTCGCGTAGCACTGGTCGATGATGCTGCGCACTTCGGAGTCGATCAGCTTGGCCGTCTCACCGGAGACGCTGGTCTGCTGGCCACCTGCGCTACGACCCAGGAACACTTCGCCGTCTTCCTCGGCATACATCAGCGGGCCCAGCTTCTCGGACAAGCCCCACTTGGTGACCATGTTTCGCGCAATCTGGCTGGCACGCATGATGTCGTTGGAAGCGCCGGTGGTGACGCCGTCGAAGCCCAGGGTCATCTCCTCGGCGATACGACCGCCGTACAGGGAGCAGATCTGGCTGATCAGCGCACGCTTGGACAGGCTGTAGCGATCTTCTTCGGGCAGGAACATGGTCACACCCAGCGCACGACCCCGCGGGATGATCGACACCTTGTAGACCGGATCGTGCTCAGGCACCAGGCGACCTACGATCGCATGGCCGGCTTCGTGGTAGGCGGTGTTCTGTTTTTCCTTCTCGGACATGACCATGGTTTTGCGCTCGGCGCCCATCATGATCTTGTCCTTGGCCAGCTCGAACTCCTTCATGTCGACCAGGCGCTTGTTGGAGCGGGCGGCAAACAGAGCGGCTTCGTTGACCAGGTTGGCAAGGTCGGCACCGGAGAAGCCAGGCGTACCACGGGCAATGACGGCCGGGTTGACGTTGTCGCCAATCGGCGCCTTGCGCATGTGCACCTTGAGGATCTGCTCACGACCACGGATGTCCGGCAGGCCTACAACAACCTGACGGTCGAAGCGCCCGGGACGCAGCAGCGCGGGGTCGAGCACGTCAGGGCGGTTAGTCGCGGCAATGACGATGATGCCATCGTTCATCTCGAAGCCGTCCATCTCTACCAGCAACTGGTTGAGGGTCTGCTCACGCTCGTCGTGGCCCCCGCCCATGCCAGCACCACGGTGGCGGCCGACGGCGTCGATCTCGTCGATGAAGATGATGCACGGGGCGTGCTTCTTGGCCTGTTCGAACATGTCGCGCACACGGCTGGCACCGACACCGACGAACATTTCCACGAAGTCCGAACCGGAAATGGTGAAGAACGGCACCTTGGCCTCACCTGCAATGGCCTTGGCCAGCAGGGTCTTACCGGTACCGGGAGGGCCGACCATCAGCACACCGCGGGGAATGCGGCCACCCAGGCGCTGGAACTTGCCCGGGTCGCGCAGGAACTCGACCAGCTCGCCTACTTCTTCCTTGGCCTCGTCGCAGCCGGCGACGTCAGCCAGGGTGGTCTTGACCTGATCTTCGGAGAGCAGGCGCGCCTTGCTCTTGCCAAAG
This sequence comes from Pseudomonas sp. DE0157, assembly GCF_007678615.1. NCBI lineage: Bacteria > Pseudomonadati > Pseudomonadota > Gammaproteobacteria > Pseudomonadales > Pseudomonadaceae > Pseudomonas > Pseudomonas sp. DE0157. The sequence continues at coordinate 51,404 of NZ_VEJN01000001.1, forward strand.
CTCATGGGGCCACCCTTGCCGCCCGCCCCGCCTTGCATCTGGCGCATGAAGAACATGAACACGGCGATGATCACCAGGATCGGGAAGCTGGCGACCAGCAACTGGGTCCAGATGCTCTGTTGCTCGGGCTGCTTGCCTTCGACGGTCACGTGGTTGTCCACCAGGTCGCCGATCAGGCCATTGTCGGTGATCGCCGGGCGCACGGTCTTGAAGCTATCGCCGTCGGAGCGCTTGCCGGTGATGATGTAACCGTCGACGGTCACTCGCTCGACCTTGCCATCCTTGACCTGCTGGATGAAGTCGGAGTAATTGAGGGTCTGCGGCTCGTTAGGGCTGGAGAAGTTGTTCATCACCGTCACCAGGACAGCTGCGATGATCAACCACAGGATCAGATTCTTTGCCATGTCGTTCAATTCGCTACCCTCTGAGGCCGGCGCACGACGCAGCCGTGCCTCGCATGATATTCATCGCCCTAACTTACTACATTGCCCACGCAACCGCAGGCACCGTCTGTAACCCTTTGTGAAATCCAGACTACACGAAGTTCGGACGATCCTGACGCCGTGACCGATTGGAATTAACTATCGGCCGCTGCGCTTCGTACCGTTCACGCGCCTTTGAACCCCTTGCCAAGCAGGTACTGCTCGCGGGAGCGGTCCCGCGATGAAGACGGTTTGCGCATCTGTACCTTGTCGAACTTGGTTCGCACGTCCTTGAGGTACACATCGAAACCTTCACCCTGGAAGATCTTGATCAAAAAATCACCGCCGGGCCGCAGCACGCGGGTTGCCAAATCCAGGGCCAGCTCGCAAAGGAACATGGCTCGCGGTATGTCGACCGCGGGCGTACCACTCATATTGGGGGCCATGTCCGAAATCACAAGGTCTACGTGTGAATCGCCGACGGCTTCGAGAATTTGCCGCAGCACCTCGTCCTGGGTGAAGTCCCCTTGGATGAAGGTGACATCGGGGATGGAGTCCATCTCCAAGATGTCCGAGGCGATCAGTCGACCCTGACCGCCAATCAGACGACTGGTCACCTGGGACCAGCCGCCCGGCGCTGCACCCAGGTCGATGACACTCATGCCAGGACGGATCAGACGGTCCTTCTCCTGGATCTCAAGCAGCTTGTAGCTTGCCCGCGAGCGGTAGCCGTCCTTCTGCGCCTGTTTGACGAAAGGGTCGTTGAAATGCTCTCGCAGCCAGTTTGCGCTGCTTTTGGAACGTTGTACCACGGGGCACCTCGATGATATGCGTGGTGATTGACTGGGCGGAGCCGGTGGCCCTCGGGTAAAATGCCGGTCAATTTTACAGAATCAGACGGAAAGGGTCAGATTATGCCGCTCAATAACGAGCAGAAGAAGCAATACAAGTCCATTGGTCATGACCTCAAGCCGGTCCTGATCGTTGCTGGCAACGGTTTGAATGAAGGCGTCGTCGCCGAATTGGAACGCGCATTGGCCGACCACGAGCTGATCAAGGTCGAAATTCGCTCCGAAGACCGCGAAGAGCGTGCCGAAACCATCGCCGCGCTGTGCAAGGCCGGCCGCGCCGAGCTGGTGCAGACCATCGGCAAGAAAGCACTGATCTACCGCAAGAACCCTCAGCCGAACAAGCAGCTGTCCAACGTCCACCGTTACAAGTAACGGCGGCGCCGCTCAGTGGCGCGCGTGACGCGCCCTGAGCGGGACGGGCTGGGCTACCAGCACGATGCCGGAGAAGCCCAGCACCAGGAAACAGAACATCTGCCAGCGCTCGCCCACGGAGATTCCGTAGCGCAAGGTGTAATAGCCGATGCAGGCCCCAAGGCCCAGCAACAGCATCTGGCCACGGAACTGGCGCCACCAGGCAGCCAGGCCTTCCACCTTTGCCAATACCGCCAGCTGGGTGATCAAGCCGAGCAGTGCCACGCCGATCAACCAACGATCGATCTGCCCGGCAATGTCTTGAACCAGTAACGGCGCAAGGCCGCTGACTTTCAAAGCAGGCACCAACCCCACGTGGAACACCCACAGGCCACCGACCCAGAATACCTGGGCCAGTTGCCAGAGGATCCCCTCAAGGGAAGGCGCCCGCAGGCGCCGGTCAGATGTGCTTGACTTCGACAATCTCGTACTCGACCGTACCGTTTGGCGTCTTGACGACAACGGTGTCACCCTCTTCCTTGCCAATGATGGCGCGAGCGATCGGCGCACTGTTGGACAGCTTGCCTTTCTTCACGTCGGCTTCATCTTCGCCAACGATCTGATAAGTGACCTGATCACCCGTTTCGGTGTTTTCCAGATCGACGGTTGTGCCGAAGATGACCTTGCCCGTATGGGCAATGGTGGTCACGTCGATCACGACCGAGTTCTGCAAACGGCCTTCGATATCGCGGATACGTGCCTCGACCATGCCCTGCTCTTCGCGGGCGGCATGGTATTCGGCGTTCTCCTTCAAGTCGCCCAGCTCACGCGCTTCACCGATGGCTTGGCTCAGGCGCGGGCGCTCGGTCTTGCTCAGAAAGAGCAGTTCTTCTTCCAGGGCGCGAGCGCCCTGAACGGTCATCGGGTATTTGGTCATGCTCATGCTTTGAGTCCTGCGTGCAGATCCTGCAGGCGGCGAACGGTTTTTTCCGGACCGAATTTCAGCGCCTCGCAGATGGCTTCACCGGCCGCAATGGTCGTGGTGCAGTAGATCTTGTGCTGCAGCGCATTGCGGCGAATCGAGTAGGAATCGGCGATCGACTGACGGCCTTCGGTGGTGTTGATGATCAGCGACACTTCGTCGTTCTTGATCATGTCGACCACGTGAGGACGGCCTTCGGTCACCTTGTTCACGCGGCGCACCTTCAAGCCCGCCGCCTCGATGACCTTGGCGGTACCTGCGGTTGCCACCACTTCGAAGCCCAGGGTGATCAGGTCGCGGGCGACTCCGGCCACTTGCGGCTTGTCGTCGTCACGCACGCTGATGAACGCGGTACCACCGGTCGGCAGCACTTCGCTGGCACCCATCTGGGCCTTGGCGAAGGCTTCACCGAAGCTGTCACCGACACCCATCACTTCACCGGTCGATTTCATCTCAGGGCCGAGGATCGGGTCAACCCCTGGGAACTTGGCGAATGGGAAGACGGCTTCCTTCACGCTATAGAAGTTCGGGATGATTTCCTGAGTGAAGCCCAGCTCCTTCAGGGTTTTGCCTGCCATGACACGAGCGGCGATCATGGCCAGCGACGTGCCGATGCACTTGGACACGAACGGTACGGTACGCGAGGCGCGCGGGTTGACTTCGATCACGTAGATCTTGTCGCCCTGCAGGGCCAGCTGCACGTTCATCAGGCCAACCACGCCCAGCTCCAGGGCCATTTTCTTGACCTGCACACGCACTTCATCCTGCACCTCCTTGCTCAGCGAGTAAGGTGGCAGCGAGCATGCCGAGTCACCGGAGTGAACGCCAGCCTGCTCGATGTGCTGCATGATCGCGCCGATGACCACATCGGTACCGTCGCAGACCGCATCCACGTCCATCTCGATGGCGCAGTTGAGGAAGTGGTCCAGCAGCACCGGGCTGTCGTTGGACACCTGCACGGCTTCGCGCAGGTAGCGCTTGAGCTCGTCCAGCTCGTAGACGATCTCCATGGCGCGACCACCCAGGACGTAGGACGGACGCACGACCAGCGGGTAACCGATGGTGCCGGCGGCGCTGATGGCCTCTTCTTCGCTGCGCACGGTGGCATTTGGCGGCTGTAGCAGGTTCAGGCGCTGCACCATCTGCTGGAAGCGCTCACGGTCTTCGGCACGGTCGATGGCGTCGGGGCTGGTGCCGATGATCGGCACGCCGGCTTCTTCCAGGGCGCGGGCAAGCTTGAGCGGGGTCTGGCCGCCGTAGTGCACGATCACGCCCTTGGGCTTCTCGACGCGGCAGACTTCCAGCACGTCTTCCAGGGTCAGCGGCTCGAAGTACAGGCGGTCGGAAGTGTCGTAGTCGGTAGACACGGTTTCCGGGTTGCAGTTGACCATGATGGTCTCGTAACCGTCGTCACGCAGCGCCAAGGCGGCGTGCACGCAGCAGTAGTCGAACTCGATGCCCTGGCCAATGCGGTTAGGACCACCGCCGAGGATCATGATCTTGTCGCGGCTCGACGGATTCGCCTCGCATTCCTCCTCGTAGGTGGAATACAGGTAGGCGGTATCGGTGGCGAACTCGGCGGCGCAGGTGTCGACGCGCTTGTACACCGGGAACACTTCCAGCTTGTGGCGGTGACGGCGCAGGGTCTTGTCGGTGATGCCGAGCAGCTTGGCCAGACGCTGGTCCGAGAAGCCCTTGCGCTTGAGGCGCAGCATGCAGTCCTTGTCGATCGCGGTGAGGGCCAGGGTCTTGACCTTCTCTTCCTCCTTGATCAGGTCTTCCATCTGCACCAGGAACCACATGTCGATACCGGTCAGGTCGAAGATCTGCTCGCAGGTCATGCCCGAACGCATGGCGTCGGCCACATACCAGATACGCTCGGCGCCCGGCACGGTCAGCTCGCGCTTGAGGATACTGGCAGCCTCGGGGCTGGCCAGGTCGACTTTCGGGTCGAGGCCGCAGGCGCCGACTTCCAGGCCGCGCAGGGCTTTCTGCAAGGATTCCTGGAAGGTACGGCCGATGGCCATGACTTCACCGACAGATTTCATCTGGGTCGTCAGGCGAGCATCGGCCTTCGGGAATTTCTCGAAGGCAAAGCGTGGCAACTTGGTCACCACGTAGTCGATCGACGGCTCGAAGGAAGCCGGCGTGCGGCCACCGGTGATGTCGTTCTGCAGCTCGTCCAGGGTGTAGCCGATGGCCAGCTTGGCGGCGATCTTGGCGATCGGGAAGCCGGTGGCTTTCGAAGCCAATGCCGAGGAGCGCGACACCCGCGGGTTCATCTCGATGACGACCATACGACCGGTATTCGGGCAAATGCCGAACTGCACGTTGGAACCGCCGGTCTCGACGCCGATTTCACGCAGCACCGCCAGGGAGGCGTTGCGCATGATCTGGTATTCCTTATCGGTCAGGGTCTGCGCCGGCGCGACGGTGATCGAGTCGCCGGTGTGCACGCCCATCGGGTCGAAGTTCTCGATGGAGCAGACGATGATGCAGTTGTCCTTCTTGTCGCGGACCACCTCCATCTCGTATTCCTTCCAACCGATCAGCGATTCGTCGATCAGCAGTTCCTTGGTCGGCGACAGGTCCAGGCCACGGGTGCAGATTTCTTCGAATTCTTCGCGGTTGTAGGCGATGCCGCCGCCAGTGCCGCCCATGGTGAACGACGGACGGATGATGCAAGGGAAGCCAAGCTTCTCGAGCACCGCGTTGGCCTCTTCCATGCTGTGGGCGATACCGGAGCGCGGGCACTCCAGGCCGATGTCCTTCATGGCCTTGTCGAAGCGCGAGCGGTCTTCGGCCTTGTCGATGGTGTCGGCATTGGCGCCGATCATTTCCACGCCGAACTTCTCCAGAACGCCGTGGCGCTCAAGGTCCAGGGCGCAGTTCAGGGCAGTCTGGCCACCCATGGTCGGCAGGACAGCGTCAGGGCGCTCTTTCTCGATGATCTTGGCCACCGACTGCCATTTGATCGGCTCGATGTAGGTGGCGTCGGCCATGGCCGGGTCGGTCATGATGGTGGCTGGGTTGGAGTTCACCAGGATGACGCGGAACCCCTCCTCGCGCAGGGCTTTGCAAGCCTGGGCGCCGGAGTAGTCGAATTCGCAGGCCTGGCCGATCACGATCGGGCCAGCGCCGAGAATCAGGATGCTTTTGATGTCTGTACGTTTTGGCATGGTTGTCACTCAAATCCGGGGTCAGTCGGCAAGCCGCGTTGAACAATCTGGGTCAGGCGCATCCGGGCATGGCACATGCCAGCCCGGGGCCTTGAAGCAGGAGACTCAGCGGCGCTTGGCCATGGCATCGGTGAAACGATCGAACAGTGGCGCGACGTCGGTCGGGCCTGGGCTCGCTTCAGGGTGGCCCTGGAAGCTGAACGCGCTCTTGTCGGTGCGCTCGATACCCTGCAGGGTACCGTCGAACAGCGACTTGTGAATGGCGCGCACGTTGCCAGGCAAGGTCGCTTCGTCCACCGCAAAGCCGTGGTTCTGGCTGGTGATCATGACCACACCGGTATCGAGGTCCTGCACCGGGTGGTTGGCACCGTGGTGGCCGTGGCCCATCTTCACGGTCTTGGCGCCGGAGGCCAGGGCCAGCAGCTGGTGACCCAGGCAGATGCCGAAGACCGGGATGTCGGTTTCCAGGATTTCCTTGATCGCCTGGATGGCGTAGTCACAGGGCTCGGGGTCGCCCGGGCCGTTGGACAGGAACACACCGTCCGGGTTGAGGGCCAGCACTTCGCTGGCGGGCGTCTGGGCCGGCACCACGGTGACGCGGCAGCCACGGGCGACCAGCATGCGCAGGATGTTCAGCTTGACGCCGTAGTCGAACGCCACCACGTGATAAGGCAGGTCGGCAACTTCGCGGGTGGGGTGGCTATCGGTCTTGAGCTCCCACACGCTGGAACGCCATTCGTAGCGCTCCTTGGTGGAAACCACCTTGGCCAGGTCCATGCCCTTGAGGCCTGGGAAGCCGCGCGCAGCGGCGATTGCGGCTTCTTCGCTGATGTCGTCACCGGCCAGGATGCAGCCGTTCTGAGCGCCCTTTTCACGCAGGATTCGAGTCAGGCGACGGGTGTCGATGCCCGCAATGGCCACCACGTTGTTGGCCTTGAGGTACTCGGGCAGCGACTGGGTGTTACGCCAGTTGCTGGCCAGCAGCGGCAGATCGCGAATGACCAGGCCGGCCGACCAGACGCGGTTGGATTCTGCGTCTTCTGGCGTGGTGCCGGTGTTGCCGATGTGCGGGTAGGTCAGAGTCACGATTTGCTGCGCGTAGGAAGGGTCTGTAAGGATTTCCTGGTAGCCGGTCATAGCGGTGTTGAATACCACTTCACCAACGGTCTGGCCGTCGGCACCGATTGCCTCACCGCGGAAAATACTGCCGTCGGCAAGGGCGAGTATGGCTGGCTTTGTCAAGAAGACCTCCCGAAAATCAAGCATGAAAGGGCGATCGCAGGTTGCAAAAAAGCGGAGTGACGTATGGACACGTCACCCCGCTTTTATGTGCTGAATTCAATTCGCTGCGCGCTTTTAGTGGACACACTAAAGCTGTAGCTTACAGAAAAGTGCGTTTTCGGTCTACCGCATATGTGCCTTTTAAACACATGAATGCGACAGACCGCTACCAGAGCCACTTGCTAGAGGTGGGCCCCACCGCCCAGACACGCCTGGGTGCGTATCATCGGCGGCAGGTTGCTCTGGTCTGGGCCGAGGGCTCAGTGCAGCTCGAGCACATCCTGCATGTCGTACAGGCCAGGCTCGCGCCCGTCCAGCCACAAGGCCGCTCGCACGGCACCCTTGGCGAACGTCATGCGGCTGGAGGCCTTGTGGGTGATCTCCAGGCGCTCGCCTTCGGCAGCAAACAGCACCGTGTGATCACCGACCACGTCACCGGCGCGCACCGTGGCAAAGCCAATGGTCTTGCGATCACGTGCACCGGTCTGCCCTTCGCGGCCATACACCGCCACTTCCTGCAGGTCGCGCCCCAGCGCATTGGCCACCACTTCGCCCATGCGCAGCGCGGTGCCCGAAGGCGCATCGACTTTATGGCGGTGGTGCGCCTCGATGATCTCGATATCGACGTCGTCGCCCAGCACACGCGCCGCGATGTCCAGCAGCTTGAGGCTGAGGTTGACCCCCACACTGAAGTTGGCCGCGAACACAATCGGAATGTCCTTGCCCGCCTCGGCCAGCAGGTGCTTTTCTTCCACGGTGAACCCGGTGGTGCCGATGACCATGGCCTTGCCATGCTTACGGCAGAACGCCAGGTTCTTCAGGGTGACCGATGGATGGGTGAAGTCGATCAGCACGTCGAAGTCATCGGCAACCTTGACCAGGTCGTCGGACAACAGCACGCCAATGCGCCCCAGGGCGGCCAACTCGCCTGCGTCCGCACCCACCAGCGTGCTGTCCGGGCGGTCGATGGCAGCCGTCAGGCCGGCACCTGCGGTTTGCTGCACGGCTTCGACGAGGGTCTTGCCCATTCGCCCTGCCGCGCCCATCACTGCAATACGTCGCATAGCCTTTTCCTTGTCAGAGATCGCCGAAGAAGCGCTTCACGCCATCGAACCAGCCACTGGCCTTGGGCGAATGGGAGCTGTCGCCTTCGAGCGAATCACGCAGCTCTTCGAGCAGTTCGCGCTGACGACGGCTGAGGTTGACCGGCGTTTCCACCGCCACGCGGCACAGCAAATCACCCGCACCACCACCGCGCACAGGCGCCACGCCCTTGCCACGCAGGCGGAACTGCTTACCGGTCTGGGTGCCTTCGGGGATGCGCAGCTTGACCCGACCATCGAGGGTTGGCACTTCGAGTTCGCCACCCAGCGCAGCGTCGGTGAAGCTGATCGGCACTTCGCAGTACAGGTGCTTGCCATCACGCTGGAAGATCTCGTGCTCGCGCACGTTGATCACCACGTACAGGTCGCCGGTCGGCCCACCGTGCGCGCCGGCTTCACCCTCGCCCGACAGGCGAATGCGATCACCGGTGTCGACACCTGCTGGCACCTTGACCGACAGGGTCTTGTATTCCTCGACCCGGCCTTCGCCATGGCAGGCCCCGCAAGGGTCGGTGATGATCTTGCCCTGGCCATGGCAGCGCGGGCAGGTCTGCTGCACCGAGAAGAAGCCCTGCTGCATGCGTACTTGGCCGATACCACCGCAAGTGGGGCAGGTCGACGGGGTGGAACCTTTCTTCGCACCGCTGCCATCGCACGGCTGGCAGTTGACCAGCGTCGGCACGCGAATGCTGACCGTGGTGCCGCGCACGGCTTCTTCCAGGTTCAACTCCAGGGTGTAACGCAGGTCGCTGCCGCGCTGAGCGCCGCCGCGTCCGCCACCCCGGCCACCACCGAAGAAGTCGCTGAACACATCACCGAAGATGTCGGAGAAGTTAGCGCCCCCGAAACCGGCCCCGCCGCCACCCATGCTCGGATCGACGCCGGCATGGCCATATTGATCGAACGCCGCGCGCTTGCTGGCATCCGACAGGACCTCGTACGCCTCGTTGGCTTCCTTGAATTTGTCTTCGGACTCTTTATCACCCGGGTTGCGGTCGGGGTGGTACTTCATCGCCAATCGGCGATAGGCCTTCTTGAGGTCAGCATCCGTGGCGCCGCGCTCGACACCCAGGACCTCATAATAATCACGCTTGGACATAGGTCATTTGCACCTTGTTGGGCGTCCGGCATCTGCGCCGCGCCGTCAGCATCTGCTCCCCACGGGGGGCTGACAAATGCTGCAAAAATTCTCGAATTCCAGATACGTCAACGCGGGAGCAAGCCCCCGCGCGGCGACATCCTACCAGTCCACCGCCAAACGGCGGTGCACTGGCCGACAACTTGCAGGACTTACTGCTTGTTGTTGTCTTTCACTTCTTCGAACTCGGCGTCCACCACGTCGTCTTGCTTGGCTTCCGGCTCGGCCTGCTGCGCGCCGCCCTGAGGCTGTTCGGCCGACTGCTCGGCGTACATTTTCTGGGCAACCGGTGCAGAGACCTTGGACAGCTCTTCGACCTTGGCGTCGATGGCAGCCTTGTCGTCGCCTTTGACGGCGGTTTCCAGGGCAACCACGGCCGCTTCGATGGCAGTCTTCTCTTCAGCGGTGACCTTGTCACCCGCGTCAGCGACCATCTTGCGGGTCGAGTGAACCAGTGCATCACCCTGGTTACGGGCAGCGGCCAGTTCTTCGAACTTGCGGTCTTCCTCGGCATTGGCTTCGGCGTCACGCACCATGCGCTCGATTTCGTCGTCCGACAGGCCGGAGTTGGCCTTGATGACGATGGACTGCGACTTGCCGGTGGCCTTGTCTTTGGCGCTGACGTGCAGGATGCCGTTGGCGTCGATGTCGAAGGTCACTTCGATCTGCGGCACGCCACGCGGCGCTGGCGGAATGTCAGCCAGGTCGAACTTGCCCAGCGACTTGTTCTGTGCCGCCTGCTTGCGCTCGCCTTGCAGCACGTGAATGGTCACGGCGCCCTGGTTGTCGTCAGCAGTCGAGAACACCTGCGACTTCTTGGTCGGGATGGTGGTGTTCTTCTCGATCAGCGAAGTCATCACGCCGCCCATGGTTTCGATACCGAGGGTCAGCGGGCTGACGTCCAGCAGCAGGACGTCCTTCACGTCACCGGCCAAGACTGCGCCCTGGATGGCAGCACCCATGGCGACGGCTTCGTCCGGGTTCACGTCCTTGCGCGCTTCCTTGCCGAAGAAGTCGGCAACGGCTTTCTGAACCAGCGGCATACGGGTCTGACCGCCGACCAAGATCACGTCGTCGATCTTGCTGGCGTCGATACCGGCGTCCTTGAGCGCGATGCGGCAAGGCTCGATGGTGCGGCTGACCAGGTCCTCGACCAGCGATTCCAGCTTGGCGCGGGAAATCTTCACGTTCAGGTGCTTCGGACCGGTTGCATCTGCAGTGATGTACGGCAGGTTGACGTCGGTCGACTGGGCCGAAGAGAGCTCGATCTTGGCCTTTTCAGCAGCTTCCTTCAGGCGCTGCAGGGCCAGTGGATCGTTCTTCAGGTCCATGCCGGACTCTTTCTTGAACTCGTCGACGAGGTAGTCGATCAGGCGCATGTCGAAGTCTTCGCCACCCAGGAAGGTGTCGCCGTTGGTGGCCAGTACTTCAAACTGGTGCTCGCCGTCGACTTCGGCAATTTCGATGACCGAAACGTCGAAGGTACCACCACCCAGGTCATAGACGATCACGGTGTGGTCGCCCTTGGCCTTGTCCATGCCGTAGGCCAGTGCAGCGGCGGTCGGCTCGTTGATGATGCGCTTGACGTCCAGACCGGCGATGCGGCCGGCGTCCTTGGTGGCCTGACGCTGGCTGTCGTTGAAGTAGGCCGGTACGGTGATGACCGCTTCGGTCACAGGCTCGCCGAGGTAGTCTTCGGCGGTCTTCTTCATTTTCTTCAGAACTTCGGCGCTGATCTGCGGTGGCGCCATGTCCTTGCCGCTGGCCTGGACCCAGGCGTCGCCGTTGCTGGCCTTGACGATCTTGTAAGGCACCAGCTTGATGTCTTTCTGTACGACGTCTTCTTCGAAGCGGCGGCCGATCAGGCGCTTGACTGCGAACAGGGTGTTGTGCGGGTTGGTCACGGCCTGGCGCTTGGCCGACTGGCCGACCAGGATTTCACCATCGTTGGCGTATGCCACGATCGATGGGGTGGTACGCGCACCCTCGACGTTCTCGATGACCTTGACGTTACCGTTTTCCAGCACGGAGACGCACGAGTTGGTGGTCCCCAGGTCGATACCGATGATCTTGCCCATGTTAACTCTCCCGAAACTTGAATGAGGTAGCAGCGGCTACTGCGGCCAACTGCGGTAATACTTGAAGGCTTGACACCTAGATGGGGATGCCCGAAAGGATTTCAAGCCTTTTCATCGATAGAAGGTTGCGCTGCGCTCGGCGCCTTGCTGACCACCACCATGGCGGGGCGCAGCAGGCGGCCATTGAGCAGGTAGCCCTTCTGGAACACGTTCAGTACGCTGTTGGGTTCGACCTCGGCGTTTTCCTGCATGGCCATGGCCTGGTGGTGCTCAGGGTTGAACGGCTGACCATGCGGATCGATGGCTTCGAGGTTGTAGCGCTTGAGGGTGTCCTGGAACATCTTCAGGGTCAGCTCGACGCCCTCGCGGATCTGCTTGACGTGTTCGTCCTGGGCGCTGGAGTGAGTCAGGGCCAGTTCCAGGCTGTCGATCACAGGCAGCAGGTCGGTGGAGAACTTCTCCAAGGCGAACTTGTGCGCCTTTTCCACATCCTGCTCGGCACGCCGGCGAATGTTCTGCAGTTCGGCCACGGTACGCAGTGACTGGTCCTTGGCCGCGGCCAGCTGTTCTTCGAGTTCCAGCACGCGGGCATCAGCTGCGTTGTCGGCACCGGTTTGCTCGACGTTGAGGTCTTTCTCGTTCAGCTGCTCATCAGCCATGGGATATCTCCTGCGCAATTTGGTGGACTGCGAGCCAGGCTCGCCGGTGATGTGGCGTATATGGGGCCGGAAAATACAGCTTCAAGGGGCAGCCTGGTTTTTACGCCTTGAAGCGTTTGCACCAAAAGGGCATTGGCAGGCTGGAAAAAACTACTGTATAAATAACCAGACATGACTTTCTGGAGTCGCCCTCATGCTGGTGCACCTGTCCATTCACAACTACGCCATCGTCGAACACCTCGACCTGGAAATCGCCCGCGGCATGTCCGTGATCACGGGCGAGACAGGTGCGGGCAAGTCGATCATGCTCGATGCCCTGGGCTTGGCCCTGGGCGACCGCGCCGACAGCGGCGTGGTACGCCCCGGCACCGACAAGGCCGACATCCTCGCCACGTTCGACCTGGTCGACATCCCCGAGGCCCACACTTGGCTCGCCGAACGTGACCTGGCCAGCGATGGACTGTGCATCCTGCGGCGTGTCATCACTGCCGAAGGCCGCAGCCGTGGCTATATCAACGGTACACCCTGCCCCCTTGGGGACCTCAAGGCCCTGGGCGAGCTGCTGATCGACATCCACAGCCAGCACGAGCACCAGTCCCTGCTCAAGGCCGATACCCACCGGCGTCTGCTCGACGAATACGCCGGGGCCATCGACCTGGCCCGGCAAGTGCAGATGGCGGCCAAGCGCTGGAACCAGACCCGGCTCGAACTGGAGCGCCTGTCCAATTCCGGCGACGAACAGCGTGCCCGCCACCAACTGCTCAGCTACCAGCTCGAAGAGCTGGACAACCTGGGCCTGGGCGAAAACGAACTGGAGCACCTGGAGCAGGAGCACAAGAACCTCACCAGCGCCGAGGCCCTGTTCGGCATTTGCCGCCAGGTCATCGACCAGTGCAGTGAAAGCGATTCGGGCAATGTGCTTGGCGCGCTCACCTCCAGCCTCAACCGGCTGGGCGCTGCCAGCAACGCCCCCAAGGCACTGTCGGAAGCGGCCAACCTGATTGCCAGCGCGCAGATTCAGGTGGAAGAAGCCGTGGGCGAACTCAACCGCTTCCTCGACAATTTCGATGCCGACCCCATGCGCCTCCAGGCCCTGGAAGAGCGCCTCGACACTATCTACACCCTGGCGCGCAAACACCGGGTGCACCCCACGGAGCTACCGCACCTGCAGCAGCAGTTGATGGAGGAGCTCGAAGGGCTCAACGCCAGCGATGAATCCCTGGAGCGCCTGGGCGAAGAAATGGCTGCATTCGCTCAGCACTATAAAGAGAAGGCCCGCGAACTGAGCGGGTTGCGTCAGCATGCCGCCAAGCAACTGGCAGAGGCGGTCGAGCAGGAAATCCAGCGCCTGGGCATGCCCGGTGGCCGCTTCTGCATTCAGCTCACGCCCAATGACACGGCCGACCTATCACCCAATGGGCTGGAGCAGATCGAATTGCTGGTCAGCGCCAACCCCGGCCAGCCTCTCAAGGCGCTGTCCAAAGTCGCCTCGGGCGGCGAACTGTCCCGGATCAGCCTGGCGATCCAGGTCATTACGGCACAGACGTCGCGCATCCCTACCCTGGTATTCGACGAAGTGGACGTGGGTATCGGCGGGCCTACGGCGGAAATCGTGGGCCAGCTGTTGCGTCGCCTGGGCGAACGCGGCCAGGTGCTGACCGTCACCCACCTGCCTCAGGTAGCCGCCCAAGGGCATCACCACCTGTTCGTGCACAAGGTCCGCGAGAGCGATACCACGCACACGGCCGTGGCCAGCCTTGGCAAACGCGAGCGGGTCGAAGAAGTGGCGCGCATGCTGGGTGGCATCGACCTGACCAAGGAATCGCTGGCCCATGCGCGCAAGATGGTGGTCAGCGGCAAGGCCTGAGGCACTTCGGCACAGGGCCGGAATAACGGTCACCACCACCGTTTGCAGAAAAAACAAAGGCGACCCCAGGGTCGCCTTTGCTGTTCAGAACGAAGTAATCGTTACTTCTTCTTACGCACATAAAGGACCAGGTTGTGGTCCACCAGCTCGAAACCGTGCTCTTCGACGATTTCACGCTGGCGCTTCTCGATCTCGGCGTCCATGAACTCGATGACTTCACTGGTATCCACGTTGACCATATGGTCGTGGTGACCGCCATCGGCCAGTTCGAACACCGCATGACCGCCGTCGAAGTTGTGGCGAACCACCAGACCCGCTGCTTCGAACTGGGTCAGTACACGGTACACGGTGGCCAGGCCAACATCCTCGCCTGCCTCCATGAGGGCCTTGTACACATCTTCGGCGCTCATGTGACGCTGCTCGGCAGAGTCGAGCATTTGAAGGATCTTGACTCGAGGCAGGGTCACCTTGAGACCGGCTTTGCGCAATTCGCTATTTTCAACCATGGTCAGCTTTCTCGCCGATGCTGCTTCGCAGCTTCTCTTAATACGGGTATGATCGGTGTTTACGTTGTCCAGCCAAGATAGTGGAAGTCGCCCACCGATGCAAAACACCAAGCTCTTGCTAACCAGCCTCACCTTCGTGGGACTGCTCGCACTCGCCGGTTGCTCGTTTCCCGGGGTTTACAAAATCGACATCCAGCAGGGCAATGTCGTCACGCAGGACATGATAGACCAATTGCGTCCGGGAATGACCCGGCGGCAAGTGCGGTTTATCATGGGCAACCCTCTGATTCAGGATACGTTCCACACCAACCGGTGGGACTACCTCTACAGCCTGCAACCTGGTGGCGGTCAGCGCCAACAGGAACGCATGAGCATTTTCTTCAATGAAAGCGACCAGCTGGTAAGCCTGTCTGGCGACTTCATGCCGGGCGTCAGCCGCGACCAGGAAATCCTCGGTGGCAGCGGCGACACCACGGTCAGCCCAGGTGCCAACGGCGAGCAGCCGGCAGCCCAACCGGAAGAAAAACCGGCTAAACCAGGCTCGGTCGAGGAATCCATCCAGCGCGAGATCGACACCATCGAAACCACGCCAGTGCCTACACCGGCACCGCTGGAAACGCGCTAAACGCGCTGATACGAAAAAAGCCCGGACAGTGTCCGGGCTTTTTCATTGCTGCAAGAGACGCTTCCAATCGAGCGTCACCGCTCCCTGCCACTTGAGTGTGGCCATACCTCGATTGCAACCCTTAGGAAGCAGCGTACAACTGCTTGGCACGCTCGCAAAACGCATCCACCAGGGTATTGGCGGCCTGATTGAACAGCGGCCCCAAAGTGGCGCGCACCAATGAGCCGGCATAGTCGAACGACAAGTCCAGGCTGATCTTGCAGGCCTTCTCACCCAAGGGCTTGAACACCCAGATGCCGTGCAGCTGAGAGAACGGCCCCTCCTCCAGGTTCATCTCGATGGATTGCCCCGGCACCAGCACATTACGGGTAACGAAGTGCTGGCTGATACCGCCTTTGGCCACCTCGAGCTTGGCGCGCATGTGGGTTTCGCTGGCTTCGAGCACCGTCGAGTCGGAACACCAGGGCAAGAAGTCCGGGTAGCTGGCCACATCGTTTACCAGGTCGTACAAGGCCTGGGCGGGGTATGGCAGCAGGGCGGAGCGTTGAATATGGGTAGTCATCCAGGCGTCACTTCCAAGGCTGGGTGGCGGTGCTTCGCAGCATTCCGATTACAGGTTCTGTACCTATGACAGTGCAGGTATTGTCCGGTATTCATTCCAGTGGCTCAAGCACGCAGAAATCCCATAGCGGACGACGCGCGGACTTGCCTATAATGCCGTCCCTATGGCTAAGCAAAAAAAACATCCGACCGGGACCATCGCGCAGAACAAGAAAGCGCGACACGATTACTTCATCGAGCACAAGTTCGAGGCCGGGCTGGTCCTGTCCGGCTGGGAAGTAAAAAGCCTGCGAGCCGGCAAGGCGCACCTCGTTGACAGCTATGTGCTGCTCAAGGACGGTGAGGCCTGGCTGTTCGGCAGCCACATCACCCCGCTGACCACAGCCAGCACCCACGTCATCGCAGACCCCATCCGCACCCGCAAGCTGCTGCTCAACAAGCGTGAGCTCGAGCGCCTGGAAGCGGCCGTGGCGCAGAAGGGTTATACCTGCGTGGCATTGGCGCTGTACTGGAGCAAGCACCTGATCAAGTGCGAAATCGCACTGGGCAAGGGCAAGAAGGAATACGACAAGCGCGATACCGTGCGCGAACGCGATTCCAACCGCGAGCTGCAGCGGGCCGTACGCAACAAGGGCAAGGAAGACTAACGTTTGCCCCCTTCCCCGCCGAGTGATGATACGGGCAGCTAGTTGCCCGATCTTTTCCTCAAAGGGATGTGTACTTGCCATGAACAGCACGTCGCCCGCAGCGGCCTGCTGTTCACGCGCACACTCGCCTGCACAAATACCCCTAGTGCCCGTTGCGCCGCTCCGCCCGCGCGACCCGCTGCGCCTCTTCGTGCGCCTCTTCAAGCACCTCCTGCACGTACAGAATGTGCCGGCTGGACACCTCCCGCGCATCCTCGGCCCGACCTTCGACAATCGCCAGGTACAACTCCCGGTGCTGACTGATCAGCATGTCGCGCGTTTCGCTGCGTTGCTGATACATGCCCCCGATGTTGGTGACCACGTTGCGCTTGAGCAAGTCGAACAACCCGCGGATGGTATGCAGCAGCACGGCATTGTGACTGGCCTCGGCAATGGCCAGGTGAAAACGCGCATCGGCGGCGCCTTCTTCGGCCCGTGTGACCTCCCCTGCCCGCGCGTAGCAGTCCTGCAGCACGTCGAACGCCTCCTTCAAGCGAGCCCGGTCGGGTGCAGTGGCGCGCTGGGCAGCGTAATAGGCACAAGACGCCTCCAGGGTGTGGCGGAACTCCAGCAGGTCGTGTTGCGCCTGGGGGCTGTGTTCGAGCAGTTGCAACAACGGGTCGCTGAACGTGGAGCCCAGCGACTGCGCCACATAGTTGCCGCCGCCCTGCTTGCTGACCAGCAAGCCCTTGGCCACCAGCTTCTGGATCGCTTCGCGCAGCGACGGGCGTGAGACCCCGAACTGCTCGGCCAGCACGCGTTCGGCCGGCAGCCGCTGGCCCGACGTCAACGTGCCTTCCAGAATCATCCCTTCCAACCGATCGACAATGTCGTCGGACAGGCGCCGCTGGCGGACCTGATCAAAAACCATCACACGCTCTCCACGAATCCCGGCTGACATCCGGGGCATCCATTCTCGCCGATCCGCTGCCGGCCGACACCCACCAGCGCTCGTTTTTCATGCCACATCACCTGCCCGCTTATCGGCATTCGACCAAAGTGCTGCCTCGGACAAATTGACACACCCCCGTGTGCGCTTTTAACCTAGCGGCGAGCCATTGTAAATTGGTCTTACCAATTATCCAGGGCCAGCGCATGACCAACAACAATTAGGGGCCACCCCATATGCAAACCTGGCAACAACTCTACAGCCCGCTGGGCAGTCTCGGCCTGTCCGCCCTGGCGGCGGTCATCCCCATCGTATTCTTCTTCCTGGCCCTGGCCGTCTTCCGTCTCAAGGGCCATGTTGCCGGCAGCATCACCTTGGGTCTGTCGATCCTGGTGGCGATCTTCGCCTTCAAGATGCCTGTCGACATGGCTCTGGCCGCTGCCGGCTACGGCTTCCTCTATGGTCTGTGGCCCATCGCCTGGATCATCGTCGCGGCCGTGTTCCTGTACAAACTCACGGTCAAGAGCGGCCAGTTCGAGGTGATCCGCAGCTCGGTGCTGTCGATCACCGACGACCAGCGCTTGCAGGTGCTGCTGATCGGTTTCTGCTTCGGCGCCTTCCTGGAAGGGGCGGCCGGCTTTGGTGCGCCGGTAGCGATCACCGCCGCGCTGCTGGTGGGCCTTGGCTTCAACCCGCTGTACGCCGCAGGCCTGTGCCTGATCGCCAACACCGCACCGGTCGCTTTCGGCGCGCTGGGCATCCCGATCATCGTGGCAGGCCAGGTCACCGGCATCGACGCCTTCCACATCGGCGCCATGACCGGTCGCCAGCTGCCGTTGCTGTCGCTGTTCGTGCCTTTCTGGCTGGTGTTCATGATGGACGGCCTGCGCGGCGTGAAAGAAACCTGGCCCGCAGCCCTGGTGGCCGGCCTGAGCTTCGCCGTCACCCAGTACTTCACCTCGAACTTCATCGGCCCGGAACTGCCGGACATCACCTCGGCCCTGGCCAGCCTGATCGCCCTGACCCTGTTCCTGAAAGTGTGGCAGCCCAAGCGCTCGTTCGCAGCGGCCACCGGCAGCGTTGGCGCGGCCGTGGTGCAAACCGATGGCAGCCAGCCGAGCCCCTACAGCCTGGGTGAAATCTTCAAAGCCTGGTCGCCGTTCCTGATTCTCACGGTGCTGGTCACGATCTGGACCCTCAAGCCCTTCAAGGCCGCGTTCGCCCCGGGCGGTGCGATGTACAACTTCGTGTTCAACTTCGCCATCCCGCACCTCGATCAACTGGTGATCAAGACCGCCCCCATCGTGGCCGCGCCTACGGCCATGCCGGCCGTGTTCAAGCTCGACCCGATTTCTGCCACAGGCACCGCGATTTTCCTGTCGGCGCTGATCTCCATGGCCGTGCTCAAGATCAACCTCAAAACTGGTCTGACCACTTTGAAGGAAACCCTGTACGAGCTGCGCTGGCCCATCCTGTCCATTGGCATGGTGCTGGCCTTCGCCTTCGTGACCAACTACTCCGGCATGTCCTCGACCATGGCCCTGGTACTGGCTGGCACCGGCGCGGCATTCCCGTTCTTCTCGCCGTTCCTGGGCTGGCTGGGGGTGTTCCTGACCGGTTCGGACACCTCCTCCAATGCCCTGTTCAGCTCGTTGCAAGCCACCACCGCACACCAGATCGGCGTGAACGACACCCTGCTGGTTGCAGCCAACACCAGTGGCGGCGTGACCGGCAAGATGATCTCGCCGCAGTCGATCGCCGTGGCGTGCGCCGCCACCGGCCTTGTGGGCAAGGAGTCCGACCTGTTCCGCTTCACCGTCAAGCACAGCCTGTTCTTCGCCACCATCGTCGGCCTGATCACCTTGGTGCAGGCCTACTGGCTGACCGGCATGCTGGTTCATCACTAAAGTGAAAGGGGCCGGGCAGCCCACATTGCCCGGCCTTACTCACCTGCCAAGCTGCGAGAGCCCATGATCATTTCCGCCTCTACCGATTACCGCGCCGCCGCCCAACGCAAGTTGCCGCCCTTCTTGTTCCACTATGCCGACGGCGGCGCCTACGCCGAGTACACGCTGCGCCACAACGTTTCGGACCTGGCCAGCATCGCCCTGCGCCAGCGCGTGCTGAAGAACATGTCCGAACTCAGCCTGCAGACCGAGCTGTTCGGTGAAACCCTGAGCATGCCCGTGGCCCTGGCCCCGGTCGGCCTGACCGGCATGTACGCCCGTCGTGGCGAAGTGCAGGCGGCCCGTGCGGCGGCCGCCCACGGCATCCCGTTCACGATGTCCACCGTTTCGGTCTGCCCCATCGAAGAAGTGGCCCCGGCCATCGACCGGCCGATGTGGTTCCAGCTGTACGTGCTCAAGGACCGCGGCTTCATGCGCAATGCCCTGGAGCGCGCCAAGGCCGCCGGCGTTCGCACCCTGGTGTTCACCGTCGACATGCCTACTCCCGGCGCCCGCTACCGTGATGCCCACTCGGGCATGAGCGGCAAGAACGGCCCGCTGCGGCGTATGCTGCAAGCCATGACCCACCCGCAGTGGGCATGGGACGTGGGCGTCATGGGCCGCCCGCACGACCTGGGCAACATCTCCACCTACCGGGGCAACCCCACCGGCCTGGCCGACTACATCGGCTGGCTGGCCAACAACTTCGACCCGTCCATTTCCTGGCGCGACCTGGAGTGGATCCGCGAGTTCTGGGACGGCCCGATGATCATCAAAGGCATCCTCGACGCCGACGATGCCCGCGATGCGGTCAAGTTCGGCGCCGACGGCATCGTCGTGTCCAACCACGGTGGCCGCCAGCTCGACGGCGTGCTATCCAGTGCCCGCGCCTTGCCGGCGATTGCCGACGCGGTGAAGGGCGACCTGAAGATCCTGGCTGACTCCGGCATTCGCAGCGGCCTGGACGTGGTGCGCATGATCGCCCTGGGCGCGGACACCGTGCTGATCGGCCGGGCCTTCCTGTATGCCCTGGCAGTTCATGGCCAGGCGGGTGTGAAGAACCTGCTGGAGCTGTTCGAGAAAGAAATGCGCGTGGCCATGGTGCTGACCGGCACCAAGTCCATCGGCGAGATCACCCGCGACTCGCTGGTACGCGAACTAGGCGCCTGAGCGCCTGCCTGAAACACCGCCTGATTACCGGGGCACGCGCCGCACCAGACGTCGCGGCCCCGCGAGGAGACTGCATGAGCCTGCCTGCTGCGTTTCTGCGCGATGCCGAGCGCCTGATACCTGCCGAGCGTCGCTTCGACGACCCGACCTCTACTCTGGCCTTCGGCACCGATGCCAGCTTCTATCGCCTGATCCCCAAGCTGGTGGTGCGCGTGGAGTCCGAGGCCGAGGTGGTCGGCCTGATCAAGCTGGCCCAGCGTGAGCGAGTGCCCATCACCTTCCGCGCTGCCGGCACCAGCTTGTCCGGCCAGGCCATCAGCGATTCGGTCCTGATCGTGCTGGGCGATAACTGGAACGGGCGCGAGGTGCGCGGCCAGGGCGAGCAGATCAGGCTGCAGCCGGGTGTCATCGGCGCCCAGGCCAATGCCTGGCTGGCGCCGTTCGGGCGCAAGATCGGCCCGGACCCCGCCTCGATCAATGCTTGCAAGATTGGCGGCATCGTCGCCAACAACGCCAGCGGCATGTGCTGCGGCACGGCGCAGAACACCTACCACACCCTGGCCGGCCTGCGCCTGGTGCTGGCCGACGGCACCTGCCTGGACAGCGAGGACCCGGCCAGCGTCGCAGCCTTCCAGAAAAGCCACGCCACCTTGCTCGACGCCCTCGCCCGCCTGGGCCGGGAGACCCGCGCCAACACGGCCCTGGCCGAGCGCATCCGGCACAAGTACCGGCTCAAGAACACCACCGGCCTGTCGCTCAATGCCCTGGTGGATTTCGACCAGCCGCTCGACATCCTGCAGCACCTGCTGGTCGGCTCCGAGGGCACCCTGGGTTTCATCAGCGCGGTGACCTACGACACCGTGCCCGACCACCCACACAAGGCCAGCGCCCTGCTGGTGTTCCCCAGTGTCGAAAGCTGCTGCCGCGCCGTGCCGATCCTCAAGCGCCAGCCCGTGTCGGCGGTGGAGTTGCTGGACCGGCGCAGCCTGCGCTCGGTGCAGGACATGGCCGGCATGCCGGTGTGGGTCAAGGGCCTGTCGGCCAATGCCTGCGCGCTGTTGATCGAATCCCGCGCCGCCAGCCAGACCCTGCTGCACGAGCAGGTGCACCAGGTGATGGCCTCGATTGCCGAGTTCCCCCTGGAACAGCAAGTGGATTTCAGCGAAGACCCGGTGGTGTACAACCAGCTGTGGAAGATCCGCAAGGACACCTTCCCCGCCGTGGGCGCCGTGCGCCAGACCGGCACCACGGTCATCATCGAAGACGTCACCTTCCCCGTCGAGCAACTGGCCGAGGGCGTCAACCGCCTGATCCAGCTGTTCGACCAGCACCGCTACGACGAGGCGATCATTTTCGGCCATGCGCTGGAAGGCAACCTGCATTTTGTCTTCACCCAGGGTTTCAACAGCGCCGAGGAAGTGGCTCGCTACCAGGCTTTCATGGACGACGTGGCGCAGTTGGTGGCCGTGGAGTTCGGCGGCTCGCTCAAGGCCGAGCACGGCACCGGCCGCAACATGGCGCCCTTCGTGGCGCTCGAATGGGGCCAGGATGCCTACCAGCTGATGTGGCAGCTCAAGCGCCTGCTCGACCCTAACGGCATTCTCAACCCTGATGTGGTGCTCAGCGAAGACCCGGCCATTCACCTCAAGCACCTCAAGCCGCTGCCGGCTGCCGACGCGATCGTCGACAAGTGCATCGAATGCGGTTTCTGCGAGCCGGTGTGCCCGTCCAAGGGGCTGACCCTCAGCCCGCGCCAGCGCATCGTCATGTGGCGGGATATCCAGGCCAAGGAACGCAACGGCCAGGATACCCGCGCCCTGCGCGACACCTTCCAGTACCAGGGCATGGACACCTGCGCTGCCACGGGGCTGTGTGCCCAGCGCTGCCCGGTGGGCATCAACACCGGCGAGCTGGTCAAGAAGCTGCGCGCCCAGGCGGCCGAACATGGCAAGACCGCCGACTGGTTGGCCGAACACTTCAAGACGGCCATGGGCGGCGCGCGCCTGTCCCTGACCGCCGCCAATACAGCCCGCAAGCTACTGGGCGCGCCACGTCTTAACCGCTTGAGCGCCGCCCTGAGCAAGACCAGCAAAGGCCGCGTGCCCCGCTGGACCCCGGCGATGCCCCAGCCTCTGCGCCCTGTGCGCGTGGGTGAGGCGAGCAACGACCCGCGCCCTCGCGTGGTCTACCTGGCTGCCTGCGTGTCCAAGGTCATGGGCCCTGCGTATGCCGATCGCGAGCAGAGCTCGTTGCTGGACAAGACCCGCAGCCTGTTGGAGAAAGCGGGGTATCAGGTCGTCTTCCCGGAGAATGCCGAAAGCCTGTGCTGCGGCCAGCCCTTCGCTTCCAAAGGCTACCCCGAGCAGGCTGAACACAAGCGCCAGGAGCTGATCAATGCCTTGCTGCACGCCAGCCGTGGCGGCCTGGACCCGATCTATTGCGACACCAGCCCCTGCACGTTGCGCCTGGTCCAGGACCTGGGGGATACCCGTTTGGACCTGTACGACCCCGTGCGTTTCATCCGCACGCACCTGGTCGACCGGCTCACCTTCACCCCGCAGGATGAACCGGTGGCCGTGCATGTGACCTGCAGTACGCAGCACTTGGGCGAAAGCCAGGCCCTGATCGACCTGGCGCGGCGGTGCAGCACCCAGGTGGTGATACCGGAAGGCATTCATTGCTGTGGGTTTGCTGGCGACAAGGGCTTCACCACCCCGGAGCTCAATGCCCATGCCTTGCGCAGCCTGAAGGATGCCGTGCAGTACTGTGGTGAGGGCATTTCTACCAGCCGCACCTGTGAGATTGGCTTGTCGACCCACAGTGGCATCGATTATCACGGGCTGGTGTACCTGGTGGATCGGGTGACCCAGGCGCGGTAGCTGGAGCCCCGCGTTCGATGCTGGGAGCCTGGGGCCGCTGCGCGGCCCCGGTGATCTTCATCCGATACCCAACGGCACAGCAAACTCAGCAACAAGAAAGGGCTGCCAGGCAGCCCTTTCACACAGGTTATAAAACCTGCATCAAAACCCGACACCTCCGGTGCCAGGTCCCGACCCTCTCAGCCATAAACCGGATAACGACGGCACAGCGCAACCACCTGCTCACGCACATGGTGCCCCACCTCGTCACTGCGCCCGGTTTCCAAGGCATCGAGCACATCGCACAACCAGCCCGCCACCTGCTCGCACGCCTCGACATCGAACCCACGGGTGGTCACTGCCGGCGTACCGATGCGCAGCCCCGAGGTCACGAACGGCGAACGCGGATCGTTAGGCACCGAGTTCTTGTTGGCCGTGATATAGGCGCTGCTCAAGGCCGCATCGGCTTCCTTGCCGGTGTAGGGCTTGGCCGACAGGTCGATCAGCATCATGTGGTTGTCGGTCCCGTCCGACACGATCTTGTACCCGCGCGCCTGCAACACTTTGGCCATGGCCCGGGCATTGGTTACCACCTGGGTCTGGTAGCTGCGAAATGCCGGCGACAGCGCTTCCTTGAAGGCCACGGCCTTGGCCGCGATCTGGTGCATCAGTGGGCCGCCCTGGACACCAGGGAACACCGCCGAATCGAGCTTCTTGTAGAAACTCTCGTCCTGCCCCTTGGACAGAATCAGGCCGCCGCGTGGGCCGCGCAGGGTCTTGTGGGTGGTGCTGGTGACCACATGGGCGTGGGGCAGCGGGTCCGGGTATTCGCCAGCGGCAACCAGCCCGGCCACGTGGGCCATGTCCACCCAGAAGATGGCCCCGACCTTGTCGGCGATGCTGCGCATGCGTGCCCAGTCCTTGTAGCGCGAGTAGGCCGAGAAACCACCGATGAGCATCTTCGGGCGGGTTTCCAGCGCGATGCGCTCCATCTCGTCATAGTCCAGAAAGCCCGTCTTCGGGTCCAGGCCGTAGGGCACGATCTTGTAGTGGCGGCCCGAGAAGTTGGCCGGGTTGCCGTGGGTCAGGTGCCCGCCCTGGGCCAGGTTCATGCCCATCACGGTGTCGCCTGGCTGGATCAGCGCCAAAAACACCGCCGCGTTGGCCTGGGCGCCGGCGTGGGGCTGCACGTTGGCGTAGTCGCAGTTGAACAGGGCCTTGACCCGCTCGATGGCCAGGCTTTCGGCCACGTCCACGTATTCACAGCCACTGTAGTAGCGCTTGCCGGGATAGCCCTCGGCGTATTTGTTGGTGAGCACCGTGCTCTGGATCTGCATCACCAATGGGCTGGCATAGTTCTCCGAGGCGATCAGCTCGATGTGGTCTTCCTGGCGATTCACTTCGTTGCGAATCGAGGCGTGCAGCTCTGGATCGAAGGCGTTGAGGGTCAGCGTCGAGTCGTACATGTATTAAGCGTCCTTGTTCTGAGTCAGGCTTGGGATGACAGCAAGCAGGTCACGCGTGAAGCGATGTCGTCGATCTGCGCCTCGGAGCAGATCAGTGGCGGCAGCAGGCGCACGGTGGTACCTCGGGTGACGGTGATCAGCAGGTGTTGCTCGTCCCGGGCCCGGTCCACCAGCTCGGCGCAGGGGCGGTTGAGCTCGATGCCGACCATCAGGCCCAGGCCGCGCACCGATACCACCTCAGGGTGCCCGGCCAGCGCCAGTTGCAGGGCCGCCAGCAAACGCTGGCCCAGCACCGCAGCCCGCTGCGGCAGGTGATCGCGCTGCATGATGTCCACCACCGTGCAGCCCACGCGGCATGCCAGCGGGTTGCCGCCGAAGGTGGAGGCATGGTGGCCAGGGGAGAACAGCTCGGCGGCCTTGCCACGGGCCAGGCACGCGCCGATGGGGAAGCCATTGCCCAAGGCCTTGGCCAGGGTGATGACATCGGGCTCAATGCCGGCGTGCTGGAAGCCGAACCAGGTGCCGGTACGGCCCATGCCGGTCTGCACCTCGTCGATCATCATCAGCCACTGGTGCGCGTCGCACAGCTGGCGCAGCGCTTGCAGATAGCCCGCCGACGCCGGGTGCACACCGCCCTCGCCCTGCACGGGCTCGACCAGCACGGCCACCACGTTGGGCGAGTTGGCCGCGACCTGGCGCACGGCCTCGATGTCATCGTAGGGCACGCGGATGAAGCCTGGCATCAGTGGCTCGAAGCCGCGGTGAACGGCCGGGTTGCCGGTGGCGGCCAGGGTTGCCAAGGTGCGCCCATGGAAACTGTTTTCCATCACCAGCACCTGGGGTTGGGCGACGTTCCGGGCCGTGGCGTGCAAGCGCGCCAGCTTCAGCGCGGCCTCGTTAGCCTCGGCGCCGGAGTTGCAGAAGAACGCCCGCTCCATGCCCGAGAGCCGGCACAGGCGCTCGCCAAGCTGTTCCTGCCACGGAATACGAAACATGTTGGTGGTGTGCAGCAGCACGTCGGCCTGTTCGGCCAAGGCCGAGGCGATCTCGGGGTTGGCGTGCCCCAGGCTGGTCACGGCCACCCCGGCGATGGCGTCGAGGTACTCGACCCCGTGCGAATCCCACAACAGGGCGCCCTGGCCCCGGCTGAACGCAACCGGTTGGCGGGCTGAGGTGTGCATCAGGTAAGCGGGAGCAGCAGACATTGCAGATTTCCTGTACAGAGGGGTCAGTGGCTGGTGGCCAGCGACGGGGTGGCTTCCTGGTGCGGCGCGGCATCGGCCGTGGGCCAGTAGTAGGCATCGGGCATGGCGCGGGCGCCGAAGATCGCCTGGCCGACGCGCACCACCGTGGCGCCCTCCTCGATGGCCACTTCGAAATCACCCGACATGCCCATCGACAGCTCCTGCAACGACACCCCTTCAGGCGCACTGGCGCGCAGCCGGTCGCGCAACTCGCGCAGCAACACAAAGCACGGGCGTACCCGCGCGGCGTCGGCCGAAAACAGCGCCAGGGTCATCAGGCCGCGCACACGCAGCGCCGGGAACGCTGGCAGCGCTTGCACAAATGCCGCCACGTCATCAGGCACTAGCCCGTACTTGCTGGCTTCGCCCGAGGTGTTGACCTGGACGAACACATCCATCTGCCGCCCTTCAATGCGCAGGCGGCGGTCCAGCACCTCGGCGACCCGTAGGCTGTCCAGCGCCTGGAACTCGCTGGCAAAGCGCGCCACCTGCTTGGCCTTGTTGGTCTGCAGGTGGCCGATCACCGACCACTGCAAGTCGTGCAGGTCGGCCATGGCTTCCCACTTGCGCTGGGCCTCCTGCACCTTGTTCTCGCCCAGCAGGCGGCAACCGGCGGCATAGGCCAGGCGCAGATGCGCTTCGTCGAAGGTCTTGCTGACCGGCAGCAGGCGCACTTCGGCCGGGTCTCGCCCGACCCGCTCGCAGGCCCGGGCGATGCGCTCATGCACGGCGGCCAGGTTGCGGCGAAAATCCTCGACGGTGTTGGCCTGCGGGTAGCGGCCGTGGCGCGCATGCAGGGTGGTGAGGTCTTCGGCGTACTCGCTCATCAATTTGTCGCTCCTTTGGTGGGCACTGCTGCCGGTTCTGCCTGAACGGCCTTGGCCCGGCGAGGCAGGCGACCGTTGAGCACGGCGTAGGCCACAAGGCCGATCACCAGCCCCCAGAACGCACCGCCGATACCCAGCAGGGTGATATTGGCCGCACAGGCCAGGAAGGTGATCAACGACGCCTCGCGCGCTTTTGCATCGAGCATGGCATTGGCCAGGCTGCCGCCGATGGTGCCCAGCAGGGCCAGCCCCGCCAGGGTGGTGATGAAGGTAGCCGGGAAGGCCATGAACACCGCCGCCAGGGTCACCCCGAAGATGCCCACCAGGATGTAGAAGATGCCGGCGGCCACACCCGCCACCCAGCGCTTGGATGGGTCTTCGGACGCTTCCTTGCCGGTGCAGATGGCGGCAGTGATGGCGGCGATGTTGAAGGCGTGGGAGCCGAACGGCGCCATCAGCAGCGAGCCGAGCCCAGTGATGCCGAGGATCGGGTTGGCACTGGTGCGGAACCCGTCGTTGCGCAACACCAGCATGCCGGGCATGTACTGGCCGGTCAGGGTGATCAGGAACAGCGGCAGCGCCACGCTCAGCAGTGCGTTGAGCGAGAACTCGGGGCGGGTGAACACTGGCGTGGCGAATTCCAGGGACAGCCCAGCGAAATCGACCCGCCCCTGCATCACCAGGTAGACCAGCCCCAGTACCAGGATGCCGACCACCGCATAGCGGGCGCTCAGGCGCTTGAACACGATGTACGCCCCGATCAGCAGCCCGACCAGCAGCGGGTCGACGCTCATGCTGGCGAAGGCGCCGATACCGAACTGCAACAGGATGCCGCCCAGCAGGCCTGCGGCCACCCCTGGCGGAATCAGGCGCACGGCTTTTTCGAAGTAGCCCGACACGCCCAGCAGCACGAAGGCCACAGCTGACACCATGTACGCTCCCACCGCCTCGGCGTAGGGCGTGGTGGCCAGGGCCACGATCAGGAACGCCGCCGCTGGCGTGGACCAGGCGGTGATGATCGGCTCGCGGCTGACCCAGCTGAGCAGCAGCCCGGTCACGCCCACGCCGATGGACACCGACCATACCCAGGAGGCGGTCAGCTCCGGGCTGAGCCCTGCGACCTTGGCAGCCTGGAACACCAGAATGAAGGTGCCGCCATAGTTGACGATCACCGAAATGAGCCCGGCCACCACCGGGTGCAGCAGGTCCTGCAAGCGCAGGGGCGAGGGGGTACGAGTAAATGACATAGGTCTTGGCTCCTTGCTAGACGCTGTATCCGGCTGCGGTAGGCAGTCATTTATAGCCGCAGATTGGCTGGTTTTACCCCGACGCTTCGCCTAGGCAGACCAGACCACTTTCAGTGCACTCAACCGTACCTGCGGGCGAACGCCCCCATGAATTCGCAAAGGGCGGCCACCGCTTCGACGGAGATGGCGTTGTACAGGCTGGCGCGGATACCGCCGACGCTGGCGTGGCCCTTCAGGCCATGCAGCCCGGCCGCCTCGGCCTCGCGCAGGAAAGCCGCTTCAAGGGCTTGATCGGCCAGTCGGAACGGCACGTTATTGATCGAGCGGTAGGCCGGCTGCACCGGGTTGCGGTAGAAGCCGTCGCTGCCGTCGAGGGTTTCGTACAACAGGCTGGCCTTGGTCTGGTTGCGCTGGTGCAGCACCTGCAAGCCCCCACTGCGCTTGATCCATTGCAACGTCAGGCCGGTCAGGTACCAGGGGAAGGTGGCGGGCGTGTTGAGCATCGACTGGGCATCGCTGATACACGCGTAGTTGAGAATGTCCGGGGTGAACCCGTGGCAGCGGTCCAGCAGCGCCGGGTCCATGATGACCACCGTCAGCCCGGCCACGCCCATGTTCTTCTGGGCGGCGGCATACACCAGGCCATGGCGGGCGATGTCGATGGGCTTGGACAGCAGGCTCGAACAGGCATCGCACACCAGCGGCGCCTCGCTGGCGGGCGGTTCGGCGAACTGCACGCCGTGCACGGTCTCGTTCTCGGTGTAGTGCAGGTAGGCAGCCTTCGGGTTCAGCTGCCAGTCCTGGACCGCCGGCACCCGGTCAAAGCCGGTGCCCTGGGCACTGGCGACCACGCGTACCTCGCAATACTGGCGCGCCGCCTCGATCGCCTTGCCCGACCACAACCCGGTGTGCAGGTAGTCCACGCTGCCGTTTTCACCGGCCAGGTTCATGGGCACCTGGGCGAACTGCAACGAAGCGCCGCCCTGCACGAACAGCACCCGATAGTGCGCCGGCACCTCCAGCAGCTCGCGCAGGTCGGCCTCGGTTTGCTCGGCAATGGCGCGGAAGATGGGCGAGCGGTGGCTCATCTCCATGATGGACATGCCCGTGCCGGCAAAATCGTGGAACTCGTCGTACGCCTGGTTGAGCACTTCCAGGGGGACTGCGGTGGGGCCTGCGCTGAAATTGTGTGACCGTGCCATGGGGGGTGGACTCCTGTGCGTGAACGCGCCGACGCGGTGAATACCAGGCCTGGCCTGGCTGGCGAAGGCCGGAGTCTACGGATAAACTGGCCTGCCCTTACCTGCCAGTTCATGGATGGAGAGCAGACCACATGGCGAAGACCTTCGCGCTGGACACCCTGAAGATTCGGCTCAACGACGCCGAATTTCAGCTGCTGGACCTGCACCAGCGCATTCAGCGCGCCTTGCGTGCGTTGATCCTGGATGGCGCCTTGGGCCCGAGCCTGAAACTGCCCTCCACCCGTGTGCTATCCAAGTCCCTGGGTTGTGCCCGCGATACCGTCGAAAACGCCTACGTGCAGCTGCACCGGGACGGTTTCATCGTGCGCCGCGGCGGCGCGGGCAGCTACGTGTGCGACACGGTGGGCGCCGAATTGCGCGGGGCCGGGCCACGCCGGCAACGCACGCAAGAGGTGCGGCGCAGCGTGGTCGCGCCCGGCGCCGAACTCAGCCAACGCGGGCGCATGATCTTCGAGACCGGTGGCGTGCGTGACCAGCAAGTGATCAAGGCCTTCGCCACCGGCCTGCCGGAAACCCGTAGCTTCCCCACCGACGTCTGGGAGCGGCTGCAACGCCAGGTGGTCAAGGACTACCGCGCCAGCGTCCTGCTGCACGGTGACCCACAAGGCGCCGAACCCCTGCGCAAGGCCATCGCCACCTACCTGAACCTCGAACGCGGGGCCACGTGCACACCCGACCAAGTGCTGGTGCTCAGCAGTACGCGCCAGGCGTTGTACCTGTGCGCGCAATTGCTGGTAGATGCCGGCAAACCCATCCTGCTGGAAAACCCTGGCTACTACGGCGCCCGCAAGGCGTTCGCCATCGCCGAAACCAAGGTGTTGCCCATCGACGTGGACGAACGGGGCATCCGCACCGACCTGCTGTTCGCCGACCGCAGCGGCGCCAACTGCGTGTACGTCACCCCCTCGCACCAGTACCCCACGGGCGCGACCCTGCCCCTGGAGCGCCGGCTGGAGCTGATCAACTGGGCCGCACAAAAAGCCAAGTGGATCATCGAGGACGACTACGACAGCGAGTTTCACTACGACGGCCAGCCCACCGCCTGCGTGCAGGGCCTGGACCGGTACCAGCGCACCCTGTACATCGGCACCTTCAGCAAGACCCTCTACCCTGGCCTGCGCATGGGCTACATCGTGCTGCCGCCCGAACTGGTCAAGCCCTTCGCCTATGCCCGCAGCATGATGGATGGCCACACCCCGCAGGTCTTGCAGTTGACCTTGGCGCGATTCATGGAGGACGGGCACTACAACGCCCACGTGCGTGCCATGCGCAAGTTGTACGCCGGGCGTCGGGCGGTGATGCACGATGCCATCGCCAAGTACCTGAGCCCGGTGGTCACCGCCCACCTGCCGCCAGGTGGCTTGCAGATCCCCTGCCTGCTCAAGCCAGGCTGGTCCGAAGAAAAGACCATTCGCCAGGCGGCCACAGCCGGCGTGCAGCTGTCGGGCCTGAGCAGCCTGTACCTGGGCGAGCCGCAGACCCATGGCTGGCTGCTGGGGTATTCCTCGCTCACGGCCTACGAGATCGAAGCGGCCATGCTGCGCCTGGCTAACGCCCTCAAGCTTTGAGCGCCGGGTTCAGTAAGGCAGCTTGAAACGCCGGGTCAGGTCGAAGATGCCCTCGCGGATCGAGCGCTCGGTGCGGCTGTCCATGGCACCGCTGCGCACGCCCCCGAGCATGGCCAGGATCATGTCCCCGATCTCGCGGAACTCATCCTCGCCCATGCCCCGGGAGGTACAGGCCGCGCTGCCCAGGCGAATGCCCGAGGTGACGCTGGACTTGACCTCGTCACCGGGCACGACGTTACGGTTCACGGTGATGCCAACCGCCTCCAGCGCGCCTTCGGCGGCGTTACCGGCAAGGCCCCAGGGCCGCAGGTCGATCACCCCCAGGTGGCAGTCCGTGCCGCCCGAGACCACCAGCAAGCCGCCTTCGGCCAACCGTCCGCACAAGGCCCGGGCATTAGCCACTACCGCATGGGCGTAGGGGCCGAAGCCCGGTTGCAGCGCCTCGCCCAGGGCCACGGCCTTGGCCGCGACGGTGTGCATCAGCGCAGCGCCTTGCAGGCCGGGGAACACCGCCGCGTTGATCCTGCGCGCCAGGGTCTGGTCGTTGCACAGGATCATCCCTCCGCGTGGGCCGCGCAGGGTCGCGTGGGTGCTCAGCGTGGTGACGTGGGCATGGGGCACTGGCGAGGGATAGGCACCGCCTGCGACCAGCCCGGCGACGTGGGCGATGTCGGCCATCAGGTACGCCCCCACCTCGTCGGCAATGGCGCGGAAACGGGCGAAATCCAGCGCACGTGAGTACGCCGACGCCCCAGCGATGATCAGCCGTGGCCGCTCACGGCGGGCGATGTGCGCCACCTGGTCCATGTCGACCAGGTGCGTCAGCGGGTGCACACCGTAGCTGACCGCCTGGAACCAGCGCCCGGACACGTTGAACGCCGCGCCGTGGGACAGGTGCCCGCCAGACTTCAGGTCCAGGCCGAGAATCTTGTCCTCCGGCTCCAGCAGCGCCAGGAACACCGCCTGGTTGGCCTGGTTGCCAGAGTGGGGTTGCACGTTGGCGTAGCTGCAGTCGAACAGCAACCGGGCCCGCTCGGTGGCCAGGTCCTCGACCACATCCACATTGGCGCAGCTGGCGTAATAGCGCCGCCCCGGATACCCCTCGGCATACTTGTTGGTCAGCATCGACCCTTGCGCTTCGAGCACGGCGCGGCTGACCACGTTCTCGGCGGCGATCAGCTCGATGGACTGCACCTGTCGCAGCCGCTCGGCATCGATGGCGGTCCACACCTCGCTGTCCACCTGCGGCAGCGCAGCGGCACTGATGCCCGGCAGCGCGTGGCCCTCTTTATAAGCGAAATGCGGCATGTGTACTCCTTGTCTGAACGCCGGCAATAACCGCACTACCCTAGCGGCCTGCGGCGCCTGCGACCGTACCGGTTGCCCGCGCTGTTGCAGACCACCTGTCCTGGCCCGGCAAGCAGGCGTCTGCCCTGGGCATGCCAGAACGCGCGAAAGATGGGCCAAAGTGGTCTGGCCTAATGCCATTAACTGGACTACCCGACAAGACCATAGCCTCATTAAGCTCTGCGCCGACTCAGCTCATGCCCCTACAGGTTTCACCATGACGATACGTATCGGCCTGTTGCCGCAAGTCGCCGCAGCACACTTTGTCAGCCACCTGCACATCATGGTGCTGGCGGCGCTCTTTCCGCTGCTGCCTGCTTTTTTGAACGTGGATTATGTAGCGCTGGGCCTGGCCCTCAGCGTGTTCAACATCGTCACCGCGCTGGTGCAGGCCCCCATGGGGTTTGCCGTCGATCGCCATGGCGCCAGGCGCCTGCTGCTGATGGCCCTGGCCTTGGGCAGTTGCAGTTTCCTGCTCATTGCCCTGCTGCCCGGCTACACCTGCCTGCTGGTGGGCATGGCGCTGGCGGGGGTGGCCAATGCCGTCTACCACCCTGCCGACTACGCCCTGCTGTCGCGGCACATCAACCCTGCGCACATCGGCAAGGCGTTTTCGGTGCACACCTTTGCAGGTTTTCTGGGCGCGGCGGTGGCCCCGGTGTTGTTGCTGGGGGTGGCGGTGGCTAGCGGCCCGGCCATGGCCTTTGCGACCGCAGCACTGGTGGGCTTTGCAGCACTGGCCCTGCTCCTGATACCCGGCTCGGCACTGGCCCAGGTCAGTGACACGCCGCCCGCCCCGGCACCCAAGCCCGTGCAGGCGCAACGCGTGGCACTGCTCTCGCCCATGATCATCAGCCTGACCCTGCTGTTCGTGCTGCTGAACCTGAGCACCGGGGCCATCGAAAAGTTTTCTGTCGCGGCCCTGATGCAAGGCCAGGGCGTGGCGCTGTACTGGGCCAACTCAGCGTTGACTGCCTTTCTGTTCGCCAGCGCCTTCGGCGTGCTGGCAGGCGGTGCACTGGCCGACCGCACCCAGCGTCACGGAGTGGTGGCGGCCAGTGCTTTTGCGGTGGCGTGCGTGCTGATGCTGCTGGTGGCCACGGCAGGCCTGAGCGAGCCGCTCTTGCTCGCCGTGTTGGGCGTGGCAGGCTTTTTGACCGGCGTGATCGCCCCGTCACGGGACATGCTGGTACGGGCCGCCGCCACCAAAGGGGCCGAAGGCAAGACCTTCGGCATCGTGTCCACGGGGTTCAACATCGGCGGTGCCATCGGGCCGGTCGGGTTCGGCTGGTTGCTGGACCAGGGCCACCCCAACGCGATTTTCTGGGCCAGCGCCGCGTTCATGGGCCTGACCGTGGCCCTGACATTGCTGCAGGAATGGGTAATGGCGCGGCAGCGCAAAGTCACTGCCCTGCAACTTTCATTTAAATGACCTGAAGCAATAATAACGAAACATTTGTACCGCAAACTTGAAGGGCGCCGCCCGCACCTGTGCGTGCAACCAAGCCGGCGTAATCAAACTAAACAACTACAACCGATAGCCTGGAGTTTTAACATGGATGTTAACCATAGCGGTACCGATGATGCAGTTAAAGGCATGCTGGCCAAACTTTCAACCCTGTGGAAAACCCGCGCTGCTGTAAACCAGCCACAGCCCGATTACTGGGGCCTGGCGTTCGATGCCAACAAGAACGACTTCAGCCATTCGCTGCTGCCGTTTCGCAACCACCAGGCCTGGCTTGAAGCCCCCAAGGACTTGCAGTCCAAGTGCATGTCCTACGCCTGGGGCATCTATAACCTCAAGACCATTTATATTGAATGCAATGTGGTAGTGCCGGCGTGTGAAGACATTATCAAGACCCCGCCGCAAAGCCATAACCGCGCACTGCTGCAAGATGTGATGTCACAAGCCCTGCTTGATGAAGCCCTGCATACCCGTATGTCGATCATGGCCTGCAATTACATCTATGACATGCGCCAACTTACCCCCCTGGACTTCAGCGCCTTCAACCTGGTGACCTGGCGCGAAGCGCTGCTGGCCAACTGCACCGCCGAATGGGAACGCCGCCTGACCCGCTTCGGCATCGCCTGCGCCAGCGAAACGCTGATCACCGACTACCTCAAGACCATGGCCGAAGACAGCACCATCCAGTCGGTCTGCCACGAAGTCACCCGCACCCACGCCATGGACGAGTGGAGCCACTCCAGCGTGTTCAGCTTCGTCGCCACCGACATCGTCAACGGCCTGACCCGCAAGGAACGCCTGTACCTGCGCTCGATCATCCTGCGCACCGTGCAGATGTTCGCCAACAACGAGATGGGCGCCTGGGCGCGGGTGTTCGACATGCTGGGCTTGCCCAACGGCAACGAAATCCTGCACGACGTGGGCGACAACAACGAGATCAGCGTCTATACCGACTCCCTCGAAGCCCTGGTCAACCGCATCGGCCTGGCCGGCAATGGCCTGGAGAGCGCCGAACAAGCCGTCGAACAGCTGCGCGAGAGGGCTAGCGCATGAGTACCCCGACAAGCTTCGAAGCCGTGTGCGAGCACGTCAGCAGCGAGACCGCGCAGATCAAGGTATTCGGCCTGCGCGTACTTAACGCCTCCAGCGCCTTTCTGGCAGACCTCGTGCCCTGCCGGCACGTGGCGTTGCAGGCAACGGACCTGTCTGGCGCCCGCCAGCAAAGGCTGTACTCCATCACCCGCAAGCTCGGCAACGACCAGTTCGAGCTGGCGATCAAGCGCGAAGGGCGCGGCGGGGTCTCGGACCAGCTGCACGCCACCTGCCAACCCGGCTCGCGTTTCGACGTGCAGTTCGCCGCAGGTGATATCACCCTGGCCTCGGTCCAGGCCTGCCGCCACGTGGGCCTGCTGGCCGGCGGCATCGGCATCACCCTGCCCATCGCCCTGCTGCGCGGGCTGCACGAGCGCGCCCAGCGCGGCTTGAGCGTGCCGCAGGTCAGCCTGCTGCTGTGCGTGCCGTCCATTGCCGACAT
Source organism: Pseudomonas sp. DE0157 (assembly GCF_007678615.1). Taxonomy (NCBI): domain Bacteria; kingdom Pseudomonadati; phylum Pseudomonadota; class Gammaproteobacteria; order Pseudomonadales; family Pseudomonadaceae; genus Pseudomonas; species Pseudomonas sp. DE0157. Next base: position 86,516 of record NZ_VEJN01000001.1, read on the forward strand.
CCCGTTCCTGCACGAACTGCTGCAACTGGAACTGAGCTGCCCCTGGTTCGACCTGCAGGTGTTCGTCACCCGCGAAGCGGTGCACGGCAAAGGCCACTTCAAGGCCGGCCGCCCGCAAGCCCAGGACCTGCAAGCGCTGGGCAACCCGGACAGCGTGGTGATCTGTGGCAGCCACGGCTTCGCCCAGGGCATGCGCGAGCACCTGCTGGCGCTGTTCCCCGCCTGCCCCCTGCTGATCGAATCCTTCACCCCACCAGCCGCCTCTGCCCCGGTCACGCCAGACGATGCCCAGGCCGAAAGCCCCTTGCGCCTGCACCTTCAGCACAACGACCAGGTGCTGGAGCCCGCCGCAGGCAAGAGCCTGCTGGAGATGCTGGAAACCAGCGGCATCGAAGTGCGCAGCCTGTGCCGCGCCGGCATCTGCGGCCACTGCCGGCTGAAAGTGTCGGAAGGCGAGTACAGCGTCGAACCCGACTTCTGCCTGACCGACCAGGACAAGCGCGACGGCCACGCCCTGGCCTGCTGCACCTTCCCCAAGGCCGGTACGATCAAGGTCGACCTCAACCCCTCGGCGTAAACCGCGCCCTCACTTCTTTCATCATCGGGTTTGCACATGAAGACAGCCATCGCACTGCGCCACATCCACTTCGAAGACGTCGGCACCCTGGCCCCCGTCCTGAACGAAGCCGGCTACACCCTGACCTACATCGACCCCACCGTCGAAACCCTTCACCCCGAACAGGTGATGCAGGCCGACCTGCTGATCGTGCTGGGCGGCCCCATCGGCGCCTACGACGAAAAGCCCTACCCCTTCCTCAAGGCCGAACTTGAGCTGGTGCGCCAACGCGTCGAGTCGGGCAAGCCCATGCTGGGCATCTGCCTGGGCGCACAACTGATCGCCCGCGCCATGAACGCCAAGGTCTACCCCATGGGCGTCAAGGAAATTGGCTTCTCGCCCCTTACCCTCACCGCCGAAGGCCAGCAATCGCCGCTTGCCGAACTGGGCGACGTACCCGTGCTGCACTGGCACGGTGACCAGTTCGACATCCCAGAGGGCGCTGTGCTGCTGGCCAAGACCGACATCTGCGCGCACCAGGCGTTTGCCGTGGACAACCGCATACTGGGCCTGCAATGCCACCTGGAAGCCGACCCCGCCCGCATCGAGCAGTGGCTGGTAGGCCACGCCAACGAAGTCGGCCAGACCGGCCTGGACCCTATCGCCCTGCGCTCGGCCGCCGCCGAACTCGGCCAGCGCCTGACCCAGGCCGCCGCCCGCGTGATGCGCGCCTGGCTTGCCAACCTGAAGTAACCCGCTGCACCGCCACCGCATGAAAACAACAAAGTCATCAAGGATGAGGCACTACCCATGATCGTCGTATTGTTCGAGTTGCAAGCACTGCCCGGCCAGGGCGAAACCTACGTAGACCTGGTCAATAAGCTCACCCCCCTGCTCAAGCCCATGGAAGGGTTCATCTCGGTGGAGTGCTTCCAGAGCACCCTCAACCCCAAGAAAGTGATGTCGGTGACCACCTGGCGCGACGAAGAAGCCGTGGTGCAGTGGCGCAACGTCACCGCCCACCTCTCCGCCCAACGCGCCGGCCGCGACAAAATCTTCGACGACTACCGCGTCCGCGTCACCTCAGTGATTCGCGACTACGGCCTACGCGACCGCGACCAAGCCCCCTACAACGAAGTCGTAGACGGCACCCGCCCAACCGCCTGCCCAGTAGCCTAACCCCCGACGAGGCCACTCTCCCCGTGGGAGCGGCCTCGCGCCGCGATGGGCCGCAAAGCGGCCCCTTCCCCCGCCAATGAGTCATACCCATCCCGACGCCCCCCTCCCCACACCCCAGCAACATCCCGCCACAAACTCTCATGCCATCCCGCCACCATCACAACGGAACTGTCAGCCAAACGGCACAGTCCACCTTTACAGGCCCACCTACCAGAGGCCACAGAGGAGACTCCCATGAAAGGTACCGCGCTTTCGGCCCTGTTCGCGGCCGCTACCCTGCTCGCTTCGCCGGCCTTCGCTGCCGACGACCTGTGCGCCCTGAACCTGCAGAAAATCAACGACAGCATGGCCACCGCCGGTGCCACCTCCGAAGGCCTGGACACCGCCGTCCAGGACAAAGTGGACGAAGCCAAGCAAGCCCAGGCTTCCGGCGACACCAAGAAATGCATCGAAATCACCAGCAAAGTTGTTGAACGTCTGGATAAAACCAACAAGGGCAGCGGCTCGAGCAGCGGCGGCGCCTAATGCATCGCGCGGGTGAGCGCTCAGCTGTCGACGCCGCCCGCGCAATGCCGTATACTCCGATTCACGTGCCGTAAGGTGCGTTAGCTTAGAGCTAGTGTGGGGCCGATTAGGATTCGACGCCGGTAGCGAAACTCTAGGTGCATGCCGAGTTGGTAACAGAACTCGTAAATCCACTGTTGCAACTTTCTATAGTTGCCAATGACGAAAACTACGAGGGCTACGCTCTCGCTGCGTAAGCAGCTGAGCCCGCTCTCCTGGTAGCTTCGGCTCCAGCAATCACCAGGGGATGCCTGTAAACCCGAAGTGATTGTCATACAGAACAGGATCGTCGTGTAGCACGTTGGGGGCAAAGCGACTAAAACTTACCCAACTCGTCCAAAGCACCCTGCCCGTCGGGCGGCTGCGGATTAACTCAGTAGACACGGCTAAGCATGTAGTACCGACAGCGGAGTACTGGCGGACGGGGGTTCAAATCCCCCCGGCTCCACCAAATTATCCTTACAAATCAGGCACTTAGCGGTTACCGCAAGTGCCTTTTTTGTGTCCAAATGGCTGCTTTTGCTGGGTAATGCCAACTTTCTGACAGCGTGGAGCGTAGGAGGAGGGACGCTTGACAATCATGAACAATCCCGCAGGACGGATGCTAGATCTGATGACGACCGCCCGGACCATTCCTGACAACGCCGTGACCGGTGAAGCGTGAGCCACGATCTTTCAATGCGACAGATCCGACACAGTCGGTCTATTTCAAGCCCTAGCCAAACTACTCTTACTAGTTGAGGAAGCACGGCAAGCGACTCTAGAATTTTTTCCTGGCGACAAGGCCATTTTCTTGGAACCGTTCGAGGCAGTCGAGGATATGCTTAAACATCCCAACATGGGTACCTCTTGGTCCAACTATAAAGGTAATTTGACCGAATCGGTTATGCAGGGACTGAGGTTTGGCAGTCATGCTCTCGCTTTCAGCTATCCAGAGAAGACACTTGATGATCACAGATCAAGGATCTACTCAAGTCGCTCGACGAGCTTCTGGAGGATTGTCTCAATACCGATTTACCGCAGGCGCTTAAAACCCTGTTTGTACAAAGCCTGGAAAAATTCAAGACGTGTACTGGTTACGTACAGGATATCTGGCCCGCTAGGCCTTCAGGACGAGCTCGACCGAATATCCGGCGTGATCCTGCGACAGCAAAAATTTTATTAGAGCATCGGTGGATGATTCAAAATCTTGTAGCATTACGAGCAGATTTTTCGAGTTGATCGGAAGAGTGAACGACTCAGTTCAGATCGTGCATACAGGGTTCGCTTTAGCTGCCGCAGTCACGCTTTTCCTAATGCAGATGCCGAAAAGCTGATACTACTCACTCAGAATTGTCCATTTGCGTGGAGCACATGGAGTCTCCATTCTCTCTCCTAAAACTTTAGGTAGCAGGCGGCTGATCAGGACGCGCATCAAAATACTGCTAGTGATTGAACGGCAAATGGCTCGTCACTGGAAGCGTGTGGGGGATTCAAGTCAAGAAGTGGCAAGCCCTAGCCGCGAAGCCTGGCGATCGAGCGAAGTTGATAGTCAGAACCCGCCTGGGCCAGGGACTCGGAAGGGAGCCGCAGACGCTCTACCTCCTGGGCCGCCGCCCCCACAGTCCCTGGTCTCCCAACGCCACTTGAAAGCTTCTATCGACTGCGCGATAAACCATTCGCCTGCTCCAACTGCCGCAGCGAATTCGTCCTTGTCCATCGGGGCTACCTGTTGTTTTGTCAGCCGCTATAGGCACACTTGCTGGCCAAGCCCAAGAGTCTACTTCGATCAGGCGCCTTTGCTAAGCTTATCTATATTCAGTCAGTCTCAAGCAATCAATTATCCCAGCCTATGGATTTCTAGCTATCTTCGTAACGTTATAACGAACTTCGAATCCGTTTTTGCCTTCTATATTTGAGCGAATTTCTGAAGGCTCTATAAATCAGTGGGTTCGAAGCAGAATGACCAACAACAATCACCACTTTTCGGGGGATTTATTCTCCCAAAAATACTCCAGAAAGCCAGACTGGCGACAAGCATCCATTAAGTGATATCGTTAGGCCAGCCGGTTCGCTGGCGGTGGTAATACCCTCGCGGTCGGAGCTATGCAATATTACAGTTTACCGTTCCGACCCAGGAGCTTAGTGGTTTTGCAAGCTCCTTTCGGGATCATCTGGGGCTGTTCTAGCTCCAAATAACAGCTAAGGTGCCCCATGACACGCTACACATTCCCAGATCCAAAGACGCGTTCGGTGAGCAAACCAACTGATGACTGCTCACGAAAAAAAATCGTCAGCCTCTATAACTACGCGCACGGGACGGATAAGACCTACCTCACGCAGGAGATCAAAGACTGGTTCCGAGCCACTGCTTTGCATCTGGGATGGAGCTCCGTCGTTTTCGGACCTAATGCGGCGACCTTAACTGCTAAGGTGGTGTTAGATCGCACGGCCTCCGCAAAATCAACCAACACGGATAAAGTCGTTAGCATTGATCGGCGTTGATGCTTGATTAGCGACAGGCGCTGCTTGGCAATAGAGGCTATCGACAAGCTTCCACTGCCGCCTCGAGGCGGGCTTTGTAGCCGACCCGGTGTCTACGCACAGCTAGCAGCGCCCGCACCTTCAACTCCAGGCTTTCTCTCTTGCACAGGTCGGCTTCCCATTTCCGGGTAAGGCATTTAGCTTGGTTCCTCATACGAACCCTTGCCGACTTTTGGCTCTCGCACCAAACTGGATGTGGCGAATCGCCCTGTTCAGCGGTCTCAGCGAGGTTGCCGGGGATTGAACCCGAATTGATCGACATACCGAAACTGGCCAAATTGCCTGGCCGCTCCGAGTCCGCAATACGAAGTGCCATGTAGGTGCAAGCAGCGTAGCTGTCCCCATGCTTTAAAAAAGCCCGGCGGATCTCTAGCGGCTTGAGTCGGTACTGGAATTTCTTGAGGAGTCCGAGCAAAGAGTCGATCAGTTATCAAAGCCCGAGCGCGAGCAGAAATAACCACCAACTCCAAAAAAATTGGGATCGCAAGATGCCCAATCAGGTGGCTCTTGGAATGTGATGATGGACCCCTTATGCTCGAACAGCGGTCGACTGGATCATCCAGGCGCAGGACCAATCAAACCTTCGTTATTGAGTTTGAAGCGCAGTAGTTTGAGCATCTGATCGAATGTACTGCTGTTTCGGCAGACCCGGAGGCGGTGCTAGATCGTCGCCAACATCCGAAGCACTCGGGCATATCTCGCAAGGCTGTTCCAGAGCACCGCATCCAGATCCCCCCGAGTGTCAAGCGATCACTGCTGCGGGGTTCGCCCCTGAGGTGGGCTGTCGTAAAGAGATCGGCACCCCTGGCCACCCCTCATCCGATAGTCCCCGACGCTTTGACATCACAGTATTCCTTTGCGCAGATGGCCAACAGCTGTGCAGAACCTAGGTTGTTACGGGACAACATTTTAGCTTCTTAGGATTTCAGACGGAGCCTAGTGCTTTCGAACGAACCATCGTTACGATCATAAGTATGCATCCCAGCAATCAACGTGAGCGCGCGAATTGTCTAGCATCTATCTGAATCGCTTATCATTATCTATTGCTCCTGGATGGGCAGAACTGTTGCTTAAAGCCTGCCAAATACAGACAGGCATACAATTGTAGATCCTTAAGAATTGAAATAGAATGCTAGCGCAATTGTCTATATCAAAGCAGCTTAGAAATCCATGGAGCCTATAGTATGAACAGGAATCTTACCACTCAAGACGTTAGTTGGTTTCTGGATATGAATGATCGAGGTCAGCTTAACCTTAATCCTCCATACCAGCGCAGAAGTGTTTGGTCACCACGAGATAAGCGTTTTTTTATAGATACTATCCTTAACAATTATCCTGCTCCCCCTATATTTTTACACAAAACTCTTCAAGAAAACGGCAAGGCAACTTACCATGTAGTTGATGGAAAACAGAGACTGCAAACAATTATAGACTTTACGGCAGGCAAGATTCGCATACCAGATGATTTCGCAGATATCAACCTTCAAAAGAAACGTTGGAAGGATCTAGATAAAAGCACACGCGAGATATTCTGGAACTATGTTCTGATTGTTGAAATGGTCCCAGAAGTCAGCGATGCTGCCATCCGAAATACTTTTGAGCGAATCAACAGAAATTCCAGAAAGCTCACTCCTCAAGAAATGAGGCATGCAAAATATGACGGTTGGTTCATCAGCTTTGTTGAGGCGGAGGCCTCCCAAAACGCCTGGAAAAGCTTTGGGATTGTAACGACGGCTCGAACCAAACGAATGGCTGATGTCCAATTCATCTCTGAGTTATTCGCAGTTACTCTAAAAAACAAAATATTTGGCTTTGATCAAGATTTTTTAGATGAACTTTACGCTGAATATGAAGAGATCGAGGATAATGATAGCTTCATTGAGGAGGACTTCTACAGCTCTGTTTCCAGAGTAAAAGATTTCATATCTGAAATGTTACGGGAAGTACCAGAAGTGAGGGAATACCTCAAAGTACAAATCCACTTATATTCGCTCTGGGCTTATCTAAATCAACAAGATACAAATGCACTAGAACCCAAAAATTTTGCTGTCAAATATATAGCTTTTATGAGACAAGCAACCAATCAAGCGCCCACCTCGGCTGACGAAAAAAACAATGATAAAGAAGCAGTTAGCTCATTTACTACCGAAGCCACATCCTACGCATCAAGCTCAAAAGGAGCGACCACAGATTTAACTCCTAGAGCTCAACGGCATGAAGCGCTAGTTTCAGCCCTGAGTACAAAGTGAGTACCTGTATGAAAATTGTGAAAATAGTTCGCGACTTGTACTCTGAAGTCAAACCAAAGTATGAAAAACTATCAGAAGAAACGTCCGCTACAATTAGGAGAATCACCGAAAGCAATAACTGGTTCTATGCATCGCGAATCAAAACAATTGAAAGTTTTGCATTAAAGATTGAAACAGGTAGAGTTGACACACCCAATGCAATGGAAGACTTTTTTGCATGCACACTAGTTGTACCTACTCTTTCTGATATCGAAAAAGCTGAGGAAATCGTTCTCGAACACTTCGATATAGCTTATCGTCGACCTGAGAACGACTCTCAAACTAACAAATTAGCATCTAGTTTTGCCTTCGATGACTTGAGAATGTATGTCAAAAGACGCCCACTTGATAGTGGCCGTCAACCAGAGTTGGACGGGATGCTTTTCGAAGTTCAGATCAAAACCGTGTTACAGCATGCATGGAGCGTTGCCACTCATGACATGATATACAAAAGTGACACAGTGAACTGGCCACTCGAGCGAATTGCTTTTCAAGTCAAAGCTATGTTGGAGCATGCTGAAATAGCCATTGCTGAGGCTGGCCGCTTGGCTGACTCCTCAGCAGTTGCAAAAAGAGACAAGAAAACCATTGAAATTTTGTCTTTAATTGAATGCATAAATTCAACTTGGGCCAAGGAAAAGATCCCAGCCGACATAAAACGTTTAGCAGAAAACATACGCAATATCCTAGTAGCGTGCAATCTTCAGGTAGCTGATTTTTCAAACATCATACATATGGAGAGAAAACGTGTCGGTCTCCTCCCAGCAGACATATCCCCCTACGCCTTTTTTGTACAAGCACTGGCTAGAAATACCGAAGTAGATCTAGAAAAGAAGCTTAAGAAATTCAATAAACAGCGTATCGTGATACATAGCGGTATGGACTTACCTGAATGGATGAGATCAGAAAATAGCAAAGTGATAAATCTCGGTTAGCACTCCTAAGGCAACACAATGTGTTGCCTTAGCATGTAGGATTTGCTTACTAGCGACTTTTCTGGATATGAATCCTATTTTGCATCGCCATGTATGGCACTACCGCATGAGAGCAAACTGGTCCAAATATTTATGCTATCTACAAACTCTTGTTTACGAAAACCGAATGTAAATTCCAAATAATTAGCACATCATCCCTACGCAGCTTTCATTTTGCGTCGTCAAAACGGTCATTAGTGGGGACCAAGGAAACGATCACCGTTGAAGTGAATCATATGGGTCGGGGCATCAGCAACCCACACTTCGGTTTCCCAAGCGAGATCTGCAAGGTACTTTACCATGGTTTTACGATCAGGAAATGCACTAACATATACTAACCCGGCAGTACTAGTGGAAAAAAGTTGTGCAAGCTCTCCGTGCCTCTTACCGTCTACGGGGCCATGAGAGGTTACTGCCTCAATCAATAAAAGCCAATTACGCTCAGGCCAATAAAGCACCACATCAGGAAGTTTCCCTTTTTTGTTTACTACAACCCCTAGATTTGAAAGCCGAGTTTGGTCAAAGAAATCCTGTTTAGCTCCAGTATCTCCGAGATATATTACTTCTGCACCTGGAGCGAACCTTGGTCCAAATTCTGTGACGATGTCATGAATTAACTGGCTGTGAGAGCCTGGACTCAACTTTATTTCATTACTTCCATTGAGCCTTAGGGGAATAAGCTTCATTTCTCTACTCATTGCATATTGCGATATAAGAGACGGCGATTCATTAAGCCACTCTTTCAGCTTTAAATCCCACTCCAATTTTCCGTAGTTCGTCAAAACGTGAAAAATCTCTAATGCAATTTGATAGCAAGCACTCGGAGAGTTTACTGCCCGATCAGGCTGGTCTGGGTTGTATAGACAAAGACCTGCACCTACGAATTGATGTAAGGTCTGACGGCGGAACGTCTCTCGTGTATTGGGCGCGTACTCTTTGCCATAAATATCTTTAACCCAGTTCATGATTGGCGTCACGCCCAACAGAGGGCGCTTTAAATCTGCCCAGGAGCCAGTTGGGTGCAGATCGACAAGCGCTAGCAATGTGAGGGCTGTTCGCTCATTCTGCTGAGCTCTTGGTAGACCAAGAGCGACCAAAATGCTCAACGCTTCGTCAATTTTCTTTTGAGCATGCAACGGATTATTGTCGACTCCGGTCATTCGAAATATCTCTTCATCAATGAAATGATCAATTTCCGCTTGGGTTGGAGAATTACTTTTAACGCGCTCACCCATTCGCTGCAGCGATTCTAAAGAAGGATAGTGCAGGTTCTTTAAATCAGTCGCATTAACTTGGGTATGCCCCCCGAAATTCCTATAGTATTTATCCAGCAAAGTGCTATTCAAGAACACAAATAAGCCACGCGCTAATGCCGGATCAAAACCAGATTTAGCTACATGATAGACGTTTAGCCCATTATCCAGACCAATTAGATCTCCTGGCAAATCACTTTCATATAAGGTTGCCACAATTCTCCGTTTTTCTTCTTTGGAGCTAAATCGTCTTACGAAAACAAATGCTCCTTTGTGATTCCATAATGACTTTTCAGTTGTTGGAGTAACCTCAATTGCATTAGGTTTTTTGCCATTTTTTGGCCATATTACAGAAAAACCTAAATGGCCAGGACCTAAAAGCGGCACCGAAGTAGGACTGATTGCATCCCTAAGCGCATCCTTTGCTCGGAAACTTACGACAGGTCCTGTTGAAACACTCACCCCTAAATCGCTTAAATTGGACGAAAAAACTGAGAGCTTTTCGATTACTGCTAAATCTCTATTGTTAGCCGCAATGTGAAAGAATTTTTCCTTGTCATTTGGATAGACAATACTTTCAAAGTCAACCGTCCTGATAGTCATATCAGGGGCAGTTACAGTGTTCGAATCATTATCCAGATAGAAATCTGCCGCCGGACTGGATGTAATCAAAACTTTACCCTGAACTTTACCTCTCGTCAGGTGAATGATAATGTTTTCTTGAAGCACTTCATCTTCTGCGAATGCTAATGCCCGACTATCAAAAATGTGAATATGATTAATGGCGCACGTGCTGGTAATAAGCTCACGGAAAGTTTGATAGTATGGACCATTGCAAAAAGATCGGGGAATGATTGCTACAAGCTCTCCGCCCTGTACAAGCTGTTTAATAGCTAGCGATACAAAACCGGAATATAGGTTGACCGTTTCGATCCCAAGTCTACTTAACAACTTGCGATGATCGCTTGTAGCAGCAATTTTCTTGTACGGAGGATTCATGATTACATGGGTATACATCCCAGGAGCACATGAAAAATTTCTAGAACATGAACTATCTATGAAATCATCTGGGCAAAGATTAAAACAGGCGGGGACTGAACTCTCATGACAAGCACTCTCACAAAGATTTAAGGTTTTTTGCAAGAAAGGATGAATAATGCGGTCAATTTCAAAAGCATCCACGGTAATGCTTTCTAAATTCAAACGCTTTATTGCTTCATCAGTAAATGCCGCAGTGAGAGAACCTGGCCCGGCCCCAGGATCGAGCAATACTACCTCTCCCTGTATACTCTCGAACATGTTTGCCATATAGAGAGCTATTGACTGCGGCGTAAAAAATTGACCAAGCGAGCCTTTGGTATTTTGGTTAAGTTTAGAATTTGCTTCAGATCGATACTTTTCTACTTCTGTTAAAATGCTCAATTTATCGCTCGCAGCTCTACTGATTCATTCTGCATACTATCAGATTTTCTTTCGAAATGCCTACCCTCCCTCTATTGTTGTACAAGCTAAATTTAGTGACGGTTTTCTTACATCCATGAGCCTGGCATAGGTAACTACTAAGGCAAGGCTTCTTGACACCGAACTATATTTGCAGTAGCAAACCAACCTGATCGATTAATCAAGATTTAAGAAAATCGCCGCAAATAGCGAATTAAAATTAAGCCCCGAGACTATTATTAATTTCTTTTTGCGATATTACTAAACACGTAGCGCTTAGATTTTCTTGCAACTAACGAAAACTTCTTTTTTTTGTTAACATTTCAGTATTCAGGACATACCTTTGAGTGAACCAAATTGAAAAATACATTTGTAGCTGCCCTCAACTTCCCTTACTACAGCTCAGGAAGTATTTCATCGCAGGATTATTTCCTACAGAGGGTCAGCAACTTTACAGCGGTCAGATAAGCGAGAGCCATCTCATCCATCAGTCTCTATAGAGCCAGAAACCCACTGTGGGATAGCTTCCTAAGAGATTTGAGCTGATGGTTCGTGAGCGAGCCCTTCTCGAAGGCTAAATGAATCGAACATACGGACCTATCCGAGTCGCTCATTAACGGTAGAAATTTGGCAAATCTCTCAGGTGACGCCGGCTCACCGTAACGCATCTATTCCGCCGTTCCCAGCAACAAAATTCCGCTCATATGAGTTAAACTTGCATTTCACTAGATCTCTTCAGATCCTGTAACAAGCCGCAGAGTATATCACCATCCGAGATTCATCCAGTTATGCACACTTATGTTAGTTCAAAGTCGCCCCATCATGCCGGAACATAGAAGTATGTCAACGGCACCAAGCGCTTGGTTTCCGGATCGGTAGCTGGGTAATGCGCCATCAATGTGCGAGCCAACTCGTCCAAGGTCCACATGGTCAGATGTACATTGGCTCGCTCCCCTTCGTACAAAGCTTCCTTAGTGAATCCACCTGTACTCACGTAGAGCCCGCGATCATCTTTATGACGTCCACCTAGGAAGCTACGAATTTCATTACTGCCCATACGCGCGCTACGGTGCTTGACCTCGACAACGATACGTGGGGGCTCGAAGCCGAAGCCGTCAGGTGAGGCAATAATGTCTTTGCCGCGATCAGCCCCTGCTGGAGATACCAGCGTTTTGTAACCCATCGCACGCAAAATGCCTGCTACCAGCTCTTGCATCTCTGACCAGTCCAAACCGTTGATCTGATCTTTAATGCGTTCGAATGCAATCTCCTGAACGCCTTTCAAGGGATCTTCCAGGGCCTCAGGGTCTTCAATCGCTTCCTTTGGCGAGGGAGAGAACACTTTCCCGTTGGCGAGCGCTAGCAGCTCCTTCTGCGCCTCCTCCGCCACATTGAAGACTGTCAACGTCGAACCGAGGCTGTTGCGGCTGGCGCTGGTTAATTTGTCCCTATCGACCTCGTGGGGAAACCACTCAACGGCACGCGTCAGTGACATGCCGTCTTCCGCTAGGTCTGCTCGATAGACGCATTCGCCCACGAACAGGCCAACAAGATAAGTCCTGTTTGCAGGTGAGTAGGTGACAACTGCATCACCTGGTTTCACTTCGTTAACGAATCGGAATACCTGAGACGCGCCTGATACAGCACTGGCGTCTTTGATGCCGGGTTGAAGGCTTTTGTACGCCTGAATCAGCGCTTTGCGCGAGACCCCTGGCTTAGCCTCTATCGCGAACTGCCCCCAGCCAATGGCAGCTAAGTTGCGGTCTCTGAAATCGTCGTAGAGGCGCCCACCGTCGCCTCGGATCATCCACATGGTCGGCATCTGCAGGTTTTCCTAACCTTGGTTTTGAGGGGACTCTAGCAATCTCTAGAAAGAAAATGAACGCACCTATTCCGCTAGGTACAACTCATAGGCCATCAACTCTATAATGCGTCCCCCGCCGACGGGTTGCGCTGTGTCATCTGCGCTCGATCAAACCGGCGGAAGCCTGGTTTCCAACCCAATCAAGAAACGGGTCACAACCCAGGCACCACAATCCCGATCTTCACAAGGTTAAGAAATGGACGTCACCACCCTCCTGAGCCAGCACTGGGGCACCTTGAGCTGGTTCATTCCGCTCGTCATCTGTATCTCCATACTGAAAACGCCAGCAGCCAAAGGCTACCTGGGCGAGTTACTCGTGCGCTTTTTCATATGGCTACAGCTAGATGAAAAAACGTATCACCGGGTACATAACGTGACCCTAGACACGCCAGACGGCACGACGCAGATCGATCACGTCATCGTGTCTATGTACGGTATTTTCGTGCTCGAAACTAAAAATATGAGGGGATGGATTTTTGGTTCGGAGCGCCAAGCCCAATGGACGCAAAAGCTTTTCAAGCGCACGTTCAAATTCCAGAACCCACTGCGTCAAAACTATAAGCACCTGAAAGCTCTCGAAGCCACACTCGAAGTAGCGCCTGAGCACCTTCATTCGATCATCACCTTCGTTGGTGATAGCACGTTCAAAACCGAAATGCCGCCAAATGTCACCCACGGCAGCAGGTTTATCCGGTATATCAAGTCCTTCACACAGCCCGTATTCACGGGCTCTGAAGTCGATACGCTGGTGCAAACTTTGTTGGATGGAAGGCGGGCGCCTTCTCTCGCAACGCACCGCGAGCACGTGGAGAACCTGAAGCGGCGTAGTGATCCCACGGCTGATAGGCAATGTCCGAAATGCGGCAGTGCGCTACTGGTGCGGACGATCAAAACAGGTGCTAATGCCGGCCAACAGTTCTGGGGATGCTCGACATTCCCTAAGTGCAGAACACGGCAGAGTTTCTAGCTCACAAAGCTTCTCTGAGTGCTCGCATGCTGCGGGTACTCTGGATTGAAACATCTCTCATCAATCGGGGCGGTCTTCGCGAAAGCCGCCCAACATCGCAGCATCAAAGACCTGGCAATCGTACAGGCGACACGCTCCAACCCCCCCCCAGAACTTTCAGACTTTTTTCCTTCCCTGTAGTCCATTTCCCAAAGATACTCCCCAAGCCCATTTCTCATTGCACACCCCAAAAGCCGACCGTAGTCTCGCCATGTCGCTGACATCCAGCGACCAGGTTAGCCGCCTGAAAAATCGTCGGACACCACAGCTGTGCAATACCGGGAAATCGGTGTTGTGGCCTTATGGCGGCTGTGCGTGGGGCACTTTCGAGTGCGCCGGGTGCCTGACGTCCCGGTCGGCTAACCCGCGCACAGCTGCCACCCTCCTGTTTAGCCGCAGCCGGTGGTCGCTTCACCACGTCAGGAGCCGTCATGTTAAAAATCGTCCCCGACCCACCACCCACACCCGTCACCCTGGAAGACACCCTAACCCTAGCCACCGACTACGCCCTCTGCGCCGAAGCCGTGGCCCAACAAGCCCTCCTCATGCAGCCCCGCTCCCCGGCAGCCCCGCTGATCATGGCCTCCATGCACGAGCTGGAATCCCTGCGTCGCCTGCTGGAATCCGCCCTCCTGCAAATCCACCACCCTCCCTCGCGACACCCCACGCACTAACCCTCAAGCCGCTGGCTCAGTCAAAACGGCTATACCCCAGCCGCAGAACAAAAACAGCCAGCCCGAAAAACTTCAGGGAGCCACACCCATGTCCACCCCAGACACCCCCTGCACACTCGGCCAAACCGTCTTCTACCAAGGCGAAAACCACACCCACGCACTGTTCCGCATCGAACCCGGCATCCCTTGCCAACTCGCGCGTGAACAAGCTTCGGAATTGATGGGCTACGCCCGCGACCTCACCCTAGAAGGCTTGATGGAAGACAAACCCAAACTGATCTGGGCCGCCCACTACCTTTGCGCACTTGGCAAAGCCCTTCTGGACGACGCTGAATTGGGCATGATGCGCTAAGCCCGGTCCCCCGGCGCACCTGCGCGCCGGGGCTGTCGATCAGGTCAGACCGGGCCCGGCACCTGGGGCACTGCGCGCCCCGAGAGAAAACGCGGCAACACCACCATATGCGGCAGTGCAAACGCCGCCAGCACCACGAACAGTGCCCGAATGCCGGTCTGTTCCTGCTGCCAGAACACAGCCCCACCCACCAGGGCAAACACCGCTGCCCCAGCGAGCACTGGCCAGGTGCGATGCACGTAGTCGCCCATCGATAAGGCACCTACCATTCGCTCGCGCACCCGGGTTTGGGGTTCGGCATGCAGCAGGTAGAACCCGAGCGCAAACCCGATCAGCGGCGGTGTCACCACCACCAGCAGCAAGGTCACCGCCAGGCGCAGGTCACGCCGTTGCCAGGCACTCATCAGCAGCACACCGAACGCAATCAGCCCGGCACACGCAAGCGTCACCGCCAGCCATCCACCCAAGGCAGAAGAGGCACCGGCCGCCATCGCCAGGTTGAGCAACTCGGCTACCGCATTACGGTGCAACACTGCAGGCCCGCCCAGGATGAACAGCCCCAGCGCAATCTGTTCATGCCGCCGCTGAAACACCTCATCCTCATGGGCGAAGTGCCAAACCGACAGCAATAAAAAGGCGGTAAGCGCCAACGCCCCCGCCACTTGCCAGATCAGGGCGCACACCATGGCCACGCCCAGGTAGCTGAGCACAAAGCGCCTGCGCTGCCCGTGCTCGACCAGGTACAGGTCGCTGGCCCCATGCAGCAGGCCAAGCCCAAGCCCGACCAGCAGCACGTAGGCCAGCGGTGCCAGCCCGCCTGCAAGGCTGGCCGCTATCGCCAGCCCCACAAGGGCGCGCCAGCTGCGCCCTGTGCAGGTCATGCTCAGTAGCCTCGGCCTACCGGCACGGCGCGCAGGTTACGTTCCGAGGTAAAGGCGTAGACGACCTTGGCCAGCACGTCGAGCACCAGGAATACCCACACGGTGGTGGCATCGCTCACGGCCCAGAAGCCTTCAGGGCCAACGGCGAAGACCACGGGGTAGATCAGCCACAGCACGGTGAGAAAGCCTACGTTGCGGCGGTAGGCGGGGCTGACGCCGGGTTGTTGGCTGGCGATGCTGGCGACGGGTTTCCACAGCAGGTACAGCACGCCAGCAAACGCGGCGCAGGACCAGGCGAAGAACACCCACTTGATCACGCCGTAGGGGGCCAGGGAGGCGATCAGGCCGGTGACGATCATGATGACGTCGAGGGTGACGATGGCGGTGATGTAACCGCTTTTGCCGTACAGGTCGCGGGTGCCGTAGTAGGCGGAGCTGACCACGCCTGCCAACAGCAGTGGGGTGGTGAAGGCCCAGTCTACGTAGCGGGCCAGGTAGGTGATGCTGCCGTCGACTTTGATCAAGTTGCCGACGCCCAGGTACATGCACAGGTAGGCGGTGGCGGCGATGAAGGGGACGGCGGCGTGGATGAGGGTGTGGCCGAGCAGCGGGCCGTAGTGTGCGCCTTTGATGTAGATGGCCAGTGATGCCAGGGCCATGACGATGAAACCGATCAGCAAGGGGGTTTGGATCATTTGAGGCTCCGCTACCAGCAGTAAAAGGCCCGGGGTGCATGCAAGGGGGTGCCGGGGTTCGCCGCGGTTTTTTTTGCCGCTTCGTTTACGGATGGAGAGCGGGGTGAGATTTTTGGTTCAAAATGTTTCGGGGCTTGGTGCGATTCTTCCCAGGTCACGCGATCCACTGTAGGAGCGGCCTCGCCGGGGCGCCGGACCGGCCGCGATGGGCTGCGAAGCGGCCCCAGGATTTCAGCCCGCACCTCAAATCGCCGGGGGCCGCCATGCGGCCCATCGCGGCGCAAGGCCGCTCCCACACGGAGGGCGCGTTTCTGCCTGATCACTCAAACATTGTGTCGAGCAGTGGACCTGCCAATCTGTGATTTGAGCCTGGGATGCTGGGGCGCGATCCATGTGGGAGCGGCCTCGCCGGGGCGCCGGACCGGCCGCGATGGGCTGCGAAGCGGCCCCAGATTTTCAGCCCGCACCTCAAATCGCCGGGGCCGCTTCGCGCCCCATCGCGGCACAAGGCCGCTCCCACACGGATCGCGTGCTCCAGCCAGATCATCGCCCAGACAACCCATCAAACGCCTTATCCAACCCCACATCCGCATCCACCAGCTTCTGCCGCCGCTGCTGCATCCACGCCTGATCCTCCTTCAACCGCGCCTGCGCCTCAGCCAACATGCGCCGCACTTCTTCAGGCTGTGGCCCGCCAGTGCCCTTGCGGCTTTGCACCATGGCGCGGGGGGACAGGCTGGCGCGGAAATCTGCTTCGCTCAGGGGCAGGGTGTTGTCCTTCCATTTGTATTTGTCCGCCGCCTGGGTGAACAACGCCTGCGCATCGGCGTAGGCGAAGTCCTTGGGCAAAGTGCCGTCGGCGCGGGCTTTTTCGACGATCAGCGAGGCGAAGCTGTGGCCGATGCGGAAGGGGACGTGGTGCTTACGCTCCAAAGTGTCGGCCAGTTCCATGGAAGTGGTCCAGTCGGCGTCCAGTTCTTCTTCGGCGCGGGCGGCATTGATCTTCAGCGCGTCGAGCACCTGGTCCAGGCGCTTGAACATGTCGCCGGTGGAGCGGAACAGGACCAGGTCGTCGAAGGCGGCCTTGTAGTCGGTCATGCCGGTAGTGACGTTGTGGGCGCGCAGGGTGGTGGCGTTGGCCAGGCCGACCACGTCGGAGGCGGCTTCGCGGGTGCGCATCAAGAGGCCGGGGTTGCGCTTTTGCGGCATGGCGCTGCTGGTGTAGGTGGCGCCTTCGTCGAGCAGCAGCCAGGGCCGGGTCTGGTGGTACTGGGTGTGGATGTCGCCGATGAAGGCGCCAATGCGGATGGCCGAGGACGAGACCAGGCCGGCGGCCTCCAGCGGGATGTCGTAGGTCGAGACTTGGCTTGCGTCCAGCGAGTTCTCGCGCACGCCGTCGAAGCCCAGCAGCTGGGCCAGGCGCTCGCGGTTGATGGGGTAGCCGGAGTTGGCCAGCACGGCGGTGCCCATGGGGCTGAGGTTCAGGCGGGCGTACAGCTCGTGCAGGCGCTGGGCGTCGCGCTCGAACGAGGCCTCGTAGGCCAGCAGGTAATGGGCATAGCTGATGGGCATGGCTTGTACGCCGTTGGTGTAGGCCGGCACCAGGGTGTCGACGTGCTGGGCAGCCAGCGTGAGCAACCGCTGGCGGGTGGCGTCCAGGGCGTCGCCATAGGCCAGCACGTGGCCCCGCAGCGAGGCCAGGCGGTAGGTGGCGTACATGTCCTGGCGGCTGCGGCCCGAGTGAATCAGCGAGGCCTCGGGGCCGATTTTGTCGGTGATGATCTGCTCCAGTTGCAGCACATCGCTGGGGCGCTTGCCGTCTGGCTGGGTGGCCTGGTCGATGGCGTGGCGTACGCCGCCTGCGATGGTGGCAGCCTGTTCGGCGGTGACGATGCCGGCTTCCTTGAGCATCACCAGGGAGGCTTTGTTGATGCGGTTGAGGTAGTCGAACTGGGTTTCGCCGTGGCGCTGGCCGTCGGGGGTCTTTCCTACGAAGGCGCCGATCTTGCGGGCCTGCTCGGCGCACTCGGCGGTGGTCTTGCACGGGTTGTCGGCAGTATTGGCGGCGTGGGCTGCGGGGCTGGTGAGCCAGGCGTAGGCGATGGCAAGGCAAAGCAGTGATCTTGTTGTTGTCATGGTGGGTCCGCTCGGGGCTTGTGGAGGGCTGGCGGGCTGGTGGCACCCTTGGAGGGTCAACCTACACCCCTGCCCCCCCTGGCCGAAAGTGAAACCACCGCCGGGTAGGCGGTGGCGTCGGTGCACTGGCGGGTTGATCGAGCCGCCGGTCAGGGCATGCCGAGAAACTCCGGCAGCGCCAAGGAGATGTACGGCACGTAGGTGACCAGAATCAGGAACAGCAACAGAATCGACAGCCACGGCAGCGCTGCGCGAATGGTCTGGCCCAGTGTCAGGCCCGTCACGGCACTGGTCACGAACAGGTTCAGCCCCACCGGCGGGTGAACCAGTCCGATCTCCATGTTCACCACCATCACGATGCCCAGGTGGATC
The DNA here is from genome assembly GCF_007678615.1 of Pseudomonas sp. DE0157. Lineage (NCBI taxonomy): Bacteria > Pseudomonadati > Pseudomonadota > Gammaproteobacteria > Pseudomonadales > Pseudomonadaceae > Pseudomonas > Pseudomonas sp. DE0157. Next base: position 105,273 of record NZ_VEJN01000001.1, read on the forward strand.
GGGTCGATGCCCAGTTCCATGGCGATGGGGAAGAAGATCGGCGCCAGAATCAGGATGATCGCCGACGGCTCCATGAAGCTGCCAGCAATCAGCAGCACCACGTTGACCATGATCAGGAAGCCGAGGGGCGTCAGGCCTTCGGAGAGCACCCACTGGGTAATTTGCTGCGGGATCTGCTCGGTGGTCAGCACATGGGCGAACAGCATGGCGTTGGCGATGATGAACAGCAGCATGATGGTCAGCCGCCCAGACTCCAGCAGCACCTTGGGGCACTCGCGCCAGGTCATGTCCTTGTACACGAACAGGGCGATGAACGCCGAATACACCGCCGCCACCGCTGCCGCTTCGGTGGGGGTGAACATGCCGCTGTAGATGCCGCCCAGAATGATCACCAGCAGCAACAGGCCCCAGAAGGCCCGCCGCGCAGCCGTCAGCCACTCGCGAAAGCTGGCACGTGGCTGGGCAGGCAGTTTCTTGACCCGCGCCACGATGTAGATGGCGATCATCAGGAATACGCCCAGCAAAATCCCAGGGATCACACCGGCCATGAACAGCTTGCCCACGGAGGTCTCGGTTGCGGCCGAATACACCACCATCACGATCGACGGCGGGATCAGGATGCCCAGGGTACCGGCGTTGCAGATGATCCCGGCGCCGAACTCCTTCGGGTAGCCCGAGCGCACCATACCCGCCACGGCAATCGAGCCCACCGCCGCCACCGTGGCCGGCGAGGAGCCGGACAGCGCGGCGAACAGCATGCACGCCAGCACGGCGGCAATGGCCAGGCCACCGCGAATGTGCCCCACGCAAGCGTTGGCGAAGTCGATCAGCCGCTGCGCCACGCCGCCGGTGGTCATGAAGGCGCCGGACAGCAGGAAGAACGGAATGGCCAAAAAGGTGTAGCTGTCGGAGGTCTCGAACAGCTTGATCGCCAGCGAACTGAGCGAATCCTGGCTGAACAGCAGGATCGACACCGCCCCCGACAGGCCCAGGGAAATGGCGATGGGCACGCCCAGGAACATGAAGATGAACAGCAGCAGGAACAGGCAGATAACGGTCATCGCGGCGACTCCTCACCGGGGTTGGCCAGCTTGCTCGCCTCGGCCGCTTCGTCGGCCAGGCCCAGGTTGGTCTGGCGGTGGGTGTAGATGCGGTAGAGGATTTCCAGGTAGCGCACGATGATCAGTGCAAAGCCAAAGGGCACGATCATCGCGATGTGGCCGATCTTGATGCCGTAGCGGTCCAGGTCTTCGGCGCCGATGCCGGCGGCCAGCACGGCGCTGACCCACTTGATGCTGGCGACCAGGAACAGCCCGGCATAGGCCAGGCAGCAGGCGCAGGCGAGCATGGCCAGCACGCGCTGCACCGGCTTGCGGGTGCGCCTGACCAGCACATCGACCCCAAGGTGCCCGGCGGTGCGCACGCCATAGGCGATGCCGAAGAAGATCAGCCAGCCGAACAGGGCCTTGGTCAGGGCGATGCTCCAGGTCATTTCCTGGGCGTAGCCCATCAGGTGATCGCCAATGTTCAACAGCGGCTCGCTGGCGAAGGTCCAGCGGTCGCTCAAGTTGTAGAACATCGTGTAGAGGTTGTTCAGCGCCACGTAGATGAAGGTGATGAGGGTCATGGCCGCCAGGAGAAAGGCGATCATGCCTTCCTCGAAGCGCTCCCAGACGCGCCGTAACGTTTGCATGGGCATTCTCCGCGCACAATGAGGCTGAGCCGCCCACACAGGGGCGGCTGCAAGCAGAACGGATCAGGAAGCGGTGTTGGCGTCCTGGGCGGCCTTGATCAGGTCAGCGCCGATCTGGCCTTCGAACTTGTCCCACACCGGACGCATGGCTTTGCGCCATTCATCACGCTGCTCGGGGGTGAGCGCATCGACCTCGCTGGTCTTGGCGTCGATGATCTTCTGCCGCGAAGCCTGGTTCAGCGCCTCGGCCTGCTTGTTCACCTCGACGGTGACCTTGTCCATGATGCCCTGCAGTTCGGTGCGCACGTCTTCAGGCAGGCCGTTCCAGAACTTGGCGTTGGTGATCACCATGTAGTCGATCAGACCGTGGTCGGTCTCGGTGAAGAACGGCTGCACTTCATTGACCTTCTGGCTTTCGTAGTTCGACCAAGTGTTCTCGGTGCCGTTGACGGTACCGGTCTGCAAGCCTTGGTACACCTCGGCGAAGCTCATCTTGCGCGGGTTGGCGCGCACGGCCTTGAACTGTTCTTCCAGCACGCTGGAGGCCTGCACGCGGAACTTCAGGCCGCGGGCGTCCTTGGGCAGCAAGATCTTCTTGTTGGCCGACAGTTGCTTCAGGCCGTTGTGCCAGTAGGCCAGGCCGCGAATGCCCTTGTCCTCCATGGAGGTGAGCAGTGCCTTGCCCTTGGGGCCCTGTTGGAAGCGGTCGACCGCAGCCAGGTTGTCGAACAGAAACGGCAGGTCGAAGATTTGCACCTGCTTGTTGTAATGCTCGAACTTGGCCAGCGAGGGCGCCAGCATCTGCACGTCGCCCAGCAGCAGCGCTTCCATTTCCTTGCCGTCGCCGAACAGCGACGAGTTGGGGTAGACCTCGACCTTGACCTTGCCCTTGAGCTTGTCATCGGCCTCCACGAGCTTCTGGAACATGAGCGCGCCCTGGCCTTTGGGCGTGCTGTCGGCCACCACGTGGGCGAACTTGATGATGACCGGGTCCGCGGCGTAGGCGAACGAGGTCAGGGAGACGGCGGCGGCGCAGAACAGCGCCTGGGTCAGCTTCAACATGGGTTTCACCTGTTATTGTTGTTGGTAAGGTCAGCAGGGAAGCGTAGCCAAGGGTACGGTGGCCCAGTATAGGTGTTTGGGGAATCTGCTTTTGTGTAAGGCTGCGTTCGGCAAAAGTGAACGCAACCCATCACTTCATGACTTTAGCCATAACCTAGCCCGTATGGGCCAGTGCCAACAGGCGCTGCGCACGCAACACCACCGGCGCATCGACCATCTGCCCATCCAGCTGGAAAGCCCCTGCCCCGCCTGCCGCTGCGCTGCCCTCGATCACGCGGTGCGCCCAGGCCAGTTCGTGCTCACTGGGTTGCAAGGCCTCATGAATCACCGGCACCTGGCTTGGGTGAATGCACAGCGCCCCGCCGTAGCCCATGTCGTAGGCATGGCGCATGGCCTCGCGCTGCCCCTGCGGGTCGCGGATCGCTGGAAACACGCCGTCCAACGGTGGCGCCAGGTCGGCCCCTCGGGAATGCAGCTGCACGGCCATGCGGGCCTGGTCGATGAAGCGTTGGCCTGCCGGGCTGTCGGTGTTCAGGCAAAGGTCCAGCGCCAGGTCCAGGCTGCCAAACGACAGGCGTTCGACGCCCTCGGCGCCCGCGATGCGCTCAAGGGCCAACAGCCCCTTGGCAGACTCGATGATCGGCACCACGGCCTTGCCCGTGCGGGCGGCGACCGCCACTTGAGCGGCGCTCTCGACCTTGGGCAGCAGCACCGTGGTCACGCCCAGGTGCTGCGCGCAAAACTGCAGGTCCTCGGCGTGGTTTGCGTGGCTGGGGGCATTGACCCTCACCCACACCCGGGCATCCAAGTGCTCGGCCAGAAAGCGCGCCAGGTGCTCGCGGGCCTGGGCCTTGAGCGGCTCTTCGACCGCGTCCTCGAAGTCCACGATCACGGCATCGGCGCCGGCAGCCAAGGCCTTGGCGAAGCGCTCCGGGCGGCTACCGGGCACGAACAGGGCGGAGCGAACAATCGGGTACGGCATGCTTTTGCTCCTCTGCTAAACCACGCCTGCGCTGTTCAATTGCGCCTGCTGATCGTCGCCATACCCCAGCTCGGCCAGGATCGCGGCAGTGTGTTGGCCCAGTGCAGGCACCGGGTCCATGCGCGGGCTGAAGGCCGCGTTGCGCCCCGGCGGCAGCAGGGACGGCAGCTTGCCCGCTGGGCTGTCCACCTCGCGCCAACGGTCACGGGCCTGCAACTGAGGGTGCTGCCACACCCCTTGCATGTCGTTGACCCGAGCGTTGGCGATCTGCGCGCTTTCCAGGCGTGACACCACGTCTTCAAGGCTCAGCGCGGCAAAGCCCTCGACGATGATCTGGCGCAGCGCATCGCGGTTCTCCGAGCGCCGGTAGTTGGCGCAGAAGCGCTCGTCGGTGGCCAACACCGGGTCGAGCAAGACCTTCTCGCAGAACACCTGCCATTCACGCTCGTTCTGCAGGCCCAGCATGACCGTGCCGCCGTCGCCCGTGGGGAAAGGGCCATACGGGTAGATGGTCGAGTGGGAGGCACCGGCCCGCGGTGGCGGCGGTGCGCCGTTGTAGGCGTAGTACATGGGGTAGCCCATCCATTCCACCAGGCTTTCGAGCATGGACACATCGATGCGACTGCCCACCCCCGTGCGGTCGCGCAGCAACAGGGCCGAGAGCACGCCGGTGTAGGCGTACATGCCAGCGGCGATGTCGGCCACCGAACACCCGGCCTTGGCCATCCCCTCCTCCCCTGGGCTGCCAGTGACCGACAAGAAGCCGCCCTCGCTCTGAATCAGCAGGTCGTAGGCTTTCTTCTTCTCGTACGGGCCACCTTCGCCGTAGCCGGAAATATCGCACACGATCAGCCGTGGAAAGCGCGCGTGCAGTGCGTCGAACCCCAGGCCCATGCGCGCGGCGGCGCCGGGTGCGAGGTTCTGTACCAGCACGTCGGCCTTGGCCAACAGTGCTTCGAGAATGGCGTCGGCCTGGGGTTGTTTCAGGTCCAAGGTCAGGCTTTCCTTCGAGCGGTTGGTCCACACGAAATGGGACGCCAGGCCATCGACGCGCTGGTCGTAGCCACGGGCGAAATCACCGCTGCCGGGGCGTTCGACCTTGATCACGCGGGCGCCCAGGTCGGCCAGTTGGCGGGTGCAGAACGGCGCGGCAATGGCGTGTTCCAGGCTGACGACAGTGATGCCGTCCAGGGGGCGGGGGGCAGATGCACTCATGGCAAGGTCCTGTGCGCAAGTTATGGCAGGTCGGCCAGCGAGCGGGTATCGCGCAGCTGCCAGACACGTTGAATCAAGGCACGGCCGTCGGCCGCACTGCGCTGCCCGGCGTAGGCCAGCAGGCGCTGAAACTTGTCCTCCAGTTCCGCGCGGGACAAGGTGTTGCCGGGGTCGCCCTTGGGTTCGTCGATGGCGGCGGTGAAGTGGCGCCCGTCCGTGCAGCGCACCTCCACCCGGCCCAGCCAGCGCGCCGGGTAGGCCGCATCCACTTCCGGGTCCAGTTGCATGCGCACCTTGTCGCGGAACGCGGCCACATCCGGATCGCTCAGGGCCAGGTCCCGGAATGTCAGCAACTGCGCGCTGCCATGCACGGCAATCAGGCCGAGCACCGTGCCCATGGAGAATTTGGCCTGGTGCACGCTGGTGGGCACTTTCACCCGGCCCAGCACATCGATGGCGCCCTGGTGCACATGGGCGATCACGTCGGCGATGTCGCCGTGGCGCAGCCCTTCGCGCTGCATCAGTTCGAGCAAGGCATCAGCCGCCGGGTGGGTGTGGCGGCACGAGGCGTGGAATTTGAACGAGGTTTCGGCCAATGCCCAGCGGCTGCCCAGGCGGTCCGACAAGCGGGCCGGGTCGGCGTCGCTGGACATGCCGGCCGCCAGGCCCTGGTCGCCTTCCAGAATGTTGCGCGCCCCGCTCAGGCCATCGGCGGTCAGGTAGGCCGCCAGCAGCCCGTCGGCAGCGGCCTTGGCGGTGTGCAGCTGTTTCGAATCGGCCGCATCGCGCAAGAACTCCCACAGCCCGGCTGCCTGCGTGCCGGCACTGCCCAGCACATGGATGAACTGGGCCTGGTCGAAGTCCATCAGTTTGCCCACCGCCACGGCGGCCGCCAGGGTGCCGACGGTGGCGGTGGTGTGGAAGATGCGGTAGTGCGAGCGGCCCATGAATTCGCCGATGCGAATGCCGGCCTCATAGCCGGCCACGGCGGCCAGCAGCAGGTCCGGCCCTGACTTGTCCAGGTCCTGCGCGGCGGCCAGGGCAGCGGAGAACACCACCGTGGCCGGGTGCAGCACCGAGCTGTTGTGCAAATCGTCCTGCTCCACCAGGTGGGACGCTGCGCCATTGACCAACGCGGCGAAATACGGCGAGGTGCCACGGCCGGTGCTCATCAACCGGGCTTTACCAGCAGGGGGCCCCATGCGCTCGGCGTAGCGCTCGAACAGCGGCACCGGGTGCGCGCCCTGGCTGGCCAGGGCCGAGCCGAGCCAGTCGAGGAACAGGTCTTCGGTACGCGCCAGCACAGCGGGCGGGATGTCCTGGTAGCGCAGGTCGGCCAGGAAGGTGGCCAGTGCTTGGGTATCACGCATGGGCGTGGCCTCCTTCAGAAGCTGCGCGGCAGCTCGAGCAGGTGCTCGGCCACGTACGACAGGATCAGGTTGGTGGAAATCGGCGCCACCTGATACAGGCGGGTCTCGCGGAATTTGCGCTCCACGTCGTACTCGTTGGCGAAGCCGAAGCCGCCGTGGGTTTGCAGACAGGCGTTGGCCGCCTCCCACGAGGCCTTGGCCGCCAGGTACTTGGCCATGTTCGCGGCAGCACCGGCGTTGGCGCCGCTGTCGTACTCGGCGCAGGCCCGCCAGCGCATCAGGTCGGCAGCCTCCAGCTCGATGTGGGCTTCGGCGATGGGAAATTGCACGCCCTGGTTCTGGCCGATCGGGCGGCCGAACACCACACGGTCGCGGGCGTACTGGCTGGCCTTTTCGACGAACCAGCGCCCGTCACCGATGCACTCGGCAGCGATCAGCGTACGCTCGGCGTTCAAGCCGTCGAGGATGTAGCGAAACCCCTTGCCCTCCTCGCCGATCAGGCTGCTGGCCGGAATGCGCAGGTTGTCGAAGAACAGCTCGTTGGTTTCGTGGTTGACCATGTTGGCGATCGGCTGCACGGTCAGGCCGTTGCCAATGGCCGTGCGCAGGTCCACCAGGAAGATGGACATGCCTTCGGACTTGCGCGTGACCTGCGCCAGCGGCGTGGTACGTGCCAGCAGGATCATCAGGTCCGAATGCTGGATGCGCGAGATCCACACTTTCTGCCCGTTGATCACGTAATCGTCGCCCTCGCGCACGGCCGTGGTCTTAAGCTGCGTGGTGTCGGTGCCGGTGGTCGGCTCGGTCACGCCCATCGATTGCAGGCGCAGCTCGCCGCTGGCCAGCTTGGGCAGGTAATGACTTTTCTGTTCCTCACTGCCGTGGCGCAACAGGGTGAACATGTTGTACATCTGCCCATGGATGGTGCCGGAGTTGCCACCGCAGTGGTTCACTTCCTCGAGTATCACCGACGCCTCGGCCAGGCCCAGCCCTGAACCGCCATAGGCCTCGGGGATCATCGCCGACAGCCAGCCGGCGTCGGTCATGGCCTTGACGAAGGCTTCGGGGAAGGCCTTCTGCTCGTCCAGGGTGCGCCAGTATTCGGCCGGAAATTCGGCGCACAAGGCGCGCACGCCTTCGCGGATGGCGTTGAGGTCATCGCTGTCGTAGCTGTGCATGGCAGGCTTCTCTACGGTGCTGAAAAGGGGTCAGTCGAAGGTGACGTCGGCGCTTTGCGCCACGCCGGCGGCATTGCCAGCCCACAGGCGCGCCTGGCCTGGGCCGTCAAGGCAGCCGCTGAGTTCGAAGGGCGTGGGCAGGGTCAGCGGGCGCAGGCTGCGGTAGCTGTAGCGGCGCAGGCGGGCACCGGGGTTGGCGCGCAGAAAAGCCCGCAGGTTGAGCGTGGCGATCAGCGGGCCGTGCACCACCAGGTCCGGGTAGCCTTCGGTGGCAGTGACATAGGGGTAGTCGTAATGGATGCGGTGGCCGTTGAAGGTGACCGCCGAATAGCGAAACAGCAAGGTCGCGGTGGGCGTGACGGTTTCGCCCCAGGTGCCGGTTTCACAAGGCTCGCCCGTGCTCGCCTTGGGCGGGGTCGGCTCGCGGTAGACGATGTCCTGCTCTTCACGGATGCACAGCTGGTCGTGCTGGGTGTAGTCATGGCGCACGGTCACGAACAGCAAGGCGCCGCTGCGGCCGTGTTTCTCCTCGATGTGCAGGATGGTCGAGGTACGCTGCGCCTCGCCGCCGACCACCAGCGGGGCGATGAACTCGACCCGGCCACCGGCCCACATGCGGTTGCGCCCATCGGCCGGCGGCAAAAAGCTCCCGCGTGCCGGGTGCCCGTCGGTGCCCAGTTGCGCTTCGGGCACAGGGTCTTGAAAGAAGCACCAGGTCCACAGCGGCGGCAATGCCTCGCCGTGGGCCGGGGCGGTCTCGCCGAACGTCGCCGCGATGCGCTGCACCAGGTTGCGGCTGAGCACATCCCAGGCTTGCTCGGTGCGGCCGAGCCACGGGCTGTAATCAAAGGGCGGAGTGGGCATGGGTGGGCCTCTGGAATTGTTGTTATGGCAGGCCACTTGCGGGCGCGTCATCGACGCTGCGCAGGCGACAGGGACGATCATGCGACCCTGTCGCGCATTCTGTGAATTTGCATTTCCATAACCCGGCGTTCATAAATACCGAACGCCTTCCCGACTCCAGGACTTGCCCATGCACTTCGATCTGGCTGATTTGCGCCTGTTCATCCACATCGGCGAATCCCCTAGCCTGACCCAAGGCGCCCGCCGTGCGCACCTGTCCCCGGCCGCCGCCAGTGCGCGCATCAAGGCACTCGAAGCGCAGCTCGACACCCGCCTGCTGTACCGCGACAGCCGCGGCGTCGAGCTGACCCCGGCCGGGCACACGCTGCTGACCCACGCACGCCTGGTGATGCGCCAGGTCGATTACCTGAAGGCGGAATTCACCCAGTTCGGCGGCGATTCGGCAGGGCATATCCGCATCTTTGCCAACACCACGGCGGTGACCGAGTTCCTGCCCGAGGTACTGGCAGGCTTTCTGGCGCAACGGCCGGGGGTTACGGTCGACCTGCAGGAACGCCTGTCCCGCGACATCGTGCGAGGCGTGCTCGATGGCAGCACCGACATGGGCATCATCGCCGGCCCTGTGGAGGCCAGCGGCCTGCAGGTGATGCACTTCAGCACCGACCGGCTGGTGCTGATCGTGCCCACCGGCCACGAGCTGGCCAGCCGCCGCCAGGTGACGTTGAAACAGACCCTGGCCTACCAGCACATCGGGCTGCACGACGGCAGCACCCTGCTGACCTTTCTGCGTGACCAGGTCGAGCGCATGGGTGAAACCCTGGCCCTGCGTATCCAGCTATCGGGCTTCGAAGCCATCTGCCGCATGGTCGAGGCCGGTGTGGGCATCGGCATCATTCCCGAGTCGTCCGCATCGCGTCACAGCCACACCATGAACCTGGTGACCATCGCCCTGGACGAACCCTGGGCCGAGCGCGAACGCAGCATCCTGGTCCGGGAACTGGAGGCCCTGCCGGGAACGGTGCGCGCATTGATCAAGACGTTGATGCCTGGGAAGTAGGCAGGCCATCCCGCACGGGTGACTTGGCCGTCAGATCGGGTGCAGGACAGTTCCTCGGATTTGCACTGCAGACGGATAAATCCTACTGTGGCGCGTCGTTTTGGATATGGACAATAAGGATATGGCCCAAATCATCCCAACGCTCGGCGCTTGCCGTTTCGACACGCCCGGGGAAAAACGCCTGGCTGAGCGCCTCGAAAAGAAACTCCCCGATGACTGGTTGTGCTGGTTCAACGTGCCGGTTGGCCCAAAGGGGCTACAGCCGGACTTCGTTCTTCTGCACCCTGATGTGGGCTTGCTCATTCTCGAGGTCAAGGACTGGAGGCTGGGCTCGCTGAAGGCGGTGAAGGTCAACGAGGTCACCAAGCTCGAGGACGGCCGCGAAGTCACCGTTATCAACCCCATGGCACAGGCCCGCAAGTACGCTTTCGAAACCAAGAACGCGCTGGAAAAGGACCCGGCGCTGACCCAGAAACCAGGCTCTGTCCGAGCGGGCAACCTGTTGATGCCCTACACCTGGGGCATCGTGCTGCCCGAGATGACGCGTAAAGAATTCACCTCGCTGCAAGCCGGGTCGGCCTTGGAGAGCGTACGTGTCATCTGCAAGGACGAGATGTTCGAGACAGTGGATGCAAGCCTGTTCGAACAGCGCTTCAAGGCCATGTTCGTGCAGCACTTTCCAGTGGCGCTGTCAGACGAGCAACTTGACCGCGTGCGTTACCACCTGTTCCCGGAAATCCGCCTGAACCCGGCACGTGCCCAGTTCGGGCTGTTCGGTGAGCAGGAGGCACCCATGCCCAGCCTGATCAAGGTCATGGACCTTCAGCAGGAGCAACTGGCGCGTTCCATGGGCAGTGGGCACCGGGTGATTCACGGCGTGGCGGGCAGCGGCAAGACCATGGTCCTGGTGTACCGCAGCCTCTACCTGGCGCGCACCTCCAGCAAGCCAGTGCTGGTGTTGTGCTACAACAAAACCCTCGCAGCGCGCTTGAATCAGGTGCTCAAGGCGCACCAGCAAGACGTCCAAGTAGTAGCCATGAGCTTTCATGCCTGGTGTCACAAGCTGCTGACGGATGCGCAACTGCCCATCCCCCAACTCAAGGGGCAGAAGTTCTTTCAGGCGCTCGAAGACGACGTGCTCAAGCACATGGCTGACGGCAAGCTGGCCGCTGATCGTTATGCCGCGATCCTGATCGATGAGGGCCACGACTTCAAACCGGAGTGGTTCCGCCTTGTCGTTCACCAACTCGACCAGGATCAGGAAAACCTGCTGGTGCTCTACGACGATGCCCAGGCCATCTACCGCGGCAAGGCCACCCTTGCCTCGAAGATGACCTTCAGCTTCGCCAGTGTAGGGATCAAGGCGTCAGGCCGGACCACCATCTTGCGCGTCAACTACCGCAATACGCTGGAAGTGTTGTCGGTCGCGCATGCGTTTTCCAAGGACTTGCTCAGCGCACGCGATGCCGAGGACGACCACATCCCTGTACTGGCCCCGCAAAGCGCAGGCCGCCGTGGCGACTTGCCGCAACTGCTCAGCCACCCCGGGCTTGCGCAGGAAGCCCAATGCCTTGTCGCCCGGCTTGAGCATGAGCAGGCAAACGGCCGGGCCTGGCAAGACATGGCCGTGATCTACCGAGAAGGTTCCCAGGCCACCTGGATCGAGGACACACTCAAGGCCGCGGACATTCCGTACACCAGCGCCAAGACCGTTTCCAAACGCAGCGCGCTGTATGGCGAGAACACGGTGAAGATCGTGAGCATGCATTCGAGCAAGGGGCTGGAATTCGGCTTCGTGGTGATTCCGCGCTTGCACGAGATGCCGGTGCAAGGCGAGGACGAGGCCGATGAGATGCGCTTGCTGTATGTAGCCATGACCCGCGCCGTGGACAGGCTGGTGATGACCCATCAGACCCACTCCGGGTTCACCGAACGCTTGCAGGAAGCAGTGGCTCAGGTTCAAGCGAGCCTTTAAGGGGAGCGGCCTTGCCGGGGCGCCGGACCGGACGCGATGGGCACAAAATAGGCTCGCCCATTTGCAATCATGGGGCCGCTGCGCGGCCCATCGCGGCACAAGGCCGCTCCCACAGGGGATTGAGGCAAGCCCCCAGAGCCAGCACAAGCTGGTTGCTCTGCAGGTTCGGCGCGCAGCTAAAAATAGCGCAGTGTGGGAGCGGCCTCGTGCCGCGATGGGCCGCGCAGCGGCCCCATGATTGCAGCCCAGTATCAGATCCCAAGGCCTACCGCGCTGCCCATAACGGCTAACGCGCACAGGCTATCCATTGCAGCCCCCAAAGCCACCGCAATTCCCCCAATAATCGCTTACCAGCTATAACTCACCCGCGCCGTCACCTCACGCCCAGGGTTGTAATAATCGGCCGTCCCCGAGCCCACCACGTGCTGTTCATCGAACAGGTTGCTCACGTTCACCGCAAGGTCAGTGCCCTTGGCGATCTGGTACTTGAAGGCCGCGTCGAACAACGTGGTGCCATCGGTCTTCTTGGTGTTGGCCGCATCCATGTAGTAAGCCCCCACGTACCGCGCACCCAGCCCGACACTCACGTCGGTCGCCGGAATGTCGTAGTACGTCCACAGCGAAGCCGAATGCCTGGGCGCGGTGGCGAAGGCGTTGCCCTTGAGCGAGGAGCCGTCATACAGCGACCCGCGTTTCACATCGGTGTCCATGTACGAATAAGCGCCAATCACGCTGATATCAGCCGTCACCTGGGCTTTGGCTTCCAGGTCCAGGCCGCGTGCGTGAGACTCACCGACGGTTTGCTGTTCGATGATGCCGCTGGGCAGCACCACGGCAATGGTGACGTTTTCCTGGGTCAGGTCATACACCGCAGCGGAGAACATCGCGTCCATGCCGATGGGCGAGTACTTCACGCCCACTTCGTACTGCTTGCCGGTTTGCGGGGTCACGCCCACTTGGGGTGGGGACACCGACTCCACCATGCTCACGTACGTCGACACTTCGTCGTTGACGATGTAGGTGAGCGCAGCGCGATATGAGGTCTCCGACAAGTCGTCGCTCTGCTTGGCCGCCCCGCCCACGTACTCGGTGCTGGACAAGTCCATGGAGTCGTTGCGCACGCCAGCAGTGGCGATGACGCGGTCGTAGAACGACAGGTTCTGCTGCATGAACACGGCCTTGGTGGTCACGTCCTGCTTCTTGCGGCTGTAGGGCTCGATGCCACGCGGCACGCCGGTGAACACCGGGTTGGCGATGTCGATCGGGGTGGCCAGGCTGTAGACCGAGCGCTGCTTGGTCGAGGAGTCGAGGTACTCCACCCCCACCAGGGTGCTGCTGTCGATGTGCTCGAACTGCGCATCGTATTGCAGCATCAGGTTGCCGTTGAGCTGGTCGACGTCGCTGTCGGTGCCGAACACATAGCGCGGGATGGTCGTGCCAACGCGCGAAGGGCTGTCGCTCAAGTAGGCGTAGCCGAAATCGTCGGTCAGTTCGCTGTAGCGCAGGTTGCCGCGCAATACGAAGCCGTTGTCGAAGTCGTGGGTGATGTTGCCGGACAAGCTGGTGCGCTCCACATCGTGGAAGTTGTAGCCAGGCTCGCCGAAGAACTTGCTGCGGTCGTACTCCTTGTCCAGCGGGTAGCCACCGCTGTTGGGCGAGCTGTTGGTCTTCAGGTAGTCCAGCACCACGGTGGCCGAGGTGAAGTCGCTTGGTGCCCAGGTCAGCCCGCCCATCACCAGGCGGCTGTCGTCGCGGGAGTGGTCGTACTCACGGTCGCTGTCCTGCAGCTTGGCCGTGAAGCGCCCTGCCACTGTACCGCCTTCGTTGAGCACATCGCCCACGTCAATGCCGGTCTCGGCATGGTCGTACGAACCGTAGGTCACATAGCCCTGGCCGAAGCGTTCGAACCGCGGCTGCTTGGTCACGAAGTTGACCGAGCCGCCCGGGTCGGCAGGGCCGAACAGGGTGGAGTTGGCGCCGCGAATGATCTCGATACGCTCGTAGGCGTAAGGGTCTTCGCGCACGCCACGCATGGAGCTGAGCGTCAGGCCGTCGCGGTAGGTGGTGGCCTGGAAGCCGCGGATCTGGAAGTAGTCGTTACGGTCGTCCGACCCATAGAAGTCGCTGATCACCCCAGGGGTGTACTGCAGCGCCTCTTCGGTGGTGCTGACGCTGCGCTGTTCCATCTCCTTGCGGGTCACCACCGACACCGACGCCGGCGTATTGAGGATGCTGGTGGCGACCTTGCCCCCTACCCACAGCTCCTTGGCCACGACCGAGTTGATGTCGTCGTCGGCGCTGGCCTTGACCTTGGCATTGACGATCACCGGGGCCAGGCGATAGTCCTCGGTGGCACCCAGCTCCAAGGGGCCGGTGGGCTTGGGCTGGGGCAGCAGCAGGTAGGCGTTGGGGCCTTGCTGTTCCGATTGCAGATCACTGCCCTGCAACAGCGAAGACAAGGCCGCCGCGGTACCCAGTGAGCCCTGCACGCCCGGCGTCGTCTGGTTGGCCACGCTTTGTGCGTCGTACGACAGGCTGATGCCGGCTTCCCGGGCAAAACGATCGAGCGCTGGCGCCAGCGGGCCTGCCGGAATGTTCCACTGCTTGAGCGGGCTGCTGCTGTCGGTAGCCGCAGGCTGGGCCAGGGCTGGCAGAACATGGCTGCCTACTACCAGCCCGAGCAGGGCGCCACGCAGGGCTCGGTTCAGGGGGTGGCGCGGTGAAACCGGGGTAGAACTCATTCTCTCGCTCCGTAGCGTGTCGGCGGGCGGCCTGTATTCCGGCCTTCCCTACCTGCCGAACGAGAATGAGAAAACACCTCATTTATTTTCAGATTAATTAACTTCGATTGTAGGTTGCTTCCTACGCCTTACGGATAGCTTGCTTCACTTTGCGCAGCAGCTCACCCATGCGGAAGGGCTTGATCAGCATGTCCATGCCATCGCCGAGAAACGCCTGCCGGTCCAGCGCGGCATCGGCATACCCGGTCATGAACAGCACGGGCAGGTCGGGCCTGTAACCACGGGCAAGGTCAGCCAGCTCCCGGCCGCTGAGCGTGGGTAGACCAACGTCGGTCAGCATCAGGTCCAGGCTCGGGTCGTCGCGCAGGTATTCCAGCGCCTGGTCGGTGGTCGAGGCCAGTGTGCAGTGGTAGCCGGCATCGGCCAGCGCTTCGGCCACCGACAGCCGCACCGACGCCATGTCCTCGACGATCAGCACATGCTCGCCGTTTCCTTGCAGGTCGAGCCCACGCTCGCGCACCACGGGCACGGCTGCCTGTGCGCTGGCCGGCAGCATCAGCGCCACTTCAGTGCCCTGCCCCATCACGCTGCTGAGCATCACGTGGCCGCTGGACTGGCGGGCGAAGCCGTAGATGGTCGACAGCCCAAGGCCGGTGCCCTGGCCGACGGGTTTGGTGGTGAAGAACGGGTCGAATACCTTGTCCAGCAACTCAGGTTCGATGCCGGTGCCGTTGTCGCGCACGCTGACCACCACATAGGGGCCGTCGGCCAGGTTGGGGTTTTCCTGGGACCAGATGGCAGCCGTGTCCAGCCAGATCCGCCCGCCCTTGGGCAGCGCGTCACGGGCGTTGATCACCAGGTTGAGCACCGCGCTTTCCAGTTGCACCGGGTCGACCAGGGCAATGACTGGTTGCGTGGACAGGTTCAGGGTCAGCGTGATGCGCTCGCCAATGGTGCGGGTCAGCAGTTCTTCGAGCGAGCGCACGTGACGGTTGACGTCCACCGGCCGGGTATCCAGGGGTTGCTGGCGAGCGAAGGCCAGCAACCGATGGGTCAGCGATGCCGCGCTATTGGCCGAGCTGAGCGCAGCTTCGGCATAGCGCGGCACTTTGTCGATGCGGTGCTCGGCCACCCGTTTGCAGATCAGTTCGAGGCTGGTGATGATGCCAGTCAGCAGGTTGTTGAAGTCGTGGGCGATGCCGCCGGTCAAGCTGCCCAGTGCCTCCATTTTTTGCAGTTGCACCAGCTGCGCCTCGGTGCGTTCGCGCACGGCCACTTCGTGGGCCAGCTGGCTGGTGGCGTCGTCCAGCCGGGCTAGGTGCGAGCGTTCGCGGTGACGGTGCTCGGTGATGTCCTCGACGAACACCAGGCACAAACCCGGCGCCTGATACGGCGAAAGCTGCCACTCGGTCTCGCGTACATGGCCATGCACCTGCATGCTCAAGGTGCCCTGCCAGCGCTCGCCGGCCATCAGGTGCTCGCGCAGGCTGGCCAGTGCCGCTTCCTGCCCATCGGCAAAGCATTCGTGCAGCTGCTCGGGGTGGAGGTTGTCCTGGATCAGGTAGCTGAATGCCTGGTTGCATTCGTGCACCTTCAGCTGGGCGTCCATCACGGCAATCGGCGCCGACACGCTGGTGAATATCTCGCGAAAGCTTGCCTCGCTCTGGCGCAGTGCGCGCTCGGTGTCGCGCACGCGCAGCAAGGTGCGCAGGGTGGCCAGCAGCACGTCCGGGTCGACGGGGTGAATCAGGTAGGCGTCGGCACCGGCGTTCAGCCCGGTAATGATGTCGCCACTCTGGATCGAAGCGGCCGACACATGAATCACCGGCAGCAGGGCCGTGCGTGGGTCCTGACGCAGCAGCCGGACAATGTCGAAGCCGCTCATGTCCGGCAGGTTCACGTCCAGGATCAAGGCGTCGATCTGGCTGTCGCGGATCAGCGCCAGGCCCTCGCCGCCCGTGCCGGCCTCCAGTACCTGGTACCCGTGCACCGCCAACCGCCTGCGCATGGCATAGCGGGTGGCAACGTTGTCATCGACGATCAGCAAGCGCACATCGGCATTCATTCAGCGCTCTCCGGAGCGAGGGCAAGGGGGATCACCACGAAGAAGCAGGAGCCGACGCCCGGCTCGCTCTCCACACCCACATGACCACCCAGCAGCTCGGCAAAGCGTTTGCACAGCGACAGGCCCAGGCCCGTACCGCGCAGGCGCTTTTGCAGCGGCGAGTCCACCTGGGCAAAGTCCTCGAACAGGGTGCCCAGCAGCTCCGGTGCGATGCCGATACCCGTATCGCTCACGGCAAACCGGATACTGTCATCGCCTTCCAGGCAGGCGGAAATACGCACTTCGCCCTGGGAGGTGAACTTCAGGGCATTGGAAATGAAGTTGCGCAGGATCTGCGCCAGCTTCTTGTCATCGGTGTACAGCCGCGGCAGGCCGGCATGCTCTTCGAAGATGAGGTCCACGGCCGAGGCATCGACAATGGGCCTGAACATGCCTCGCAGGGCGGCGAACAGGTCGAACATGTCGAACCAGGCCGGCGAAATGGTGATGCGGCCGGCTTCGATCTTGGCAAGGTCCAGCAGGTCGTCGACCATGTCGGACAGCTCGCGGGTAGCGGTGCTGATGAACGTGACCTGACGGTGCTGTTCGGCCGACAACGGCCCGTCGAGCTCGTCGGTCAGCAGGCCGGTGATGCTCAAGATCGAGCCCAGCGGCGTGCGAAATTCATGGCTCATGTAGGACAGGAAGCGGCTCTTGAGGTCCGAGGCCTGGCGCAGGTGCTCGGCCTGGGTATCGAGCTCGGCATACAGCGCCAGCACGCCCTGGTTGGTTTCATCCAGCTCGGCGCGCAAGGCGTCGTTCTCGGCTTGCAGGCGGGCAATCATGGCAGCATCAGACATTGGGCAACTCCAGGTCGATGACAAGCACGGTGACATCGTCCCGGCCTCGGCAAAAGTCGCGATGCAGCACGGCAGCGATCACGGCCGGATGGCGGTGCACCAGGCCAGGGTAATCCTTGAGGTTCCACCGGGACTGCAGGCCATCGCTGTACATGATCAACACATTTCCGTTCAGATCAGCGTAGTCGAACACTTGGGTTTTTCTGAATTGGCCGCCGACGATGCCGGGCATCGACGCCAGGCCTCGCGATTGGCTGCCATTGACCAGGCTCGCGCCGATGTTGCCAATGCCGGTGAAGCTCAGCCGTGCATTGCAGCCATCGTAGTACGCCAGGGCCACGGCGCCACCGCGCGTGCCCGCCATCGCCTGGTGCATGGCCAAAAGTTGTTGTTGCGGGTGGGCGAACGGTGCCTGTGCAAACACGGCCGCACCCGCCTGGGCTGCCGCTTCGGCTTCGCTGCCGTGCCCCAGCCCGTCGATCACCAGGGCGCTCACGTGCCGCCCGTCGAAAGCCAGGTGCCAGGTGTCGCCGCAGGCCGGGTCGCCATTGAGGGCATGCTGGCTGACGCCGAAGCGCAGGTCAGTGCCTGGGTCACCCTGGGCATACAACCGCGCCAGGACCACAGCTCCCCGAGTATCGGCATAAACGTCGAAGACTTGAGCCTGGCGGGCGATGGCGCCCATGCCGATACCTTGGGTGCCCGCCGACGAATAGCCGTCGGCCAGGCAGGCTTGGGCATCGAACCCTTGGGCGCGATCGAGGGTGAGCACTTCGATACCAAACCTGCCGTCACCGCGCGGCAGCGCGCGCAGATGAAGCTCGCCGTGCCCGGCATGCTTGAGCACATTGGTGCACAGCTCGGTCACCACCAGCGCGACACGTCCGGCGTCCGTCTCGTCATGCCCGTGGGCCTGTGCGAGCTTTTGCGCGATCCGTCGAGCGTGGCCAACGTCACTGGCATCAGCCAACGGTACGACGCAGGTCTGGCTCGCGGCGATGCTCACGCCCATCGAGTGATCGTCACGCGAGTACCCTGGCCAGGCGCGGTGTCCAACTCGAACTCATCCACCAGGCGCCGTGCCCCGGTCAAGCCCAGGCCCATGCCACCGCCCGAGGTCCAGCCGTCGGTCAACGCCAGGCCGATATCGGGAATGCCAGGGCCTTCGTCACGAAAATGCAGGCGCAGGCCCACCCGACCGAAGTCCTCCAGCACCTGCCAATCCATGTCGCCGCCACGGCCATAGACCACGGTGTTGCGGGCCAGCTCGCTGACGGCGGTGACCAGCTTGGTCAGGTCGACCAGGCGCATACCGCACTCGCCCGCCAGCTTGCGGGCCAGTTGGCGGGCAAGCACCACATCCTGCTCGATGCGCACCGGCAGGCTACCGCTGTCGCGCACGTTCATTTGCGGGCCACACGCTGACGCAGCACGTGCATACCGCGCTCCACATTCAAGGCCGTACTCACGCCAGGCAACGTCAACCCCAGCTCCACCAGGGTGATGGCCACGGCCGGCTGCATGCCGACCACCATGGTTTCGGCGTCCATGATGCGCGACAGGCCCGAGATGCTGGCGATCATCCGTCCGATGAACGAGTCGACCATGTCCAGCGCCGAGATGTCGATGAGTACGCCACGGGCGGAGGTGCTGCTGATGCGGTCGGTCAGGTCTTCCTGCAGGGTGAGGGCCAGTTGGTCATGCATGTCCACCTGGATGGTCACCAGCAGAAATTCCCCCATCTGCAGGATCGGGATACGCTCCATGGCTCAGGCTCGCTGGCCGAGGTCGCTGCCCACACGGGTCAGGGCCAGCTTCAGGGCGTCGGCCAGGTTGGCCTTGGTGGTCAGGGTGCCAAGGTCCAGGCCCAGGTGCACGATGGTCTGGGCGATCTGCGGACGAATGCCGCTGATGATGCAATCGGCGCCCATCAGGCGAATGGCCGTCACGGTCTTGAGCAGGTGCTGCGCCACCAGGGTGTCCACGGTGGGCACGCCCGTAATGTCGATGATGGCGATTTCCGAACCAGTGTCGACGATGCGCTGCAGCAGCGACTCCATGACAGTCTGGCTGCGCTGGGAGTCCAGGGTGCCGATCAGTGGCAATGCCAGCACACCGTCCCACAGCTTGACCACGGGCGTGGACAGCTCCAGCAGTTCTTCCTGCTGGCGGCGGATGACGTTTTCACGGCTCGCCTGGTACGTGCGCATGGTGTGCATGCCCATGCTGTCGAGCAGCTCGGACACGCGCCAGAGTTCCTCGGCAAGCGTGGCCGGGTCGGCGCTGTAGAGCGATTGCAGCAAGGCGAACAACGGACGCTTGAGGGCGTAGATGAAGTACACGGTCTGGTGGGAGTCATGGCCCATCTGCGCGCGCGATAACGACAGCTTTTCGAGGAACCGGCGCACGGCCTCCCAATCGGCGGCTGCCAGGTTGGCGCCGCCTGGGCCCTTGAAGCCTTGCACCAGCAGTTGCAGAAACTCGCGGGTTTCCTGGGCCAGCACCTGCTCCTTGACATTGCGCGTGGCACCGTTGGCTTCCAGGCCTGCTATCCATTGGGTCAACAGCTGTTCCTGGTTGTTTTCGACCGCGTCCAACGTACTGCTCTGCAGTGCTGCCATGTATCTGAGCTCCTGTGGTGAAAGCGGGCACTTTCACACTATGACCGGGTTTTTTTGAGTGACAGTTACTGGCCGGAATAGTTGTCCGGGTGGCGCATTTAATTGCATTAGGCCATCGGATGGTAGCCCATTGCGCAAAGAAATTTGACAGGTTGGATCAAGGGCAAGTGGGCGGCATCGGCAAGGATGACCTGGGGAATTTCCATCATTCGGTGGAGGGGTAGGCCAGCGGGTGTGTGCTCGGCCAGCTTGGCCGGGCCATTGAATGCGCGGGGGGGGGGTGCGCTACGACCCACTGTCAGCAAGAAGGCTCCACTGGCCAGGTATACGCTCGGTGAGTGCACACGCTCGGCCGAGGATATTGGCGGCGCGGCGCATATTGCCGGGGCTGCTTTGCAGCCCATCGCGGCACAAGGACCGCTCCTACTTGGATGGGTGTCTGCCTTCGGGCTGGCGCGAGCCGGTTGCTGCGTAGCGAAAGGTTGCACGGTATTTGTGGGAGCGGCCCTCGTGCCGCGATGGGCCGCAAAGCGGCCCCAGCACCATGAGTTGCGAAGCTGAAACCCTAGAGCCGCTTCGCAGCCCGAAGGTTCCAGCAAAGCTCATCTCAACCCAACGACCGCGCCCCCATCGGCTGCGCATGACCGCGTGTCGTCACAATGCCCAGGAAGGAAATCATGATCGCAAGCCCCAGCGTGGCGCTCACCTCCGCCCGGTGCTCGGGCGTGTACATCATCACCGCCAAGGCCAGGGCAATGAAGATGATCACCGCCCAGGTCAACCAGGGGAACAGCCACATGCGGAACTTGAGCTCGGTATTCTCCCGCTCAAGACGGCGGCGCATGCGCAGCTGGGAGATGGCGATGACCATGTACACCAGCAGCGCGATGGCGCCTGAGCTTGCCAGCAGGAACTCGAACACGCCCTTGGGTGCAAAGTAGTTGAGCACGGCGATGAACGCACCGATCAGGGTGCTGCCGAACACCGCAGCGCGTGGTACGCCGACTTTGGACGTGTGCTTGAGCATTGCCGGCGCATCGCCGCGCTTGGCCAGCGAGTACATCATGCGCGAGGCGATGTAGATCGAGGAGTTCATGCAGCTGGTGACCGCCACCAGCACCACCAGGTCGACCAGCAAGGCCGCGTTGGGGATGTTCATGATTTCCAGTGCACGCTGGTACGAGCCCACCACAGCCAGCTGCGGGTCATTCCACGGCACCACGGAAATGATCACGAAGATGGAGAGGATGTAGAAGGTGCTGATGCGCCAGATCACCGAGCGGGTGGCCTTGGCGATGTTGCGCGACGGGTCGCTGGACTCCGACGCTGCGATGGTCACCGCCTCAGTGCCGATGAAGCTGAACATCACAGTGATGAACGCCCCCACCACCGCGGCCCAGCCCTTGGGCGCGAAACCACCGTGGTCGGCCATCAACCCACTCAGGCCGCTGACTTCGCGGTTGGGCAGCCACCCCATCAGCGCCGCGAACCCGAGGCTGATGAAGGCAAGGATCGCGGTCACCTTGAGGATGGCGAACCAGAACTCGAACTCACCGTACTTGGCCACGCTGAACAGGTTGGTACCTGCCAGCAGCAACACCGACGCCAGGGCGAATATCCAGCTGTCTATCTGCGGGAACCAGGCATTGAGCACATGCCCTGCCGCGAGGGCTTCGATGGGGATGACCAGCACCCAGAACCACCAGTACAACCAGCCGATGGTGTAGCCGGCCCAGCGACCGATGGCCTGGTCGGCGTAGGTGGAGAAGGAACCGGTATCGGGGTGCGCGACGGCCATTTCGCCGAGCATGCGCATGACCAGGACGACCAAGGTCCCGGCCACGAAATAGGAGATTATGGTAGCCGGGCCGGCTGCCGCAATGGCGTGGCCCGAGCCGACGAAAAGTCCGGCGCCGATGATGCCGGCGATGGACAGCATCGTTACATGACGTGGCTTGAAACCTTGTGCAAGGTTGCCATCAGATCCCACGGTGTTCATGGATGTTGTTCTCTTTTTGCTGACACAAGGATGGACGGGCAGGCGTAGGCGAAAATAGCTCCTTGAAGGGTTCAGGTCGACAGGTTGCTTGCGCTCTGTTGTTGATCTTTGCAGCGCATCACAAGGCAACGTGCCGGTGGGGGTCGGGCTTCATTTAAGCCCCGCAGGGGGGAGGGAAATTACACGAGAACGCCCCGGAACTGTTCGATCACGACAGCGCTTTTGTGCAAGCGACAAATGTCGCGATTGGCATATCCGAACGCGCCATGCACGCCAATGGCGCTTGGGTTTTTCATTCGAGTGTGTTGCACCCGCTGCCTGTCCAGCAGGCAGCGCGGGCATCAGGCCAGTGCGTGGTCGACCAGCACCTGCAGCCGCCCCTGGGAGCAGCGCTCGACCCGCGCCTGGACGCCATACACCTGCGCTAGCAGGTCAGGCACCAATACATCCTGCGGCGTACCACTGGCCACCACCCTGCCCTCGCGCAGCACCACCAGCCAGTCGGCATGGCTGGCGGCCAGGTTGATGTCGTGCAGCACCGCCACCGCCAACAGGCGATGCACCTGCACCCGCTCACGCACGGCGTCCATGACCCGCAATTGATAATGCAGGTCCAGCGCGCTGGTGGGCTCGTCGAGCAGCAGCACTTGCGGGTTGCGCGCCAGCAACTGGGCCAGCGCCACCAATTGCCGCTGCCCGCCGGACAAGCTGTCCAGCGAGCACTGGGCCAGATGCTCGATACCCAGCTGGCGCAGGGCCGCAAAGGCCTGGCCCAGCAGATCGTCCGCACTGCCTACGCGAAGTGCCGCCATGATGCTTTCCAGCACACTGAGGGCAATGCCGGGGGGCAACTGCTGGGGCATGTAGGCCAGCCGTCGCGAACGGTCGGCAAAGGCCAGCCGGGTCACGTCCTGGCCATCCAGGCGCAGGCCGCCGCGCATGCGCTCGAGCCCTGCCAGGGCCCTGAGCAGCGTGGACTTGCCTGCTCCATTGGGCCCCACCAGCGCCACCAGGCTGCCTTCGGGCAAGGCCGGCAGGCTGACCTCGTGCAGGATCTGCCGCGCACCGTAGGCGACCGAAACCTTGTCGATCACCAGGCTCACAGCTTTCTCCCCCGCCGGAACACCAGCGTCACGAAAATCGGCACCCCCACCAGGGCGGTGACGATGCCGACCGGCACAATCACGCCTGGCATGATCAGCTTGCTGGCAATGGAGGACAGCGACAGCATCAGGGCGCCCACCAGGGCGCTGGCCGGCAGCAGGAACCGCTGGTCTTCACCGACCAGCAGGCGCGCAATGTGCGGCCCGACCAGGCCGACGAAGCCGATGGTGCCGACGAATGCCACGGCGGTTGCCGACAACAGGCTGATGCGCAGCAGCGAGGCAAAGCGCAGCCGCCGGGTGTCCACGCCGAAGCTGCGCGCCCGGTCCTCGCCCATGCGCAGCAGCGTCATCGCAGGTGCTGCGCGCAGCGAAAACGGCAACACCAGCGCCAAGACCAGCGCCAGCATGCCGAGCTTGTTCCAATCGGCCCGGGCCAGGCTGCCCATGGTCCAGAACACCAGTTGCTGCAGCACGTCCTCGGTGGCCAGCAGTTGCAACAGCGACACCAGGGCATTGCAGCTGAACACTAGGGCGATGCCGAACAGCACCAGGCTCTCCACGCCCGCCCCGCGAAGCCGCGACATGGCCTGCAACAGCACCACCGACAGGCAGGCGAAGACGAAGGCCATCACCGTCACCTGCACACCCGCCGTCATCCAGGCGACGCTGAGCGGGTAGGCGATGGCAAGCGAAGCCCCCAGTGCCGCTGACGAGGACACTCCCAAGGTGAAGGGGCTGGCCAGCGGGTTGTCGAGGATCGCCTGCATCTCGGCCCCTGCCAGCGACAGTGCCGTGCCCACCAGCACGGCCATCAGCGCGTACGGCAGGCGAACGTTCCAGATAATCACCCGCTCCGTGGCGCTGAGGGTGGTCGGGTCGAACAGGCCTTGCACCAGTCGCCCCAAGCTCATGCCCGATGCACCGCTGGCCAGGTCGCTCAAGACCGAAACCAGCAACAGCACGGCCAGCCCGGCCACCAGCCCGGTACGCCGCCACAGCAGCCGACGGTAATGCCAGGCGGCCTGCTGCACGCCTGGCAGCGCCTGTGCGGTCACTGGGCGTCGACCCAGTACTGACCGTCCAGCCCTACCTTGAGCATGCGGTTGATCTCGGCCATGGTCGCTTGCGGGTCAATGGCCTTGAACCGCTCTGGATGCACCCAGCGCGCCATCGCTTCAATTGCCAGGATGTTGAACGGCGAGTTGTAGAAGTCATGCCACAAGCCATGGGCCTGGCCGGCCTGGATGGGGCGCAAGGGGGCGAATTCCGGGCGGGCCGTGATCTTCGCCAAACTGTCCCGGGCCGTTTTTTCGGACACCCCGGCACCCAGCAGCACGCCGGGGGCACGGTTGCCGGTGGCGATGTAGACGTCCGGGTCGGCTTGCAGCACGTACTCGACGCTGACATCGCCCAGCGCACCGGGCACCACGTCGGCGCCAATGTTATGGCCACCCACCGCCTGGACCACACTGCCCAAACCGCTTTTGCCAGTGGTATGGCCGGGCGCTTGCCATACCCCGGCCAGCAGTTCCAGAAACACCTTGGGCCGCTCGCTGTCCTTGATGCCGGCCACGCCCGCTTGCACCCGCTCCAGGTGACGGTCGTACAGGTCAAGGTACTGCTGCGCCTGCGGTTCACGGCCCAGCAGCGTGCCCAGCGCCTGCATGCTGACATGGGTGTTGCGCATGGGGTGCACGCGAAAATCGATGAACAACACCGGCACGCCGGCCTTGGCCAGCAAGTCGGCCACCGGGCTGTGCTGGGTCGGGCCTTCACCGGCGATGCTGAAAATGGCCAGGTCCGGCTTGAGCGACAGGATCTGCTCGGCGCTCACGCTCTGCTCGGAGGCCTGCCCGATCAAGGGCAGCTTGGCGATCTGCGGGTAGTGCTGGGCGTAGACCTCGTAGGTGTGCGGGTCCAGCAAGCGCATGTCGTTCTGCCAGCCCACCACGCGCTGGAACGGGTTGTCCCGGTCGAGCAGCGCCAGGGCGAAGAACAAACGCCCCTCGCCCAGCACGATCCTCTGCGGGGCGTGGTCAAGCTCGACGGTACGCCCCAGCACATCGGTGACTTGCAGGGCGTGGGCGGTATGGGTAAAGCCGAGGCAGGACGCCAACAGCAACAAGGCCGGCAGCAGGCGCTGCCGCAAACGGGGGAACAGGCACATCGGGGCGTCCTCTTGAAGAGAGAATCAGTCGCAACGGAGCCGGGCATTCTAGCCAGCCACCTGTGCGCCCGATGTGCGCGAATGTATTGGCCTGCTCGCTAGCCATTACATCCCGTTACCCCAAGGCGTTACCAGGTCAGGCAGATCTTGCCGAAATGGCGGTTGCTTTCCTGATAGCGAAACGCCTCGACGATCTGTTCGAGTTCGAAGTGCTTATCCACCACCGGGCGCAGGCCGTTAGCCTCGATGGCCCGGACCATGGCTTGCTGCTGAGCACGGCTGCCCACCAGGACACCCTGCAAGCGGATCTGCCGCACCAGTGCCTGCACCAGCGGCAGTTGCCCCGCCACACCGGTCAGAATACCGATCAGCGACACATGGCCCCCAATGCGCGCGGCAATCATCGACTGCTCCAAAGTGGCGGGCCCGCCCACTTCGATCACATGGTCCACCCCACGGTTGTCGGTCAGTTCACGCACCTTTTCGCCCCAGGCCGGCGTGCGCGTGTAGTTGATCACGTGGTCGGCGCCCGAGGCTTTGAGCCGCTCGAGCTTGGCATCGCTGGAAGAAGTGGCGATCACCGACGCGCCGGCCAGCTTGGCGAACTGCAGGGCGAAGATCGAAACCCCGCCGGTGCCCTGCACCAGCACCGTGTCACCGGGCTTGAGGTGATCGTCGCTCATCAGCGCGCGCCAGGCCGTCAGCCCGGCAGTGGTCAAGGTCGCCGCCTCGGCGTGGCTGAAGCCCTTGGGCGCGAGAGTGAACGCCGTGGCCAGCGCGGTCACATGGCCACGGGCATAACCGTCCAGGCCATCGCCCGGCACCCGGGCAAAGCCCTCGACATTGGCCTGCCCATCCAGCCAGTCAGGGAAGAAGGTGCTGACCACGCTGTCACCGACCTTAAAGTCGCTGACACCGCTGCCCACGGCTACCACCTCGCCAGCACCGTCGGCCATCGGGATGCGGCGTTCGGCCGGGCCCCACATGCCGCTGACCACGGCAAAGTCATGGTAATTGAGGGAGCTGGCATGCAAGCGCACGGTGATTTCACCCACGCCTGGGGCAGTGGCTTCACAGGTGCCGACCTCGACCTTGTCGTAGCCGCCGCCGGGTTGAACGTAAATCGCCTTGCTGCTCATGGTCGAGTGCTCCATCTGTAAAAAGGAAAGTGGCCGGCGAGCGTCGGTTCAGCCCAGCATACGCTTCAAAGCATGGCAGTCGGGCGCATGTCGATCGGCAAGGCCCGGCCAGGCGTCGTGCGGCTGGTTCACGAGTACCGTGCCCGCACCGGCGGCTCGCCCGCAGTCCAGGTCGAAGCGGTGGTCGCCGACCATCACCATCGCCTGCGGCGCGACGCCCCAGGCACCGGCGATCTTGAGCAGCCCATCGGGGCTGGGCTTGGGCTGCGCTTCATCACGCCCAAGAATGTGCGCCACCGGAAAACAGTCGGCAAGGCCAATGGCCTCGAGCGTGATGTGCGCCAGCTCGCGGGCATTGCGGGTAAGGATGCCCAGCTGGCAACCGCGGCTGGCCAGCTCACGGACCAACTCCACCGCCCCTTGGGCGGCTCTGGAGGCAAACGCCAGATGACGCTCGTGCTCCAGCAGCCAGGCATGCTTGGCGGCGGCTTCGTCGGCGGGCAAGGCCGCCAGGTGCGCCAGGATGTCGTCCTTGGGCGGGATGCCCAGCTTCACGCGGATAGCGGCAAAATCATGCGCGGCGACGGTCAGGGTGCCGTCCATGTCGAACACCCAATGGCGCACCTGGCCGAGGTTCATGCCCAGTCCTTGCGATGACGAATCAGGCCTTCCTGGCTGGACGAGGCAACCAGCTGGCCGGCCTGGTTGAAGATACTGCCCCGGCAGAAGCCACGGGCATTGCCTGCCCAAGGGCTGTCGGTGGCATACAGCAGCCATTGATCGGCGCGCAGATTGCCGTGGAACCATAAGGAGTGGTCCAGGCTTGCGATCTGCATGTCGCGCTGCCAGACCGACTTGCCATGGGGCAGCATCGAGGTGGTCAACAGCCCGAAATCAGAGGCGTAGGCCAGGATGTACTTGTGCAGCGCAGGGACGGCCGGCAGGTTGCCATCGGCGCGGAACCAGGCGTATTTCACCGGGTCGCCGGGCTTGGGGTTGAACGGATCACGTTCGGTCACCGGGCGAATCTCGATGGGCTTGGCGCACAGCACCTTGTCGCGGATGCGCTCAGGCAGCTGATCGGCCATGGCGCTGGCCAGTTCCACTTCGGTGGGCAGGTTTTCAGGGCCGACTACATCGGGCATCTGCGCCTGGTGGGTGAACCCTTCTTCGTCGTATTGGAACGACGCGCTGCAGGTAAAGATCGTCTTGCCCTTCTGAATCGCCGTGACACGGCGGGTACTGAAACTGCCACCGTCGCGCACGCGGTCCACCGAATACACCACCGGCAGGCTGGCATCGCCCGGGCGCAGGAAGTAGCCGTGCAGCGAGTGCACATGGCGGGCATCCTCTACCGTCTGGCTGGCGGCCGACAAGGACTGGCCCAGCACCTGGCCGCCATACAGCTGGCGAAAACCCAGGTCCTGGCTGCGGCCGCGGAACAGGTTTTCTTCAATGGCTTCGAGGCTCAACAGGTCGACCAGGTCGTCCAACACATGACTCATCGGGGTTCTCCGTAGACGCAAGGCGTGCTCACAAGGCGCCGTGGGCCGGCGCTCGATTCAACCGGCGCAGCCCACGCATGAGCCGCACCGTCCAATAGCGCAAATGATACAGGGTTTGACACCGCTGGCCCCCCTGGCGGTTCACTCGGCCCGCAAGGTCTGCTCCCACCGCGAGCGATCGATCCGGTACAGCACATGCGGGCGCAGGGAATGGCCGAGGGCGACACGCGGGTGGTCGAAGCTGCCTGCCAGGTCCTGCTCCATGCCGATGGCTTGCATGACCTTCTGCGAGGGCAGGTTGAGGGTACTGGTGAAGGACACCACCTGCTCGACCTGCAGCTGGGCGAACGCACAGCGCAAGCACGTCCAGGCCGCCTCACTGGCAAACCCCAGGCCCCAGTGCCGGCGTGCCAGGCGCCAGCCGATCTCGATCGCCGGGGCGAAGGGCGCGTCGAAATTGACGTTGAGCAGGCCCGTCATGCCGATGAACGCGCCACTGTCCTTGCGCTCAAGCGCCCACAGGCCAAACCCGTACTCATGAAAATGCCCGCGGATGCGGCCGATCAAGGCAGCCGCTTCCAGACGTGTGAGCGGCGCGGGGAAATACCGCATGACCTGGGGGTCGGCGCACAGGGCAGCGAACTCGCGCAGATCCTCGTCCTGCCATTGGCGCAGGATCAGCCGCGCGCTTTCCAGTTCCAGAATGGGGGTCATGGGGTTCGCTCCGTTTTGGCGTGATGCAGTGTACAGCGTAGGCGCAGCCACGGCGGGGCACCGGGTGACGGGTAGCCGAATGCATTTTTCACATGCGCTTCACCGGCTGGCAACACGTGGGTTAGCAAAATGCCGCCATCCCTGCCGCGCCCAGCGCGCGGTTTTCTTGTCGGAGCCACCCATGCTGTCGAGCAACACCCTGCCGCCCTACGCCTTGCATTCACCGCGCAAGCGATGGCTGCCGCGCCGCGCCGTGACCGTCGCCTTGAGCCTGAGCCTGGCCGTGGCGGCATCGACCTCCTGGTTTATGACGAGAACCTCCATCGTGGACCTTGGTAGCCAGCAACAACTCAGCAAAAGCGGCCTGCTCCAGGCCTGGGCCAACGGTGCGGTGATCGTCATGATCCGCCATGCCGAGCGCTGCGACAGCGCACCAGGCCCTTGCCTGGACGACCCAGCGGGCATCACGGTGGCCGGCAGCCAGGCTGCCGGGCGCGTGGGCGAAGGTCTCAAGCATCTGGGGCTGGCCGATGCCGACCTGTTGAGCAGCCCGAAGGTACGCACCCAGCAGACGGCGCATTTCATTCTGGGGCAGCCGGTCGCCACGCGGGAATGGATCGGGCAGTGCGACGGCAGCTTCCCGGCCCAGGCGCTGGCCGCCAAACGCACCGAACACAACTTGGTGCTGGTAACCCATAGCGGCTGCGTCGATCAGTTCGCTCGTCAGCAGAACGTTGCCGGCGGCGAACGGGACAGCGGTTATGCCAGCGCCCTGTTCGTTTCCGTGGACGACAACGGTAAGGCACGCATTCTGGGGCGCTTGAACGAGCCCGCATGGCAGCGCGTGCTGGCCAGTGCCGCACGTTGAAAGTGCCCACTGCATGGGCCGCCACCGGCTTCGAGTTGGCGCCAGCAAAGTTTTCCACAGCCGTAGGCCACTCATGGCAAGATCGAGGCTGTTCCCTGCTGTGGATAACCCATGTCGCTGCCGCTGATCTACCACGAAGACTACAGCCCTGAGTTTCCGCCGGACCATCGTTTTCCGATGGACAAGTTTCGTCTGCTGCACGATCACCTGATCGACAGCGGGTTGACCACTGACCAGGCGTTGCTGCGGCCCGACATCTGCCCCAATGACATTCTCGCGCTGGCCCACGATCGCCATTACATCGAGCGCTACATGCACGGCGAGCTGTCGCGCGAGGACCAGCGCCGCCTGGGCCTGCCGTGGAGCGAAGCGCTGGCGCGGCGCACCGTACGCGCGGTCGGGGGGTCGTTGTTGACGGCCGAGATGGCCCTGCAACACGGGGTGGCCTGCCACCTGGCCGGGGGCACTCACCATGCCCACTACGACCACCCGGCCGGCTTCTGCATCTTCAATGACCTGGCCGTGATCAGCCGGTACCTGCTTGAAGCCGGTCGCGTGCATCGGGTGCTGATTTTCGATTGCGATGTCCATCAAGGAGACGGGACTGCGCGCATGCTTGAGGACACACCCGACGCCATTACCGTCTCCCTGCATTGCGAGCAGAACTTCCCGGCCCGCAAGGCACAAAGCGATTGGGACATTCCCCTGCCACGCGGCATGGGGGACGACGCTTACCTGCAAGTGGTGGATGAGGCGCTCAATTACCTGCTGCCGCTCTATCAGCCTGACCTGGTGCTGTACGACGCCGGAGTCGATGTTCACAAGGACGATGCCCTGGGTTATCTGCAAATCACCGATGCAGGGCTGGCCGCACGTGACGAGCGCGTGCTCGGCCAGTGCCTGGGGCGCGATATTCCGGTCATGGGTGTGATCGGGGGCGGCTACAGCAAGGACCGCAAAGCACTGGCCAAGCGTCACGGTGTGCTTCATCACACGGCAGCCAAAGTCTTGCGTTGTGCACAATGACTGTGGAACCGCTTGTGGATAACCTGAGCGAAACAGGCTGTAGCCCTTTGATGGCGCTGTTTGCGCGATATTGATCATTTTTTGATCAGTGCTTGTGGGAGGCGTGCTGCGTTAGAATGCGCGTCTTTTCCACAGCCTGCAGCCGATCATGTCCGAAGTAAGTCACCCCGCCCTTCCTGTCGCCGCTGTCATCGGGGGCGGCCCTGCCGGCCTGATGGCGGCTGAAGCCCTGGCACAGGCCGGGCTTGCGGTGGAAGTGTTCGACGCCATGCCTTCAGTAGGTCGCAAGTTTCTGCTGGCGGGCGTGGGTGGCATGAACATCACCCATTCCGAGCCCTACCCTGCCTTTGCGGCGCGGTATGCCGAGCGCCAGGGCGAGGTTGACGGGCTGCTGCGCGATTTTGATGCCAACGCCTTGCGCCAGTGGATTCACGCGCTGGGCATTGCCACGTTCATAGGCAGCTCGGGCCGCGTGTTCCCCGCCGACATGAAAGCCGCCCCGCTTTTGCGCGCGTGGCTCAAGCGCCTGCGTGAAAGCGGCGTGGTTATCCACAACCGTCATCGCTGGCTGGGCTGGAGCGAGGACGGCGCGCTGCGGATTGCTTATCCACAGGGCGAGCGGCTGGTCCGGCCTGCGGTGGTAGTACTGGCGCTGGGTGGCGGCAGTTGGGCGCGGTTGGGGTCTGATGGGCGCTGGCAAGCAACCCTGGCCGACCGGGCTGTGGATATCTCACCCCTACGACCGAGCAATTGCGGGTTCGAGGTGGCGGGCTGGAGCGCAGTGCTCACCGACAAGTTCGCAGGGGCGCCGGTCAAGAACATTGCGTTGAGCGTACCCGGCAGCACACCGCGCAAAGGCGAATTCATCCTGACCGCCCAGGGTGTGGAAGGCAGCCTGGTCTACGCCTGGTCGGCGCAGGTGCGCACGGCCATCGAGCAGCGTGGCAGCGGTGTGCTGGTACTGGACCTGCTACCGGACAAGCCTGTGGACAAAATTGCCCAGGCGCTGGCACGGCCGAGGGGCTCGCGGTCCATGGCCAAGCACTTGCAAGGGCAATTGGGCCTGGACGGAGTCAAGGCAGCGCTGCTGCGTGAACTGACCGACCCGGCAACCTTCGCCGACCCGTCCTCCCTTGCTCGGGCGATCAAGGCCCTGCCGATCACGCTGGTGCGCACTCGCCCCCTGGACGAAGCGATCAGCAGTGCCGGCGGGGTCCGCTTCGAAAGCCTGGATGAGGGGCTGATGATAAAGCACATGCCAGGGGTGTTCTGTGCAGGCGAAATGCTGGACTGGGAAGCGCCAACAGGCGGGTACCTGCTGACTGCCTGCTTCGCCAGCGGGCTGCGCGCCGGGCGGGCGGCGGCGGCTTGGGTGGGGCGGCGGGGGAAGACGCCGGGCTGATCGCGGGGTTGGGTGGGGTGAGGGGTTGCGTTGTGGTCTGAAGGTCTTCTGTTCTGTATTCAAGCCCGTTGGGGGCCGCTGCGTGGCCCCAGAGTTTCAGCCCCGTATGACAAATCGCCGGGCCGGCTGTGCAACCCTGCACGACACCCGCAAACAACCAGGGCCCTGCCCTAGACCTGTCCAAACCCGCTCAAGGCTTGCGCTTGCGCGGCCCCCCATTGAAGCTAGGCACCTTGCGCACCGCCTTCACCGCAGGTGGCGCGGTACCTGCCTCGTCACTGTCCATCCACCGCCCCAGCCCGCGCTTGGCACTGTTTTCCTTGGGCTTCTTCGGTTTCTTGGGCTTTTTTATCACTTGACCACCGGCATCGGTCAGCGGTACCCGGTGATCAGGAATGAAATCAGGCTCTTCATGACGCGCCAGCGTCTGGCGGGTCAGTACCTCGATGGCCGCCAGCAATTGCACCTCGTCGGCGCACACCAGCGAAATCGCCTCGCCCGTGTTGCCCGCACGGCCGGTGCGACCGATACGGTGCACATAGTCTTCGGCCACGATCGGCAGGTCCAGGTTGACCACCAGCGGCAGGTCGTCGATGTCCAGCCCGCGCGCAGCCACGTCGGTGGCCACCAGCACCTGCACTTCGCGTGCCTTGAAGCTGTCCAGCGCCCGTTGCCGCGTCGCTTGCGGGCGGTCACCATGGATGCCGTCGGCCTTGACCCCTTCGGCCAGCAAACGCTCGACCAGCTGATCGACGCCATTGCGGGTCTTGGCGAAGACCAGCACCTGTTTCCAGCGCTGCTTGCGCAACAGGTGGCAGAACAGGTCGACCTTGCGCTTCTTGTCCACCGTCACCAGCCATTGCTTGACGCTCGCGGCCGTGGCATTGCGCGGGCTGACTTCGATGCTGAGCGGGTCGTTGAGCGCGAGCCCTGCGAGCATGCGGATCTGGTCCGAGAACGTCGCCGAGAACAACAGCGTCTGGCGTTTGCGGGGCAGCGCGGCATAGACCGATTGCAGCTCCTCGGCAAACCCCAGGTCGAGCATGCGGTCGGCTTCATCGAGCACCAGAATCTGCACCTGGTTGAACTTGATCGCGTTCTGGCGATACAGGTCCAGCAGCCGGCCCGGGGTCGCCACCAGCAGGTCCACACCGCGGCGCAGGCGCATCATCTGCGGGTTGATGCTGACCCCGCCATACACCGCATAGGTACTCAGCGGCAGGTGCTCGGCGTATTCGCGCACGTTGGTATGCACCTGCTCGGCCAGTTCACGGGTGGGCACCAGGACCAGGGCACGAATCGAGTTGGCCGCGACCTTCTCGCCTTCGAGCGCCAGGCGTTGCAACACGGGCAGGGCAAAACCTGCGGTCTTGCCGGTGCCGGTCTGGGCGGCGGCCATCAGGTCGCGGCCGGCCAGCACGGCGGGGATGGCCTGGGCCTGTACCGGGGTCGGGGTGGTGTAATCGCGCTGCTCAAGGGTGCGCAGCAAGGGTTCGATCAGGCCGAGTTTGGCGAAATTCATGGCAATACCATCAGGGGTTCAGCGAAGCCGGCAAGTCTACCGCATCCCCCCTGTGCACTTGCAGGTTTCCCGGTCGAGCGGCTACGCGACGGGTCGCGCCTTGCGCCACTGCGGCAGGCCGATCAGGACTACCGCGCCGATGATCACGGCCATGGCAACGCACTCCTCGGCACCGATCTGCTCGCCGGCGAACACGATGCCCAACAGCACCGCCACGGCCGGGTTGACGTAGGCATAGCTGGTGGCGGCCGCCGGGCGAACGTGCTTGAGCAGGTACATGTAGGCGCTGAACGCCAGGATCGAGCCGAAGAACACCAGGTAGGCCAGCGCGCCCCAGCCGGCAGCGGTGGGCATCTGCGTCATGCGTTCACCCGACAGCAGGCTGCCCAGCAGCAATGCCGTGCCGCCGACCAGCATCTGTGCGGCGCTGGCCATGGGGCCCGGTGGCATGGGCAGGCGCTTGCTCCACACCGACCCAAACGCCCACGAGGCGGCGGCGAAGATCAGCAGCGCCGCGCCAAGCGGGCTCGCCTGCAGGTTGGAGCCCAGGTTGAGCAGGCCGATGCCAGTCAGGCCCAGGACGATGCCCGCCCATTCGAGCGCCGAGTTGCGGTAACCGAACATCAGCCCAAACACCAGGGTGAACAAGGGCACGGTCGCCACCGCCAGCGCTGCCACGCCGGACGCCACGCCCGCATGTTCGGCGATGGTCACGCCCCCGTTGCCACAGCTGAGCAGCAAGAAGCCCACCAGCCCCGCTGCCCGCCACTGCGGCCAGGACGGCGATGGCGCCCCTCGCCAGCGCATGAAGCCGTACAACAGCCCTCCGGCAATCAGAAAGCGGACCCCGGCCATGAGCATGGGCGGCCAGCTTTCCACACCGATGCGGATAAACAGGTAGGTTGAACCCCATACGAAATACAGGGCCACGAAGGCCCCGATTAGCAGAAGCGGGAAGCGGCGGGTGCTGGACATGGTCGAGTCGAAAATCCTTTTGCGGGTGACGCAGTCTAACGGCGTGAAGCGCAGCGGCAACCCTACAGTGGGGCGCTGGATCAGCAGCACACTTGCAACCTGGGGCGTGCGACGCCAGGCGCTGCCCGCTTCAGCGATAGATTGCCAGCGCGTCGCGCACCTTGGCGGCGGGGGTCTTCTGCAGGCGGCAGAACAAGTCGTGGGAAGGCTGCTGCACCCCATGGTCCTGGCGCAGTACGCCGGCCAGGTGCTGGACCAGGTTGGCGGCCATTTCCGCGTCGGCCATGGCCCGGTGGGCCGTGCCAGTGTTGGGCAGCCCGGCCCAGCGGGTCAGTGTGCCCAGCTTGTGGTTGGGGGCTGCCGGCAGCAGGCGCCGGGACAGCAACAGCGAGCAGGCGAAGGGCTGGCTGCGGCTGCGGCCGATGCGGCCCAGCTCGAAGTCCCAGAACTTCTGGTCGAAAGCGGCGTTGTGGGCCAGCAGCGGCGTTGCCCCCACGAACTCGGCCACCTCGTTCATCACCTGCTCCACCGGGGGTGCCTTGCGCACCATGGCGGTGGTGATGCCGGTCAAGCCCGACACGAAAGCAGGCACCGACACACCCGCGTTCATCAGGCTCTGATAACGCTCGACGATTTGCCCGCGCTCGAGCATCACCACGGCCACCTCGGTGGCGCGGCAACCGGTGCCTGGGGAAATGCCGGTGGTTTCAAAGTCGATGACAGCGATACGTTCCATAAAAACCTTAGTGCTTGAGCAACAACGGGCCCTCGATGGGCACATAGCGGGTGGCGGCGCGGATCAACGACATCGCCGTCAGCCCAGGTACGCCATAGACCACCGCTTCGGTGCCGTGGCGCTGGATCACGCGGTCGAGCAGCAGGTCGAAGTCCCCGTCACCCGATGCCAATACCACCTGGTCCACGCGGCTGGCCGCATCGATCACATCCAGGGTGATGCCGACATCCCAATCGCCCTTGGCCGAGCCATCGCTGCGCTGGATGAAGGGCTTGAGGCGCACATCGAAACCCAGGTTGCGCAGTATCTGCTGAAACTGCTGCTGCTTGCTGTCGCCCCGATCGATGGCATAGGCCACCGCCTCGACGATCTGGCCTTCGCGGCTGACCTGGTTCCACAAGGCGGTGTAGTTGAAATGGCAACCGTGGGCCTGGCGCACGGTGTAATAGAGGTTCTGCACGTCGGCGAACAGCGCGATCTTTTTCACCTTGGCACCTCGTCTGGCCGAATCGGGGGCGGGTTCAGCGCCCCGCGAAGGCCAGCAGTATGCCAGAGCCGTCAGACGTAGGAATCGTCGTCGGAGAATAATCCCCCGTCATCGCTGCCGTAATCGGCGTCACTGTAACCGGCCTGGTCGCTGCCCCAGCCGCCGTTGTCGGCCACGTGCTGCTGCTCGTTCTGGTCGTTCCAGCCGCCGCTGTCACTGGCCTGCGCAGGCGCTTCCTTGATCACCTCGACCACCTCTTCGGGCTGGGAGTTGTGGTTGAACAGGCTGCTGATGCCCTGGGCCAGCAAGACACCACCGGCTACACCGGCAGCCGTCTGCATGGCGCCGCCCAGGAAGCTGCTGGCGCCGCCGCGCGCGGGCGCTGCGCCAAAGCCCGGCTGCTGGGCCGGCGGCTGCGAGAAGCCAGGTGCCGCGGGTTCGCGCCAGCCGCCACCGGCGGGTGCGGACGGTGCGGCCGAACGCTGGGGCTGAGAGGCAGGTGCCGGCGCCGAGCTACGCCCGCCAGCGCCGAAGAGGCTGGACAGAAAACCGCCGCCGCCTGTGTTCTGCGAGGCGCCGGTCTGCGCAGCCTCGGCCTCGGCGCGTGCCTGCTTGAGTTCCGCTTCGAGTTGTTTGTTCTGTTCGTCCAGGCGCTTGATGGCCGCTTCCTGCACCAGGATCGCCTGGGCCATGTAGTAAGGGGCCGCCGGCTGCTGGCGCACATGCGCCTCGATGCAGGCCTGGGCCTGCGCATCACGGGGCTGGCTTGGGTCTTCGGCCTGCTTGATGCGGCTGAACAGGCCATCGATCAGGGATTGTTCTTCGGTATTCATGGGGCGACCTCGTGGGTAGCGGGACTACGGACAGGCTCAAAGATGGGGCGTCGACGCGGCTGATTCAATCACCGGCGGGGTGAAACTTTTTTCAGCAAGTAACGGATCAAGGGTCGCTTTGGGCTAGAGTTAGACCCCCTGTTTCAACTGCCATGCGATGTTGAGCCCATGAATCCGCTGAGCGTTTTGCGCGACTCCTTCCACTTCTTCACCCGCCACCTGGCCGGTATTGCCCAACTGTGCCTGCCGCTGGTGGTGCTCGAAGCCGTGCTGACCCAGGTGCTGTATCGCCAGCTGGGCGAGCAGGCCTCGCCGGCCTACGGCATGCTGATCTACGTGCTGTGCTACCCGCTGTACAGCGCAGCACTGATCCTGTACCTCGATACCCGCAGCAATGGCCAGGCCATCGCCAAGCGCGACCTGTTTGCCCGTGCGGTGCAGCTCTGGCCGGCGCTGACGCTGCTGGTGCTGATCAGCTCGTTGCTGATCATGGCCGGCATGGCCTTGTTCGTGTTCCCTGGGGTGTGGATCATGGTCAACCTGGTGTTCGGCGAATACCTGTTGGTGCTGCGCGGCTTGCCCGTGGTGCAGGCGATGCGTGAAAGCGCCCGCATGACCACTGGCCATTTCCTGCGCATTCTGGTGTGCCTGCTGGCCGTGCTGGCGTCGATCTGGCTGATCGAAGGCCTGATCCTGATGGCCATCCCCGACCCTTCCCCTGGCGTGCAACTGCTCGTGGACAGCCTGGCAGGCTTCCTGCAATTGTTCGGCACGGTGGTCATGTATCGGCTGTTCATGCTGCTAGAGGTTGAGCAGCGCACGTGAACGCAGCTACCAGCTGCTAGCGCTGAGCCTTGAGAAACAAGGCAAACAGCTCTGACTGGGACTTGATGCCCAGCTTGCGGTAGATGTGCTTGCGATGGACCCGCACAGTTTCCGAGGAGATGGCGAGTTTGCGGCCAATCTCCTTGCTGGAACAGCCGCTGAGCAGCATGCGGCCCACCTCCAGTTCGCGGGCGGTGAGCGGCGTTTCAAGGTGGCCAAAGCCCTCGGCCAGGTGGTTCTGCCACGCAGGCGCCGGGGTGACTTCGTCGACATCGTGCTCGAACCGAAAGCGCTGGCGCATGGTGGCCAGCACCCAGGGTTGCAGAAGGTGCAGCAGCGCAATCTGCTCGCCCGCAAAGCGAGAGCGGCTACCGAGCGACAAGCAAAGTGTGCGCCCTGCATCCAGGGCCACGTTGTACTGCACCTCATCGGCCACAACGTTAAGGCGGAAATAACGCTGGTAATAGTCGGTGCGCTCGAAGCATTCAGGGGCCACGTCGGCCAGCTGCACCAGGCCGCTTGCCGGCGTCTCCCGGCTGGCGATGTAGAAGGGGTCCAGCAGGTAAAGGCCCTTGAGGTAATCCTGAAATAACGGGTCCAGCCCACCATCACTGCCGGGGGATTCGGCATACACCAGCGGGCGATGCTCGCTGAAAAGAAACGCGACCCAACTGTCGAACGCCACGTATTGCTCCAGCAACCGCACCAGGCGCAGCCAGAAACCGGGGTGGTCCAGCGCATCGATCACCTGGCCGACCGACCGATGCCAGGCAATGTCCTGAAGTGTAAGGTTCATGTCCGGGCTCTGTACCAAAAGGTGAGATGCAGGTCAGGGTGAATACAACCGAGCAGGCAAAGTGTACTGGAGTGCATGGGCATTGCGGTGCTGTTTTCGGCGCAGCGCTAGCCAGTATCGAAGGAATTTGTACAGGGCTAACCCCTATGGGTTACCTCAAGGGCGTAATTACCCCGCCGCCGATGGCATCGGCATACTCGGGCAATCACCGTCCGCCGCAGCAAGTGGCAGGCACGTAATCTCAGCCGGTGCAGTGCGCTGGCTTTACGCCGCGCCGATTACCTGGCAGCCGTTTGGCTGCGCAGTCAGGAGTTGCAATGAAAGTAGAACTCGTCCAGCTGGCCGGTCGCGACGGCGACACCGCCTACAACCTGGAACGCACCCTGGAGGCGATCCACCGCGCCGCAGCGGATGTGGACCTGATCGTGTTCCCGGAAACCCAGCTGATGGGCTTTCCGACGCAGGACAACATCGCGGCCATCGCCGAGCCCCTGACCGGCCCGACGCTTGCCGCCGTCGCCCAAGCGGTGACCGACAAGGGTGTGGCAGCCGTGGTCGGCCTTGCCGAAGCGGGCGAAGACGGGCATTTCTACAACACCACCGTGCTGATCACCCCGGACGGTGTCGCGTTGAAGTACCGCAAGACCCACCTGTGGGCCTCCGACAAGGGCATCTTCACGGCGGGCGATCGCTACGCCACGGCGCTGTACAAAGGGGTGCGCGTAGGGCTGTTGATCTGCTTCGACATCGAATTCCCCGAAAGCGCCCGCGCCCTGGGCCAGCTGGGGGCCGAGCTGATCCTGGTGACCAACGGCAACATGGACCCGTATGGCCCCACGCACCGCACCGCTATCAGCGCCCGCGCCATGGAAAACCAGGCCTATGCGGTGATGGTCAATCGCGTCGGCCAGGGCGATGGCAACCTGGTGTTTGCAGGCGGCAGCGCGGTGGTCGACCCTTACGGCCAACTGTTGTGCGAGGCAGGGCGCAGCGCCTGCCGGCTGCAGTTGGACCTCGACATGGCGCTGATCGGGCAAGCGCGCCAGGACTACAGCTACCTGGCCGAGCGCCGTTTCGAGCTGCCAGGCCAGCAGGTCGAGCACCCAGGCGGCTTGCGAGAACTGATCCTGACCACCGTCTGAACCCTTGCGCCACGGCTGGCGCCCAGTGCCCTGGCCGGGCCCTGACACTGAACTCCATAAAAAACACAATCCGGAGTAACACCATGGCCCACTTGAAACGTACCCTGTCGCTGGGTGCGGTGACGCTGTTCGGCATCGCCTACATGACCCCCATCATTGTGCTGGGCACCTTCGGCATCCTTGCCGACACCACCCAGGGCGCTGTGCCCTCGGCTTACCTGGCCGCCTCCATCGCCATGCTGTTCACCGCCCTGAGCTACGGCAAGATGGCCAAGGCCTTCCCCGTCGCCTGCTCGGCCTACACCTACGTGCGCAAGTCCATCAGCCCCAAGCTGGGTTTTCTGGCCGGTTGGGCGGTGCTGCTGGACTACCTGTTCCTGCCCATGGCGATCTGGCTGATCGGCGCGGCCTACCTGCATTCGGCCTTCCCGGCGGTGCCGCAGCCAGTGTGGGTGCTGGCCTTCATTGCCGTCACCACGGCCATCAACATCATCGGCCTGCAACTGGCCAAGACCGTCAATGGCGTACTGATGCTGCTGCAGTTCCTGGTACTAGCAGCCTTCGTGGGCCTGGCCGTGCACTACGCCACCGGCGAGCTGAACCAGCCGTTGTGGTCGCTGGCACCCTTTCATCAGGACGGTTTCCAACTGCCTTTGATCATGAGTGGCGCCGCAATCGCCTGTTATTCGTTCCTGGGCTTCGATGCGGTCAGCACCTTGACCGAAGAAACCCATGAACCGCGCAAGACCATCCCTCGCGCCATCCTCCTGATCACCCTGCTGGGCGGCTTCATCTTCATCGTGGCCAGCTACTTCGTCCAACTCGCCCACCCTGGTGCGACCTTCAGCAACCCGGACTCGGCTGCCTACGAAATCGCGAAGGCCATTGGTGGGGACATTTTCGTCAGTTTCTTCCTGATCGGCCTGATCGTGGGGCAATTCACCTCAGGGCTTTCGGCACAAGCCAGCGCCTCGCGCCTGCTGTTCGCCATGGGCCGCGACGGTGTATTGCCCAAGCGTTGGTTCGGGCGACTGAGTGCACGGTTCGGCACACCGGTCATCAGCATCGTCCTGTGTGGCGTAGTCGCGCTGCTGGCCTTGCGCATGGACGTGACGACCTCCACCTCGTTCATCAACTTCGGCGCTTTCCTGGCGTTCAGCCTGGTCAACCTGTCGGTGGTCTTTCACTACTGGATCGCCCAGGGCGAGCGCGGGCTCAAGGCTGCAACGGTGTACCTGGCCTTCCCCTTGATTGGGCTGGTGGCGGACCTGTGGCTGATGGCAAGCCTGGACCACATGGCCATCTACCTTGGTTTGGCCTGGCTGGCCATGGGGTGTCTGTACCTGCTGGTCATCACTCGTGGGTTGCGCCAACAGCCGCCAGAGATGCATTTCGAGGAAGCTTGAGTATGGGCGGGCAGTGTGGCTGGCGGGGCTTGGAGGTATGCCCCGCGGGCTTGGGTATGTTGGGATTGGATGACTAGGGTCTTATGGTAAGCCTGCGGGCAATAGACCGCGCCTTACTCAAGGGCATCAACGTTTGCTAAAGGCGAGACGCGCCGCAAAAAGAACGAAGATCATACCTGTTGCACGATCCATCCAGGCAACGACCTTCTCACGACGCAGTAGCCCGGCCAATGGCTGGGTGGCGGCGATCAGAATAATCGACCATAGCAGCCCAATGGCCACGTGAATGCTGACCAAACCGAACGTCCAAGCAACCAATGGCTGACCTTGGGGGATGAATTGGGGCAAGAAGGATACGTAGAAAATACCAATCTTGGGATTCAGGATATTTCCCGTCATTCCCTTCAAGAACCAGTTATGGCTTGGCTTTACTGCCGCCTCGACAGGCGACAATGATTGACGCGGACGTAGAAGCATATTCAGCCCAAGCCAGGCTAGATAGGCGGCGCCACAGTATTTCAAAACGTTGAACGCCAACGCTGATACAGCAATCAGTGCGCCTAGCCCAAACGCCACAGCGGCGCCCCACAGCAAGCAACCTGTGTTGATGCCTAGCGCGGCGCGAAAGGCCTGCTGCTTTCCTTCTACAGTAGCCGTTCTCAATATCAGAGTTGTGTCGAGGCCGGGGGTCAGGGTTAACAGTGTTGCTGCGAAAGTGAACGCAATCAGGTTGTCAATAATTGACATAGGGAGATGGCCTCGGCGTGCTTGAGTGGGGCAGTTAACCTCAAAAGGCTGTCTGCTAGAAGTCGTCTCTCTAACGCAGAGGGCAAAGCCTACGCACTTCAAATATGGCCGGTTAATTCCGACGCAAAGCCAGGCTTGCAAAAGAGGTGAACGTAAAAGGCTGGGAGCGTGGTTGAATCGCCCACGCCCCTACGTCCCTCTTGGCTTGGCACGAGCCGTGGCTTCGGCCACCAATGGGTCTTCAGGCCAGTAGTGCTTCGGGTATCGCCCCTTCAGATCCTTCTTCACCTCCACGTAAGTGCTGCGCCAGAAGTTCGCCAGATCCTGGGTGACCTGCACAGGCCTGCGAGCCGGCGACAGCAAGTGCAGCACCAGCGGCTGCCTGCCCTGAGCAATACGAGGGGTTTCTGCCAGGCCAAACAGCTCCTGAAGCCGCACGGCCAAGATGGGCGGATGCTGCGAGTAGTCGATACGGATATTCGAGCCGGACGGCACCTGGATCGCCTGGGGTGCCTGGGTGTCCAGCTCCTGTGGAAGTGGCCAGGGCAGAAGGTTTCTGATGATCGAGGGCAGGTCCAGCTGGCTGAAGTGGCTGAGCCTTGTGACTTTACCCAGGTAGGGCGTGAGCCACTGGTCCAGCGTGTCCAGCAGGTTGGCATCGCTCAGGTCAGGCCACTTGCTGTGTGCCTGCCCACCCTCGATATCCAGCTGGCGCAACAGACCCACTCGGGCCTGCCACTGCCGCAGTTCAGGGTTCCAGGGCAGAAGCTCGATGCCCTTGCGCCTTACCAGGTTGACCAGGGCAAGCGAACGGGTGTGCTCATCAAGACTCGGCAGCGCTTTCGTCGACAAGATCAGCTGCCCCACCTTCAACTGCCGCTCAGCCTTCAGCACCCCTTCCCTTTCGTCCCAGTCAACCTCATCGACAGACTTCACAAGGTCAGCCAGCTCGTCATCGAACAGAGCAGGCTCGAGGTCACTCGCCAGGTAGATCCGCTCCTCACGCTGCCCTTGCCGGCTACCCAGGTCGGCAACCACCAGCCACTCATGCTTGGTTAGCGCATCGGGCTCTGAGAACACCGCAGCACGACCGTTGGAGAGACGGTATTCGGATGCACTTGCATGCCTCTGCTGGCCGATTCGGTCAGGGTAGGCAAACGCCAGAAGGCACCCTACCCACCGTGGGTGATCGGGCTCGCTGACAGGGCTGAAGGCCTTCCCACGCAGTAGGGATCGGTACTGCCGAGCCGACTGCTTCACCCGCTGGAGAGAACCGCCGCTACGACGTGAATGTTGCTCCCCTGACAGGGCACTCAGCCGGGTGTGAAGGTCAGCACCGGCCCCACGCAGAATGTCCTTTTCGCCCAGCAGTGCCGCGATGTTGCATGCCAGGTCATCCAGGCCCATCGCATTGCCCTTGATGAGCATGTGGGCGATCCGGGGGTGGGCTGGCAGCGCGCTCATGGCCGCACCGTGTGGGGTGAGCTGCCCAGCATCGTCGAGGGCGCCCAGGCGCTTGAGCAAGTCTCTGGCTTGAGCGAATGGCGCTGCTGGCGGTTGGTCGAGCCAGGTCATCTCTTGCGGCTTCATACCCCATCGGGCCAACTGGAGCGCCAAGGCTGCCAAGTCTGCCTGCAGGATTTCAGGGGTGCTGTAGCCGGCCATCTGTTCGTGCTGGGACTGCGACCACAGCCGATAGCAGACGCCGGGCTCCAGGCGCCCAGCCCGCCCCGCACGCTGGGTAGCGCTGGCTTTGGAAATGCGCTGTGTGTCGAGTCGGGTCATGCCGCTGCGGGGGTCGAACCTGGGCACTCGTTCAAGGCCGCTGTCCACCACCACCCTCACCCCTTCGATGGTCAGGCTGGTCTCGGCGATGTTCGTGGCCAATACGATCTTGCGCGACCCCTTGGGTGCGGGGTCTATCGCCGCACGCTGCGCCTGCAGGTCGAGGTCACCGTACAGTGGGCACACGATCACCTCTGGACGGCTGCCGAGCAGCGCCTTGAGGTCCTCTGCCACCCGCCGAATCTCTGCCTGCCCCGGCAGGAAAACCAGAAGGCTGCCAGGTTGTTCATCGATGGCAGCCAGGCACGTATCCGTGATGCGCGCATCGATTCGCTCGCCCGGCTGATAGGGGCTGCCCCATACCGTCGAGACGGGATACATCCGGCCTTCGCTGGTGACCACGGGTGCATCGTTCAGCACCTTCGAAAGGCGAGCACCCTCCAGCGTTGCAGACATCAGCAGCAGCTTGAGCGGGGGTTCATCGCGCAGCAGTTCACGGGCGCTCAGGCACAGCGCCAGCGCCAGGTCAGAATCGAGGTTGCGCAGGTGGTACTCATCGAAGATGACTACCCCCACACCCTCCAGCGCCGGGTCATCCTGAAGCCGGCGAGCCAGGATGCCTTCGGTGACCACTTCGATCTGCGTACGCGGCCCTACCTTGCTTTCAAGGCGAATGCGGTAACCGACCGTCTCACCCACCTGCTCACCCAGCTCACTGGCCAAACGCTCCGCCGCCGCCCGCGCAGCCAGTCGGCGAGGTTCGAGCATCAGGATCTTTTGCCCGGCCAGCCAGGGTTCATGCAACAACGCCAGGGGCACCCGAGTGGTCTTGCCAGCACCTGGGGGCGCTTCGAGGATCACTTCATTGCGACGGGCCAGGGCCTGTCGCAGATCTGCCAGTACAAGGTCTATAGGTAATGAAATCATGGTGGCCCTCGAACAAGCAGGCGAGTATAACGGCGAACCGACGTTGTCCTATCATGGTCTTAACTGCGGGCTCAGGCGCCTTGCCTGGCCTGCCGAACGCCACGCCCGGAGATTTACATGCGCATTGCTTCCCGCCTGATCGGTGCTGCCCTCGTGGGCACCTTGCTGACGCAACTGACGGCTTGCGGCTCTATCTTCTATCCAGACCGTCGCGGCCAGATCGACGGCAAGGTCGACCCGGCGATCGCCGTGCTGGACGCCGTTGGCCTGTTGTTCTACATCATCCCCGGGCTGATCGCCTTCGGTATCGACTTCGCCACCGGCGCCATCTACTACCCGCCAGGGCAAACCGCGCAGGTGGACCCTGCCAAGCTGAAAGACGCCGTCAATGCCGATGGCACCGTGGACAACCTCAAGCTGCAGGCCATTCTGGAGAGCGAACTGGGGCAACGCCTGCCGCTGGACGACCCACGCCTGATCCAGCACCGCGGCAGTGCTGAACAACTGGCCAGCCTAGGGCTGGTGCCTGCCGCCTGATGCCAAGGACAACCGCCTGACATGACTACCTCGGCCGAACACAAACGGTTGCTTCGCCTGGCCACGCGCGCCTCCCTGGCGGTGGCCAGCATCCTGGTGGTCAGCAAGGCGCTGGCGTGGTGGTTGAGCGGCTCGGTGAGCCTGCTGGCCGGGTTGACCGATTCGGCCCTGGACGCCGTGGCGTCCTTCCTCAACCTGCTGGCCGTGCACTACGCCCTGCGCCCGGCCGATGACGACCACCGCTTCGGGCACGGCAAGGCAGAAGCCCTGGCCGGTATCGCCCAGGCGCTGTTCATCGGCGGCAGTGCCGTGCTGATCGCCTTGCAGGCGTTGGAGCGTCTGCGCAACCCGCAGCCGTTGGGCGATACCGCCATCGGTATCGGGGTAATGCTGTTGTCGTTGGTGCTGACCGTCGCGCTGCTGGCCCTGCAACGCAAGGTCATCCGCGCCACAGGCTCCACGGCGGTACGCGCCGATTCCCTGCACTACCGCTCCGACCTGTTGCTCAACGGCAGCATCTTGCTGGCATTGCTGCTGGCGCGCTTCGGCTGGCCGCAACTCGATGCGCTGTTCGGGTTGGGCATCGCGTTGTACATCCT
Source organism: Pseudomonas sp. DE0157 (assembly GCF_007678615.1). Classification (NCBI taxonomy): domain Bacteria; kingdom Pseudomonadati; phylum Pseudomonadota; class Gammaproteobacteria; order Pseudomonadales; family Pseudomonadaceae; genus Pseudomonas; species Pseudomonas sp. DE0157. The sequence goes on from NZ_VEJN01000001.1 coordinate 150,178, forward strand.
GTGGAGCGCCCTGCAGATCGCACGCGAAAGCACGGCGATTCTCATGGACAAGGAGCTGCCCGTGGATGTCAGTGAAGACATGGCCAACCGCGTGCTGGCTATCGATGGCGTGCTGGGCGTGCACGACCTGCGCACCCGGGTATCGGGCAACCAGTGGTTCGTGCAGTTGCACATCGAGCTGCCTGGGCAACTGCCGCTGCATCACGCCCATGGCCTGTGCGTGCAGGCCTCGGAGGTGATCCGCGATCAGTACCCCAAAGCCGATGTAATGGTGCACGCCGACCCGGTGTAGCCCTTCAGTTGATGCTGTAGCCCCGCCCGGACAAGCACGCGCCAAGCGCCCGTTGGTAGGTACTTGCAACCGCAGGCGCCGGCGCATAGGCAGCCATGGCAGGATCGAACCCCGACTGGCTGACCGCCCAGCGGTGGCACTGGTAGCGATCCTGATCCTGCTGTTCCTGCCCTTGCCCATAACGCGGATAAGCCACCACGTCATACCCCGGCGCCGCTGCTAGCGCAGGTTCTGGGGGATTGACCACCACGTACTCGCGACTGTTTTCCAGGTACCGATAGTAGGTGTCGGCGACCAGGTACATCATCGCACCGTCCACGCGGAACTTGTGCGCATAGGGCGGCAGGTAGCTGACTCGCGCACCTGGGGGCGGCACCACGACCTGGTAACCCCGTTCCCAGGGGCGATACCAGTACCCGCCCGAGTAGAAATAGTCCTGCCCTTGGTAGGGCACCTTCCAGAAGCGGTCAGGGAACCGGTCCACGGTCTGGCCAGGCCGGTAGTGCGGGCCGGGGCCCCAGCCTTCACCGTGGCCACCAGGGCGGCCCTGCCACCGCGGGCCATCACCGGGGCGGCGGGGAATATCCTGGTAGAACCCTGGCCGTGGGGGCTGCGTCTGCCCGACTTCGTCCCGTGATTTGAGCGCACGCCCAGGCGCAGGCCCTGCCTCGATACCTGGCCCTGTAGCGGCGGGGGGCAGCGCGCCTGGGCCGTCGTTGGGCCCGGCCGCCAGGGCTGCCACGCTGATGCCCATGCCCAGCAAACCAACACCTGCCCACTGCCAGATGTGCGACTTCATGGTAGTCCTCTCGACGGGAAAACGGCTGACTGCGCCAGTCTACCGCGCCCCACCGCGCCGCCCATTAAATTTCAGCCATGAAAAAAGGGAGGCCATGTGGGCCTCCCTTCAGCAATTGTCGTCCGTGCTCGGCGCTTGTGGCCCCGGCTCACCTCACACCGTCTTCTGGAAGGTGCGTAGCCCGGGGGCCTGGCCCATCCTGTTGGATGGCTTGGCCGCGAGCGCCCGTCTGGGGCGCATCGCCGTGGACTGATGTCCGGGCAGTGATTCTGGTGATAAAGATACCGGGCGCGCACCGGCACGGGATTGCGAAGATTGCTCAGATAAATAGCACTTGCGCAATTTTTAACCCTGGATTGATAATTCGCCGCAATCCGAACAGAAAAGGCATGATTCATGAGCAAGCTGGACCGATACGACCTGAGCATTCTGGCTGAATTGCAGCGCGACGCGCGCATCTCCAACCAGGAGCTGGCCGAACGCATCGGCCTTTCACCCTCACCCTGCTCGCGCCGCGTCAAGCAACTCGAAGACGACGGCTACATTTCCCGCCAGGTGGCCTTGCTCGATCGCAAGAAGCTGGGTTTGAGCCTGACCGCCTACGTGCTCATCGGCATGGACCGGCACACCCCCGAGCGCTTCGAAACCTTCGAGGCCACCATTCGCAATCTGCCCCAGGTGCTGGAGTGCAGTCTGGTGACCGGGATGGACGCCGACTATCAGCTCAAGGTCGTCGTGCCCGACATGGACCATTACCAGAAGCTGCTGCTCGGTAGCCTCACGCGCATCGAGGGCGTCACCAGCGTGCGTTCAAGCTTCGTGCTCAACCAGGTATTGGCCAGCACCGAGCTTCCATTGACCCACCTTCGCTGATCGGTTGCCACCTCACGCGTATACTTGCCCCCCTCAACCCGCCTGGAGCACTGCAATGGATCCTGCCGTATTCGAAGAGTGGATGATGATCATCTTGGTGACCGCCTTGATCGGCTTCATGGGCTTCATCGTCTGGGACCTGGCGAAAAAATCCCAGGCGGGGCGTTTCGGCACCCTGATCCTGTTCTTCGTGCTCGGCCTGGGTGTGCTGGCGTTCATCATCAAGAGCGTGGTGGTGGGGTTCATCGAGGGGGTGTAGCCGGCGCGGTCTTCACGTCCGCGCCGGCCATGACGCCTAGCGCCGCAGGGTCGGCGCCACCTCGCGCCAGCAGCCCTGCTCCAGCCCATCGAGTGCCCAATCGCCAATGCGCACGCGCACCAGGCGCAAGGTGGGCAGGCCCACAGCGGCGGTCATGCGCCGTACCTGGCGATTGCGGCCCTCGCGAATCACCAATTCAAGCCAACGGGTCGGGACGCTTTTACGAAAGCGTACCGGCGGGTTGCGCGGCCACAGCGTGGGCTCTTCCAGGCTGCGGGCCTCGGCGGGCAGCGTTGGCCCGTCATTGAGCTGCACGCCTTCGCGCAGCTGGCGCAGCTGCTCCTCGGTGGGCTCGCCCTCGACCTGCACCCAGTAGGTCTTGGGTAGTTTGTGTTTGGGGTCGGCAATACGCGCCTGCAGGGCGCCGTCGTTGGTCAACAGCAGCAGGCCTTCACTGTCCCGGTCCAGCCGGCCGGCGGGGTAGACGCCCGGGATGTCGATGAAATCCTTGAGCGTGGCCCGCCCCTCGCCGTCGCTGAACTGCGTCAGCACGTCGAAGGGTTTGTTGAACAGGATCAACCGCGGCTCGGCGGGTGGCGCCTTGGGCTGGCGATGAGCACCAGGCGCAGGCCGCCCTTGGGGGCGGCGCGGCTTGGAACGGGGTGGCAGTGACATGGATCCTCAGCGGAACGGCGGCTCGTCGAAGCTGCGCAGTTTACGCGAGTGCAGCGAATTGAGCTCGGTGCGCAACAGATCCAGCGCCGCAATACCGATCTTCAGGTGCTGGCTGACCGCGCGGTTGTAGAACGCGTTGGCCGAGCCCGGCAGCTTGATCTCGCTGTGCAGCGGTTTGTCGGACACGCACAGCAAGGTGCCGTACGGCACCCGCAGGCGATAGCCCTGGGCTGCGATGGTGCCGCTTTCCATGTCCACGGCAACGGCGCGGGACAAGTTGATCAAGGGCCGTTCCTGAGCCCAGCGCAGCTCCCAGTTGCGGTCGTCGTAGGTCAGCACGGTACCGGTGCGCAGGCGCTTCTTGAGCTGCTCGCCCCGCTCGCCGGTGACCTGGGCGGCGGCTTCCTGCAGGGCCAGTTGCACCTCCGCCAGCGCCGGGATTGGAATGTTCGGCGGCACCACGCGGTCGAGGATGCCGTCGCGGCGCATGTAGGCGTGGGCCAGCACGTAGTCACCAATGGTCTGCGACTGGCGCAGCCCGCCGCAGTGCCCGATCATCAGCCAGCAATGCGGGCGCAGCACTGCTAGGTGGTCGGTGATGTTCTTGGCATTGGACGGGCCGACGCCGATGTTGACCAGCGTGATGCCGTCGCCGTCCCCTGCAATCAGGTGGTAGGCCGGCATCTGGTAGCGGTGCCAGACCACACCGGCGACCAGCGCCTGGGCCTCGCCGTGGTCCATGCTCTTTTCGATCACGACGTTGCCCGGCAGCACCATGCGCACGAAACGCGGATCATCGCGCAACTGCTCAAGGCCATGGCTGATGAACTGGTCCACGTAACGGTGATAGTTGGTCAGCAGGATCCAGGGCTGCACGTGGCGCCAGTCGCTGCCGGTGTAGTGCACCAGGCGCCGCAGCGAGAAGTCCACGCGCGCGGCATCGAACAGGGCAAGGGGCAAGGTATCGGTGCTGTCCCAGTCGTAGAGCCCATCGGCGATGTTGTCGGTGGCCGAGGACAGGTCGGTGCTGGGGAACACCCGCGCCAGCTGCGCGGCGGTGATGCCGCTGCCGGCCAGCTCGTCGCCCTGGTCGACCACGTACGGATACGGGATGGGCTGCTCGCTGACCCCCACTTCAACGGTGACGGTGTAGTCGTGCATCAGCGGGCGCAACTGCTCCAGCAGGTAGCCGCGAAAAGCAGCCGGCTGGGTGATGGTGACGCTGTAGGTGCCAGCCACCTGGACCTTGGCATAGGCCCGCGTGGTGGCAGCGACCTCGCCATTGCTGTGGTAGGTCAGGCGCAGCGCCGGGTAGCGGAACAGGTCACGCTCCTGGGCGTCGGGCTCGGTGCGGTCCTTGAGGTAACGCTTGAGGGCCTGGCTCAGGGCACCGGTGGCCTGCTCATGCAAGGCCGCCAGACGATCGACGGCCTGTTCGGGAGTATCAACGACTTCAAACGCGTGGCTCACACTGTGCTTCCTGTCTGGACATGCATGCGAACCATCTTGCCTGCCTTCTTGGGTAAATTCATCCCCTTGATGATGCAGGGAGGCGCAGCTGGGGCGTACAGGGCCGGCCTGTCAGATGGCCATGGCCCGCGCCATCACGGCCTGTACGTCCACACCGCGCGGCAACGTGCCATAAGTGCGCCCCGTCCCTGTGAGGCGACTGGCGATGAACGCATCGCTGACCGCAGAATGACCAGCCTCCAGCAGCAACTTGGCCTGCAAGGCCAAGGCGATGGCCTCGGTCAGTTGTCGCGCCCGGTACTGGATATCGCCGGTATCGAGAAACGCATCCTTCAGGTTGACGATGCAGGTGGCCAGGCGCTTGTCGCCGTGCCCGTCCCCCAGTTCGGCGAACAACGCCTCCAGCACACCCGGCTCCTTGGACAAGGCGCGCAGCACATCCAGGCACTGCACATTGCCCGAACCCTCCCAGGTCGAGTTAACGGGCGCCTCGCGGTAAAGCCGCGGCAGGATGCTGTCCTCCACATACCCTGCCCCGCCCAGGCACTCGGCCGCTTCGTTGATCATGGCCGGGGCACGCTTGCAGATCCAGTACTTGCCCACCGCCGTGACCAAGCGCGCGAAATGCGCCTGCTGGGGGTCGTCGAGCTGTTCGAGGGCGTGGCCCATGCGCAGGCTCAGGGCCAATGCCGCTTCGCTTTCCAGCGCCAGATCGGCGAGCACGTTCTGCATCAGCGGCTGCTCGGACAACAGGCGGCCCGCCACCTGCCGATGCGCACAGTGGTGCAGGGCCTGGGTCAGCGCCTGACGCATCAGGGCACTGGAGCCGACCATGCAGTCGAAACGGGTCATGGCCACCATTTCGATGATGGTCGGCACGCCTCGGCCCTCCTCACCGATCATCCAGGCCAGCGCACCGCGAAACTCCACTTCGCTGGAAGCGTTGGAGACATTGCCCAACTTGTCCTTCAGGCGCTGGATGTAGAACTGGTTGCGGCTGTCGTCCGGGCGGTGGCGGGGCAGCAGGAAGCAGCTCAGGCCGCGCTCGGTCTGGGCCAGGACCAGGAAGGCATCGCACATGGGCGCCGAGCAGAACCACTTGTGACCCACCAGCTCGTAGGCCTGGCCGGGCCCCGTCGCGCCCACGGGGTAAGCACGGGTGGTATTGGCGCGCACGTCCGTGCCGCCCTGCTTCTCTGTCATGGCCATGCCCAACGTGACGCCGGCCTTGTGCCGGTCGCCGACGTTTCGCGGGTCGTATTCACGCGACAGCGCCTTGGGCAGCCAGTAGTGGGCGATCTCCGGTTGCAGGCGCAGGGCCGGCACCGCAGCGAAGGTCATGGTCAATGGGCAGCCCGTCCCGGCCTCGGCCTGGCTGTGCAGGTAGGTCATCGCCGCGCGGGCCACATGGGCGCCCGGGCGCGGCTCGGCCCAGGGCAGCGACGGCAGCCCATGCTCGACGGCGGTGCGCATTAATTGGTGATAAGCGGGGTGAAATTCGACCAGATCGATGCGATGGCCGTATCGATCATGGCTGCTGAACACCGGCTTGTGCGCATTGGCCAGAAAGCCTGCCTGCATCAACGGCCCACCGGCCAGCGCGCCGTACGCATCGATCCGAGACTGCGCCCAGTCGGCACCAAAGCGCCTGGACCACTCCTGTAACGGCAGGTCCAGGCGGTACAGGTTGACTCCGTCCAGCGGTGGCGGCTGGTTGGTGACCTCGTGGGTTTCAGCGTACTGGTGCAGGTTCATGGAGGCGCTCCTGAATCCGGGCAGGCGTGAGATACCCAGTGAAGCACTGTCTGGTCGGTGGACAAAGGGGCATTCCTGACTAAAGGCAGGGGTGCGTGATGAGCGGCGCTTTTGAGACCTGCATTATCAGGGTCGCCAGCGGCGTGTTCGTGCGGCGCCCGAACAGATGAGGCCGTCAAGAACTTGTAATCCGGTTCCCAATAGTCCGTGGGAGTCTTCCTAGAAGCTGAATCAAGCGCACATAAGTGGATACCGCCTGCTAGGTTGCGGGTTCTTTCATGAACAGCAGGCAAGCCATGAGTATGCGCATCAGCATCCTGGGTCGGTACCAAGGCCTGGACAGCGATGAAACCACCACCGGCGCCATTTGCATTGCCGGGCAATCCAGAGGTCGCGTCTATGGCCGTAACTGGCTGCTGCAAGGCGACAAGACCACGCCCTGCCCCCGCTGCGGGCAACCTGGCACGCTGGTGGAGGGCGAGCCCCGTTGGAAGCAGGACGGCATACCTACGGTCCTTGACGGCGCATTGGTGGCGTGTGGGTGCCCTACAGGCAGCAACCGCGTAATTGCAGGCGGATCTGCAGTACCTGCAACGTTCAGGGCACCTGCATCTGAACCGGTCAGTGACGCGCTGCGACATCCTCAAGCACGCAATAGGGCGATCAGTCCGGAGCGGTTCCGGGACGCGGCGCCTTCAGCGGCTCAGCACAGCAATGAACCTGGTTTCTACATCGTGCCGCGCAGCATGTCGTATGAAGAGGTGCTGGTAGAACTCGGTTCGCCCCACGCGCACCTGTCTCGGTCAGCATTGGAACGGCTTAATCCAACCTTCCGGAACGGATTCAAACCGGGCGAGATATTCGTCGTGGGTGAAGAATCGAGGTACCCGATGTGTACCCGGCAGGAGATGTCGGTTATGAGTGCAGCGGAGCAGGCGCGCGCTGCATTGGCCGGCCTCACAGAGGAGGAAGCCGGCTTCATGATGCAGCATCAGGCCGAGATAGCCGCGCTGTTTGGTGATACCAGTCTGGCCATGGGCGTAGCCGAGACAGTGGCGGGTAAGTCACTGGATGAGATCACCAGCCTTTTGCGCAAAATCGAAGACCTGCACAAAGCGCAATTTGCCAAGCACGGGCACCTTCGCCACCCGGAATTCTTCGCCCAGCGCCAGCAGCTGTTCAATCAGTTGAGTGCCGGTTTGAAGGCCACCCTTCTCAATAAGCGGCTTAATCTTGGGGATTACTCAACACTGCGCCGAGACTTGGGTATCTCTTCCAAAAGCCTGGTGCACCACTGGAGCAAAGCAGGCGGGCCCACGGACATACCGGGGTATTCCACTCACTTGGACAAACTGGCAAGGATGGCCAAGTATTTGAAGGCTGGAGGGGCAGTGGGTATTGCGCTCGGGGGTATTGGATCAGCGATGAATATTGCCGATGCGTGCCGGGTGGGGAATACGAAAGCGTGTAGAAGGATCCGCTTTACTGAGGCTGGTAATTTTTCGGGTGGACTAGGCGGTAGTTGGTTGGGTGCCAAGATAGCTAGGGAGCTGTCCCCTAAAATTTGCTGGAGGGCTGGCCCGAAGGCGTTGATATGCGTCATTGCAATTACCGGAGCAGGGGCTTTGGCGGGGAGCCTCGAAGGTATGCAATTCGGTGAAGATTTCGGTGACATAATTTTCGAGGCTTTGGAAGATGATTAAGAGCCTTGACATCAAGCTTCAATTACTTTTTCTTGCCACTCCCTTTATTCTCGGACTGACCGGCCTCGCCATGGATCTGCGTATCGCAGGCTCCAAAGAATACAAAATCATGATCGAGGCCCTGCAGCGCAGTGCGTGCCTACCCTTTATTGTCACCCTTTGTGGTGAAAAGACTTTGCGTGCGAGAATGTTTGTGACATTCATGGTCGCCGGGGTCATAAAGTATCCAAAATCAAGTATTCGACAAGGCATGCTTGACGCACAAGACTATGAGCAATTTCCACCATCCGTGAGAAAGCGGATTGTGGCCGCCTCATGGCTGAACACAGTCGCCTTCGGCTGGTTAATCATAGGTTCTTACTTTCTTTGATACCCCGAGTCGCACGCCCACGTTATCGCACTGCCCATTTAGCTAACAGCAAATCGTCCTAACCTACCGATGCTTACCGCCAACGCCGCCCCTCACTCCCCTGCACAGCCACCTGCCCCTGCGAAATCGCCAACTCCACACTCATCTCGAACCGACTGCCCACCCCAGGCGCCGATTGATGTGACAGCCGTGCCCCCAGCAATTCGCTCATCTGCCGGCAGATGGCAAGGCCAATGCCCAACCCGCCGTAGCGCCGGGTCATGGACCCATCCACCTGGAAAAACCGCTGGTAAAGAATCGACTGGTCAAGGTCTTCGAAACCGATACCCGTGTCGCTCACGGTAAACGTCAAGGCCAGTTGATTAGGCCCCCTGCGCTGTCCGCGAACCTGGATCATCACACCACCCTGATGGGTGAATTTCAGGCCATTGTCCACCAGACATCCCAGGCAGCGGGCAAGTTTCGGCCCATCGCCCACCAGTCGGTCGGGCAGGTCCGCCGGGATGTCCACACTTAAATACAGGCCCTTGCCCAGTGCCTGGCCGGCATAGCCAGCGCGCACGCCGTGCAGCAGTGCCCGCAGGTCGAAAGGTGCTGGCTGCGCACGCAGCCGCCCTGCCTGGAGTTCGGACAAGGTCAGGATGGCGTCGACCATGTTCATCATGCCCTGGGCCGAACCCACCGCTGTCTGATGAAAGCGGGCCATTTCCGCGTCCATCGGCAGGGTATGCATCAACTCCAGGGAACCGATCACGCCATTCATTGGGGTGCGCAGTTCATGGGTGGCGCAGGCCAGAAACTCGTCTTTGAGCCGGTTGCTGTTGGCCAGTTGCTGGTTGAGTAGCTCCAGTTGCTGCCCCGTTTCACGCAGGGTACGGGCCTGCTCATCGCGCAGCGTCTTGATGCGGTCGGCCAGGGCCAGCGATAGCAACGCCACTTCCAGCGCAGCACCCAATTGACTGGCATACATGGTCAGGAACATGTTCGGCAGGTAGCCCAGCACCATCAGCGTGTTGACCAGCCCCCCGAGCAGGAACGCGGTCCAGGCGATGATGAACCAGCGCGCCACGCGCAGCCCGCGCCGCCAGGCGTTGAGCCCTGCACACAAAACGCCCAGGCTGAACACGAGCGCCAAGGCGGTGGCAAGGCGCATGGCCACGCCATAGGGTACGCTCACGGCCAGCACCATCACCACGGCACCGCCCAGCATCAGCGCCTGCAGCAACCGGTCGAAGCCGCGGCTTTGATGGCGAAGTTGCAGAAAATGCCGGGCGAACTGGGAGCCGAACAGCGCAGCTGCGCCGACGAACAACGGTGTGCAGGCATTGGCCCACCATGGGCTGTCGGGCCACAGGTAAGCGATGCCGGCGCCATTGACCGAGACCTGGTAAAGACCGAAGGAGGCGATGTAGAGGATGTAGTACAGGTAGCTGACGTCCCGCACGCTCAGGTACAGGAACAGGTTGTACACCAGCATCACCAACAGCACCCCGTAGATCATCCCCAGCACATACAGGCGCGTGGCCTGGGCTTCCAGGTAGGCCTGGGGCGACCAGAGGGCCAGCGGCGCCTGCACCGAGCCCTGGCTATGCAGCCGCAGGAAGACGGTGGTGACCTGCCCAGGCGGCAATTGCAGGTTGAACAGGTAATTGTCCTGCCGAACCTCCCGACTTGAGTAAGGCAGTGCGTCACCGGTGCGCTGGGCCAGGTGAAAGCGCCCGTCCGGGCCCTTCAGGTAAAGCTCGAGGTGGTCGAGGGGTGGGTAGGCCAGTTCCAGCAACCAGTGCCGGGGCATGCCCGGCTCCGCGTCAGGGTGCAGCTCGAGCTTGAGCCAGAACACCGACTTGGAAAACCCGGCATTGAGCACGTCTTCAGGGTGGGAAAGAAAATGCTGTGCGAAGTCGGGCGCACTGACCTCCGTGATGCTGGCGCTGCCGTCCGGGTCTTCGTAGACCTGCATGACCTTGCCCAGAGGCAGGTGACGGGTGGCCGCGGTGATGTCCACCGCCTCGGCGAATGCGGGCAGCAAACCCATGAGCATAATCAGCAAATAGCGCATACAGCCCCAGCATGGCCTGTCCGGTCGCGTCGCGGTTGCCCCCTTTCCGTTTGAGACGACGAAATCCTGCAGAACCTGTTTATCGATTTATCTGCGCACTCTAGCACAGCTTCTAGGTGCATCGAGCGGCGGCACAAAACCCACAGGACCGCTCTGGCACGGGCATAAGCGGCGTTGAGCGTTGCCCATCTCGCACCAAAAAATCCACCGACCTGCACGGGCAAGGTCCGCACAAACAGGTTTGGTGGTAAGCTCGCCGACCATGAATACCTACGCCTCCCGCCCCGTTGTCCTCTGTCTCTCCGGCCACGACCCCAGTGGCGGCGCCGGCTTGCAGGCAGATATCGAAGCCCTGCTTGCACAAGGTTGTCATGCCGCGCCCGCGGTGACCGCCCTGACCGTGCAGGATACCGTCAATGTCTCCGACTTCCGCGTGCTCGACCGTGAGTGGGTGCTGGCCCAGGCCAATGCCGTGCTCACCGACTCCACGGTGGCTGCGGTCAAGCTGGGCATGCTCGGCTCGATCGACATGGTCGATACCGTGGCCGAGCTGCTGGCTGCGCACCCGCACCTGCCGTTGGTGTGCGATCCGGTGCTGCGCGCAGGCGGCGGCGGGCGCCTGGGCAAGGATGAAGTAGGCTATGCCCTGCGTGAACGCCTGTTGCCGCTGGCGACCATCACCACGCCAAACCTGCCCGAAGCCCGCATTCTTGCCGAGTTGCCCGAAGGCAGCGCCGACGAGTGCGCTGCCAGGCTGCTGGAGTTCTGCCCGCACGTGCTGATCACCGGCGGACACGGCGACGAGGTCGAAATCCACAACCGTCTGTACAGCCGCGACGGTCACCGCAGCACCTCGACCTGCCAACGCCTGCCGGGCAGCTACCACGGTTCGGGCTGCACCCTGGCCAGCGCCCTGGCGGGTCGACTGGCCTTGGGCGAGCACCTGGAAAGCGCCGTGCGCACCGCCCTGGACTACACCTGGCGCACCCTGCGCGATGCGGAGCAGTTGGGACGGGGCCAGTTCGTGCCTCGGCGCCTGCCTCTGGATTTCTGCTCCTGACTCGAGGTGCTCGATGACCCTACGCGGCCTGTATGCCATCACCGACAGCCAACTGCTGGCCGGCCGATTCCTGTCTCATGTGGAGGCAGCGCTCGAAGGGGGTGTATGCCTTCTGCAGTACCGGGACAAAAGCGATGACGCCGCGCGGCGCTTGCGTGAAGCGCAGGCACTCCAGCAATTGTGCGAGCGCTATGGCACTCAGCTGCTCATCAACGACGATGCCCAACTGGCCAGGCACCTTGGCGTGGGCGTACACCTGGGGCAAACCGATGGGCCGCTGACCCCTGCACGCGCCCTGCTGGGCAGCGCGGCGATCATCGGCTCGACCTGCCATGCCAGCCTCGACCTGGCCGACCAGGCAGCCCGCGAAGGCGCCAGCTACGTCGCCTTCGGCCGCTTTTTCACCTCCAGCACCAAACCCGGCGCTCCGGCTGCCGACGTCCGTCTTCTGGCGCAGGCTCGCGCCCAGGTGAACCTGCCGATCGCCGCCATCGGCGGGGTCACCCTCGACAATGCCGCCGCACTGGTGCACCACGGTGCCGACCTGCTGGCGGTGATCCACGGCTTGTTCGGTGCCGACAGTGCGCAGGAAGTCACCCGCCGCGCCCGCGCCTTCAATGCCTTGTTCGCATCCTGATTCGAGAGAACTTTCCATGTCCCGTTCCGAAGCACTTTTCGCCCAAGCCCAGAAACACATCCCCGGTGGTGTGAACTCGCCCGTGCGCGCGTTCAAGAGCGTGGGCGGCACCCCATTGTTCTTCAAGCATGCCGAGGGCGCCTACGTCGTCGACGAAGATGACAAGCGCTACGTCGACTACGTGGGCTCCTGGGGCCCGATGATCCTGGGCCATGGCCACCCTGACGTGCTGGACTCGGTACGTCGCCAGCTGGAACACGGGCTGTCCTATGGCGCCCCGACCGCCATGGAAACCGAAATGGCAGACCTGGTGTGCTCGCTGGTGCCTTCCATGGAAATGGTGCGCATGGTCAGCTCGGGTACCGAAGCGACCATGAGCGCCATCCGCCTGGCCCGTGGCTACACCGGCCGTGACGCGATCATCAAGTTCGAAGGCTGCTACCATGGCCACTCCGACAGCCTGTTGGTCAAGGCCGGTTCCGGTCTGCTGACCCAAGGCGTGCCCAGCTCGGCCGGCGTGCCCGCCGACTTCGCCAAGCACACCCTGACGCTGCCCTTCAACGACATCGCCGCCGTCGAGAAGACGCTGGCTGAAGTGGGCCAAACCGTAGCCTGCATTATCGTCGAGCCGGTTGCCGGCAACATGAACTGCGTACCGCCGGCGCCGGGCTTCCTCGAAGGCCTGCGCGAGCAGTGCGACAAGCATGGGGTGGTGTTGATCTTCGATGAAGTGATGACCGGTTTCCGGGTTTCGCTGGGTGGTGCGCAGGCGCACTACGGCATTACCCCCGACCTGTCGACCTTCGGCAAGATCGTCGGCGGCGGCATGCCGGTCGGCTGCTTCGGCGGCAAACGCGAAATCATGGGCTGCATCGCCCCGCTGGGCCCGGTCTACCAGGCGGGTACGCTGTCGGGCAACCCGCTGGCCATGGCCGCCGGCCTGACCACGCTCAAGCTGATCAGCCGCCCGGGCTTCCACGCCGAGCTGACTGACTACACCAGCCGCATGCTCGACGGCCTGCAACAGCGCGCCGATGCTGCCGGCGTGCCGTTCGTGACCACTCAGGCTGGCGGCATGTTCGGCCTGTACTTCAGCGGGGCCGACGACATCGTCACCTTCGATGACGTAATGGCCAGTGACGCCGGTCGCTTCAAGCAGTTCTTCCACCTGATGCTCGAGGGTGGCGTGTACCTGGCGCCGAGCGCGTTCGAGGCTGGCTTCACCTCCATCGTTCATGGCGACAAAGAGCTGCAGATCACCCTGGATGCGGCTGAAAAGGCCTTCGCAGCCCTGAAGTAACCCGGCGCCTTCCCACCTTGGTAGCTGGTAGTACCCGCTATCACGGTGGGTATACCGGCCATCGCCAGGGGCATACCCCATGGGAACGGGCGCATGTGCAATGAGGCCATACAGGTAACGAAGGGGTCCTGCCATCAGCCTGTTTCGCCACGCCGACATAAATTCGAGTAAAACTTTGTAAGGTTGGCGCTGCTTATCCCATAATGTGCCACCAGAGACATTGGCCGCAGCTTTGCAGAGGTAAGTCGATCCCCATGAACCGCACCGGCCGCGCCCTCACCCTGGGCTGCCTGTTGCTTCTCCAGCCCCTGCTGGCCCTGGCGGAGGGCGGTAACTCGTTGCTCATCCCGACGACGGGTCGCTGCACCTTGAACGTGCAGCCGCAGGACCTGGCCAGCGCACTCAAAACCTGTGAACAGGTGGCCGATGCCGGCGATGCCCAGGCACAGTACGAGCTGGGCGAGTACTTCTATGCGCAAGCGCCGAAAAACCTCAACAAGGCACTGGACTGGTACCAGAAAGCGTCCCTGCAAGGCCATGCCGAGGCCCAGTACCGCCTTGGGTCGATGTTTTTCCGCGGCGAAGGGGTCAAGGCCAACAACGTGCAGGCCTACATCCTGTTGAAGATGGCGGCAGTCAACGGCGCTGAAGATGCCCTGGACATGGCGGACGAAGTCACCGAACAGATGCCCAGGGACGACCTGGAGCATGCGACGCAGGTGCTCGGCCAGATCTTCCGCAAGTACCTGCTCGAGCTGCAGAACGCCGAGGGTCGCTCGCCGTTCTCCCCGCTGCCCTAGGCTTTGCTTGCAGAATGCCGTTGAGCCCATCAGGACTTTCGCCACTGCCATTCAAGGGTTATTCTTGAGCTCACACTCATTGCCGTCGGGCGGCTAAAAACGACCTTGAACGCACCCATCGAACCCCATCGTTTCATCCTCGAACCTTTCGAGGCCCACCGTTTCGCCAACTTGTGTGGCCAGTTCGACGAGCACCTGCGCTTGATCGAACAACGCCTTGCCATCGAGATCCGCAACCGCGGCAATCAGTTCGAACTGATCGGCGAATCCAAGACCACCCATGCTGCCGAGCAACTGCTGCGCCGTCTCTACCGCGAGACCCAGGCTACCGAGCTGTCGCCGGAAACCGTGCACCTGTACCTTCAGGAATCGGCCGTCGAGCACATCGACAACCCGGCGGTGAACGAGGTCAGCGTCTCGCTGCGCACACGCAAGGGCAATATCCGACCACGGGGCGCCAACCAGCAGCGCTACGTCAAGGAGATCCTGGCCAACGACATCAACTTCGGCATCGGCCCGGCCGGTACCGGCAAGACGTACCTGGCCGTGGCGTGTGCTGTCGACGCGCTGGAACGTGAACAGGTTCGCCGCATCCTGCTGGTGCGCCCGGCCGTTGAAGCTGGCGAGAAGCTCGGGTTCCTGCCTGGCGACCTTGCACAGAAGATCGACCCTTACCTGCGCCCGCTCTACGATGCCCTTTATGAAATGCTGGGCTTCGAGCACGTGGCCAAGCTGATCGAGCGCCAAGTCATCGAAATTGCGCCGCTTGCCTACATGCGCGGTCGCACCCTGAACAACAGTTTCATCATTCTCGACGAAAGCCAGAACACCACGCTCGAGCAGATGAAGATGTTCCTCACCCGTATCGGCTTCGGCTCCACGGCGGTGATCACCGGCGACATCACCCAGGTCGACCTGCCCCGGGGCACCAAGTCGGGCCTGGCGCATGTGATCGAGGTGCTGCGGGATGTGCCGGGCATCAGTTTCACCCACTTCCAACCCAAGGACGTGGTACGTCATCCCTTGGTGCAGCGCATCGTCGAGGCCTATGACCGCTTCGAAGCCCGCCAGGCCACTCCCGAGGCGCCCGGCAAAAATGCTTGAACTGGACATACAACGGGCGACACAGGCTGTCGCCCCGGTCGATGCCGACTTTCGCCGCTGGTGCGAGCTGGCCTTGCAGCAACGCAAGGCCGACTCGGAGATGACCATTCGTCTTGTGGACGAAGCGGAAGCGCGCGAGCTCAATCACACGTATCGGCACAAGGACTACGCGACCAACGTGTTGTCCTTCCCGGCCGACGTGCCAGACGACTTGCTCGACATCCCCTTGCTGGGCGACCTGGTGATCTGCGTCGCGGTGGTCGAACGCGAGGCGGCCGAGCAAGGCAAGTCGCTGGCGGCGCACTGGGCGCACTTGGTCATTCACGGCTGCCTGCATCTGCTCGGTTACGACCACATCGAGGATGAGGAAGCCGAGGAGATGGAAAGCCTGGAACGAGAATTGCTGGCGCAACTGGGTCACCCGGACCCATACGCCGATGACGAAACCGAATCAACCCCACACTGATAGACCAAGGATCACGAGAACCGCCATGAGCGAAGATCGATCGAGCAACGGGCAGAAGTCCTGGCTGGGTAAACTGACCCAGGCTTTTGCCCATGAGCCGAAAAACCGCCAGGAGCTCCTGGAGCTGCTGCGCGAAGCACATCAGAACAAGCTGCTGGACAGCGAGGCGCTGACCATCGTCGAAGGTGCCATCCAGGTGGCGGACCTTCAAGTGCGTGACATCATGGTGCCGCGCTCGCAGATGAACAGCATCAAGGCTGGCCAGTCGCCTCGCGAGTTCCTGCCGGCGGTGATCGACGCGGCGCACTCGCGCTACCCGGTAATCGGCGAAAGCCATGACGATGTGCTCGGTGTCCTGCTCGCCAAGGACCTGCTGCCGCTGATTCTCAAGGAGAACGGCGACAACTTCGACATCAAGACGCTGCTGCGCCCGGCCACTTTCGTGCCCGAGTCCAAGCGCCTGAACGTGCTGCTGCGCGAGTTTCGCGCCAACCACAACCACATGGCCATCGTCATCGATGAATACGGCGGCGTGGCTGGCCTGGTGACCATCGAGGATGTGCTCGAACAGATCGTCGGCGATATCGAAGACGAACACGACGTCGAAGAGGACAGCTACATCAAGCCGCTGCCCAACGGCGACTTCCTGGTCAAGGCACTGACGCCGATCGAGCACTTCAACGAGTCCTTCGACAGTGCGTTTTCGGACGATGAGTTCGACACCGTCGGCGGTTTGGTGATGAGTGCCTTCGGCCATCTGCCCAAGCGCAACGAAACCACCGAAATCGGCGCGTACAAATTCCGCGTGCTCAACGCCGACAGCCGCCGGATACACCTGCTGCGCCTGACCCCGATCAACCGTTAAGGAACGACATGCGCTGGATCACCCGCCCCGGCTGGCCCGGTAACCTGCTGGCCCTGGCGGCCGGCGCTTCTACCCTCCTGGCCCTGGCGCCATTCGATCTGTGGCCACTGGCGCTGCTGTCCATCGCCCTGCTCTACCTGGGCCTGCGCGAGCTTAGCCCGCGCCAGGCCTTGTGGCGTGGCTGGTGGTTCGGCTTCGGCCTCTACGGCGCCGGCACCTGGTGGATCTACGTCAGCATGACGAACTACGGCGGCGCCTCGCCGCTGTTGGCCATCGCGCTGCTGGTTGCGTTCTTTGCGGCCTTGGCCTGGTTCTTTGCGCTGCCCACCTGGTTGTGGGCACGCTGGTTGCGGCGCAACGAGGCGCCGCTTGCCGATGCCCTGGGCTTTGCTGCCCTGTGGGTGGCGCAAGAGGCGTTTCGCGGCTGGTTCCTCACCGGCTTCCCGTGGTTGTACGCAGGCTACAGTCAGCTGGACGGCCCGCTGGCCGGCCTGGCGCCTCTGGGCGGGGTGTGGCTGGTGTCGTTTGCGTTGGCGCTGACGGCTGCGCTGCTGTGCAACCTCAACCGTTTGCGTACCCGTCCGGGCTTTCTTGCCATCGCCTGCGTGCTGCTGCTCACTCCCTGGGCGGTAGGATTGGCACTCAAAGGGCATGCCTGGACTACTCCGGCAGGCGACCCACTCAAGGTCGCTGCCATTCAGGGCAACGTCGAACAGGACGTGAAGTGGGACCCGGCGCATATCGACGCCCAGTTGGCCCTGTACCGCGACCTGAGCTTCAGTTCAAAACCTGCGGACTTGTTGATCTGGCCGGAAACGGCGGTACCTGTGCTCAAGGACCAGGCGCAAGGGTATATCGACATCATGGGGCGCTTCGCCGCAGACCGGCATTCGGCCCTGATCACCGGCGTGCCGGTTCGCGAGGTGGTGCACCGTCAGCGTCGCTACTTCAACGGCATCACCGTCACGGGCGAAGGCGACGGCACCTACCTCAAGCAGAAGCTGGTGCCCTTTGGTGAATATGTCCCGCTGCAGGACATGCTGCGGGGGCTGATCGAGTTCTTCAACCTGCCCATGTCGGATTTCGCCCGGGGCCCTGAGGACCAACCGCTGCTCCAGGCCAAGGGTTATCAGATCGCGCCTTATATCTGCTACGAGGTGGTCTACCCCGAGTTTGCCGCCGGCCTGGCGGCACGTAGCGACTTGCTGCTGACCATCAGCAACGACACCTGGTTCGGCACTTCCATAGGCCCGCTGCAGCACTTGCAGATGGCCCAGATGCGTGCGCTTGAAGCCGGCCGCTGGATGATCCGGGCCACCAACAATGGCGTGACGGCCTTGATCGACCCGTTCGGGCGCATCACGACCCAAGTGCCTCAGTTCCAGCAGGCAGTGATGTACGGCGAGGTGGTGCCGATGCAGCAGCTGACGCCTTATCTGCAATGGCGTTCCTGGCCGCTTGCAATCGTTTGTGGGTTGCTGCTGGTCTGGGCGTTGATGGCCGGGCGTGTGGCCAGGGCAGTGTGACGGGGCTTTGAAGTTGACGTTCCAAGGGGCTGTTGCTCAGCCCTTTCAGTAGAACAACCGATACCCCACCAGCCCAGCCACCTCATTGAGCAACTGCCCGCTCTGCCACATGGCCCGGCTTTCCGGCAGCCAACCACCGAATGGCCGCGCCGGATCACGGCCGAGGAAGCCGACTGGCGCGGGTACCACTTCGAAACCTGCCTGCTCGAAGCTCCAGCGTGAGCGCTGCATGTGCCAGGCCTGGGTCACCACCACGACGCGGCGTATCCCCAACGGCTCAAGCACACTCGCCGAGTGCTGGGCATTTTCCCAGGTGGTGCGGCTCGCCTGCTCCAACCACTTCACCTCAATGCCGAAGTCGTCATGCAGGCTGTCGGCCATCAGCTGCGCCTCGCTGGGTGGTGTGCCGTAGTGCAGCCCGCCGCTGGTCAGCACCGGTAGCCCGGACGCCTTGGCCAGGCGAGCGGCAAAGCGCAGCCGCTCCAAGGCCGTGGGCGTCGGCTGGTCGACACCCGCCCAGGCAGGGTCGCCCCGTTCACGCCCTGCGCCCAGCACGACGATGGCATCGGCCCGCTGCTTGAGGCCAGCCCAGTCCTGCCCGGCTAGCGCAGGCTCCGTCTCCAGGGCTCTTGCCAGGTACTGAACGGCCACCGGCAAGCTGGTCATCCACAGCCCGCCTAGCCCTGCCACAAAGCACACAGCGGCCAGCCGGGGGCGACGCCTGCGCAGCCACCAGGCTGCAAGCAGCAGGAGAAACAGCACGCCTGGGGGTAACAACCACTGTTTGATGAAATACCGAATGGGCATGCACACCTCCTTCGAAGGTGTGCAGACTAAAAGCATCGGCGCCGGCCAACAACATGGCCGGCGTCGATCAAGGTCGGATTACTGTGCAAACCCTTGAAAGGCGCCGCGCAAACCCCTAGCGGCGGGAGGCCTTGCGTGGGCGTGGCGTGCGCACTGTGCGCTTGATGTCCTTGAGCCAGATGATCCTGGCCGACGCAGGTTCAGCTTGCGGCCTGAGGTTTGCAGCCTCGTCGGCGCGTTTCTGGAAGGTATCCAGATAAGTTTTGATCACCTCGAACTCGGCGCGGCTCAAACCACGCAACTCCAACTCGGCTGGCGCCTCGTCCCGAAGCCGCATGGACGTTCTGGCTGTATCCAGGGCAAGCCCGAGCCTATCGATCAGGCGCTCATAGAGTTCTGGTTTTCCTGCAGGTAGCTGCGACTCTCCCATTCGTTCACCTCATTGAAGATAACGATTATCTCCCCCACCCGAGAGCTTAGCGTCGTTGCGAAAAGCAGCCCGACGCTGCGACCAGCGGCCATTCGCAACGAACGTTTCCCACGATGCGCGGCGCTGCTGTATGCTACGGCGTTCACTCCCGATGACACCGGAGTGCCGGACGCAGCGAGGTTCGCTGCCTGGAAAGGTCTCCTCTCTCTCAGCCAAAAGTAGCCATGCACGAACAATACACGCCCCGTGATATCGAAGCCGCCGCCCAGACATTCTGGGACGAGCAACAATCGTTCGCTGTTACCGAACAGCCAGGCAAGGACACGTACTACTGCCTGTCGATGTTCCCGTACCCGAGCGGCAAGCTACACATGGGCCACGTGCGCAACTACACCATCGGCGACGTGATTGCCCGCTACCAGCGCATGCTGGGCAAGAACGTCCTGCAGCCAATGGGCTGGGACGCTTTCGGCATGCCTGCCGAAAACGCGGCGATGAAGAACAACGTCGCCCCGGCCAAGTGGACCTACGAAAACATCGACTACATGAAGACCCAGCTCAAGAGCCTGGGCCTTGCCATCGACTGGGCCCGCGAGGTCACCACCTGCAAGCCCGACTACTACCGTTGGGAGCAGTGGCTGTTCACCCGCCTGTTCGAGAAGGGCATCATCTATCGCAAGAACGGCACCGTTAACTGGGACCCGGCTGACCAGACCGTGCTGGCCAACGAACAGGTCATCGACGGGCGCGGCTGGCGCTCCGGCGCGCTGATTGAAAAGCGCGAAATCCCGATGTACTACTTCCGCATCACCGACTATGCCGACGAGCTGCTGGAAAGCCTCGACGAGCTGCCGGGCTGGCCTGAGCAGGTCAAGACCATGCAGCGCAACTGGATCGGCAAGTCCCGCGGCATGGAAGTGCAGTTCCCGTACGATCAGGCCAGCATTGGCCACACCGGCACGCTGAAAGTCTTCACCACCCGCCCGGACACGCTGATGGGCGCTACCTACGTGGCAGTCGCCGCCGAGCACCCGCTGGCCACCCAGGCGGCCCAGGGCAACCCGGCGCTGCAAGCCTTCATCGACGAATGCAAGGGCGGCAGCGTGGCCGAAGCGGACATGGCCACCCAGGAAAAGAAGGGCATGGCCACTTCCCTGCTGGTCGAGCACCCGCTCACCGGTGAGAAGCTGCCGGTATGGGTCGCCAACTACGTGCTGATGCACTACGGCGACGGTGCAGTCATGGCTGTGCCAGCCCACGACGAACGCGATTTCGAGTTCGCCCGCAAGTACGACCTGCCGGTCAAGGCCGTGGTGCGTACCAGTGCCGGTGACGAGGTCGGTGCCCAGTGGCAGGCCGCCTATGGCGAGCATGGCCAGCTGATCAATTCCGGCGAATTCGACGGCCTGGATTTCGCCGGCGCCTTCGACGCCATCGAAGCGGCGCTGGTGCGCAAGGACCTGGGCAAGTCCCGCACCCAGTTCCGCCTGCGCGACTGGGGCATCAGCCGCCAGCGTTACTGGGGCTGCCCGATTCCGATCATCCACTGCCCGTCTTGCGGCGATGTGCCGGTGCCGGAAGACCAGTTGCCGGTTACCCTGCCCGAAAACGTGGTACCGGACGGTGCAGGCTCGCCGCTGGCGCGCATGCCCGAATTCTACGAATGCAGCTGCCCCAAGTGCGGCGCTGCGGCCAAGCGCGAAACCGACACCATGGACACCTTCGTCGAGTCCTCGTGGTACTTCGCGCGCTACGCCTCGCCCAACTACGAAGGCGGCATGGTAGACCCGAAAGCGGCCAACCACTGGCTGCCGGTCGACCAGTACATCGGCGGCATCGAACACGCCATCCTGCACCTTCTGTATGCGCGCTTCTTCCACAAGCTGATGCGTGACGAAGGCTTGGTGACCTCGAACGAGCCGTTCAAGAACCTGCTGACCCAGGGCATGGTCGTGGCCGAAACCTACTACCGCGTCGCCAGCAACGGCGGCAAGGACTGGTTCAACCCGGCCGATGTCGAAGTCGAGCGCGATGCCAAGGCCAAGATCGTCGGCGCGCGCCTGAAGACCGATGGCCTGCCGGTTGAAATCGGCGGCACCGAAAAGATGTCCAAGTCCAAGAACAACGGCGTCGATCCCCAGTCGATGATCGAACAGTACGGCGCCGATACCTGCCGCCTGTTCATGATGTTCGCCTCGCCGCCCGACATGAGCCTGGAGTGGTCCGACTCAGGTGTGGAGGGCGCCAGCCGCTTCCTGCGCCGCGTCTGGCGCCTGGCTCAGGCCCACGTTGCCCAGGGCTTGCCTGGCAAGCTGGAGGTGGCAACCCTGGATGACGCGCAGAAAGTGATCCGCCGCGCCATCCACGCCGCCATCAAGCAAGCCAGTACCGATGTAGGCCAGCACCACAAGTTCAACACCGCCATCGCCCAGGTGATGACCGTGATGAACGTGCTGGAAAAAGCGCCACAGGCCACCGCGCAGGACCGTGCCCTGCTGCAGGAAGGCCTCGAAGCCGTCACCCTGCTGCTGGCCCCGATCACGCCGCACATCTCCCACGAGCTGTGGAAGCAACTGGGCCATGACCAGGCCGTCATCGATGCCGCCTGGCCTGCAGTGGATGAAGCCGCGCTGGTACAGGACACCGTGACCCTGGTGGTGCAAGTCAATGGCAAGCTGCGTGGCCAGATCGAGATGCCAGCCGCAGCCAGCCGCGAAGAAGTCGAAGCCGCCGCGCGCAGCAACGAGAATGTCCTGCGCTTCATCGATGGCCTGGCCATCCGCAAGGTCATCGTAGTGCCGGGCAAACTGGTCAATATCGTCGCCAACTGATGGCAACGCCCGTTCGCAGCTCTGCGCACGGGCGGAACAGGCTCACGAGGGAGCAACAACATGATCAAACGCAATCTGCTGGTAGTTGGCCTGGCGGTCATGCTCAGCGCCTGCGGGTTCCAGCTGCGCGGCACGGGCACCAGCGAAATGAGCGTCAAGGAGATGGACGTCAGCGCGCGCAACGCTTACGGCCCGACCGTGATTCAACTGCGCGAAGTGCTCGAGCGCAGCGGCGTGAACGTCCACGCAGGCGCACCTTACCGCCTGGTGCTGACCAACGAACAGGAGCGCCAGCGCGCCGTTACCTACAACAGCGGCAACCGCACGGCGGAATTCGAGCTCACCACCGAGCTGGACTACAGCATCCAGGGCCTGAACAACCTGGAGCTGACCAGCGACAAGGTCGAAGTGCGCAAGGTCTATGTGCGTGACGCCTCGAACATCACCGGTTCCGAGCAGGATGCCAAACGCGCCCGTGACGAGATGCGCCGCGACTTGGTCAATGCCATGATCGTGCGCCTGCAAAACCTCACCCCTGCCCAGCTCGATGAATTGCAGCGCAAGGCCGATGAGCGTGCCAAGGCCGAAGCGGATGCGCTGGAAGCCGCGCGTCGCCAGCAGGCCGAGACACCGCAGCAGTCGCCGCTGGAAGTGCCGGGCAACTGAGCCCGTGCAGGGCGCTGTCTGGCGCCCTGCCCCCGATGCCATGAAACTCGCCCCCGCTCAACTCACCAAACACCTGCAAGGCTCACTCGCGCCCGTCTACGTGGTCAGCGGCGATGACCCGTTGCTGTGCCAGGAAGCGGCCGACGCCATCCGCAGCGCCGCCCGCCAGCAAGGTTTCGACGAGCGCCAGGTATTCAGTGCCGATGCCAACTTCGATTGGGGCACCCTGCTGCAAGCGGGTGCGAGCCTGTCGCTTTTCGCCCAGCGACGCCTGCTGGAACTGCGCCTGCCCTCGGGCAAGCCGGGTGACAAGGGCGCTGCCGCGTTGCTGGAATACTGCGCCCGCCCTGCCGAAGACACGCTGCTGCTGATCAGCTTGCCAAAGCTCGATGCCAGCGCGCAGAAGACCAAATGGGGCAAGGCACTGGTCGAGGGTGATCATTGCCAGTTCATCCAGATATGGCCCGTGGACGCGCATCAGTTGCCCCAATGGATCAATCAGCGGTTGCAACAGGCAGGCCTGAGTGCCCAGCGTGACGCCGTGGACCTGATTGCTGCGCGCGTGGAGGGCAACTTGCTCGCGGCCGCGCAGGAAATCGAAAAGCTCAAGCTGCTGGCCGAGGGCAACGTCATCACCCTGGAAACGGTCCAGGCCGCGGTGGCGGACAGCGCGCGCTTCGATGTCTTCGGGCTGGTCGACGCCATTCTCAAGGGTGAAGCCGCCCATGCCTTGCGCATGCTCGAAGGCCTGCGCGGCGAAGGCGTGGAGCCCCCGGTGATCCTCTGGGCCCTGGCCCGTGAACTGCGGCAACTGGCGGGCCTGGCCCAGCAGTTCAGCCAGGGCGTTCCCCTGGACAAGGCCTTCAGCCAGGCACGCCCACCCATCTGGGACAAACGCCGCCCCTTGGTTAGCAAGGCCCTGCAGCGGTTACCCGCCCAGCGCTGGTCGCAGCTGCTGCAGGACGCCCAGCGTATCGACGCCCAGATCAAGGGCCAGGCGCAAGGTTCTCCCTGGACAGGCCTGGCGCGCCTGGTGCTACTGATGGCCGGCCAGCGCCTAGCGCTGCCTGCCCAATAGTCGAAGCCCTGCCTATAGAGCCCGCGCTTGTTGGCCATGGCCGGCAAGCCGCCTCATGAGGCCTGGATGACACTCACGACCATATAAACAATCAATTGGCCTGCCCACGGCCAAGCCTGCACAGTGCAGCCCGCACCGTCCCAACGCAGGAACCACCTTCATGAGCAAAAAACCAAACAAGCAAGGCCATAACAAGGCCAAGTCCATCGTCGCCCAGCCCCTGTTCCGTTGCCGTCAGGAACGGCCGGAGAAAGGCAAGGGCAGCTACCGCCGCGAAGCCTTCCAATCGAGAGATTGGGAGGCTTCTTACTTTTTGGCGGCATGAAGGCATCCGTAGCGCAGGCATGATATGGTCATCACCTGACCTGCAGACCTGGACCTGTGCATGCTCTACCGTCTTTTTCCTCGTTGGGAAACCCGCCAGCTCGTTGCGGCCTCCAGCTTCATCCTGCTCGTTGCCTGTGCGGAAAAACCCACGGCAGCCGATGCATTGCCCCTCGCCCAGGCGCAGCCGGCACCTGTCGTGAATGCACCTGGCAAGGCGCCAGACAGCAACCCAGATATCCAGCCGTCCCAAACCTTTGCCCAGTGGCAAGCAGGTTTCCGCCAGCAGGCCCTACAAGCGGGCATTGCCCCGGAAATTTTCGACAAGGCGTTTCTCGGCGTCACGCCGGACATGGACGTGATCAAGGCTGACCGAAGCCAGCCAGAGTTCACCCGGCCAGTCTGGGAATACCTGGAAGGTGCCTTATCCCCCGTACGCGTACGCAACGGCAAAAGGCTGCTGGAGCAGAACGCCGAGCTGCTGACCCGCCTGGAACAGCGCTACGGCGTTGATCGCCAGATCCTGGTCGCGGTATGGGGCATGGAAAGCAACTTCGGCCAGTTCCAGGGCAGCAAGTCAGTGATCCGCTCCCTGGCCACCCTGGCCTACGAAGGACGACGCCCACAGTTTGCCCAAGACCAGCTGATTGCCGCCCTGCAGATCATCCAGCACGGTGATATTCAACCGGATGCGATGCGCGGCTCCTGGGCCGGCGCCATGGGCCAGACCCAATTCATCCCGACCACCTACAACACCCATGCCGTGGATTTCGACGGCGATGGCCGCCGCGATATCTGGAACAGCACGCCCGATGCCTTGGCCTCCACTGCACACTACCTTCAAAGCTCAGGCTGGAAGCGTGGCCAATCTTGGGGGTTCGAGGTGCAGGTACCGGCAGGCTTCGATTATTGGCAAGCTGACGGGACCTCGCGCAAGCCGATCGCCGAATGGCTGGCCATGGGCCTGACACTGCCTGCTGGTACGCAGTTGCCAGCCGGTAGCAATGAGCTGCCAGCCGCCCTGTTGCTGCCCGCTGGCGCGCGAGGCCCGGCATTCCTGGTTCTCGACAATTTCCGCGCCATCCTTAAATACAACAACTCATCGGCTTACGCGCTGGCCGTCAGCCTGCTGAGCGATCGCTTCACCGGCTGGGGCTTCATCGCTGGCAGCTGGCCCAAGGACGACACCCCCCTGAGCCGTAGCGAGCGCATGGAGTTGCAGAATTTGCTCAATGCCAAGGGCTTTGAGGCGGGCAACGCCGATGGGATCATTGGCGCCAACACCCGCAAGGCCATCCGTAATGCCCAGCAGGGCCTGGGCTGGCCAGCCGATGGCTATCCGACGCACAAGCTCCTGGAGCGCCTACGGTAGCCGCAGGCTCGCGCTTACTGGCAACAAAGCGGGTCGCTCCAGAAACGGTAACCGTGCTCTTGGGTGGCCTTGCCGCCAGGCTCACGCCTGGAACAGCGCCTGCTCAAGCACCAGGCACTGCCGCTCGCTGTCCAGCGTCACGCGCGCTCCAAGCGGCAGGCAGATATTGGGGTCACAGTGCCCACTACGCCATCCGGCCAGCACAGGGACGCCCAGTGGGCCGAACGTGTCGCGCAGCAGCGGTGCCAGCGCCGCCGCGGTAATGCCAGCAAAGTCCCCTACCAGCACACCCCTGATGCCTTCTAGCTTGCCGGCTAGCCGTAACTGCGTCAGCAGGCGATCGACTCGGTACAACGGCTCGTTCACGTCTTCGATGAACAGGATGCAGCCCTGGGTATCCAGCTCTGCCAAGGTCCCAAGGGTCGCACCCAGCATCGACAGGTTCCCACCCAGCAGCGGGCCACTGGCAAGGCCGGGGAAGACCGTGTGCAAGGTGAACTGCGTCGGGTGCGTGATCGGGTCACCGGCTGCCACCTGCCCGCTCAACTGCGCCACCAGCGACGATTCGGTCGGTGCCTGCTTGCCACCCAGCAGGTCGGCGTTGAGCATGGCCCCGTGGAAGCTGATCATCCTCGTGTGACGGTAGAGCGCCGCATGCAAGGCGGTGATATCGCTGTAGCCAATCAAAGGCTTGGGGTGGTGTTGCAACAGCTCGAAATCGAGCTTGTCCAGCAGGCGCATGCTGCCGTAGCCGCCACGCATGCACAGAACCGCGTCGATGGACGGGTCCCGGAAGGCGTCGTGCAGATCCTGTAGCCGCTGCGCGTCGGCGCCTGCCAGGTAGCCCTCGGACTGAGTCGCACCTGGATAGACCCGGCAGCGGTAGCCGCGCTCGGCGAACCACTGGGCCGCTTTGTGCACATCCAGACGCGCCGGGCCTGCCGGGGCAACCACGGCAAAGCAGGCATCGGGCTCAATGGCCTTGCGCAGTGGCAAGGCAGAAGGTTCTACGCAGTTCATCGGGCAACTCCATACGGCTTGTCACAAACAGCTTACGGCTTGGCTGGTAGAAAAAAAATGCCGACGCGGCCTTGCGGCGCATCGGCATTTCTCTTTTTACGGTCAGATCAGAGTTTGATCTTGGCTTCGTGCGCTTGCTGGTCGGCATGGTAGGACGAGCGCACCAGCGGGCCGGAAGCGACGTTCTTGAAGCCCATGCGGTAGCCTTCCTCGGCGAACCAGGCGAAGGTGTCAGGGTGCACGAAACGCTGTACCGGCAAGTGGCTGCGCGATGGCTGCAGGTATTGACCCAGGGTGAGCATGTCGATGTCGTGCTCGCGCATGCGGTGCATGACCTCGATCACTTCTTCGTCGGTCTCGCCCAACCCGAGCATCAGGCCAGACTTGGTAGGAACATGCGGTACCAGCTGCTTGAACTTCTGCAGCAGGTCCAGCGACCAGTCGTAGTCCGAACCCGGGCGAGCGGCCTTGTACAGACGCGGCACGGTTTCGAGGTTGTGGTTGAACACATCCGGCGGCTCCTGAGCCGTGATCGCCAGCGCGACGTCCATACGGCCCCGGTAATCCGGCACCAGGGTTTCAAGCTGCACGCCTGGCGACAAAGCGCGGATTTCGCGGATGCAGTCGGCGAAATGCTGGGCGCCGCCATCGCGCAAATCATCACGGTCAACCGAGGTGATGACCACGTACTTCAGGCGCAGGTCGGCAATGGCCACCGCAAGGTTCTTCGGCTCGTCCACGTCCAACGGCTTGGGACGGCCATGCCCCACGTCGCAGAACGGGCAGCGGCGCGTGCAGATGTCGCCCATGATCATGAAGGTGGCGGTGCCGCCCGAGAAGCACTCGCCCAGGTTCGGGCAGGAGGCCTCCTCGCAGACGCTGTGCAGCTTGTGCTTGCGCAGCAGTTGCTTGATGCGGTCTACCTCGGGCGAGACCGGGATACGCACACGGATCCAGTCAGGCTTCTTGGGCAGCTCGTCAGTGGGGATGATCTTGACCGGGATGCGCGCGACCTTGTCGGCGCCTCGCAGCTTGACCCCAGCTTCGACCTTCTTGGGGGCGGAGCGCGGCGTAGCGTCCTGGGTTGGGATCAGGTTCGGCACGGCTTCTTGCACAGTAGTCATATTCAGTCGATTCCGCCCGTGAGGGTCGTCTGCTCTGCGTAGTCGAGGTGCTTGACCAGCTGTTCGCGCAGCCTTGTCCTGACCTCGTCGAGTTCGATCGGGCCTGCCAGGTCACGCAGCTGGGTCATCGCCAGCCCCGCATAACCGCAGGGGTTGATTCGGCAAAAGGGCGCCAGGTCCATGTCCACGTTCAGGGCAAGGCCATGAAAGGAGCGGCCGTTGCGGATACGCAGGCCAAGCGAAGCGATCTTCGCGCCGTCCACATACACACCGGGTGCGTCGGGTTTGGCAGCGGCCTGCACCGCGTAGCCATCGAGCAAAGCGATCAGGCTGCGCTCGATGCGGCTGACCAGGTCGCGTACGCCAAAGCCCAGGCGGCGTACATCCAGCAGCAGGTAGGCCACCAGCTGGCCTGGCCCATGATAGGTCACCTGGCCACCACGGTCGGTCTGCACCACGGGAATATCGCCCGGCACCAGCAGGTGCTCGGCCTTGCCAGCCTGCCCTTGCGTGAAGACCGGCGGGTGTTCGACCAGCCAGACTTCATCCTGGGTATCGGCAGTGCGCTGCTCAGTGAAACGCCGCATGGCCTCGAGCACCGGCTCATAGGGCTGCAGGCCAAGTTCGCGGACACCGAGGCAGCCGGGCATCACAGCACCATTTTCACGATGCCGGTGGCACGCAGGGCGCTGTTGATGTCGTGGAGCTGGTTTTCGCTTTCGGCCACGATGTGCAGTTGCACGGTGGTGTACTTGCCTTCCTTGCTCTGGCGTTCGGCCAGCGTGGAAAGATCGACCTTGGCGTATTTGCTGAGCACTTCGATCACGGTGTCCTTGAAGCCGACACCAGTGTCACCAATGACTTTGATCGGGTAGTCGGCACAGGGAAATTCGATTTTATGAGACTTGACGTCTGGTTCGCTCATGGCGGAAACGGCCTCGCAAGCCGTGGCAACAACAACACCCCCGCGATCACGCGGGGGTGTGCAGGTCACGTGTCAGTTGAACAACCCGTAGAAGAATAGACGGATGCTATCCCACATACGGCGGAAGAAACCACCTTCCTCGACGCCATCAAGGGCGATCAGGTCGGCGCTATGAACCACTTTGTCGTCCAATTTGACTTCAACCTTGCCGATCACGTCACCCTTGGCAATAGGTGCGGTCAGTTGTGGGTTCATGGTCATCGAAGCCTGCAGGCGCTTAAGCTGGCCCTTGGGCATGGTCATGGTCAGGTCTTCGGCAAGGCCTGCCTTGACTTCGCTGGTGGCGCCTTTCCAGACCGGCGCCTTGGTCAGCTCGGTGCCTTTCTGATAGAAGGTCTGGGTTTCGAAGAAGCGGAAACCGTAGGTCAGCAGCTTCTGGGTTTCGGCAGCACGGGACTGCTCGCTATTGGTACCGAACACCACGGCGATCAGGCGCTGCCCGTCACGTACGGCCGACGCCACCATGCAGTAGCCAGCCTCTTCGGTGTGGCCGGTCTTCAGGCCGTCCACGGTCTTGTCACGCCACAACAGCAAGTTGCGGTTAGGCTGCTTGATGTTGTTCCAGAAGAACTCTTTCTGCGAATAGATGGCGTAGTGAGCCGGATCGACGTTGATGATCGCACGGGCCAGGATCGCCATGTCGTGAGCAGAAGAATAATGCTCCGGGTTCGGCAGGCCGGTGGGGTTCATGAAGTGACTGTTGGTCATGCCCAGGTCGGCAGCGGTCTTGTTCATCATGTCGGCGAACGCGTCTTCGCTGCCGGCGATGTGCTCGGACAGGGCGACGGACGCATCGTTGCCGGATTGGATGATGATGCCGTGCAGCAGGTCGCTGACGGTCACCTGGCTGCCCACCTTGATGAACATGCGCGAGCCCCCGGTGCGCCAGGCGTTTTCGCTGACGGTCACCGGGTCGTTTTCGCCGATCTGGCCACGGCGGATGTCCAGCGTGGCGATGTAGGCGGTCATCAGCTTGGTCAGGCTGGCTGGCGGAAGACGCTCGTCACCGTTGTTCTCGACCAGCACGTTGCCGCTGGACGCGTCCATGAGTACGTAGGACTTGGCTGCCAGTTGAGGCGGCGCGGGCGTCATCTGCTCGGCCGCGAAGGCTACCGGAGTGAGCAGGAGCAATACGGGCAAGCAAAGTCGTTTGGCAAGGTTGGTGATGTTCATCCGTCTCTCGAAAATCGCTTAATGGTCTGGAGATGTTTTCTGGGCAAGCACACGGCCCAGCACCGGTCAGTCTAGTTATTGGCCTGAGGCCTGGCCCGGCAACGTGCGACAGGGTGCCGCTGCGGGCAAAACCGGCATTGTACATGGCTGAGCCTGTCAATTCATGACAAAACCGCCACATTGCACCGTGCTTGCCCGTAGGTGAACCCCACACGCAGGCTGTTCATACCGTGCGCGAGGGGTCGGTCATCCTGCCGGGACGCCTGGTCAGTCAGCTGTGACCAGCTTGGCCTGCCCTAGGTTCGCCAGGCGAATGCTGTTCTGCGCCTGCTGGACTTCACCCTGGCTGTTGATCGGCCCCAGGCGTACACGATGCAATGTCTGCTGGTTACGCACGACCGAGCTGATGAACACCGGTGCGCTGACCATGCTGCTGAGCTTGGCGCGCAGCAGCTCGGCCGCATCCGGGTTGGCGAAAGCGCCGACTTGCAGGAAGCTGCCGCCAGTGCCAGCAGGCACGTTGTTGCCGCCCACCTGCACCGGCACCACCGGTGCTGCATGCTGCTGTGGCGGCGGCGTCCACTGCTCTACCCGACCGGAGCTGGCCGGGATCGCCTGGGTCTGGGCCACCTGGGGCTCCTTGAGCACCATGGGTGGCGTCTGGCCACGTTGCGCCCACCACTGCTGGGGGTCGATGCCTTCGACGCGTACATGGGCAGTGCCGATCTCGGCGTAGCCCAGCTTCTTCGCCGCCGCGTACGACAAGTCGATGATGCGATCGGAATAGAACGGGCCGCGATCGTTCACCCGCAGGATAACGCTGCGACCGTTAGCCAGGTTAGTCACCTTCACATAGGCGGGCAGTGGCAGTGTCTTGTGCGCGGCACTCATGCCGTACAGGTCGTACAGCTCGCCGTTGGCGGTGTTCTGGCCATGGAACTTGGTGCCATACCACGACGCCGTGCCCTCGGCGCGGTAGTTGCGCGCATCCTGCATCGGGTAGTAGGTCTTGCCCAGGACGGTGTAGGGGTTGGCCTTGTAGTTGCCGGTGTGCAGGGTGGGCGTGGCATCGGGGATCTTGTTGACGTCCACATCCCACCACGGCGCACCGTCCTTGTGGGCACGGTTGATGTCCAGGCCGGGCTGGCTGCGCACCACGCTCGCACCGCTGGAACTCTTGGGCGCCGGGCGGCTGGAGGAGCAACTGACCAATGCCAGGCCGATGGCTGCGCAGGTGATCAGTTTGAAGGAAGTGGTAGAGAAAATTGCGCGCATTAGTTGACGCCCCGTGCTTGGACCAGCTGTTGCGCAAGCTGATGCACCGCCATGGCATACATCACGCTGCGGTTGTAGCGAGTGATCGCGTAGAAATTCTTGAGCCCCACCCAGTACTCGGGGCCGTTCTCACCCTCCAGGCGGAAGGCCGTGACGGGCAGATCATCGCGCAGCGAATCATGAACCGACCAGCCAAGGGCACGCAACTGTCCGACCGTGCTGGCCGGCTCGATACCGGTGGTCAGGCCTTGATCGGCGCGCTCGCCCTGCACGGTTGCGCGGCTGACCACTTCCTCTCCGGCCATCCAGCCATGGCGCTTGAAGTAGCTTGCCACGCTGCCGATGGCATCATCGGGGTTGGTCCAGATGTTGATGTGCCCATCACCGTCGAAGTCCACGGCATAGTTGCGAAAGCTGCTGGGCATGAACTGCGGCAGCCCCATGGCCCCGGCATAGGAGCCCTTGAGAGTCAGGGGATCGAGCTGTTCTTCACGGGCCAGCAGCAGGAACTCACGCAGTTCCTTGCGGAAGAATTCGGCGCGGGGGGGATAATCGAAGCCCAGGGTGGACAACGCGTCAAGCACCCGGAAGTTGCCCGTGTTGCGCCCGAAAAAGGTTTCAACGCCAATGATCGACACGATGTATTGTGCCGGCACCCCGTATTCCTGCTCGGCCCGCGCCAGCACGGCCTCGTGCTGACGCCAGAAGTCCACGCCCCGCGCGATGCGCGCGTCGGTGAGGAACATGGGGCGATATTCCTTCCAGGGCTTGACCCGTTCGGCGGGCCGCGAAATCGCATCGAGGATCGACTGCTTGCGCTGCACTTCACGGAACACGCCCATCAGTTGTTCTGGGGCAAAACCATGGTCGCGGCTCATCTGGCCAACGAATTCGGCCACCTGGGGCGAGTTGTCGTAGTCGCCAGCCTCGGCCAGCTGTACAGCGCCAAACAGGCTCACCGCACCAAACCACGGCGCACAACGGGTAGCCCAGTTACGCACTGCTTGCATGTAATTGTTCACCTTATTCAAACCTGTGCGATCCACTTTCGATGCGTGTGGATCGACATCAGAACGCCAAACGCTGACAGCAGCGTCACCAATGAAGTTCCGCCATAGCTAATGAAGGGCAACGGCACGCCGACGACGGGCAAAAGGCCACTTACCATCCCGATATTGACGAACACGTATACAAAGAACGTCATGGTCAAGCTGCCTGCCAGCAGCTTGCCGAACAATGTCTGTGCCTGCGCCGTGATCATCAGGCCCCGGCCGATCAGCAGCAGGTAGACGATCAGCAACAGGCAAATGCCCACCAGGCCGAACTCCTCGCCCAGCACGGCGATGATGAAGTCGGTGTGGCTTTCAGGCAGAAAGTCCAGGTGCGACTGGGTGCCCAGCAGCCACCCCTTGCCGAACACGCCGCCAGAACCAATCGCTGCCTTGGACTGGATGATGTTCCAGCCCGTACCCAGCGGGTCGCTCTCCGGGTCGAGGAAGGTCAGCACCCGCTGCTTCTGGTAGTCGTGCATCACGAAGAACCACATGGCCACCGCCACCGGCACCGTGGCCGCCAGCACGCTGAGAATCCAACGCCAGCGTAGGCCGCCCATGAACAGGACGAAGGCACCGGAGGCCAGGATCAGCAACGCCGTACCCAGGTCCGGCTGGCGCACGATCAGGATGAACGGCACGCCAATCAATACCAGGCTGATGGCCACATGCTTGAGGTGCGGCGGCAGGGTGCGCTTGGACAGGTACCAGGCGATGGTCGCCGGCATGATGATCTTCATGAACTCGGAGGGCTGGAAGCGAATCACCCCGGGTATGTTGATCCAGCGCGTCGCACCCATGGCGTTGTGGCCCATCACGTCCACCACCACCAGCAGCAACACCCCGGTGAGGTAGGCCAGTGGCACCCAGCGCGCCATGAACCGTGGCTCGAGCTGGGCGATGACGAACATCGATACCAGGCCGATGCCAAACGAGGTGGCCTGCTTGAGCAACAGGTCCCAGTTCTTGCCGCTGGCCGAATACAGCACGAACAGGCTGCCTGCGGCCAGGGTCAGGAGGATGATCAGCAAAGGACCATCGACGTGGATGCGCTGCAGGAAGCTGGCGCGCCGACGCATCACATCCTCGCTGGAGAGCATGCGATCGAAATTGTTCATCACAGCGGCGACTCCTGAGTAGCGGTAGCCGGCGCAAGCTCAGGCTTGAGCCGGCCGTTTTCGTCCAGCAGCCAGGCATCCATGATCTGGCGCACCACTGGCGCAGCCACCCCAGAACCCGACTCACCGTTCTCGACCATGACCGACACCACGATCTTGGGGTCGTCTGCCGGAGCGAAGGCCACGAACAAGGCATGGTCGCGGTGACGCTCCTGAAGTTTGTTGCGGTCGTACTTCTCGCCCTGCTTGATGGCCACCACCTGGGCGGTACCACTTTTGCCGGCGATGCGGTATTGGGCGCCGATGGCGGCCTTGCGGGCAGTACCGCGCGCGCCGTGCATCACCTGCTCCATGCCATGGGTCACGCGCGCCCAATCGGCCTTGTCGCGCAGCACGATGTCCGGCATTGGGTTTTCGTCCACCGGCGGTTCCCCTTCGATGGTCTTGGCCAGGTGCGGCCGATTCCACACACCCTTGTTGGCAATCAGCGCCGTCGCCTGCGCAAGCTGCAGCGGCGTGGCCTGCATGTAGCCCTGGCCGATACCCAGGATCAGGGTTTCGCCCGGGAACCAGGCCTGCCGGCGCGTGGCCCGCTTCCATTCCCGCGACGGCATCAACCCTGCGGACTCTTCGAACATGTCCAGCGACACCCGCTGGCCGATGCCGAACTTGTTCATATAGCTGGACAACCGGTCGATGCCCATCTTGTGGGCCAGGTCGTAGAAGTAGGTGTCGTTGGAGCGCATGATGGCGGTATCCAGGTCCACCCAGCCGTCACCCGAGCGGTTCCAGTTACGGTATTTGTGATCGTAGTTGGGCAGCTGGTAGTACCCAGGGTCGAACACACGGCTGCTTGGGGTCACCGCGCCGCTGTCCAGGCCGGCGATCGCCACGGCGGGCTTGATCGTCGAGCCGGGCGGGTAGAGGCCGCGCAGGATGCGGTTGAACAGCGGCCTGTCGATCGAATCACGCAGTTCGGCATAGGCCTTGAAGCTGATGCCAGTGACGAACAGGTTGGGGTCGAAGCTAGGCTGGCTCACCATGGCGAGCACTTCACCGGTGCGTGGGTCAAGCGCAACCACCGCGCCACGGCGCCCGGCCAGGGCGGCCTCGGCCGCTTCCTGCAACTTGATGTCCAGGCTCAGCACGATGTCCTTGCCAGGCTTGGGATCGGTACGCTTGAGCACCCTGAGCACACGGCCGCGGGCGTTGGTCTCGACTTCTTCGTAGCCGACCTGGCCGTGCAGCGTGGCCTCGTAGAACCGCTCGATGCCGGTCTTGCCGATGTGGTGCGTGCCGCTGTAGTTCACAGGGTCCAGGGTTTTGAGCTCTTTCTCGTTGATACGGCCGACGTAGCCCACCGAATGCGCGAAATGCGCCCCCTGTGGGTAGTGACGTACCAGCTGGGCGACCACTTCCACCCCTGGCAAGCGGAACTGGTTCACCGCCACACGGGCGATCTGTTCCTCGTTGAGTTCGAACAGGATAGGTACCGGCTCGAACGGCCTGCGCCCCTGGCGCATGCGCTTTTCGAACAGCGCGCGGTCGTCTGGGGTGAGTTCCAGTATCTCGACGATGCTGTCCAGTACCTGCTGCCAGTCTCCGGCACGCTCCCGGGTCATGGACAGGCTGAAGCTGGGCCGGTTGTCGGCGATCACTACCCCGTTGCGGTCGAAGATCAGCCCGCGTGTCGGCGGGATCGGCTGCACGTGCACCCGGTTGTTCTCCGACAGCGTGGAGTGGTAGTCGTACTGGATGATCTGCAGGTAGTACAGCCGCGCAATCAGCACGCAGATGAGCAGCATGACCGCCACGGCGCCGACCACGACGCGGTTGCGCACCAGACGGGCGTCTTTTTCGTGGTCCTTGAGGCGGATCGGCTGCGACATCGGGCTGCTTACAGGCTCATTTGTGGTAGGGATGGCCGGACAACACCGTCCAGGCCCGGTAGACCTGCTCGCCGATGAGTATCCTGACCAGCGGGTGCGGCAAGGTCAGCGGCGACAGGGACCAGCGCTGATCGGCGCGGGCGCACACTTGCGGCGCAAGCCCTTCGGGCCCGCCCACCATCAAATTCACCGTGCGCGCATCCAGGCGCCAGCGGTCCAGCTCACCTGCCAGCTGCTCGGTGCTCCACGGCTTGCCATGAACCTCAAGGGTCACGACGCGCTCGCCGGGTTGCACCTTGCTGAGCATGGCGTCGCCCTCCTGGCGAATCAGGCGGGCGACGTCGGCATTCTTGCCGCGTGTGTTCAGCGGTATTTCCACCAGCTCGAGCGACAGTTCGGCCGGCAGGCGCTTGACATACTCATGCCAGCCCTCCTCGACCCACTTCGGCATGCGCGAGCCGACCGCTATCAGGCGCAGACGCACGGCGCTTTCCTTATTCGCGATCTTTGAGCTTGTCGGAGTACTCGTGGACATGGTCCGGGCTGTGGTGCTTGCCATCGGCGGCGCGGCTCTGCTCGGCACCCTGCCACAGGCGTTCGAGGTCGTAGAACTGGCGTGCAGCCGCGGTCATCATGTGCACGATGACATCGTTGAGGTCCAGCAGCACCCAATCGCTGTCACCCTTGCCTTCCTCACCCAGCGGCTGGGCGCCCTTGGCCTTGACCGCCTCGCGGACCTTCTCGGCCATGGCGTTGATCTGACGGTTGGAGGTACCGGTGGCGATGATCATGTAGTCGGTCAGGCTGTGCTTGTCACGCACGTCGATGACCTGGATATCCTGGGCCTTGACGTCTTCCAGCGCTGCCGTGGTCACTGCGACCAGTTCGTCGCCGTAAATTTTCTGCTTGGTCATATAAAACTCGTTCAACTCGTAGGATGAGGTGCCAGGGGCACCGTCAGTTGGGTGCACGATACAGTTCGTGCGCCTCGATGTAGGCCAGTACGGCGTCCGGCACCAGGAACCTCACCGACCTGCCGCTGGCCAGCAGCTGTCGGATCTGTGTAGCCGACACCGCAAGCGGTGTCTGCCAGACGAACGAAATGTTTCCCGCCGGGCCGGACATGGCGGTGGGATCGCTCTGCGAACGGGCAGCCAGCAGGTTGCGCAGTTCGTCGGGGGGGTCTACGTCCGCATCCGGGCGTTGCAGCACCAGGATGTGGCAGTGTTGCAGCAGTTCTTCCCAGCGGTGCCAACCGGGCAGTCCGCAGAAAGCATCCCAGCCCAGCACCAAAAACAACTGGTCGTCAGCAGCAAGCTCGGCACGGATCGACTCCAGCGTATCGATGGTGTACGACGGTTTGTCCCGTGCCAGTTCACGTGCGTCCACGCTCAGGCCTGCAACGCCCGCGACGGCGCCCTGCACCATGGCCAGGCGATCGTGCGCGGCCACTTGCGGCGTGTCTCGGTGTGGCGGGCGAGCATTGGGCAGCAGGCGCAGCTCGTCCAGGTCCATGAACTCGGCGACTTCCAGCGCACTGCGCAGGTGGCCGATGTGAACCGGGTCGAAGGTGCCGCCAAGAATGCCGACGCGGCGCACTGCCTGGGCCTGATTCAACTCAGCAGGACTCCTGGCCGCGCAGTTGACCGTCGCCGATCACCACGTATTTCTCGCACGTCAGGCCTTCGAGGCCGACCGGGCCACGGGCGTGAAGCTTGTCGGTGGAAATGCCGATCTCGGCACCCAGGCCATATTCGAAGCCGTCGGCGAAGCAGGTCGGGGTGTTGAGCATGACGGAGGCCGAGTCGACTTCCGCCATGAACTGGCGCGCCTGCCCCTGATGCTCGGTGATGATCGAGTCGGTATGGTGCGAGCCATAGTGGTTGATATGTTCGATGGCCTGATCCAGGCCTTGCACCACACGGATGGACAGTACTGCATCGAGGTACTCGGTGTGCCAGTCATCTTCGCTGGCCGCGTGCGCGTCGATCAGCGCACAGGTACGCTCGCAACCGCGCAACTCAACGCCCTTTTCCTGGAAGCGGCGCGCCATCTCGGGCAGGAAGCGCTCGGCGACCTGCTGGTCCACCAGCAGTGTTTCCATCGCCCCGCAGATGCCGTAACGGTAGGTCTTGGCGTTGAACGCCACGCGCCAGGCCTTGTCCAGGTCGGCATGCTGACTGACATAGACATGGCAGATACCGTCGAGGTGCTTGATGACCGGTACCCGGGCGTCGCGGCTGATGCGCTCGATCAGGCCCCGGCCGCCGCGCGGCACGATGACATCGACGAACTCGGGCATGCTGATCAGCGCGCCCACCGCCTCGCGGTCGGTGGTTTCCACCACCTGGACCACGGCCGCGGGCAGGCCTGCCGCCGCCAGGCCGCGCTGGATGCAGGCGGCAATGGCGCGGTTGGAGTGGATGGCTTCGGAGCCGCCGCGCAGGATGGTGGCATTGCCTGACTTCAGGCACAGGCTGGCCGCGTCGATGGTGACGTTCGGGCGTGATTCGTAAATGATGCCGATGACGCCCAGCGGCGTGCGCATCTTGCCGACCTGGATGCCCGATGGGCGGTAGCTCATGTCGCGAATGGCGCCGACCGGATCAGGCAGGCTGGCCACCTGGCGCAGGCCGGTGATCATGCCATCGATGCGCGCCGGGGTCAGGGCCAGGCGGTCGAGCAACGCGGCTTCCAGCCCGGTGGCACGGCCGTGGGCCAAGTCCTGCTCGTTGGCTGCGATCAGCACGTCACGCCCTGCATCCAGCGCGTCGGCGGCAGCGTGCAGCGCACGGTTCTTCTGCGCGGTACTGGCACGGCCGATTACCCGGGACGCTTCACGGGCTGCGCGACCCAGGCGGGTCATGTAGTCAAGAACGGACTCAGTCATGGGCTCGGTGTCTTGGCGGTGGGGAAACGGCTGATTATAACTGTCGCGCAGGTGTACGCCCAGCGGTGGGTGGCGGATGGTAAAAAAAGCTGTGGGTAATCCGTAGGAAAGATGTAACCGGGCTTATCCATAAAAACGCAGAACTCTGTGGAAATCGCTGCCGTGCGCCGTCGCATATTCGCAGGTTTCAGATTCGGTTAAGGTAGCGCTTGTTACCCTCATGCCTTTAGCCTGCGAAGCCCTTGCATGCCAGCACTGCCAGACAGCTTTTTCGACCGCGACGCCCAGACCTTGGCCAAAGCCCTGCTGGGCAAGGTCATCCGCCACCGCCAGGGCAACCTGTGGCTTGCCGCCCGCATCATCGAGACCGAGGCCTATTACCTCGCCGACAAGGGTAGCCATGCGTCGTTGGGCTACACCGAAAAGCGCAAGGCGCTGTTTCTCGATGGTGGGCACATCTATATGTACTACGCCCGCGGCGGGGACTCCCTGAACTTCAGCGCCCAGGGCCCCGGCAATGCGGTGCTCATCAAGTCTGCCTACCCATGGCAGGATGCCTTGTCCGGGCCAGACAGCCTGGCGCAGATGCACCTGAACAACCCCGACGCCAGCGGCAACCTGCGCCCCATCGAGCGCCTGTGCGCAGGGCAGACGCTGTTGTGCCGGGCGCTGGGCCTCAAGGTGCCACAGTGGGATGCGCAGCGCTTCGACCCGCAGCGGCTGTATGTGGACGACTGCGCCAACCCGGTGCCCCGGGTGATCCAGGCAGCGCGCCTGGGCATTCCCCACGGGCGTGACGAGCACCTGCCGTACCGCTTCGTCGATGCCGCGTACGCCCGGTTCTGCACGCGCAACCCATTGCGGCGCGGCCAGGTCGAAGGCCGTGACTTCTCCATCATCGAACAAGAGAACTGAACCATGGAACAATGGCTCGACAGCCTGACCGGTTGGCTGGGCGCCAACCCACAGTGGCTGGGCGTCGCGATCTTCCTGGTCGCGTGCATCGAATGCCTGGCCATCGCCGGCATCATCGTCCCCGGCACGGTGCTGCTGTTCGCGGTAGCAGTGCTGGCAGGCAGCGGCGTGCTGGGCCTTGGCGAAACCTTGCTGCTGGGCTTTTTGGGCGGGTTACTGGGTGACGCGCTGTCCTACATGATCGGCAAGCATTTCCACCAGAACATTCGCCGCCTGCCGGTGTTGCGACACCACCCGGAATGGATCGGCAGCGCCGAAACCTACTTCAAGCGCTATGGCATCGCCAGCCTGCTCGTAGGCCGCTTCATCGGCCCGTTGCGGCCCATGCTGCCAATGGTCGCAGGCATGTTCGACATGCCCCTGCTGCGGTTCATCGCCGTTAGCCTGGTGGCAGCCGCAGGATGGTCGATCGCCTACCTGCTGCCCGGTTGGGCCACGGGCGCTGCCATGCGCCTGCCCCTGCCCGAAGGCTTCTGGCCCCAGGCCGGCATCATTTTTGGCACGTTGGCGGTGATCATCGGCCTTAGTCTGAGCACCAGCATCCGCGACCGCCGGCACGGCACACGGCTGATTGGTGCCCTGTGCCTGCTGGCCTTGGTCGGGGTGTTTCTCGGTTGGCCTTACTTGCACGACTTCGACGACGGGGTGATGACCCTGGTCCAGGAGCATCGCAGCCAGGCCATCGACGGCGCCGTGGTGGTGGTGACGCGGCTCGGGGATTTTCGCACGCAATTCTTTCTGGGCGGGCTGCTGACAGGTTTGCTGCTGGTGGTGCGTCAGTGGCGGCACGCTTTCTTCGCCGCGGGGGCGCTGATGGGCACCGCCATCGCCAACGGCACGCTCAAGTGGCTGTTCGCCCGGGCCCGCCCGGAAGTGCTGACCGACCCGCTGACCAGCTACAGCATGCCCAGCGGCCACAGCTCGGCGTCGTTTGCGTTCTTTCTGGTGCTGGCGGTGCTCGCCGGCCGCGGCCAGCCACCGCGCATGCGCCTGACCTGGATCATGCTGGGTTGCATTCCGGCATTGGCCATCGCCCTGTCGCGGGTGTACCTGGGTGCACACTGGCCCACCGACATCCTGGCCGGTGCCCTGCTGGCCTGCTGCGTCTGCGCGATCAGCCTGACGTTGTCCCAGTACCGGCAGACCTTGCCGGCCCTGCCCCTGAAGGTCTGGTGGCTGGTGTTGCCGGCCTGCATCGCCTTGCTGGCCTTCTTTGCCACCCACGCCCTGCCCCACGCGCTGCTCAGGTACCAGTACTGACGCCCGGCGTTATTTAGGCAAACAGCTCACCCTGGATGCGCTCGAGCAACCTGTGGATCTCGCCCAGCCGCTGCTCGGGCGAGTCCTGGGCCAGCAAGTCCAGCTTGTCTTGCTCGGTGAAGGGCAGCAGGTAGGCCAGTTGGTTGGCCAGCGCCTGACGCCCGTCCACGGGCCGGGGCATGTCGAGCGCCTCGACCATCGGGTGTTCGCCCAAGGCCAGCAGCAGCGCCAGCAAATCGTCGTCCGATTCCTGCAAGGGGCTGTCTTCAAGATCAGGCAGCCACTGCACCTGCCCCACCAGCAGCTGATCCTTGAGCACTTCGGTGGCCTGCAGATCGAAACGCCGCACGCCTTCGACGCGGATGCCCAAAAGGCCGTTTTCCTGCTGGACGAAATCGCGGATCACGGCTTCGCAGCCAATGGACGCCACCACGGGCGGCGCCTTGCCGACCTGCTCGCCCTCCACGATGCAGACCACACCAAAGCCTTCGCCCTGTTTCATGCAACGCCCGATCATGTCCAGGTAGCGGGCTTCGAAAATCTGCAGGTCGAGAAAACACCCTGGAAACAGCACGGTGTCGAGGGGAAACAGCGGTAGCATCATCATCACTCCTCAAGCCACCAGGCTGACGGCCAGCGGCAGGAACACTGCCGTTGCCACGCCCATCAGGCTCATCGCCAGCGCGGCGAAGGCGCCGCATTCGTCACTTTCCTGCAAGGCCACCGAGGTGCCGACCGCGTGGGCCGTGATGCCCAGGGACATGCCCCGCGCTTCAGGGCTGAGCACACCGCAGCGGCTCAACAAGGCAGGCCCGAAAATGGCCCCGATCACCCCGGTAATCAGCACGAAGACCGCAGCTAGCGCCGCCACCCCACCGATCTGCTCGGCTACCAGCATCGCGATGGGCGAGGTGACGGACTTGGGTGCCATGGTCATCAGGATCATGTGCTCGGCGCCAAAC
Source organism: Pseudomonas sp. DE0157 (assembly GCF_007678615.1). Classification (NCBI taxonomy): domain Bacteria; kingdom Pseudomonadati; phylum Pseudomonadota; class Gammaproteobacteria; order Pseudomonadales; family Pseudomonadaceae; genus Pseudomonas; species Pseudomonas sp. DE0157. The sequence continues at coordinate 191,422 of NZ_VEJN01000001.1, forward strand.
CACCACCCCAGCAACAGGCAACACACCGTGGCGAACAGGCCTCCGAGTACCAGCGTAGTCAAGGTCGGCCAGAACAACTGACGAATGCGGCGCAGGTTCAGGAACAGCGGCACCGCCAAGGCCACGGTGGCAGGGCCCAGCAGGATGTTCATGATTTCGGTGCTCTTGCGGTATTCGGCGTAGTCGATGCCGCATAGCAGCAGTACGCCGATGACCAGCGCCATCGACACCAGCACCGGCTGCAGGAAGATCCAACGGGTCTTCTCATACCCGGCCAGCACCAGCTGATAGGCCCCCAAGGTCACGCCAATGCCGAACAACGGGTGGTGGACCACTGCATTCACTGCGCCTTGCCAGTCGAGCATCATGGCTGGTCCTCGCGCCGGGCCTGACGATGAATGAGTTTCTGCATCAGCACGCCCACTACCACCAGCGTCAGCAGGCAGGAAATCAGCAGCGCGCCGACAATGGCCCAGAAGTCGGCGGCGATGTCGCGGGCATACACCATCACCCCCACGGCAGGAGGCACCAACAACAGCGGCAAGTAGCGCAGCAGGCTGCCGGCAGCTTCATTGAGGGGGGGCCCCACCTCGCCGCGCACCATCAGAAAGCCCAGCAGTAGCAAAAGGCCAATGATCGGCCCCGGCAAGACGGGAACCAACAGATGATTGACTGCCGTCCCCAACAGCTGGAACAGCACCAGCCAGGTCAAACCCCGCAACAGCATAACGTTCTCCTTCAGGCGTGCGGCTCATTATAAGCATGGGCACGCTGCCAGCGCCGAGCGCAACTTGACCGGCCTGGCCGGGCGTGTTGATCTTGCACGCACGTACCATTTAATACCCATGAGGCTCACCATGCCGCTAGTGCCGGTCACCGCGCTTACCCAATACATCGGCAAGTCCCTCGGCCACTCGGCCTGGCTGACCATCGACCAGCAGCGTATCGACCGTTTCGCCGAGGCGACTGGCGATCATCAGTTCATCCACGTCGACCCGCAGCGAGCGGCGCAGACCGTGTTCGGCTGCACCATCGCCCATGGGTTTCTGACCCTGTCCCTGATACCTGCGCTGATCGAAGACATCCTGGTCTTGCCACAGGGGTTGAAAATGGTCGTCAACTACGGCCTGGACAGCGTGCGCTTCATCCAGCCGGTGAAGGTCGACAGCCAGGTGCGCCTGCATGTGGAGCTGGCCGATGTGCAGCAAAAGCGCCCCGGCCAATGGTTGCTCAAGGCTATCGCCACACTGGAGATAAAAGACGAGGACAAGCCCGCCTACCGGGCCGAATCCCTGTCCCTGTGCTTTGTCTAGGCACCGGCACCTGGCAGGCGCAGGCGTCTCTACAAACCCCACGCACTCGCGTAAACTGCCAGGCTCCCGCGCAGCCTTGGGCTGCCCTTCTGGATCTATCAAAGGTACACGCCATGCCCTGGCTGCAAGTACGTCTGGCCATCAGCCCGGAACAAGCCGAAACCTACGAAGACGCGCTGCTGGAAGTCGGCGCGGTGTCGGTCACCTTCATGGACGCCGAAGATCAACCCATCTTCGAGCCAGACCTCAATACCACGCCGCTGTGGTCGCACACCCATCTGCTGGCCCTGTTCGAGGCCGACACCAACCCCGAGCAGGTATTCGCGCACCTGCGCCTGCTGACGGGGGTCGAGCTGCCTCAGCACCAGGCCGAAGTGATCGAAGACCAGGACTGGGAACGCAGCTGGATGGACAACTTCCAGCCGATGCGCTTCGGCCGCCGGCTGTGGATCGTGCCCAGCTGGCACGATGCCCCGGAAAAGGAGGCCGTGAACCTGTTGCTCGATCCTGGCCTGGCGTTCGGCACGGGCACGCACCCCACCACGGCGCTGTGCCTTGAATGGCTCGACGGTCAGCAACTGCAAGGCACCCAGGTCCTGGACTTCGGCTGTGGCTCGGGCATTCTGGCCATCGCTGCACTGCTGCTGGGCGCGCGCGAAGCGGTAGGCACGGACATCGATGTGCAGGCCATCGAGGCCTCTCGCGACAATGCCCAGCGCAACGGCATTGCCGACGAGCTGTTCGCGCTCTACCTGCCCGAGCACATGCCTGCCATGCAGGCCGACGTGCTGGTGGCCAACATCCTGGCCGGGCCATTGGTGGCGCTGGCACCGCAACTCAGCGGCCTGGTTCGCCCGGGCGGCCTGTTGGCGCTGTCGGGCATCCTCGCCGAACAAGGTGAAGAAGTGGCTGCCGCCTACGCTGCCGATTTCGACCTGGACCCCATCGTCGTTCGCGATGGCTGGGTGCGAATCAGTGGTCGCCGCCGCCAGTCGAACCTAGAATAGCCCTCAGCACAGCCTCCGGATCGCCGCATGACCGACAGTTTCGTCACCCAGTGCCCGCATTGCCAGACCAGCTTTCGTGTCACCCACCACCAGTTGAGCGTGGCCCGTGGCGTGGTGCGTTGCGGCCAGTGCCTGCAAGTGTTCAATGCCGCCAAGCAGCTGCTGGCACAGAACCGCAGCGCCCCCCCTCAGGCGAACCCGCTGCCGGCAACCGAGGCAGCGCCGTCGCCTGCCGCGCCCACCCCCGCGCAAGGGCACCCCATCGCCCCGGACGACGAGGCCTGGGCCCAGACCGCCCAGGCCTTGGACGAACTCGATCTGGACAAGGAACTGGAGCGCCTGGAACGCCGCCACGCGCCTGTACAGGTGCGTGAGGCCGACCAGACGCCCGTGCTGCAGGCACGGCGTCACGAGGAGGACACAGAGGAACACCTGGACGAGGTCTTCGGCACTGCAGCCGGCGAGCCGTTTGAACCGGAACAGGCTGATGCCGCCCCCGTGCTCAAGTCCGCCCCCCAGGCAGATTCACGGCGCGAGGCGCGTACCGAGCCGACCTTCACCGCTGACCTGAACACCGATGCAGAAGGTGAGCCGCCGCTGGGCAGCATCGTTACGAATGAAGATGAGCCGAAACTGGGAGCGCCGCTGCGCCCCGATGACGATGACGATGTGTCGATTGCCGGCCTCACCGCGCACGACGACGAACCTTTGGCAACTAGCCTGCGCGCCGACGATGAACTCGACGAGGCGCCGTTGCCCATGGGGCGTCTGGAGCCTGAAGTCACTGACAAGGTCGAACGCCCAAGGCGCAAGGAACCCCTGGTGGATGTGGTGGACGACCCGCTGCAACTGGGCTGGGAGAAACCGGCCCCGGCCTGGGGCAAGCGTTTGTTATGGGGTGGCTTGACGCTGATCGCTGCCGCCACGCTAGCCTTGCAGTATGTGTGGTTCCATTTCGACGAGCTGTCCCGACAGGACCAGTATCGCCCACTGTTCGAGCAGGTGTGCCCGGTCGTGGGCTGCCAGGTCCCCTCTCGCGTCGATGTGAACCGGATCAAGAGCAGCAACCTGGTGGTGCGCAGCCACCCGGACTTCAAAGGGGCGCTGATCGTGGACGCCATCATCTATAACCGCGCACCTTTCGCCCAACCGTTTCCACTGCTCGAACTGCGCTTCTCGGACCTCAACGGCCAACTGATTGCCAGTCGCCGCTTCAAACCGGCCGAATACCTGTCCGGGGAGCTGGCCGGACGCGGCGAAATGCCCAGCCAGACCCCGATCCACATCGCGCTGGATATTCTCGACCCAGGACAGCGAGCGGTGAACTACAGCCTGAGCTTTCGCTCGCCGGAATAAACCCAGGCGGCCTACCCGGTACGCTGCCGGCACGCCGGCCATGATGCCGCTTGTCCGGGTCTGACGACCCGGAGCCCAAGGTGCAGGGGCGGCAACCCGCAGTTGTTCAGATTTTATCCAAATCCATCTTTATCCGGTCATCCAGAGCGGGTATCATGCCAACCCTTTTTCGAACCTCAAGATTCGGCCCCACAACAGGGAACACCTATGTCGGCGGTACGCATCGGCCCTTATACACTGCGCAATAACCTGATCCTCGCACCCATGGCTGGGGTCACGGACCAGCCGTTCCGAACACTTTGCCAGCGCATGGGCGCCGGCATGGTGGTGTCGGAAATGGTTTCCAGCGACCTGTCCCTGTGGAACAGCCGCAAGTCGAGCCTGCGCCGCATTCACGAAGGCGATCCCGAGCCCCGCTCGGTCCAGATCGCCGGGGGCGATGCACAGATGATGGCGGCGGCTGCACAGGCCAATGTCGCCGCGGGCGCCCAGATTATCGATATCAACATGGGCTGCCCGGCAAAAAAAGTCTGCAACAAGGCGGCAGGCTCTGCTTTATTGAGAGATGAAGCCTTGGTCAGCGAAATTCTGCACGCCGTCGTGGGCGCCGTGGACGTGCCGGTGACGCTGAAAATCCGCACCGGCTGGGACCGGGCCAACAAGAATGGCCTGAACGTGGCGAAGATCGCTGAACAGGCTGGCATCCAGGCGCTTGCGGTGCATGGCCGCACACGCGCCGACCTGTACACCGGTGAAGCCGAATACGACACCATCGCCGCTATCAAGCAAGCGGTGTCCATCCCGGTCTTCGCCAACGGCGACATCACCTCGCCGGAAAAGGCCAAGGCAGTGCTCGACGCCACGGGCGTGGATGGCCTGCTGATCGGCCGGGCCGCTCAAGGGCGGCCCTGGATCTTTCGCGAGATCGAGCATTACCTGCGCACTGGCGAGCATTTGCCAGCGCCGCAGCTGGACGAGGTGGAACGCATCCTGCTAGAGCACCTGGCCGCCCTGCACGCCTTCTACGGCGATGTAATGGGCGTGCGAATCGCCCGCAAGCACGTGGGCTGGTACCTGGCGACACGACCCGGCGGCAAGGAGTTTCGCTCCCGGTTCAACGCTTTGGAAGACACACAAGCGCAGTGCGCCAACGTTCGCGCGTTTTTCAGTGAACGTCGACAGAGCCTTGAGACAGAGGACGGACAAGGGGTGGCCGCATGACGATGATGACCGAAACATTTGTGAGTGGAACAACGCCCGTGAGCGACAACGCCAACCTGAAACAGCACCTGAACACGCCAAGCGAAGAGGGCCAGACCCTTCGCGACAGCGTCGAGAAGGCGCTGCACAACTACTTCGCCCACCTCGAAGGCGCGACCGTCACGGACGTGTACAACCTGGTGCTCTCCGAAGTCGAGGCGCCGCTGCTTGAAAGCGTGATGAGCTATGTGAAGGGCAACCAGACCAAAGCCAGCGAGATGCTCGGGTTGAACCGAGGCACGCTGCGCAAGAAGCTCAAGCAATACGACTTGCTGTAAGCCAGAATCCCGATCGAAAAAGGCGCCTGTCTCAACACAGACGCCTTTTTTGCTGACTCCACCGCGTTATTGGAACCCGAAATGACCGACCAGACTACCCGCCTGCCAGTCCGCCGCGCCCTGATCAGCGTCTCCGACAAGACCGGTATCCTCGAATTTGCCCGTGAGCTGCAACTGCTCGGGGTCGAGATACTGTCCACCGGCGGCACCTACAAGCTGCTCAAGGACAACGGTGTCAACGCGGTGGAAGTGGCCGACTACACCGGCTTCGCCGAAATGATGGATGGCCGGGTCAAGACCCTGCACCCGATGATCCATGGCGGCATCCTCGGTCGTCGCGGTACCGACGACGCGATCATGAACGAGCACGGGATCAAGCCCATCGACCTGGTGGCGGTCAACCTGTACCCCTTCGAAGCCACCATCTCCAAGCCTGGCTGCGACCTGCCGACCGCCATCGAGAACATCGATATCGGCGGCCCGACCATGGTCCGCTCGGCTGCCAAGAACCACAAGGACGTGGCCATCGTGGTCAACGCCAGTGACTACGCCAGCATCGTCGAGGGCCTGAAGGCCGGCGGTCTGACCTACGCCCAGCGCTTCGACCTCATGCTCAAGGCCTTCGAACACACCGCCGCCTACGACGGCATGATCGCCAACTACATGGGCACCGTGGACCAGGCCAGGGAAACCCTGAGCACCGAGGCACGCGGCGATTTTCCGCGCACCTTCAACACCCAGTTCGTCAAGGCCCAGGAAATGCGCTACGGCGAGAACCCGCACCAGCGCGCGGCGTTCTACGTGGAAGCCAAGAAAGGCGAAGCCAGCATTTCCACTGCCGTGCAGCTGCAGGGCAAAGAGCTGTCCTTCAACAACGTGGCCGACACCGACGCTGCGCTCGAGTGCGTCAAGAGCTTCGTCAAGCCGGCCTGCGTCATCGTCAAGCATGCCAACCCGTGTGGCGTGGCCGTAGTGCCTGAAGACGAAGGCGGTATCCGCAAAGCTTACGACCTGGCCTACGCCACCGACACCGAATCGGCCTTCGGCGGCATTATTGCCTTTAACCGCGAGCTGGACGGCGAAACCGCTAAAGCCATCGTCGAGCGCCAGTTCGTCGAGGTGATCATCGCACCGACGATCTCCCAGGCTGCGCGCGAGGTGGTTGCAGCCAAGCAGAACGTGCGCCTGCTCGAATGCGGCGAGTGGCCAGCGGAGCGGGCTGCCGGCTGGGACTTCAAGCGAGTCAACGGCGGGCTGCTGGTCCAGAGTCGTGACATCGGCATGATCAACGCCGATGACCTGAAGATCGTCACCCAGCGTGCACCCACCGAGCAAGAGATCCACGACCTGGTGTTCGCCTGGAAAGTGGCCAAGTTCGTCAAATCCAATGCCATCGTCTATGCCAAGCAGCGCCAGACCATCGGTGTTGGCGCGGGCCAGATGAGCCGCGTCAACTCCGCCCGTATCGCCGCCATCAAGGCCGAACATGCCGGCTTGCAGGTGCAGGGCGCCGTCATGGCCTCGGACGCATTCTTCCCGTTCCGCGATGGCATCGACAATGCGGCCAAGGTCGGCATCAGCGCGGTCATTCAGCCCGGCGGCTCGATGCGTGACGCCGAGGTAATCGCTGCCGCTGACGAAGCCGGCATCGCCATGGTGTTCACCGGCATGCGCCACTTCCGCCACTGATTCAGGGCAATCGGCCGCACCCAGGCAGGCAACTGCTGCGGTGCGACCTGGCACAGCGAGAGGCACAGCCTTTTGCTCGACAGATCTAGAGGTTTTGACATGAAAGTTTTGATCATCGGCAGCGGCGGCCGTGAGCACGCCCTGGCATGGAAAGTCGCCCAGGACCCACGCGTCGAAAAAGTCTTCGTGGCTCCAGGCAACGCTGGCACCGCCATCGAGGCCAAGTGCGAGAACGTCGCCATCGACGTTTGCGCTCTGGAGCAACTGGCTGACTTTGCCGAGAAGAACGTCGACCTGACCATCGTCGGCCCGGAAGCGCCACTGGTCATCGGTGTGGTCGACCTGTTCCGCAGCCGTGGCCTGGACTGCTTCGGCCCGACCCAGGGCGCTGCCCAACTGGAAGGTTCCAAGGCGTTCACCAAGGACTTCCTGGCCCGCCACAAGATCCCGACGGCCGACTACCAGAACTTCACCGAGATCGAACCGGCCCTGGCGTACCTGCAGGAAAAAGGCGCGCCGATCGTGATCAAGGCCGATGGCCTGGCCGCTGGCAAGGGCGTGATCGTCGCCATGACCTTGGCAGAAGCCGAAGCCGCCGTGCGAGACATGCTCGCGGGCAATGCCTTTGGTGAAGCGGGTTCGCGCGTGGTCATCGAGGAATTTCTCGATGGCGAAGAAGCCAGCTTCATCGTCATGGTCGACGGCCACAACGTGCTGCCCATGGCCACCAGCCAGGACCACAAGCGCGTCGGCAACCAGGACAGCGGCCCGAACACGGGCGGCATGGGTGCCTACTCCCCTGCCCCTGTAGTCACTGACCAGGTTCACCAGCGGGTCATGGATCAGGTGATCTGGCCGACCGTGCGCGGCATGGCTGAAGAAGGCAATGTCTACACCGGCTTCCTGTATGCAGGCCTGATGATCGACAAGGCGGGCAACCCCAAGGTCATCGAATTCAACTGCCGCTTCGGCGACCCGGAAACCCAGCCGATCATGCTGCGCCTGGAGTCGAGCCTGGTACTGCTCATCGAAGCAGCCTTTGCCAAGGCCCTGGACAAGGTCGAGGCGCAGTGGGACCCACGCCCTAGTCTGGGTGTGGTGCTGGCCGCAGGCGGCTACCCTGGTGACCACGCCAAGGGCGCAGCCATTTCAGGCCTGGAGGCGGCCGCAAAAATCGAAGGCAAGGTATTCCATGCGGGCACTGCCTTGAAGGACGGTGACGTGGTTACCGCTGGGGGGCGCGTGCTGTGCGCCACGGCCATGGGTGAGACCGTCGAATCCGCTCAGCAGCAAGCGTATCGCCTGGCCGAGCAGATCACCTGGGACGGCAGCTTCTACCGGACCGACATCGGCTACCGGGCCATTGCCCGGGAACGTGGCGAGCAATAACCGCTTTATCGCTGCACTGTCGAGGCGCCCGGACCTGTGCAGCCGGGCGCACGGCAACCGGCTCGTTGGCGTGCCCGCGGGCCTTGCCTTCAACTCCAAACGCCGCGCATAGTTAGCACCCCGCACATGGGCCAAGAAGGGATTTCGTAGTGCGCCGGCTCCGGATTGCCTCAGCGTTGATCGTCAGCTTGCTGACCCTGATCTGCATGTTCCCCGCGATGGCGGAGCATGACAGTGGCTGGGCCCTGCTGCTCGACGAACAAGGCAACCTGCAACTGAGCGACGTGCGCTCGGACCGTTATCGCAACCAGTTCAGCCCGCTGGAGCTGGCAGAACTCGATGCGGCGCCCCCCGACCAGGCCCTGTGGCTGCATTACCGCCTAGAGCCCGGTGAGCAGGAACAACTGCTGCGCGTCTTCGCGCCTGATCTTTCTGGTCTGGACCTATACGCCCTGCAAGGCGACAAGCTGATACGCCACCTGCATCACGGCCGCCAAACCGGCAGTGCCAACCCCACATTGCGCGGCAGCGACCACGTGCTGCCATTGCCTAACAGCAAGCAAAGCCTGGATATCTACCTGCGCCTGGTATCGGAACACCAGCTGCGCCCGGCCATCAGCCTTGAGCCCGCTGCGCGCGCCGCCGCCAATCAGACCCAGCCGTTGCTGTTCGGCATGCTGTTCGGTGGCCTGGTGATGCTGATCCTGCATAACCTGATTCGCTTCATCTACAGCCGCTCGAGCACTGCCCTGATCCTGGCGTTCTACCATGGCTTGATGTTGCTCAGCGGCCTGATCCTGCTGAACCTCAGCGGCCCATGGTGGCATGTGTGGTACAGCGCCCAGACGCCAGCGGCGTACCTTACGCTGGTCCTGGCAGGGCTGGCAGGGCTGTACTTCACCCAGCGCTTCTTCGCACCGCGCAACTCGCCGCGCCTTAACCGGCTGTTGAGCGGCGAGATGCTGCTGGTGGGGGTGAGCGGGATCGTGCTGCTGTTCATCGACACCTTGCCGCTCAATCTCATGACCTATGCCTTGATGGCACTGGGCAGTGTCACGATGCTGGTGGTCAGCAGCTACCATTGGTACCGCGGTTACGCACCCGCCCGTTTGTTCGGTCTGGCGATGATCATCTTCAACGTTGGCGGGCTGGTGCTGCTGCCTGCCCTGCTTGGGCTTACACGCACCCCCACGCCTTGGTTGCTGTGCATTCTGTTGGGGCTGGCAGTGGCGAGCGGGCTGCTATTGAACCTGGCTGTCAGCGACCGGCTGCGACGCATCAATGAGGAGCGCTTCAGTGTCAGCCGCGCCTTGGCAGCCAGTGACGCCGAAATCAACGCCAAGGCCGAATTTCTGGCCAAGATCAGCCACGAAATACGTACCCCCATGAACGGCGTGCTGGGCATGACCGAACTGCTGCTGGGCACGCCGTTGTCCGTCAAACAGCGCGATTACGTTCAGACCATTCACAGCGCGGGCAACGAGCTGCTCACGTTGATCAACGAGATACTCGATATCTCCAAGCTCGAATCCCGTCAGATCGAACTCGACGATGTCCAGTTCGACCTCAACGCGCTAATCGAAGACTGCTTGAACATCTTTCGGGCCAAGGCCGAGCAGCAGAACATCGAGCTGATCAGCTTCACCCAGCCCCAGGTGCCCCGTGTGGTCAGCGGCGATCCCACACGCTTGCGCCAGGCGCTGTCGAGCCTGATGGAAAACGCGCTGAAAAACACCGACCAGGGGGAAATTCTGCTTGTCGTTGCACTGGACCAGCGCGGCGAGGTGCCCCGCTTGCGCATCGCGGTACAGGACAGCGGCGACCCCTTGCCGGCAGCCGATCGCGAGGCGCTGCTGCAGGCGGAACTGCACAGCAGGCACTTCCTGTCCAGCAATCGGCTGGGCGGCCACCTGGGGCTGGTAATCGCCAAGCAGCTGATTGGCCTGATGCATGGGGAGTTTGGCATCAAGAGCAGCACCGGCACCGGCAATACCTTGTGGCTGACCTTGCCGCTGGACCCAGCCTGCCTCGAGCAACCTCCGGCCGACCTGGACGGGCCGCTGCGCGACGCGCGGGTACTGGTGGTGGACGACAACGACACGTGCCGCAAGGTACTGGTCCAACAGTGCAGCGCCTGGGGCATGAATGTCAGCGCAGTGCCTTCAGGCAAGGAAGCCTTGGCTTTGCTGCGTACCAAGGCTCACCTTCGCGATTACTTCGACGCGGTGCTCCTGGACCAGAACATGCCCGGCATGACCGGCATGCAACTGGCCGCCAAGATCAAGGAAGACCCCAGCCTCAATCACGACATCCTGGTGGTCATGCTGACCGGTATCAGCAACGCCCCCAGCAAGATCATCGCCCGTAATGCCGGGATCAAGCGGATACTGGCCAAACCGGTCGCTGGCTACACGCTCAAGACCACGCTGGCCGAAGAACTGGCTCAACGCGGCCGCGAGCAGGCGCTGCCGGCTGTTGCACCAGGCCAGCCCCAGGCCCTCGACCTGCCCCCAGATTTCAGCGTGCTGGTCGCAGAGGACAACACCATTTCGACCAAGGTCATCCGCAGCATGCTCGGCAAGCTCAGCCTGCAGCCCGATACTGCCTCCAACGGCGAAGAAGCCCTTGAAGCGATGAAAGCCAAGCGCTATGACCTGGTACTCATGGATTGCGAAATGCCGGTTCTGGATGGTTTCTCGGCAACCAGGCGCCTGCGCGAATGGGAAGCCGCCAACCAGCGCGTGCGCACGCCCGTCGTTGCACTGACCGCGCATATCCTCGCCGAGCACAAGGACCGCGCCAAGCAAGCCGGCATGGACGGCCATATGGCCAAGCCCGTCGAATTGTCCCAACTGCGAGAGTTGATCCAACACTGGTCCAGCCAACAGCCGGCCAATGCTGATCAGGGCATGGGCCCTGACGGCAGTTGGCCGCGCAACTAGAGCACCAGATCCCTGATGACACGCTCGGCCGTTCGCGCAACACTGGCCTCTGCCCTGCGCCGATAATCCTCACGGAACCCTTGCAGATTGAAATGGATCACTTCCAGTCGCAGGTCTCTCACACTGATCCCGTTGCTTGCGCCCATGAACAGGAAATCGCTGGTGCTTGTCTTCATCGAGATATCCATGTGCAGCAGCACCATGTCGATAAAACCATTCGACTGCTGAGCACAGGGCAACAACTGCACGCGCGCCTGAGTGCCCACGGTCGAATGTGCGCTGAACAGTCTCAGCGCCTTGTCATCTCGACGTAGGGCCTCTAGCGCCTGGTTGGCCGCTTCGGCCAGGCGTGGAGAGCTCGCCTGGCTGATGTGCTCGACTGCCTGCGCAGCAAGGCTGCCTCGGTCAGGCCCGGGCCGCCGCCCTACTGGCGCCAGCTTGCCATCGAAGCCAAGGGCAGCGAGGTTGCGCCAGTAATTCCTGAACCAGTCAGGTTCGAGACCGTCTTTCGAATCCCCCCATGCCACCTGCTGCGCAAAGGCGTTGGCCAACAGTATGTCTGAACGTGCTTGCGGGCATACGCCTGGCAGAAAGACCAGCACGCTGCTGTGGACCAGCTGGCCGGCGATAGATGATGCGTCGGTGTTAGTCATGGTTGGGCTCCTGCACGCTGATTTCGCTGCGGTGATGGGCCAGCTTGCCCTGAAGTTTTTTTGCCAGCCCCGGACCGATGAGGTTCATACGCCTGGAATCGATCAAGTACTGCCCCTGGAACTGCCAGCACGCCTGCACCGTCTGAGGGTCGAACAGTTGCCAGAGCCAGTCAGGATCAAGAGGCTCTCGACTTCCCAGGTTCAGTTGAGTGCTGATGATGGAATACTCAGGCAGCACCAGCCGAACCTCGGCATGCGCGTAGTTCAGGCCAGTGTCGCCAGGGTGTTCGCCAAGATCACAGCGCTCCCCCATCCGGTTATCACGTGTTTCACTGCTCGCGCAGGCTGCCAGAAACTGCGCGACAGCTTCGCGAAGGCGGTGAGGCGTAGCCTGGAGAAGACTGTCGCAAAGCAAATCCCAAGGCCTGAACGCCGCATCCGGCACCATGGGTATGGTTTGCGACCGCAGCGTGGCAAGCGTGCAGCCGAAACTGCTCTGCACACGTATGTATTCGTTGAGCCAGCTGTCTCCATCAGCCCCTGAGTCACCGCCATTACACGCGGCCAGGTAGGCCGCCAGCTGGATATTGAGCATGTCGTGCCTGCAAGACTCGCTGATGGTCTTGTCGACGAGCACCAGACTGTTGCCATTGCGCCACACGCTATAGTTATTTGCCATTGATGCACCCTCCAGGCTCACCGAAGCCAAGGCCCCGGTGAGTCAGACCGACAGGTTAGATTTCGAGGGCCAGCAACACTTCCAGGGCGTTGTCGTCGAGCTTGGTTTCAACCACGGCGCGTACTTTCTCGTACTGGCGCTGATCGAGATTCAGTACGGCACCGCAGGCGTAGTTGGTGGTGCCGCTGCTCTCCCATTTGGCCAACAGGTAGTTGGCTTTCTTATCAGGCTTGGCATCGGTCTGGACTGCGCTCACCATCATGGCGACCTGGCCAGCACCGGTCTGCTCACACTTGTTCAGGCTCAGGCTGTTGCGGTCATCCTCCACGGATTTGCGATCCAGCAATTCGACATTCTTGGTGCTGGCAGCCAGTGCGGAAATGACGGTCTTGCCCAACCCTTCCAGCGCCGATGCCACGTCGCCGGTAAAGGCGCCACAGGCAGCCTGCAGCCCCTTGCCAACCAGGTTGCTGATTTCCAGGTGCCTGTCGCTCTGGGTAATACGCTGCACATCAACGCGCGTGGGTGTCCAACCCATCTTCGACATCAGGAACACGTACTGGTTGAACCAGGCTTGGGTTTCCTGGATCGGGTGGTGCTGTCTATTGGCGCCCTGGGTAGCAAGGGCGTGGCAGGCCTTGGCCGCGCTACGGTTAACCTCGCTCATGGTGTCCGGGAACACGAACAGGTTCATGTCAGGCAGGACTTGCAGTTCAAGGTTCTCTTTGTTGGTGGTCATGTCAAAGGCTCCAGTTAGGTCCGGTCGAAACCAGGTGGTTTCGGCCGTGAACCTAACTGCTCGACGCTGCTCATCCTGCCTCGAAACGCTTCCCCTCTGATCGAGCTTCCGTACTTCAGGGCTTTGCGCCATACCACCGCGGCGTGTAGACCCACTGCCCGCCGTCCGGGCGCTTGAAGGTGCACGTGGTCGATGAGCCCACCAGCACCATGGTGCGCATATCGACCATTTCTGGCACCAGTTGGGCCAAAGAGACGACGCGCAAAGTCTGCCCCGGCCTACCAATGTCACGGCCAAGGACTACAGGTGTATCAGCACCACGGTGCCGGCGCACGACGTCCAGCGCGGTCCCCAGTTGGTGAGGACGTGCTTTGGAAATCGGGTTGTAGAAGGCCAGCACCAGATCGGCCTGGGCAGCGAGGTCCAGCCGTTTTTCGATGATCGACCAGGGTTTGAGATTGTCCGACAGCGACATGACACAGAAGTCATGCCCCAGCGGCGCGCCAGCCTGTGCAGCCGTTGCCAGCGAGGCCGATACGCCAGGCAGTATCTCCAGATCGACAGCGTGCCAGTAAGGATTCGTGGACTCGTGCAAAGCCTCAAGGACCGCAGCGGCCATGGCGAATACACCTGGGTCGCCCGATGACACCACCACCACCGAACGGCCCCGCGCGGCCAGTTCGAATGCGTGGCGGGCGCGCTGCATCTCCTCACGGTTGTCGGTGCAGTGCAGCACCTGATCGTCCCGGAATGGGCCTGCCATTCGTACGTAGGTTTCGTAGCCGAGCACATCCTCGGCCCGTGCCAGCTCAGCCTTGACCGCTGGCACCATCAGCTCCGCTGCACCGGGTCCCAGACCGATGACGGCCAGCCGTCCACGGCGACGGCCAATCTGAGTCACCTCGACCGGCGCAGGTGCCACGGCGATGACCACCTCACCCTGGCACTGCAACCGCGCCTCGGGCAGTGCAGCGCCCACCATGCCAGCCACATCGTCGGGCCTTGCCGCAAAGCGCAATTCGACACCCAGCGCCTGCGCGGCGGCATGCAACCGGGTGTCCGTCATGGCCCGCTCATCGGCCAGCACGCAGGCCAGCGATGCCTGCGCAATACCGGCCTGCTGCAGCGCGTCACGAATCGTCTGCAGATCGCCGCTGGCGAGACCGACCACGACGGAGCGGGGGTGGATCAACAGCTCGTCTCGGCTGGCGGGGCGCGCCAAATGGCCCACATGGATGGTGCGCTGCGCGGCATCACTGGCAGGCAACTGAGCCTGCGCCAGCCACGGTGCTTGACCCTCGATGCGAACCGGCTCTCCAGCCAGCAGGTCGGACACGAAACGCTTGCCTTGTTCCAGATCCGCCAAGGCGTAACCCTGAGGCGGATTGAGCAGGCACGTACCAAAGCGCAACTCGCCGCTGGTGGTGATGGCCGCTGACACACCCAGCGCAGCGGCGATGTCGCGTGCCATCTGGTTGACGCCACTGAGGCCACCGAGCAGGGGCACCACGGCACTGCCGTCTTCTGCCACGGCAAGCACAGGCGGCTCGCTGCCTTTCTCGCCCAACAGGCTGGCCAGGCTGCGGATCACGATCCCCGCGGCGCACAAGGCGATGATCGGCGTACCACGCTGGTAAAGGCTGCGCAGCAGATCGCCAAAAGTGCTGTAATCCTGGTCTGCCCCCTGGACGCGCCCTTGCAGGCCGTAAATTGTGGCTTGGGCGTAGATCTGTTGAAGGCAACGGGCGGTGGTCAGACTGCCTTGCCCCAGGATGACGATGGCCGGTGCCACCTGCGTGTTCAGCCCTGCCATTTTTCCCCCGGCACGATGATCAGCGAAAAGTAAGGCGAGGACTGCGGGTCGACCTGGTCCAGCGGTACGATTTTCTGGTTGGCCATGGTGGCGCGTTCCACATACAGCGCACGCTCGTGCAGGCCCAGCTCACCGAGCACCTGCCGCACCTTGGGAAAATTGCGCCCCAGTTTCATGATGACGGCCGCATCGGCGTCGGCCAGGCGGCGCTTGAGGTCTTCGGCCGGCAAGACGCCAGAGAGCACCGAAAGGCTCTGGTTGCGATAGACCAGCGGTGCACCCAGCACCGAGGCCCCACCGAGCATGGAGCACACGCCAGGAATCACCTGCGCTTCATAGCGCTGGGCCAGGCGGTCGTGCAGGTACATGTAGGAGCCATAGAAGAACGGGTCACCCTCGCAGATCACCGCCACGTCACGCCCTGCGTCCAGGTGTTCGGCCACCTGGACGCTGGCTTCGTCGTAGAAGTCGCTGATCACCTGCTCGTAGGACAGGGGCGCGGGCAAGGCTTCGGTAGTCACCGGATAGACCAGCGGTAGTAGCGTCTGCTCGGGTTGCAGGTGCGCTTCGATGATGCCGAATGCGTTACCGCGCTTGCCCTTGGCGACAAAGTAGCCGACCACCGGCGACTCGCGCAGCAGGCGCAGGGCCTTGAGCGTGATCAGTTCAGGGTCGCCCGGCCCTACGCCAAGGCCGATCAGGCGTCCGCGCGGGGCCATCATTCCACCTCCGTGGCCAGGGCGTTCACGGCCGCGGCGGCCATGGCGCTACCGCCCAGCCGCCCCTGCATGATCACGAAGGGCACGCCACGGCTGTCGGCCGCCAGCATGGCCTTGGATTCGGCAGCGCCAACGAAGCCGACGGGGAACCCCAGGATGAGCGCTGGGCGCGGCGCACCGGCGTCGAGCATTTCCAGCAGGTAGAACAACGCCGTCGGCGCGTTGCCGATCACCACTACGCTGCCTTCCAGGTGGGGGCGCCACAGCTCCAGGGCAACGGCGGAGCGGGTATTGCCAGCGGCCTTGGCCAAGTCCGGTACGCTCGGGTCGCGCAAGGTGCAGATGACCGGGTTGTTCGCTGGCAGTCGTGCCCGGGTGATGCCTTCGGCGACCATGTGCGCATCGCACAGGATCGGCGCGCCACGCAGCAGGGCCTGACGGCCGGCCTGGCCGGCGCCCTCGGAGAATTGCAGGCCATCGATCGCATCGACCATGCCGCAGGCATGGATCACGCGTACCGCAAGCTTTTCGAGGTCTGCGGGAATCCGCTCAAGTCGGGCTTCCTCACGAATGATCCGGAAGGAATTGCGATAGATCTCCTGACCATCGCGGATGTAGTCAATCATCAAGGTGCTCCGTCGGCAGGTCGAGCATGGCGCCTGCTTCATTCAAGGTAATGTCAGTGGCGCGCAGGGCGCCGAACCCCGGCAGGCGGGGGTCACGCTGATAAAGATCGTAGTGCCCGGGCGCGCGGGCCAGCAGTGTGGCCGGGGCGGTATGGGCCAAGGCACAGGACCGGGGGCAGCCCGTAAGATGCACGCTGGCAGGCGCCCCGGGCCCCAATAATGCAGCCAGCGCTACGGCGTCGGCCTTCGTCTCGCTCAAGGCCTTGGCACAGCCGCTGGCGCCGGTGCAAGCGCTGATGCGCGCCAGGGGCTCGGCCGCGTGGCAAAGCAGCCCGACCGTCATCAGGCTGCGCTGCGCCTGGTCGATGGCGCCGGGCGCCAGGTTGGGCAGCACCAGGCTCTGCCAGGGGGTCAACCGCAGGCTGCTGTCGCCCTGTTCACGCGCGACACGCGCCGCCTCACGCAGCATGGCCGGGGTGAGCCGCCCCAGTGGCGGTGCCACGCCAAGCGCAACCCCACGCCGCTGAGCCAGTGCCCCAAGCCACGTCACTGGGCGAACCGGCCGGCGCCAACCCAGCACGGCGGGGTCTTGGCGCAACGCCACGCCAAGCCCATCGATGAAGTCGGCAGCCGTGCAGGTCTGCAGCACATGCCGCATGCGCGACTGGGTTGGGGTGGCCAGGTCCAGAAAGCGTTCGAGCATGGCGCGTACCAAGGTCAAGCCCTGGCTGAACGGCACCGCACCCAGTACGTCACTCTCCCCAAGGCTGCCGGCCAGGCCGAATGCGAGCCAGGGCTGCTGCTCAAGCTCAAGCACCGAAAGCCACAGATCGTGCGGGTGATCGAGCATGGCCAGGCGTTCACCGGCATCGAGCTGAAGGGCGAACTTGGCCGATAACGCGTGAAAGCGTGGCGTGCCCTCGAGCAGGTCGAGGATTTGCCCCCCCAGCGGCCTGACGTCCAGCACCATCGCCGGGTCAAGCCCGGCCAGTGGGCTGAGCATCAGGTTACGAACATCGTCGCCGGCTGCTTCACGCGGGCCCAGCCCAGCTGCAAGCAGCGCCGCCACCAGGCCCTGGTGATCAGGGCCGACGCCACGGATTTGCAGATTGCCCCGGTTGGTGGCCTCGATCACCCCCCCTGCGAAGCGCTCGGCAGCGCTGGCGACGGCCTCGGCCTGCTGGGCCAGCAACACCCCACCCGGCAGCTTGATCCGGCAAATACCGCCATCCAGGGCGCTGACGATACGCCACAACCCCGGACAAGCCGAGGGGCGAGGCGAACTGTAGGAAGCGTGAGGTGGCATCGCTGAGGTATCCGGCAATCCGTGAAACTGCGCTTGAGTGGAGAAGGCGCGGTATTATGCCTGCTTTGGCCGCCCGCATGAAAAGCCGGTGGTCGAGCATCTTTCGGGTAAAGGCACAATTGGGCGTGCTGCACACGCACGAACTCTAGAGGTATCAATGGCACCCTGGCTCACAGTAGTAGGCATCGGCGAAGACGGTTTCAGCGGTCTGGGCAAACAGGCTCGCCGAGCGCTGCTCAGTGGGACACGGATTTTCGGCAGCCCTCGCCAGCTGGCCCTGCTGCCACGTTGCGTGACCGGCGAACGGCTGCACTGGCCGAGCCCTTTCTCGCTAGCGCCAGTACTGGCGCTGCGCGGCTCGCCTGTGTGCGTGCTGGCCAGTGGCGACCCGATGTTCTATGGGGTGGGCGCCAGCCTGGCGCGCCAGGTGCCTGCCGACGAAATGCAGGTGCTGTCGATGCCCTCCTCGTGCGCCCTGGCTGCTGCGCGCCTGGGGTGGGCGCTGCAAGACGTGCAGGTGGTGTCGCTGGTGGCAAGGCCCCTGGCCGCACTCAACGCGCACCTGCATGGCGGCCTGCGCCTGCTGGTACTGAGCAATGATGGAGATAGCCCGGCGGCCATTGCCGCATTGTTGCGCGAACGGGGCTTCGGCCCCAGCCGCCTATGGGTCTTCGAACACCTGGGGGGCGAGGCCCAGGGCCAGTTGCACGGGCAGGCATCCACGTGGCAGCACGGGCAAACGGCTGCGCTCAACCTGGTGGCCATCGAATGCGTGGCAGCGCCCGAAGCGCCTCGCCTGCACCGCCTGGCAGGCCTGCCCGATGACGCCTACCGGCACGACGGCCAACTGACCAAGCGCGATGTGCGCGCCATCACCCTGGGCCGGCTGGCCCCCGAGCCCGGGCAGCTGCTCTGGGACGTGGGCGCGGGCTGCGGCTCGATCGGCATCGAATGGATGCGTGCACACCCGGCATGCCGCGCCGTGGCCATCGAGGCCGACGAGGGCCGTCAGGGGTTGATCGAGTACAACCGCGATGCCTTGGGCGTACCTGGCCTGCACCTGGTGCGCGGCAAGGCCCCCATGGCACTGGAAGGGTTGGAACCGCCGCATGCGGTGTTCATTGGTGGCGGGGTCACCCGTCCAGGGGTACTGGCGCATTGCTGGTCCAGCCTGCGCCCAGGCGGTCGGCTGGTGGCCAACGCCGTGACGGTGCAAAGCGAACTGGCCCTGGCCCACTTCAAGGCGCAGCACGGTGGCGAACTGACGCGCATTCATGTTGCCCATGCCCAGCCCTTGGGTGCGTTCGATACCTGGCGCCAGGCGCTGCCCATCACCTTGCTCGACGTGGTCAAGCCGGCCGATGCGTGAAGAAACCCGCGAACAGGCCGCCCCGCTGCGCAGTGGCCTGACCACTGGCAGTTGCGCCACCGCGACCAGCCTGGCGGCAGCGCGTCTGCTGCTCACCGGTGCAGACAGCGACGCAGTGAGCATCACCCTGCCCAAGGGCAAGGTGGTGCAGATGCGCCTGGAGTTCTGCCGCCTGGTCGACGATTACGCCGAAGCAGGCACGCTCAAGGACGCTGGCGACGACCCGGACGTGACCCATGGAGCACTGCTGTACAGCCAGGTGCGCCTGCGTGCCCAGGCCGGTGTGCACTTCGTCGCAGGCACAGGCGTGGGCACTGTGACCCGGCCTGGGCTGGTACTGGCCGTGGGCGAGCCGGCCATCAACCCGGTGCCACGGCGTATGATCACGGACCACCTGCAGGGCCTGGCCGTCGAATGCGGCTACACCGGCGGGTTCGAGGTCACCCTCAACGTGCGGGACGGTGAAGCCTTGGCGCTCAAGACTATGAACCCACGCCTGGGCATCCTCGGCGGCCTGTCGATCCTGGGCACCAGCGGTATTGTGCGCCCCTTCTCCTGCGCAGCCTACATTGCCTCCATTCATCAAGGTATCGACGTGGCGCACACCAACGGCTACACCCACATTGCCGCGTGCACCGGCAACGCCAGCGAGGACACCATGCGCCGTGTCTACGGGCTGCCGGAAATCGCCCTGATCGAGATGGGCGACTTCGTTGGGGCGGTGCTCAAGCACCTGCGCAAGGTGCCGGTTTCACGCCTGACCCTGTGCGGGGGCTTCGGCAAGATCAGCAAGCTGGCCGCCGGGCACATGGACCTGCACAGCCGTCATTCGAGCATCGACCTGCCGCAATTGGCGGGCTGGGCCGCAGCAGGCGGGGCCGATCCGGCGCTTCAGGCTGCCATCGTGGCCGCCAACACCAGCCAGCAGGCCCTGGCGTTGGCCCACAGCGCCGGTGTCCAATTGGGCGATGCCGTGTGCCAGCATGCCCTGGCCTTCGCCCGCAGCGTCGTGCCTGCCCAAGTGAACGTCGAGGTGGTCGCCATCGACCGCCAGGGCGGCATCGTCGGTCGAGCGGGCCAGCCATGAAGGCGCGCATTCTGCTGCTCGGCGGCATTACCGAGGCGCTGGCCATCGCACGCCTGCTGGGCCCGGACCACATCTACAGCCTGGCCGGCGTCGGCCGGGTGCCCGACGACCTGCAGTGCCAGGTACGCGTGGGCGGCTTCGGGGGGGCCGCTGGGCTGGCCCAGTACCTTTATGAAAACGGCATCACGCTGCTGGTCGATGCCACCCACCCCTACGCCGCCCGTATCAGCGCCAACGCGGCCAGCGCCGCGCAGCGTGTCGGGATCCCTTGCTGGGCCCTGCACCGTCCGGCCTGGCAGGCACAGGCGGGGGATGACTGGCGCGAAGTCGAAGACTGGCCGGCGCTGATGCAGGGCATTGGGCCCTATGCCCGACCGCTGTTCACCCTGGGCCGGGAACCCCTGCAGCACCTGGACGCCATCCCGGATGGCCAGTTCTGGACATTGCGCGCCCTGCAGGCCTGTCCTGGCAATGCGCGCTGCGAGGTGATCGGTGCTCGCGGGCCTTTCGACCTGGACCAGGAGCGTGCGCTGTTCACCGACCGGCGCATCGACGTTCTGGTCAGCAAGAACAGCGGCAGCGTCGCCACCGAACCCAAGCTGGAAGTAGCGCGTGAGCTAGGCCTGCCGGTGTTCATTCTCAAGCGACCGACATTGCCGATTGCCGATCGGACGTTCCATGCCCTGCCGGAACTGGTGGCGGCTTTGTTCGCTATGTGACGAAAGCCCCCTTGCATAGCGCCTAGGGGGGGTTGAGCTCCTACACCCCTTTGGGCATTTTCCGAGCGCCTGCAAGTGGCCATGTGTCGCAGTCCTGCCTTAAACTCGGGCGCCCCCCCTCGGAAGACGTGCCTGATATGGAACTGCAATGGTGGATCTGGTTGGTGTTCGGCATCGCGCTGATGTTGCTCGAACTGGTCTTGCCCACGTTCTTCATCCTCTGGTTCGGTATCGGTGCCGTGCTGGTGGCCTTGGCCTCCCTGGCGTTTCCAGGCCTGGAGCTGGACATGCAAGGGTTGCTCTGGGTCGTGCTTTCATCGCTGACTACCCTGCTGTGGTTCAAGGTGTTTCGCCGTAAGCAGCCGGATGAGCGCTGGACCGCCGCCAGCGTGATCGGCGAGGTCGGCTTGCTGACCACAGGTGTGTCCGAATTCCAGAAAGGCCGGGTGCGCTTCCAGAAGCCCGTACTGGGCAATGAGGAGTGGACCTGCATTGCCGATACCACCATCCCGGCCGGCGAGCGGGTACGCCTGATCGCCGTCGAAGGAAATACCGCCCGCGTCATCCGGGCCTGAATCCGTAAAAAAGGAATTTGCCATCATGACCAGCCTCATCGTCGTCGGCGCCATCGCCCTGTTCGTCCTGATCACCGTGTTCAAGGGGGTACGCATCGTCCCCCAGGGTGAGGAATGGATCGTCGAGCGCCTGGGCCGCTACCACACCACCCTCAAGCCTGGCCTCAACGTCGTCATCCCCTACATGGACGTGGTTGCCTATCGCCTGCCGACCAAGGACATCATCCTCGATGTGCAGGAACAGGAAATCATCACCCGCGACAACGCCGTCATCGTCGCCAACGCCCTGTGCTTTGCCAAGGTCGTTGACCCGCAGAAGGCGTCTTATGGCGTGCAGGACTACGCCTTTGCCGTCACCAGCCTGACCATGACGTCCCTGCGCGCCATCGTCGGCGCCATGGACCTGGACGAAGCCCTTTCCAGCCGCGAGCAAATCAAGGCGCGCCTGCGCGAGGCCATGTCCGAGCAGACCGAGGACTGGGGCGTGACCGTGCGCTCGGTGGAAATCCAGGACATCAAGCCGTCCCAGAACATGCAACTGGCCATGGAACGCCAGGCGGCCGCCGAGCGGGAGCGCAAGGCCGACGTCACCCGTGCCGAAGGCGCCAAGCAGGCGGCAGTACTCGAAGCCGAAGCGCGCCTGCAGGCCGCCCGGCTGGATGCCGAGGCGCAGATCAGCCTGGCCGAAGCCTCGGCGCGGGCCATCTCGCTGGTCAAGGACGCGGTCGGCAACGAAACCGTCCCGGCCATGTACCTGCTCGGTGAGCGTTACGTCGGGGCCATGGAAAACCTGGCGAGCAGCAATAACGCCAAGGTGGTGGTACTGCCGGCCGACCTGCAGGAAACCGTACGCGGCCTGATGGGCCGTAACAAGGCCTGAACCTGAACGGCTTCGCGGTGCCAGGGCATCCCGAAGCCAGCGGCCAGGCACGCCACCTGCGTCACGTCACCGCACCCCGCCAAATTTGCTTATACTCGGCCGTACAATAGTCACCACGATTCCTGACCGGATCTCTCCATGCCCCCACGTCGGCACATTGCCTGGATAGCCTGCCTAGCGGTGCTGTTCAACCTGCTGGCCATGCCGTTGTCCTCTGCTGCGCCCAAAGGCCCGGCAGAGCAACTGCTATGGGGGGCGTTCTGTTCCAGCATGGCCAACAAGGCCAAGGTCGATGTGCAGGCCCTGGCCAAGATCGACCTGGGCCCGCAAAGCGATGACAGCGCCAGCACGATGCACTGCTGGTGCTGCCTGGGTGCCGCGCCGCCACTACCATTGGGCGGACAAGCGTTACAGCTGCATGCCTCGCCTGCACGTCTTGCCGGCCCACTGTCGCTGGATGCGCCACCCACGCCTACGCCGCGCCAGCTCAGGCCCGCGCTCAACCCCCGTGCCTCCCCGCTTGCCTGAGTGTCTCACGCCGCCTGCCTGAACCTCATTCCATCGGGACATTCATCATGCTCAAGCACGCCCTTGCCGTGGCCGCCCTCCTGCTGCCCGCCGCTTTCGCCCATGCTCACGAATACACCGTGGGCGACCTGCATATCGCCCATCCCTGGTCGTTGCAGCTGCCGCCCAATGCCCCCAACGTCGCCGCGTATTTCGTGGTGCACAACAATGGCAACACCGATGACCGCCTGCTGAGCGCCGAGTCCCCCATCAGCGATGACACCCAGTTGCACGAGCACGCCATGAGCGCGGCCGGTGCCATGCGCATGCAGCAAGTGCCAAACGTGGTAGTGCCCGCAGGCAAGGATTTGGTGTTTGCACCCAGCGCTTACCATGTGATGCTCATGCAGCCCAAGGATCGCAGCCTGCTGACCGATGGCCAGCGCTTCCCGCTGACCCTTCGCTTCGAGAAAGCCGGCCCCATCACCGTGCAAGTGGCTGTGCAGAAAGCACCGCCGACTGGCCAGCCGCAGGCTCATCAGCACTGACTGCCGCTGACAGGGCGTGATGCGCTCGTCGCCACACCGCCAGTCCCGTACCACCCGCCCTGATCGCAGGCGCGCCGGTGGCGGATGGCTGAGCCTGTTCGCCATGTGGATGATTTTCATCGGGCCGCTGGTTTCCCAGTCGATGCCCATGGATCACCATGGCGCCGGCATGACCATGCCAATGGACATGCCGATGCCGGCTGCTCATCAGCATGGCGACGCTCATCACGGCCCGAGCCAGGACGGCCAGCTTCATGTGATGTGGGAGAAGTGCGGCTACTGCAGCCTGCTGTTCAACTGCCCTGCATTGCCCCAGGCGCTCAGCCCCCTCAACCTGGCAGCCGCCCTGCCTCAGGTCCATCTTCAGCCTGCCACGCGCCACGGGCATGCCAGGCAGGCCGTTTTCCCCGGCGCCCGCAGCCGCGCACCGCCCGTTTCGATCAGTGTTTGACCCATTAGCGCACGAAGCCTGAACGCTTCGCGTTTTCTCACGACTGATCGACTGGAATCATTATGTCCGGCTGCACCCCTCTTTTGTCCCTGCGCGGGACCATTGCCGCTCTGTGTGGCTCGTTGCTGACCCCTGTCGCACTGGCGGCAGACCCAGGCCACGTTGGCCATTCATCCGCTGCACCTGAGCTCGGCCCTACGGTCATCACCGCCATCGCCCCCAGCTCGCCACTGACCGTGGTCACCAACCCCAAGGACCCTCGCCAGCCCGTGCCGGCCAGTGACGGTGCCGATTACCTGAAAACCATTCCCGGTTTTTCGGCCATTCGTGCCGGCGGCACCAACGGCGACCCGGTACTGCGCGGCATGTTCGGCTCGCGGCTGAACATCCTCACCAATGGTGGGCTGATGCTGGGCGCCTGCCCCAACCGCATGGATGCCCCAACCGCCTACATCGCCCCGGAAACCTACGACCGACTGACCGTGATCAAGGGCCCGCAGAGCGTGATCTGGGGGCCGGGCGGTTCGGCAGGCACCGTCTTGTTCGAGCGTGACCCCGAGGCATTCGGCACCCTTGGCAGCCGCGTCAATGCCAGCCTGCTCACCGGCACCAACGGCCGCTTCGACAAGGTGCTGGACGCTGCTGTCGGCAACAGTCAGGCCTATGCCCGTTTCGTCGGCAATCAGTCGCGTGCCGGTGACTACCATGACGGGGCTGGCGATTCAGTGCCGTCGCGCTGGGAAAAATGGAACGGCGATGTCGCCCTGGGCTGGACGCCCGATGCCGATACGTTGCTCGAACTCACCGCCGGCAAGGGTGATGGGGAGGCGCGCTATGCCGGTCGGGGCATGGACGGTTCGCAGTTCAAGCGTGAAAGCCTGGGCCTGCGCTTTGAAAAATCCAACCTCGGCGAGGTGCTCGACAAGATCGAAGCCCAGGCCTATTACAACTATGCCGACCATGTGATGGACAACTACAGCCTGC
Organism: Pseudomonas sp. DE0157; assembly: GCF_007678615.1. Lineage (NCBI taxonomy): Bacteria > Pseudomonadati > Pseudomonadota > Gammaproteobacteria > Pseudomonadales > Pseudomonadaceae > Pseudomonas > Pseudomonas sp. DE0157. Next base: position 216,311 of record NZ_VEJN01000001.1, read on the forward strand.
GCACACCCTCTGGCAGCGGCATGATGGGCATGCCGATGGTCAGCAATGTCGACCGCCGCACGATGGGTGCACGCCTCAAGGCGACCTGGCGCTGGGCCGATGTACAGCTGATCAGCGGTATCGACGCACAGACCAACGCGCATCGCCAGCGCGGCGGCATGGGCGTGGATGCGCACAAAGGCCAGGCCTGGACCAAGGATGCCGATTTTCACAACTACGGCGTGTTCGGCGAGCTGACCTGGTCGCTCAGCGGCGACGACCGGGTCATCACCGGCGCCCGCCTGGACCGCGCGTCGGCGCGGGATCTGCGCCAGGCCAGCCCGACCCGCAACGACACCCGCGCCGACACGCTGCCCAGCGGCTTCGTGCGCTATGAACACGACATGGCAGCCCTGCCGGCAACGGCCTACATCGGCCTTGGGCACGCCCAGCGTTTCCCGGACTACTGGGAGCTGTTTTCGCCTAAAACAGCGCCCATCGGGTCGGTCAATGCCTTCGACGGCATCGAGCCCGAGAAGACGACGCAGCTCGACTTCGGTGTCCAGTACCGCAGCGAACGGTTGGAAGCCTGGGCTTCGGGTTATGTCGGGCAGATCCGCGACTACATCCTGTTCGACTACCGCACTGGCATGATGGGCATGGCGACTTCGAAGGCGCAGAACATCGACGCCCGCATCATGGGTGGCGAAGTGGGTGCGGCCTACTCGCTGAGCGATACCTGGAAGGCCGATGCCACACTGGCCTACGCCTGGGGCAAGAACAGCAGCGATGGCAAGGCGCTGCCCCAGATGCCGCCCTTGGAAAGCCGCCTGGGCCTGACCTACAGCCGCGATGCATGGAGCGCAGGCGCGCTCTGGCGGCTGGTCGCAGCGCAGAACCGCATCGCCCGCAACCAGGGCAATGTGGTTGGCAAAGACTATGACGCCAGTGCAGGTTTTGGGGTGTTCTCGCTCAACGGCGCGTACAAGGTGAGCAAAAATCTGAAACTCAGTGCAGGGGTCGACAATCTGTTCGACAAGACCTACGCCGAACACCTGAACCTGGCGGGCAATGCCGGTTTCGGCTACCCGGCCAGCGATCCTCAACCGGTCAATGAGCCCGGCCGGAGCGTCTGGACCAAAGTCGATTTCAGCTTCTGACATCCACCGCGGGCGCGGCAGTGACCGCGCCCTGTGCGGGTTTACCTGGAGGTTCCCATGAGAGGAACACGCGTTTCATTCTACAACCTGGCCTGGCGTTGGCATTTCTATGCAGGGCTGTTCGTGGCCCCATTCATGATCCTGCTGGCCCTTACCGGGCTGGTATACCTATTCAAGCCGCAGCTCGATCCATGGCTGTACCGCGACCTGATGGTGGTTGAGGCCGGCCATCATCGCCAAGGGGCCGATGTGATGCTGGCCGAAGTGCGCAAGGCGCACCCCAAAGGCCATGTGGGCCAGTACCTGCCGCCGCTGAACGCGCAGCGCAGTGCGCAGTTCGTGGTGCACGAAAAGGGCCGCGAGCTGAACGTGTTCGTCGACCCGTACAGCGGCAAGATCCTCGGCGAGCAGGACGGCAAGCGCAATCTGCAAGCCATCGCCCGCGCCCTGCACGGCGAATTGATGGTGGGCACCCTGGGCGATCGCCTGGTGGAACTGGCCGCAGGCTGGGGCATCGTGCTGGTGATTTCGGGCCTGTACCTGTGGTGGCCTCGCGGTCGCCTGGGCGCAGGCGTGCTGTGGCCGCGCCTGGCCGCCCGAGGCCGGCTGTTCTGGCGCGACCTGCATGCGGTCAGTGGGTTCTGGGGTTCGGCGCTGTTGTTGTTGATGCTGCTCAGCGGCATGACCTGGACCGGGTTCTGGGGCAAGCAATATGCCGACCTGTGGAACCGCTTTCCGGTAGTGATGTGGAACGATGTGCCGAAGTCGGACCAGCAGGCGCGCGAGCTCAACCATGCTCACCGCCAGACCGTGCCCTGGGCCATGGAGAACACGCCGATGCCTCAATCTGGCGCCCATGCCGAGCATGCCGGGCATCACACGATGTCCAGCCAACCGGCCGCACCGTATGTGAGCGTGCAACAGGTCGAAGACATCGCCACTGCGCGGCAGGTGGAGCCGGGCTACAGCATCACCTGGCCAACCACAGCCGACGGCGTATTCACCATCGCGGTATTCGCCGACGACCCACGCAACGACGCCACCCTGCATGTGGACCAGTACACCGGTAAGGTGCTGGCCGATGTGCGCTGGCAGGACTACAGCCCTGTGGCCCGCGCCACGGAACTTGGGGTCATGCTGCACGAGGGCAAGATGTTCGGCCCGCTGAACCAGATCGTCATTGCGCTGGTGTGCCTGATGATTCTGCTGGGTTCGGTCAGTGGCCTGGTGATGTGGTGGAAACGTCGGCCCGAAGGCGGCCTGGGCGTTCCCCCCTTGCGCCACGACCTGCCGCGCTGGAAGACGGCCGTGGTGGTGATGCTGGCATTGGGGCTCGTTTTCCCCTTGGTGGGGGTGTCGATGGTGCTGATGTGGGTACTCGACAACCTGATCATGCGGCGGGCAAGGGTGGCGACGCAGGCATAGCGGCCCGGCAGGCGGCTGTCGTGAAACCCCAGGCGGGCCGAAAGGCCCGCCGAGCGTTTCATGGCCCCTGCCTGTAGGTGCTGGATTATTCTCTAAAGCGCCGACGCTTGAACCCGATCATTTCTAAAGCGCCCTGCACTCGCGATATCGTGTCGATCTGTCACGCCCGCACCTTTGCAGTGCGTGATAGCCTAGCCGGCTACGTCAGCCAATGCGACTGACCTCTACAAGGGAATGCAGCCTATGACGCAAACTGCGCCGACTCCACCCGATGACCAACACCTGCAACGCAACCTCACCAACCGACACATCCAGCTCATCGCCATTGGCGGTGCCATCGGCACCGGTCTGTTCATGGGCTCGGGCAAGACCATCAGCCTGGCTGGGCCTTCGATCATCTTCGTCTACATGATCATCGGCTTCATGCTGTTCTTCGTCATGCGCGCAATGGGCGAACTGCTGCTGTCGAACCTGAACTACAAGTCGTTCATCGACTTCTCGGCCGACCTGCTCGGCCCCTGGGCGGGCTACTTCACCGGCTGGACCTACTGGTTCTGCTGGGTGGTCACCGGCATCGCCGACGTGGTAGCCATTGCGGCTTATACCCAGTTCTGGTTTCCCGACCTGCCTCAGTGGATACCGGCGCTCACCTGCGTGGCCGTGCTGCTTTCGCTGAACCTGGTAACGGTCAAGCTGTTCGGCGAAATGGAGTTCTGGTTTGCCCTGATCAAGATCATTGCCATCCTGGGCCTGGTGGCCACCGGCCTGTACATGGTCATCACCGGCTTCACCTCCCCCAGCGGACGCACGGCTCAACTGGCCAACCTGTGGAATGACGGCGGCATGTTCCCCCACGGCATGATGGGCTTTTTCGCCGGGTTCCAGATCGCGGTCTTCGCCTTCGTGGGTATAGAGCTGGTCGGCACCACGGCAGCCGAAGCCAAAAACCCGGAGCGCACGCTGCCCAGGGCGATCAACTCGATCCCGATCCGCATCATCGTGTTCTATGTACTGGCACTGATCGCGATCATGGCCGTGACTCCATGGCGCGACGTGGTCCCGGGCAAAAGCCCGTTCGTTGAGCTGTTCGTACTGGCTGGCCTGCCAGCGGCGGCGAGCATCATCAATTTCGTGGTGCTCACCTCGGCGGCCTCGTCTGCCAACAGCGGGGTGTTCTCCACCAGCCGCATGCTGTTCGGCCTGGCCCAGGAAGGCGATGCACCGAAAGCGTTCGAGAAGTTGTCCCGCCGCGCTGTGCCGGCCAACGGCCTGTACTTCTCCTGCCTATGCCTGCTGCTCGGCGCGGTGCTGATCTACCTGGTCCCGAACGTGATCGAAGCCTTCACCCTGGTCACCACGGTATCGGCGGTGCTGTTCATGTTCGTCTGGACGTTGATCCTGCTGTCGTACCTGAGCTACCGCAAGCAGCGCGCGGCGTTGCACGAGCAGTCGATCTACAAGATGCCTGGCGGGCGTTTGATGTGCTACGTGTGCCTGGCGTTCTTCGCCGGTATCCTTGTGCTTCTGAGCTTGGAGGCCGACACCCGCTCGGCGCTGGTGGTGACGCCGATCTGGTTTGTGATCCTGGCGGTGACCTACCAGTTCGTGCGGAGCCGGCGCCAGCCGCGTACTGCCGTACGTGGGTCGTCGGGCAACTGATCAGGAAACTGTGCAGCCCATTCTCAGGCAGAACTGGCGAATGGGCGCACAACAGCCAGGCCGCTTCAGCCTTGCTCCATCCCCTTGAGCACTGCCTCGGCCAGGGCCAAACCTTTCTTTAGCGAGTTTTCCGTCGCGGTCAGTAAACTACGAAGCGGCTCTCCCACCCTTTCCAGTGCTGCGGCATTGGTTTCATAAGCCGCTTTCAGCGCGGCAACGGCGCACACAAGTGCATCCTCGCTATCGACTCCAGCCTGAACCGACAGTATTGATCATGAGCCTGATTGCAGGTGCCGAAATCGGCACTGGCGGTCACGGAACGAGATGTGCGGGGTGGATCTGGAACGATCTTCTTGAGCATGGTGCATCTCCTTGCAGCTCTCTCCTTATGACGCTCCGAGCCCATACGCCAATATGGGTGGACGGAGCCGTGCGGGTTGGCGTGCCGGCAGAGAGAACCGGTGAGCCCGAAGGCTCCCACACACGGCTCCGCCCATGACGGGTGCAGCCATGCAGAGCAAAGTCGCAAGGAGCGTCAATGCTCGATCTCTCTGTATAACGGGACGCCAATCCCGGTCGCAGAATCTACTGCGGTGCCGAACGGTACTCAAGTACTGCTTATGTGTCAAAGCTGTTCACCGCCCTGGACCCAAACCTGTGCAGGCCAGTCGCGCAAGCACCAACCTGGCCCCTATCCAAGCCCCGCATAGAAGCACAACCCTTCTAGACCGTAGCCTCGCGCACCACGGCACAGCCTTTGCAATCGCCTTTCTGCCCACACCACAACAACTCAGCGGAGAGAGCACATGAAGCGACGCAGTCTGATCAAGGCCTTCACCCTCAGCGCCTCGATGGCGGCGATGGGCCTTAGCTGGAGCCTACAGGCAGCCGAGACCATCAAGGTCGGCATCCTGCATTCGCTGTCCGGGACCATGGCCATCTCCGAGACGTCGCTCAAGGACATGGCCTTGATGACCATCGATGAGATCAACGCCAAAGGTGGGGTGAACGGCAAGATGCTGGAGCCGGTGGTGGTGGACCCGGCGTCCAACTGGCCGCTGTTCGCCGAAAAAAGCCGCCAGTTGCTGACCCAGGACAAGGTCGCGGTGGTGTTCGGTTGCTGGACGTCGGTGTCGCGCAAATCGGTATTGCCGGTATTCGAGGAGCTCAACGGTCTGCTGTTCTACCCGGTGCAATACGAAGGCGAAGAGATGTCGCCGAACGTCTTCTACACCGGCGCTGCGCCCAACCAGCAGGCGATTCCGGCGGTGGAATACCTGATGAGCGAGGACGGCGGCGGCGCCAAGCGCTTCTTCCTGCTGGGCACCGACTACGTCTACCCGCGCACCACCAACAAGATTCTGCGCGCGTTCCTGCACAGCAAGGGCGTAGCCGACAAGGACATCGAGGAGGTCTACACGCCGTTCGGCCACGCCGACTACCAGACCATCGTCGCCAACATCAAGAAGTTCTCGGCCGGGGCGAAGACGGCGGTAATTTCCACGGTCAACGGCGACTCCAATGTGCCCTTCTACAAAGAGCTGGCCAACCAGGGCTTGAAAGCGACCGATGTGCCGGTCGTGGCGTTCTCGGTGGGCGAAGAGGAGCTGCGGGGTATCGACACCAAGCCGTTGGTGGGCCATCTGGCCGCCTGGAACTACTTCGAGTCGGTGGATAACCCGGTCAACCAGAAGTTCGTCGCTGATTGGAAGGCCTATGCCAAGGCCAAAGGCCTGCCTGGCGCCGACAAGGCGGTGACTAACGATCCAATGGAAGCCACCTATGTGGGCATTCACATGTGGGCGCAGGCGGCGGAAAAAGCCAAATCCACCGATGTGGACAAGGTGCGCGAAGCGCTGGCCGGGCAGACCTTCAAGGCCCCTTCGGGCTACACCCTGACCATGGACAAAACCAATCACCACCTGCACAAGCCAGTGATGATCGGCGAGATCCAGGACGATGGGCAGTTCAGCGTGGTGTGGGAAACCGAGCAACCGCTGCGGGCCCAACCCTGGAGCCCCTTCATCCCAGGCAATGACAAGCGCCCTGATTACGCCGTGAAAGGCAACTGAGGCCCTGGGCTGCGCTGCAGCCCGCCCGTGGGCGGCCCGGTGTTCGGGTACGCCTGCGCGTAAGCGCTGATTCACAGGAGAGCCTCATGCTCAGATTCCTGCTTACCCTGCTACTGCTGTTGCCCATGGCAGTAGACGCCAGCGAAGGCGAGTTTTTCTTCGCCGCCAAGCCCGCCGAGCAGGCGCGCCTACTCGATACCTGGGCCGCCCAACCCGAGCCAGGCCGACTGGCACTGCTGGAAAACCTGCAGGCCGGCCGAATCGCCAAGGACGACAGCCGCAAGGTGCGCCTGAACAACCGCCTGCGCGGGCTGATCGACAATGCCCTGGCCAGCCACCGGTTACTCAGTGACGACAGCGCCACCCGGCTAGCCGCCGCCAGGCAGTTGCAAAAGAGCGCACAACCGGCCCAGGTCGCCTTGCTCGACCGGCGCTACGCCAGCGAACCGGATGCGACCGTGCGGGCAGCCTTGGGCCTGGCATTGGCCAACCTGCAGCTCGGCGCCAGCGACCCTTCGGTGCGCCTGGCGGCCGTACGCCTGTTAGGGGAAACCGGTGACCCAACGGCCCGTACGCGCCTTGAGGCGCTGTTGCAACCCGAGATGGAAACGGACCCCACGGTGCGTACCGCCGCCGAAACCAGCCTGACCCAGGTCAAGCGCAAGCTGCTGGTCGGTGAAATACTGGGCCAGGCCTTCAGTGGCCTGTCGCTGGGGTCGATCCTGCTATTGGCGGCGCTGGGGCTAGCGATCACGTTCGGACTTCTGGGTGTGATCAACATGGCGCATGGCGAGATGCTGATGCTCGGCGCCTACAGCACCTACATGGTGCAGGTAGTGGTGCAGCGCTACGCACCGGGTGCCCTGGAGTTCTACCCACTGATCGCCCTGCCCGTGGCGTTCGCCGTCAGTGCCGGTGTCGGCATGGCGCTGGAACGTACGGTGATCCGCCACCTGTACGGCCGCCCTCTGGAAACCCTGCTGGCCACCTGGGGCATCAGCCTGATTCTGATCCAGGCCGTGCGTTTGCTGTTCGGCGCACAGAATGTCGAGGTCAGCAACCCGGCCTGGTTGTCGGGTGGCATCCAGGTTCTGCCCAACCTGATCCTGCCTTACAACCGCCTGGTGATCATCGCGTTCGCGCTGGCCGTGGTGCTGCTGACCTGGCTGCTGCTCAACCGCACGCGCCTGGGCCTGAACGTGCGCGCTGTAACCCAGAACCGCAACATGGCGGCGTGCTGCGGCGTGTCCACCGGGCGTGTGGACATGCTCGCCTTCGGCCTGGGTTCGGGCATCGCCGGCCTGGGCGGCGTGGCCTTGAGCCAGGTCGGCAACGTGGGGCCGGACCTGGGGCAAAGCTACATCATCGATTCATTCCTGGTGGTGGTGCTCGGGGGTGTCGGCCAACTGGCCGGAAGCCTCTGGGCGGCGTTCGGGCTGGGCATCGCCAACAAACTGCTGGAGCCGCAGATCGGTGCGGTGCTCGGCAAGATCCTCATCCTTGCGCTGGTCATCCTGTTCATCCAGAAGCGCCCGCAAGGCCTGTTTGCCCTCAAGGGACGGGTGATCGACTGATGAACCAGCCACTGCTTGTCACCGCTGCGCATAAAGCCGGCCTTCGCCTGTCGCTGGCACTGGGTATCGCCGCCCTGGCGCTGCTGCTCGCCTTGCCGCTGTTGTCGCTGCTGCCCGCCGACCACGCCCTGCATGTGTCGGCCTATGTGCTCACGCTGGTGGGCAAGATCCTCTGCTATGCCATCGTGGCCCTAGCCCTTGACCTGGTCTGGGGCTATGCGGGGCTGCTGTCGCTCGGCCATGGTCTGTTCTTTGCCCTGGGCGGCTACGCCATGGGCATGTACCTGATGCGCCAGGCCGCCGGGGAGGGGCTGCCAGGCTTCATGACGTTCCTGTCCTGGAGCGAGCTGCCCTGGTACTGGGCCGGCACCCAACACTTTGCCTGGGCCCTGTGCCTGGCGGTGCTGGCGCCTGGCATGCTGGCCCTGGTGTTCGGCTGGTTTGCCTTCCGCTCGCGGATCAAGGGTGTGTACTTCTCGATCATGACCCAGGCCCTGACCTTTGCCGGGATGTTGCTGTTCTTTCGCAACGAGACCGGTTTTGGCGGGAACAACGGCTTCACCAGCTTTCGCACCCTGCTGGGCTTCGACATCGCCGCACCCGGAACCCGCGCCGTACTGTTCCTGCTCACCGTCGCGCTGCTGGTCGCCAGCCTGTACCTGTGCTGGCGGTTGACGCGCAGCAAGTTCGGGCGCCTGTTGACGGCCGTTCGCGATGCCGAGAACCGGTTGATGTTCTGCGGCTACGATCCGCGTGGCTTCAAGCTGCTGGTATGGGTGCTCAGCGCCATGCTGTGCGGCCTGGCAGGCGCGCTGTACGTGCCTCAGGTCGGCATCATCAACCCCAGCGAAATGTCGCCCACCAACTCCATCGAGGCTGCTGTCTGGGTGGCACTGGGCGGGCGCGGCACCCTGATCGGCCCGCTGCTGGGCGCGGGGCTGGTCAACGGCATGAAGAGCTGGTTCACGGTGGCTTTCCCGGAATTCTGGCTGTTTTTCCTCGGCGCGCTGTTCATCCTCGTGACCCTGTACTTGCCCAAGGGCCTGGTCGGCCTGTGGAACAAAAGGAGCCAGTCATGAGAGGCCTGCCCCCGGTACACCCGGAGTTCATGCTCGAACCTGCCTTCGACCCGCAGGGTATCGGCCGCGACGCCATAGGCCTGGGCCATGCCCGCGTACCAGGCCTGGACGCGCGGCATGGCACCGTGCTGAGCCTTGAAGAGGTGAGCGTCAGCTTCGATGGGTTCAAGGCACTCAATGCGCTGACGCTGTATATCGGCGTGGGCGAGCTGCGCTGCATCATCGGGCCAAACGGTGCGGGCAAGACCACGATGATGGACGTGATCACCGGCAAGACACGGCCCAGCGCAGGCAGTGCCTACTTTGGTGACACGCTCGACCTGACGCGCATGAGCGAGTACCAGATTGCCCAGGCTGGCATCGGCCGCAAGTTCCAGAAACCCACGGTGTTCGAGGCGTTGAGCCTGTATGAAAACCTCGAGCTGGCGCTCAAGACCGACAAGTCGGTGTGGGCGAGCCTGAGGTCGCGCCTGAGCGGCGAGCAACGCGACAGGATCGACGACGTCCTGACCACCGTGCGGCTGAACGGGCTGGCCTCGCGTCAGGCCGGGCTGCTGTCCCACGGCCAGAAGCAGTTTCTGGAAATTGCCATGCTGCTGGTCCAGGAACCTCAACTGCTGTTGCTCGACGAACCCGTGGCCGGCATGACCGACGCCGAAACCGCCTTTACCGCCGAGCTGTTCAAGGGCCTTGCAGGCAAACACTCGCTGATGGTGGTCGAGCATGACATGGGGTTCGTGGGCAGCATCGCCGACCATGTGACGGTGCTGCACCAGGGCTCGGTGCTGGCTGAGGGATCGCTTGAGCAGGTGCAGGCCGATGATCGTGTGGTCGAGGTGTACCTCGGTCGTTGAACAGGCGCACGTCTTCTCGCGTACACCGGTGAGCTGCCGGGGACGCCCAACCCGTTACTTCAGGAGCCTTGCATGCTCAAGATCGATACGCTGCACCAGTACTACGGCGGCAGCCATATTCTGCGCGGCCTTTCCTTCGAAGCCAGGCTGGGCGAGGTCACCTGCCTGCTGGGCCGCAACGGCGTGGGCAAGACCACGTTGCTGCGTTGCCTGATGGGCCTGGTGCCCGTGCGCGAAGGCAGCGTGGAATGGGAAGGCAAGCCCATCACCGCACTCAAGCCGCACCACCGGGTGCAGGCCGGCATTGCGTACGTGCCACAGGGCCGCGAAATTTTCCCGCGCCTGAGCGTTGAGGAAAACCTGCTGATGGGCCTGTCACGCTTTCCAGGGCGCGAGGCGCGTGAAGTGCCTGCCTTCATCTACGAGTTGTTCCCTGTGCTTGAGCAGATGAAGCAACGCCGTGGCGGGGATTTGTCCGGGGGGCAGCAACAGCAGCTGGCCATCGGCCGGGCATTGGCCAGTCGTCCGCGCCTGCTGATTCTCGATGAGCCCACCGAGGGTATCCAGCCTTCGGTGATCAAGGAAATAGGCGCGGTGATCCAGCGGCTGGCGCAGCGCGGCGACATGGCCATCCTGCTGGTCGAGCAGTTCTACGATTTTGCCGAGGCTTTGGCTGATCACTACCTGGTCATGGCCCGTGGCCAGATCGTGCAGCGTGGCCGGGGCGAAAACATGCAGGCCGAAGGTGTACGCGGGCTGGTAACCATTTAACCTGCACGCTTCGACCTAGCGAGACGCTGCCATGAGTCACGAAATCCGCGACGCCCTGCCTGCCGACCTACCGGCCATCCTCGACATCTACAACGATGCCGTGCGCAACACCACGGCCATCTGGAACGAGACACCGGTGGACCTGGCCAACCGCCAGGCTTGGTTCGACACCCGTGCGCAACAGGGTTACCCGATACTGGTGGCCGTGGACGGCGCCGACGTGCTGGGCTACGCCTCCTTCGGGGACTGGCGCCCGTTCGAGGGGTTTCGCCACACGGTCGAGCATTCGGTATATGTGCGCAGCGATCAGCGCGGCAAAGGGCTTGGGCCGGCGCTGATGATTGCGTTGATCGAGCGCGCCCAAGGCTGCGGCAAGCACGTCATGGTCGCGGCCATCGAAAGCGGCAACGCAGCGTCTGTGCACCTGCACGAGCGCCTGGGTTTCGTGGTTACCGGGCAGATGCCGCAGGTGGGCGTGAAATTCGGGCGCTGGCTGGACCTGACCTTCATGCAGCGGGTGCTGAGCCCAGGGGCCGATCCAGACCAGCCATGACACCGGGCCCAGGCAGTCCTCACGCAGCCTTGCCGGGTGACACAAGGCTGCACTGGCCAGCGTTCCAGCCTTGCCCGCGCCTGATGACACTCACATCTGCGTGAACCTGCCCAGGCGCTGGCGCAGCATGCTGTTCTCGTTGCGTAGCTGCTGCACCTCCTGGAGCAATTCCAGGGCCAGCGCCACGCCTTCCCATTCCAGTTCCAGCTCCTGGTGCAGCTTGGCCGCGCGCCTTGCCAGCAGCGGTGCCTGATCGTCGAACAGCCAGTCTTCAGGCCTGCGCCCGGTTGGCTCCACAATGCCGTGCTCGACGATCTCGATCACACAGTCCGCCGTGAGGTCGGCTTCCTGACACAAGGTATGCATGTCCAGTTGAACGATCAGGGTGCTGCTCATGATCACTTACTCCATTGTGCCCTCGGGTCGAACGCGGCCTTCTCGGAAAGCTTGGCCCACAGTTCCCGGGTAGATTCGTCAGAGGTGGTCGGCATGACGACCTTGAGCTGTGCATAGAGGTTGCCGCGCTGGCCCTGCTTGTCGGCCAGGCCCTTGCCTGGCACCCGCAGGCGCTGCCCGCTCTGGCTGTCGGGGCGGATGGTCAGGTTGATCCTGCCTTCGAGCGTAGGTACCGCCACCTTGGTGCCCAGGGCCGCTTCCCAGGGTGCTAGCGGCACGGTGACGATCAGGTCGTGCCCTTCGACGTCGAACAGCGGGTGCGGGGCCATGCGGATGGTCAGGAACAAATCGCCATTGGCACCGCCACCGACCCCCGGGGCACCCTGGCCCTTGAGGCGAATGCGCTCGCCATCGGTCACGCCGGCCGGGATCTTCACGTTCAGGGTCTTGGTGGTGAACCCGGTGCGCTGGCCCATGGCATTGGTTTGCGGTACCTGGAAGCTGATCTGCTTGGACTCTTTGCTCAGGGTTTCTTCCAGAAATACCGCCAGTTCAAGCTCCACATCCTGCCCTCGCCTGCCGGCACTGCGCTGTTGTTGACGGGCACCCCCGAACGGGTTGCCTCCACGACCGCCGAACATCGAGCTGAAAAAGTCCGAAAAATCGCCACTCTCGAAACCGCCCCCGGCCCCACCTCGGCTTTCCCAGCCCGGCGGTGCCTGGAACGGCCTGCCATGCTGGCCGCCGTACTTGCGGATTTCATCGAATTCGGCGCGTTTCTGCGCGTCGCCCAGCACTTCGTAGGCCTCGTTGGCTTCCTTGAATTTGTCTTCGGCGTCGCGCTCTTTGCTGACATCAGGGTGATACTTGCGGGCCAGCTTGCGGTACGCGGCCTTGATCGCCTTGTCGTCCGCCGTGGGCTCTACGCCAAGTATCTTGTAGTAGTCTTTGAAGTCCATCTAGGGATCACCAGTGTGAATGTGCGTGTTGCTGGAGAAGATAGGGATCAAGCATAGCCTTTCAAGGCCCGCTTGGGGTTGCTCCATGGCAGACGACCGGTCTTGATTCTGTCGCCAGCTGGCATACACTGCGCGGCCGTTTTGCCTCCGGAAGCCTTTTCCCCATGTCCGACGTATCCCCGGCCCGCGCCCTTGGCATCGACTTTGGCACCTCCAACTCGACGGTTGGCTGGCACCGTCCGGGCATGGAATCGCTGATTGCCCTGGAAGACGGCAAGATCACCTTGCCCTCGGTGGTGTTCTTCAATATCGAGGAGCGCCGCCCTGTCTATGGCCGGCTGGCCCTGCACGAATACCTCGAAGGTTACGAAGGGCGCTTGATGCGCTCGCTCAAGAGCCTGCTCGGGTCCAAGCTGATCAAGCACGACACCAGCGTGCTGGGCAGCGCACTGCCGTTCAAGGACCTGCTGGGGATGTTCATCGGTGAGCTGAAAAACCGCGCGCAGGCTGAGGCCGGGCGTGAGTTCGACCAGGTGGTACTTGGCCGCCCGGTATTCTTCGTCGACGAGGACCCGGCAGCCGACCAGGAAGCCGAGGACACGCTGGCCGAGGTGGCACGCAAGATCGGCTTCAAGGACGTATCGTTCCAGTACGAGCCCATCGCCGCGGCGTTCGACTACGAGTCAGGCATCAGCCGTGAAGAACTGGTGCTGATCGTCGACATCGGCGGCGGTACGTCCGACTTCACCCTTATTCGCCTGTCGCCGGAGCGGCACGCGGTGGCCGAGCGCCAGAGCGACATCCTCGCAACCGGTGGCGTACACATCGGCGGCACGGACTTCGACAAGCAGCTGAGCCTGCAAGGGGTGATGCCGCTGTTCGGATATGGCAGCCGCATGAAAAGCGGTGCCTTGATGCCAACCAGCTATCACCTCAACCTAGCCACCTGGCATACGATCAACGCGCTGTACTCACAGAAGTCGCAGTTGGCGCTGGGCAACATGCGCTACGACATCGAGGACACCCTTGGCGTTGATCGGCTGTTCAAACTCATCGAGGAGCGCGCCGGGCATTGGCTGGCCATGGAAGTGGAAGCCAGCAAGATCGAATTGACCGAGCAGCCGAGTCGTCACGTCGACCTCGGCCGCATCGAACCAGGCCTTGGCGTGGACCTGTCTCGCAACCTGTTCGAGACGGCCATCGAAAGCCTGTTGGAACGGGTGCGGGCCAGTGTCACGGACTTGCTGGCCAAGGCCGGGGTCAGCCAGGGCCAGGTCGACACGGTCTTCTTCACGGGCGGCTCCAGCGGCATTCCAGCCCTGCGCAACAGTGTGGCGGCGATGTTGCCCAATGCCCGTCACGTGGAAGGCAATATCTTTGGCAGCATCGGCAGTGGGCTGGCCATTGAGGCACGCAAGCGTTATGGCGCGTGACGAAACGACGGGGTAAGGGGCGCCTGTGTCGCCCCTCGTTGACGGTAGCGCTGGCTGTAACCGCCTGACCAAGCCTGCGCCGGCCTTGTTATGTCCTGAGCAGGCCCGCCGTGGCCGCCTTCAAACCAGCTCCATCCTGCGCAGCTCGCTCTTGAGATAAGCGTAATAGACCGGCCCTGCCACCACCCCCGGCAGGCCGAACGCCGCTTCGAACACCAGCATGGCCAACAGCAGTTCCCAGGCCTTGGCCCTGATCTGACCACCGACGATCTTGGCGTTGAGGAAGTACTCCACCTTGTGGATCACGATCAGGTAGACCAACGCCGCCGCCGCCACCCACACCGACAATGACAACCCGACGATGGTGATCAGGGTGTTGGACATGAGGTTGCCGATGACCGGTAGCAGACCCAACAGGAACGTCAGCACGATCAAGGTCTTGGTCAGCGGCAGGTGCACGCCGAACAACGGCAACACCACGGCCAGAAAGATGCCAGTGAAGGCGGTGTTGAGCAGGGAAATCTTGATCTGGGCGAAAACGATGTTGCGAAACGCCTGTACCAGCAGGCTCAGGCGCTCGAACAGGGCGGCTGCCAGAGGTTTGCGCCGGGAGATGTCGGGTATGCGCTGCAGGGCGACGATAGCCCCCAGGATCATGCCGATCAGCAAGGTCACGAACATGTGGGCCATGCCCTTGCCCACCAGTTGCAAATCACTGAGATGGCTCTTGATCCAGTCGCCGATCGCCACCTTGAACTCAGCAGCACTGGCCGGCAAATAGCCCTCGATGAACGGCGGCAACTGCCCGCGCGCTCGCTCAACCAACGCCATGAACTTGTCCAGCGAAGCGCCAGGATTTTCCGCTTCATGCAACAAGAAGCTGAACGCCCCGGCGATCAGCAGCGCCAGGCTGATCACCACCAATGTGCCCAGCAGCGCCACTGCCAGCCAGCGCGCACGCTGCCCGGCAATCAATGGCTGCAGGCGCGGCGTGAGCATGTTGACCAGTTCGAACACCAGCAGGCCTGCCAGCAGACTGGGCAGCAGCTTCAACGGCAACGCCAACAGCAAGCCTGCGAACACGATAATCAAACTGGCCAGGGTGACTTGGCGGGGGGTGAAGGTCATACAGCCTCAGCGGCAGCCAACGAAGAAGATCCGCAGTCTGCCAGCGTTATGCCTGCAGGCATAGGCACCGATCATTTCTTCTTCAGGCACTCACTCATGAAGGCCTTGCGCTCATCACCCTTGAGCACCTTGGCGGTGGCGTCGGCATTGCACGCCTTCATCTTCTCCTGCTGGGTCTGTGGCACCTGTTTCTTCAGGCACGTACTCATGAAGGCCTTGCGGGCGTCGCCCTTGAGCGATTGCGCCGTGGCATCTGCATTGCACGTTTTCATCTTTTCCTGCTGGGTGGTATTTGCCGCGAAACCTTGGGCGCTGAACAACAGCGCAACCATCACTAACGGAATGTGCAGCCGTTTCATGTCGTGTTCTCCTGAGCCCGCGCCCAACGCACGGTGACATTTGCAGTGTAGACAAGCGCTGACGCGAGGCCCGTTTCGTCATCAAGTGCACGACAACCTTTTTGCACGCAGGCAATTGGCTACCTCGATCGAACTCCTGGCGCTGCGTGAGGTTCAAAACCTGCACATACCCTTTTGTGCAAGGAGCGGGACGATGTTCAAGCAGACTCTGGCAATCCTTCTGGCCAGCGCCACCCTGACGGCATGCGGCAGCCGCCCGGAAAACCCGGTGGACTATGTGACCTACCGCAACGAGCCCCTGGTCAAGCAGGTCGAAAATGGCATGACCATGCAGCGCGTCATCGCCATCGGCGGCAGCCCGTCCAACGTCATCGACCTGCCCAATGGCGGTACCTGCAATGACTACATCCTCAACCGCGACGGCAAGCAGCAGCCGTACTACGTGCGCTTCGATGCCACCGGCCATGTGGATGCCAAGGGTTTCAAGACCTGCAAACAACGTGAAGAAGACCGCGAGGCCGTCAAAGGCGCGTAAGGCTTCCGCTACCTGACTACGACTACCTGATGCTTTTTGGAGATGAAACATGAACACGACTGAAATGACCGACATTCAGACCTTGCGCCAGCGTGCGCGCGAACATGTGGAAAACGGTGCCGTGACCGAAGGCTACAATGCCGATCGCGAGCGCATCATCAAGCTGCTCAACGATTCGCTGGCCACCGAACTGGTCTGCACCCTGCGCTACAAGCGTCACTACTTCATGGCTTCTGGCGTCAAGGCCAGCGTGGCTGCCGAAGAATTCCTGGAGCATGCCAACCAGGAATCCGAACACGCCGACAAGCTGGCCGAGCGTATCGTGCAGCTGGGCGGTGAGCCAGACTTCAACCCGGATAACCTGAGCAAGAACTCCCATGCCCAGTACGTGGCAGGTGCAACCCTCAAGGAAATGGTCCTGGAAGACCTGGTGGCCGAGCGTATCGCCATCGACAGCTACCGCGAGATCATCCAGTACATCGGCGACAAGGACCCGACCACCCGCCGCATTTTCGAAGACATTCTGGCGCAGGAAGAAGAGCACGCCGACGACATGTCCGACCTGCTCGATGGGCTGTAAGACCAGTAGCAACCGACAAGGCCGCTGATGCGGTCACGCTGTTCACGCAGGGCTGCTTCGCAGCCCATTGCGGCCAGTCCGGTGCCCTGACCGGACCATTCCACCTCGGAGATCGTGAAGCACTGGCGATCTTTCATTTGACTCTGGATTACTCAAGCCCACGACCGGCTCCGCCGGAGCGTTGGACTGGCTGCAATTGCCTGCGCAGTAGCCCCAGGATCTTAGCTTCGCAGCGCATAATGCCGGGGCCGCGCTGCGGCCCATCGCGGCACCAGGCCGCTCCTACCTTGGTTCTGTATTGGCTGAGATAGCGGGGCCTGGACTTTGCAGAAGCAAATGCCTAAGGCCGCCCCGAAGGCTAACCGATTTCTAGGTAGGAGCGCTCTAGTGCCGCGATGGGCTGCGCAGCCGCTCCAAGGTTCAGCTCGCAGGCCCATGCCCCGCCATCACTTGCGGCTTTTGACGGCCGCCGGCGCCTTACCTTCCTTCATCTGCTGCAACAAGGGTGTGCACTGGTTGGGATCATCCCCACTGCTGGGTGCGATCAGCGCCAAGAGACCGGCCGCAGGCCCCGCGACCACCCCAAGGGCAACCATACCGGCGCCGCGCAGTGCCAGCGGTACGGCCTGTACCCCGGCGCTAGGTTTGGCGAAAGCCCCCCGCACATACAGCGGCGAGCGCAGGGAGAACAGCCTCAACCCCTTGGATTCCGGCGTGATCTTCAGGTCCAGGCGCTCGTTGGCGAAGTTGGCGGTGCCGTTGATATAGATGATCGCGTTCTCGGTGTCGAAAATGAACAGGCGCGTACTGGCAAGGCCATTCTTGATACCGACATCGGCTGCGGCGCAGTTGATCTTCACGTCCTCATCACCGAAGAGTTTGTCGACGATGTAGTTGCCCACGTTCAAACCTGCGATTTCCATGAGGCTGCGGCTGATCGCGCCATCGTTGACCAGCATGCGCAGATCGCCATTGGCGCTACCGAGCAGTGCTGCCACGGAGTTGCCGCGACCGGCGATGTCGGCATCCCCATTGAGCTCGCCAAAGCTGCTTTGCATCGGTGCGAAGGTAGGGAACAGTTGCTTGAGCTTGAACCCCCTCGCAGTAAGCCGTGCACGCCCCTGCAACGGAACGTTGCGGCCGTCCAGACGAATGCGTGATGCCAGGTTGCCGCCCGCTACGCCGAACCTCAACGGCTCCAGGCGCAGCAGGCCGTCTTCCAGGATCACGTGGGCCGACAGGTCGTTGAAAGGAAGCTGCTCGCTGTGCACGATGCGCTTGCCGGTGAAGGTGACATCGGCATCCATGGCACGCCAGCGATCGGTACGGAATTCCTCGACCGGCAAGACCTTGTCGGACGGCTGCTTGCTGGCACCACCACGGGCTTTTTGCTCGGCATTGGAGTCAGCGCCGATCAGTGGTGCCAAGTCCTTGAACAGGAGCTGGTTGGAAACGAGCTTGCCCGTGAGCTTGGGCCGAGGCTTGCTGGCGACATACGCCAGGTCACCGTGAATGTCGCTGTCACCGATCTTGCCATTGAACCCTTGGTATTCGAAGGTAGCGCCTTGCTCGGCGTGCAGGTTGGCGTTGAGGTGACCATCGGTGGAATACGCTGGAGTGTCAGGCAATGTCACGCCGGTCAACGGGAACAGATTGCCAAGGCTGGCGCCTGACAGGCGCAGCCGCAGATCGAGCGCACCCAGGTTGAGCGGGTCGGTCAGGGTACCAGCCAATACCACATGGGTATCGGCGATGCGCACATCCGCTTGCAGCGGGAAGGGTTGATCGGACGCTTTGAGTGCCAGCAGGCCGCCAATCTTGCCGGTGCCGGACACGGGCTGATCCTTGTAGCGTCCCTGCGCCTTGAGGCCGAACGCATAGTCCTGTGCAGGCGCCGACTTCTCGGCCGTGGCCTTGCCCACGATGTCGCTGAATGCAATGGGCTTGCCCAGAGGATCGATCTGGACCTTCATGCGAGCCTTGAGCGTCTGGTCGTCAAAGCTGACATTGCCTTGGTCGAAACCGATCGCGCCGATGTCCATCTGCCATTTGGACGGTTCTTCGTTCTCGTCCTTCGGGCCGAAGTCGAAATTCCAGTTGGCCCGGCCGTCCGCCAGGCGCGTCAGGCTGGCAGTCGGCTTGGTCAGGTTGATACGCGGGATGCTGACCTGGTGGAACAACAGCGGCAGCGGCGACAGGCGAAACTCCACGCGCTCCAGTGCAACCATCTGCGGCTCTTTGAGCCAGTCCGGGTTGCCCAGGGTAAGATCTTCAGCCGTGAAATGCGGCCAGGGTATCCACGCCCGCCAACCGCCTTCTTCAGGCTCGGTGCGCCAGTGCACTGCAAGGTTGCCATTGATGGCGAAGGGCCGATGCAAGGCCTCGGACACCTTTTCGTTGAGCAGGGGCTTGACGCGGTTCCAGTCGAAGGTGGCAATCACCACGACCAGGATTGCCAGCACGGTCAGCAGTGTGGTCAGGGTCCAGAGGATGATTCTGGCGGGGCGCGTCATTGCGTGAGTCTCCATGCGGCAAGGCGAAAACAAGCGTAGCGGTGAGGGGTCATGTATCTGGGACTGATGAAAGGCGTGAGGGTTTTATCTCAGGGGGAGGATAGCCAAGAATTTCCCGTGCCTGGGTGCGCCTGGCGCGTCCGGTTCGCTTGGTGCATCCCGTGCGCACCCATGCCATCAAGCCACCTGCGACCCTGCCAGGGCTCTGAATAGAGCCTTTGGCGGCTGATATCAATGAGGTCGATTTTTACCATTACCCGGATGAACTTCTCTGTGCCGGTGCGCGGCGTAGCATTGGCTACACACCCACTTTCCAGCCCCGCAGAGGAGCACTGAATCATGAAACGCCACCTGTTGACCCTCACCCTTTCCCTGCTTGCAGCCAATGCGTTCGCCCTGCCAGGTGCCGAGCAGCACCTGACCGCCGAATCACGTTCGAGCGCTGTTCAAAACATCCAACCGCTTGAAACACTTGCCGAAGGCGGTTCAGACCGGTTGATCGAGCGTAGCGCCCGTGTTGCCGAAGGCGGCTCCGATCGCCTGATCGAGCGTAGCGCCCGTGTTGCCGAAGGTGGCTCCGATCGCCTGATCGAGCGCAGCGGCCGTGTTGCCGAAGGCGGTGCAGATCGCTTGTCGCAAACGGCACGGGTGAGCTGACCTTATGCAAGACGCACCGCGCTGTCGTCTGCCTGACCTACCCCTTCGAGCCCGGTCCATTGACCGGGCTTCGTTTTTTTAACTAGAGTGCCCAGCCACCCTCTATAGAAACCTGCATCATGTTGCCGCGTGCCGAACAGAAGCTACAGACCCGCCAGGCCCTGCTCGACGCCGCCTGCCTGCTCATGGAGAGTGGTCGCGGTTTTGGCAGCATCAGCCTGCGCGAAGTGGCCAAGGCGGCCGGCATCGTGCCCACCGGCTTCTACCGACATTTCCCGGACATGGATGCACTGGGCCTGGCACTGGTCAACGAGGTGGACGATACCTTCCGCCAGACCATCCGCTTGGTGCGACACAACGAATTCGAGCTGGGCGGTATCACGGATGCGTCGGTCCGTATATTCCTCGACGTGGTCGCTGCCCACCGTGCCCAGTTTCTATTCCTGGCGCGTGAGCAGTACGGAGGCTCGCACCTCGTGCGCCAGGCCATCGCCCAACTGCGTGAAAACATCACCGCTGACCTGGCCACCGACCTGGGCCGGATGCAGCGTTGGCAGCACCTGGACAATGCTGCGCTTACCGTCATGGCGGACCTGGTGGTCAAGACCGTGTTCGCCACCTTGCCCGAATTGATCGACAGGCCAGAAAGGGGTGAACCCCAGGCGTTGACCCCTCAGGAAAAGATCACCCAGCAATTGCGCTTCATCTTCGTCGGTGCGCGGCATTGGCAAGGCCTTGGCAACCCTGGCTGACGGGCTCGGTAAACCCGACTTCTGCTACCATGGCGCCCTGCCCGACAGCGACGAGCGCCAAGATGTCCAACCCCCGCCCCACCCTGCCCGAACTGACCCGCTTCAATCAGCACTTTGCCACGTGCATCGTGCCCCTATGGCAGGGGCCAGGCTGGAACACCGAACTGGCACTGCCCTACGAAGCGCTCGACGCCGAACATCAGCCGCTGCCTGTGCAGCGCTATCGGGCCATGGCGTGCGCACGCCAGTTGTACCTGTTCAGCAGCCGCATCGATCAACCGGGTGCGGCCGAACGCGCCGCGGCATTGTTCCGCTCCTTGCAAAAGCACTTCCATGACCCCGAGCACGGTGGCTGGTTCTACAGCATCGACGCCCAGGGCAAGCCGCTGGACCGGCGCAAGGACCTCTATACCCACGCGTTCATCGTCTTCGCCTGCGCGCACTATTGGGGCCAGGTCCGCGACAACCTGGTGGTCTCCGCCCTGGCTGCTGCGCTGGACGTCATCGAGCATCGCTTTGCCCGGGATGATGGCTTGTACGAGGCCAGCCTGGGTGAAGACTGGGGCAACCTGGGCAGTGGCGCGCTGCAGAACCCGCAGATGCATTTGGCGGAAGCCTTCCTGCAGGTGTTGGCCGTGCGTGATGACCAGGCTGTGCAGCAGTCACTTTTGCAGTTATGCACCGCGATGCAGGCCCACTTCATCGAGCCTGCCCACGGCCTGATGCTGGAAAAGCCCAGGGGCACTGTGGATAACTGGTTCGAGCCGGGTCATCAGTTCGAGTGGTTCTATTTGCTGCACACCTCGCCGCTGCTGCGTGAGACGGCGTTGCATGCTTCCATTGAGCGGGGGTTCGCCTTTGCCGAGCGCCATGGCGTGAAAAACATGGCGGTGCTGGCGATGCTGGATGTGCAAGGGCACGTGCTGGATGCGACCCAGCGTATCTGGGCACAGGCCGAATACGCCAGGGCCTTGGCATTGCGCCCTGACGCAGACGTGAAGCTGCCCCAGCTGTTGCAGGCCCTGCAGGGGCGGTTCTTGCGGCAGGCGGGATGGTATGAGTGCCGGGATGGGCAGGGCGATGTCAGCCGGCATGATATGCCGTCGACTACGCCTTATCATCTGGCTACCTGTCTGGAAGGGTTGAAGCGATTGGGTGGGTGAAGGCGGACGCTGCTAGCGTTGTTACCGTAATGCGTGGTTAGGCCTAGATTCTGGAGCCGTCCAGCGCGCTGAGAAGCTTGCGCCATTGAAATACGTTCAATGGCGAGCGTTGTCAGGACTGCTACAGTATCGAGTGCCTGATTTACTGGCGTAGTTATATCCACATTGCTACTACTCTTGTAACAGCAACAGCATATGTAAATACAAAATCCTTGTTACGCCTGTACATTCTTTGAAGACGACTCAATTACCGTGTGGGAGCGGCCTTGTGCCGCGATGGGCCGCGCAGCGGCCCCAAAACTTGAGCAATATCGCTATGACTGGGGCCGCTGCGCGGCCCATCGCGGCACAAAGCCGCTCCTACACGGGATATATATCGCGGCAAGTTTAGAAGTTATCACTCCTACTATAGACACTGTTGCTGTGGCTGTGGCTGTGGCTTTTGATCTTGCTTTTGATCTTCGCGACTTCAGAAGGCCGAACGCAGGGCTTGCGGAGGGAGGTGACAGGCATGGATGCCTGTCAAGCGCTGGGCCCCAGGATGGGGCCTGCAGCGCGGTCCTCCCGGGAGCAAGACCGGAGTGAGGGAACCCCGAAGCGCAGCGTAGGGGCCGTATGAATGGAGCGCAGCGTTTTTTGGTTACTTTTTGTCGCGTTTGACAAAAAGTGACTCGCCGTAATGGCGAAAAGGTGAATAAGCGTCGCCATCGCAAATGGACTATGCTCTCTTTCAATACCCACGCCAAAGCAATCCAAACTTGAAACTTGAAACTTGAAACTTGAAACTTGAAACTTGAAACTTGAAACTTGAAACTTGAAACTTGAAACTTGAAACTTGAAAGCGTGGGCGCGCACAGCAAGTTGGTATTCATTGGCGCGGGTGGCGCACAGTCACCTTTCCGCCCTTACGGCGGCTCACTTTTTGTCTTGTCAAAAAGTGAGCAAAAACCGCTTGCTCCTGTCATCCGGCCCCTGCGCTGCGCTTCGGGGTCCCCTCGCTCCGGGCTCGCTCCCGGGAGGACCGCGCTGCAGGCCCCATCCTGGGGCCCAGCGCTTGACGGGCATCCATGCCCGTCACCTCCCTCCGCAAGCCCTGCGCTCGGCCTCCTGAAGTCGCGATCTGAGGCGCCTGAACTACCGCGCGCTTAGAAGCAAAAGCAACGGCAACGGCAACGACAACGACGACGGCCATTCAGGTTCGCGAACAGCACGTCCGAATACGGCAGGGTTGCGCGGGGAACTCGCCAGTTGACGAGATCATTCCCACCGAGAAAGACACCAAATTACCCCTTCGCCGAGCGATCAATGGAGAACCCAGCCCAGTCCTGGCTTACCGGCATCAGTTCCAGGCTGTTGATGTTGATATGCGCCGGCTGGTTGAGGATCCAGAAGATGGTCTCGGCAATGTCCTGTGGCTGAATCGGCTCGGCACCCGCGTAGGTAGCATCGTACTTGGCCTGGTCACCGCCAAAACGCACCAACGAGAACTCGCTCTCGCACAAGCCAGGCTCGATGTTGCTCACCCGCACGCCAGTGCCGCGCAAGTCGCAGCGCAAGCTCAACGAGAACTGGCCGACAAACGCCTTGGTACCGCCATAGACGTTGCTGCCCGGATAGGGATAATTACCCGCCACCGACCCCACGTTCAGGATGGACGCCCCCCGCCCGTAGGCAATCAAGCGCGGCAGCAGCAAGCGCGTGGTGTAGATCAGCCCCTTGATGTTGGTGTCGACCATGGTTTCCCAGTCGTCGAGGCTGCAATTCTGTGCCGCGTCCACCCCCAGCGCCAACCCGGCGTTGTTGACCAGCCCGCGAAGCGTGTCGAAACCCGCTGGCAAGTTGGCGATGGCCTGTTCCATCGCCTGGCGATCACGCACATCCAGCACCAGGCCATGGACTTCGGTTTGCGCTGACAATTCGACACACAAGGCATCCAGACGGTCCTTGCGGCGTCCAGTGAGCACCAGCTTCCAGCCCGCCTCGGCAAACCGGCGGGCAGTGGCCTCGCCAAATCCGGACGTGGCGCCTGTGATGAAGACGGTCGAAGTCATGCAGTGTTCCTCACGTAAGAGATCCTGGGTTAACCCGAAGCATGCCCGTGCTCGATGCGCCGGGCAAGTCGCCATACGCACTGATCGTTTTTTGACCACACCGCTGAAGGCCGCGTATGCACTGGGCTGCAGCCACCTATGCGCACCTTATCCACAAGCCTTTCCCCGCCAATTGGGGGCAACTGCCGCACCCGGCGGAACCCTTTCAGCGAACCACGGTCTCGTCTGACTTTTTCACTAGCGCCAGATCCTTGGCCACATGCTGCTTCCAGACGTCTGTCCAATGCTTTTCCACAATTTTATCCACAGACATCTGACCTTATGACATCACACTTAAAAAGTACTAGTCAGATAGGCATAGCACCACCCAGCACGCCCATGGTCAAAAAATGATCAAATCTATGAAAGCCTTTGATTCAAGGGCCTGCAGAAAGATGCCACCATGTTTTCCACAGGCACCTCCACACGAATGGTGGACTAAATCAAGTTGTGGGTAACCGAGGGCGGCCTGTCGCCTCGCGCCTGTGCATAAGCCCGAGGTCATGGCAGTTGTCCACATGAGGACTGGCCTGTTGAGACGTGCAGGAAGATGCTTTCGAGCGCTGACCAGCCCCGATTGGCTCAAGGCTGGACGACCATCAGGGCTCAGTGCCCGCCCAGATAAGCACTGCGCACCTCTTCATTGACCAACAACTCCTGGCCCGTACCCGTCATGCGTATCTGCCCGTTGACCATCACGTAAGCCCGGTCGGACAGCTTCAACGCATGGTTGGCGTTCTGCTCGACCAGGAAGATGGTCATGCCCGTCTTGGCCAGCTCGCGCAGGGTGGCGAAAATCTGCTTGACGACGATGGGCGCCAGCCCGAGCGAAGGCTCATCCAGAAGCAGCAGTCGAGGCCGGCTCATCAGGGCGCGGGCGATGGCCAGCATCTGCTGCTCACCCCCCGACATGGTCATGGCGCGCTGGTTGCGTCGCTCCTTGAGGCGTGGAAACAATGCATACATCCGCTGCATGTCCTCGTCAGCATGCTTGTCGCCGATGGGGATGGTGCCCATCATCAGGTTTTCTTCGACACTCATGTCCGGGAACACCCGCCGCCCTTCCGGCGATTGAGCGATGCCATTGGCGGCGATGTAGTGCGAGGACTTGCGGGTGATATCGGTGCCCCGGTAGAGGATCTGACCGGAAGCGGCGCGAGGTTGCCCGAAAATGGACATCAACAAGGTGGACTTGCCCGCCCCGTTGGCACCGATCAGGCTGACCGTCTCACCTTCGTCGATGTGCATGGACACCTGCTTCAGGGCCTGGATGGGGCCGTAGAATACATCCAGGTCCTTCAATTCCAGAATGGGTGCAGTCATATCAGCTCCTCTTCGTCGGCACCCAGATAGGCAGCGATCACTGTCGGGTTGTTGCGGATATCCTGGGGCGCGCCCTCGGCGATCACGTTGCCGTGGTCCAGTACGACGATGTGGTCGGAAATGCTCATGACCATGCCCATGTCATGCTCGATCAGCACCACGGTGATGTCATGCTCGTCACGCAGGACCCGCACCATGCGGCTCAACGCTTCGGTTTCCTGAGGGTTCAGGCCCGCGGCAGGTTCGTCCAGGCAGATCACCTTCGGGCGGGTGCACATGGCACGGGCGATTTCCAGGCGTCGCTGCTGGCCGTAGGACAGTTCGCCGGCCAGGCGGTTGGCGCAGTCGACCAGGTCCACCACCTCCAGCCAATAGAACGCATGGTCAAGCGCGTCGCTCTCGGCCTTGCGATACCCCTTGGTGTTGAGCACGCCAGCCAACAGGTTGCGGTTGACCCACATGTGCTGGGCCACCAGCAGGTTCTCGACGACGGACATTTCCTTGAACAGCCGGATGTTCTGGAACGTCCGGGCCAGGCCGGCCCGGTTGACCAGGTGGGTGCCGCCAAACATCTTGTAGTACAGCCGGCTGGCGAACCGTGATGGCGAGACGAAGTCCGCCGCCTGGAAGCGTTCGCCCAGCAATTGGATGACGTTGGTATGGCTACCCCGCGCGTTAAGCTCGATCCGCCCGCCGCTGGGCTTGTAGAAGCCGGTCAGGCAGTTGAACACCGTGGTCTTGCCTGCGCCGTTGGGGCCGATCAGGGCGAAGATTTGGTTGCGCCTGACTTTCAGGCTCACATCGCTGAGCGCCTTGATGCCACCGAACTGCATCATCAGGTGGTCTACCGAGAGAATGATGTCGTCGCTCATGGCGCCACTCCTTTACGCGGGGTCACACCGGACCGGCTGATGCGGATCAGCCCGCGCGGTCGCCAGATCATCATCAGCACCATTAGCACGCCAAACAGCAGCACCCGGTACTCGGAGAAGCTGCGCAGCAGTTCTGGCGCAACAGTGAGCACGAACGCGGCAATCACCACGCCGACGGTCGAACCCATGCCGCCCAGTACCACGATGGCCAGGATCAGCGCTGACTCGAAGAAGGTGAACGAGGACGGGTTGACGAAGCCTTGGTAGGTGGCGAAAAACACCCCCGCCAGCCCCGCCGTCGAGGCGCCCAGGGTGAACGCCGAGAGCTTGACCAGCACATGGTTGAGCCCCATGGAACGGCAGGCAATCTCGTCTTCGCGCAGGGCCTCCCAGGCGCGACCTACCGGCATGCGCGTCAGCCGGTGCTTGATGTACAGCACGGCCAGCACCACCAGGAACAGTACCGCGTAGATGAACACGAACTTGAGGTTGGGGTTGTAATCGATACCCATGAACTCGTGGATAGGCACGCCCCCGTCCTTGGCCCGCCGCCCGAACTCCAGGCCGAGGAACGTCGGCGCCGGGGCCGGCATGCCGTTGGGGCCGCCAGTGAACGACAGCCAGTTGTTGAGCACCAGGCGAATGATTTCGCCAAAGCCCAAGGTAACGATGGCCAGGTAATCGCCGTGCATGCGCAACACCGGAAAGCCCAGGATGCACCCGGCCAGGGCCGCGGCAATGGCCGCCAAGGGCAGCACGCTCCAGAAGCCAAGCCCCAGGTACTGGTAGCCCAGCGCCAGGCCATAGGCACCGATGGCATAGAACGCGACATAGCCCAGGTCCAGCAGCCCGGCCAGGCCAACCACGATATTCAGGCCAAGACCCAGCAGCACGTAAATCAGCCCAAGGATCACCACCGTCAGCAAGTACTTGTTGGCAAAGATCGGGAAGATGATGGCGATCACGATGAGCGCAGGAATGATGTAGCGCAGCCGCGACTTGTAATCTGGCGGGTTCACATGCACGCCCGAGCCGCCATTGTCGAAGCCTTGCAGCATGCGCCGGCCGGCAGCGGTTTGCAGGTAGAGGCTGAGCAGGAAGCGCCCAAGCATCACACCGCCGACCAGCCACGCCACACGCCGCGGTTCGGCGTTGAAGCTGTAGCCGTCGAGCACCACACCGACGACCGGGCCGAACACGATGAGCGCCAGCAGCCCTGCCACCAGGGTTTCCACTACGCTGCGCTTGAGATCGAAGCCTGTCTTTTGGGGAACGGATACGGATTTGGCAATGGACATGGTCACACCTTAGCCACGAGTGGGCGACCCAGCAGGCCTTGGGGGCGGAAGATAAGGATCAGCACCAGCAGCGAGAAACTGAATACGTCCTTGTAGTCCGAGTTGATCAGCCCGGAGAACAGCGATTCGGAGATGCCCAGGATGATGCCGCCAAGCATCGCGCCAGGCAGCGAGCCAATACCGCCGAGCACCGCGGCAGTGAAGGCCTTGATGCCGATGATGAAACCGGCATAGAAATCGAAGGTGCCGTAGTTCATGGTGATCAGTACGCCGGCCAGCGCCGCCATCACGGCACCGATGACGAACACGTAGGAAATCACCCGGTCGGTGTTGATGCCCAGGATCGACGCCATCTTGCGGTCCTGCTGAGTGGCCCGGCACATGCGCCCCAGCTTGGTGTACTTGATCACATAGGTCAGCAGGCCCATGCCAACGAAGGCCGCCACCAGAATGAAGATCTTGGTGTAGGTCAGTTGCACGAAGCCGCTGCCCACCTCGACGCGCCAGGCGCCTTCAAGCAGGGTTGGTACCCCCTGTTGCCGCGCACCTTGGCTGATTTGCGCGTAGTTCTGCAGGATCAGGGAAATGCCGATGGCACTGATGAGCGGCGCCAGGCGGGTGGAGTTGCGCAAGGGTTTGTAAGCGATACGCTCGATGGTGAAGCCATATACCCCGGTCACCACGATGGTGAACAACAAGGTGCCCAACATCAGCAGGGGGAAGGGCTCGACGCCGAAATAGGCCAGTAATGCCAGGCTGATCGCCGCTAGGTAGGCGGAAATCATGTACACCTCGCCGTGCGCGAAGTTGATCATGCCGATGATGCCATAGACCATTGTGTAGCCGATGGCGATCAGGCCGTAGACCGACCCGAGGGTCAGGCCGTTGACCAGTTGCTGCAGGAAAATACCATCCATAACGCAATCTCACCTGATCGAGATCGCACCGGTGCTGCCCACGCAGGGCTCGGTACCAGGCAGCCATGGCGCTGCAGCACTGTGCTGATCTTCGGATAAAGACGGGTACCGCAGGGCCGGGCACTAGGGCTCGCGCCCCAGGGCCCTGGAGCCGTTGTTATTGTTGTTTTTCCAGCTGGTGGTACTTGCCGTCCTTGTCCCACTGGTAGACCACATAGTCCGACACCGTCAGGTCACCCTTGCTGTCCCACTTCTTCTCGCCCATCACCGTCTGCACAGGATTGGCCTTCAACCACTTGGCCGCTTCTTCGCCCTTGTTGGACTTGGCGCCGTTGAACGCGGCAGCCAGTGCCTGCAAAGAGGCGTAGGCGTAGAGGGTGTAGCCTTCAGGCTCGGTGCCGCCTTTACGGAATTCCTCGACCACCGCCTTGCTGTCGGGCAGTTGACGCGGGTCGGCGCCGAAGGTCATGTAGACGCCATCGACGTACTGCGCCCCGCCTGCCGTGGACACCAGTTCGTCGGTGACGATGCCGTCATCGGACATGAACCTCACGTCCTTGAGCCCTTGCTCGCGCAGCTGGCGTACCAGGGGGCCGGCCTCAGGGTGCAGGCCACCGAAATAGACCACGTCGGCGCCGGTGGAGCGGATCTTGGTCACAATGGCGCTGAAGTCTTTCTCGCCGCGGGTCAGGCCCTCGTACAGCACAGGCTTGACGCCGCGTTTTTCCAGCTGTGCCTTGGTCGCGTCGGCCAGCCCCTGGCCGTAGGTGTCCTTGTCGTGCAACACCGCTACTTTCTGGCCCTTGAGTACATCGACGATATAGTTGCCGGCGACGACGCCCTGCTGGTCGTCACGCCCACACATGCGGAACATGGCCGACAGCCCGCGCTCGGTGACCTGCGGGTTGGTCGAGCCGGGCGTGATGGCAATGACGCCTGCTTCGTCGTACACCTCGGATGCCGGGATGGTATTGGAGGAGCAGAAATGCCCTACCACGCCAATGACCTTGTCCTGATCCACCAGCCGGTTCGCTACAGACACGGCCTGCTTGGGTTCGCACGCGTCGTCGCCTTTGACCAGCACGATCTTCTCGCCATTGACTCCTCCGGCTGCGTTGATCTTGTCGGCCGCTGCCTGCGCACCTTTCATGTATTGCTCGCCAAACGCTGCGTTGGCACCGGTCATCGGGCCTGCAACACCGATCTTGACGTCGGCCTGTACATACGAAGAAACACCCATGGCCGTGGCAACGGCCAGGGCGAGGAAACCTTTCCTGTAAAACGTCTGCGACATGAGGTGGTGCTCCTAGAGTTTTTTTGATTGGCACTACAACGACTCAGCCCTGTGCTCTGAGCAAGGGCCGTGCCATTAGATTCGCATCATCTCCAAACACCATCGTGCGTAGGGTGGCGGGCCGGCGTTGGCCGTTTCTTTATTGAGCGTGCAACCGTCTATTCCACCTCAGGTGACACCGATTATCGCGGCGCAGGGCAACCGTAACGGCAGGGCGTTGCAACTGGTGCACGGGCCGATGGGCAACCGACCTGTAACAATTAACGTCACCGAACTGCACACAGCTGGTGCATGACTGCTACAGCCCGCACCTTAACTACACTCGGCACGTGATGTAACGCCGCCTGGTTTGGCAGGTACGACACCGTAGTCAGATTCTTCTGAAGGGTTTCACGCTGCCTTACCTCTCCATCGGCGTCGCAATCACATCGGCTTGGCAAAGACTGGCACAATGACCGCCTATTGCCGTTTCTGGAGCCACCTTGATGAGCGAGAGCGCATTCGCCGAGCGCATCGTGCATAACCTGCTCGACACCGATTTCTACAAGCTCACCATGATGCAGGGCGTGCTCCACAACTACCCTGACGCCGATGTCGAATGGGAATTTCGCTGCCGCAATGGCGAGGACCTGCGCCCCTACCTGCACGACATTCGCCAGCAACTCGAGCAGCTTGCCGAACTGACGCTGGATAACGGCCAACTTGCCTTCCTGGAGCGCATCAGCTTTCTCAAGCCTGATTTCCTGCGCTTTCTGAGGTTGTTCCGCTTCAACCTGCGTTACGTGCACCTGGGTATCGACGACGGTCAGCTGGTGCTGCGCCTCAAAGGGCCCTGGCTACATGTGATCCTGTTCGAGGTGCCGCTGCTGGCGATCGTCAGCGAGGTGCGCAACCGTTCGCTGCACCCGCACATGCGCCTGGCCGATGCCCGTGATCAGCTTTACCGTAAATTCGATTGGCTGCGCGCCAACGCCAGCACCGATGAACTGGCCGAAATGCAGGTCGCTGACTTTGGTACCCGCCGGCGTTTCTCCAGCCGTGTGCAGGAAGACGTGGTGCGCGTGTTGCGCGATGACTTCCCGGCCCGCTTCGTCGGCACCAGCAATGTGGACCTGGCCTGGAAACTCGACATCAAGCCGCTGGGCACCATGGCTCATGAATGGATCATGGCCCATCAACAGTTGGGCCCGCGGTTGATCGACAGCCAGATCGCCGCACTCGATTGCTGGGTGCGTGAGTACCGGGGGTTGCTGGGCATCGCCTTGACCGACTGCGTGACCATGGACGCCTTCCTGGGCGATTTCGACCTGTACTTCGCCAAGCTCTTCGATGGGCTGCGCCACGACTCCGGTGACCCTGTGCTCTGGGCCGAGAAAGCCATTGCTCACTACCAGCACCTGGGCATCGATCCGATGACCAAGACGCTGGTGTTCTCTGATGGGCTGAACCTGCCCCGGGCGCTGGAAATCTTCCGTGCCCTGCGCGGTCGCATCAACGTAAGCTTCGGTATCGGCACCAACCTGACCTGCGACATTCCGGGCGTAACGCCGATGAGCATCGTGCTTAAGATGACCGATTGCAACGGCGCACCGGTGGCCAAGATTTCAGACGAAGCGGCCAAGACCCAGTGTCGTGACGAGAACTTCGTCACCTACCTACGTCACGTTTTCAAAGTCCCCAGCAAGGAGTAACCCCATGCAAGCGGTTCAGCAAGAGATTGCCCAGGCACTCAAGGTACAACCGCCGTTCGCCGACGCTGCCGCCCTCGAGGCCGAAGTGACCCGGCGGGTAGCGTTCATCAAGGACTGCCTGGCCAATGCAAGGCTCAAGACCTTGGTACTGGGCATCAGCGGCGGCGTCGATTCGCTGACCGCAGCCCTGCTCGCCCAGCGCGCCATCAATGAGTTGCGTGATGAAACCGGTGACAAGGGCTATACCTTCATCGCCGTGCGCCTGCCCTATCATGTCCAGCACGATGAGCATGATGCACAGGCGTGCCTGGACGTCATCAAGCCGGACGAGACGCATACCATCGACATTGCCCCGGCCGTCAAGGCACTGGCAGGCGAAACGCAGGCGTTGAAAAACGGCTCGCCTACGCTCGTGGATTTCGTGGTGGGTAACATCAAGGCCAGGATGCGCATGGTTGCCCAGTACACCATCGCAGGCGCGCGCGCAGGCCTGGTGATCGGGACCGACCACGCAGCCGAGGCGGTC
Source organism: Pseudomonas sp. DE0157 (assembly GCF_007678615.1). Taxonomy (NCBI): domain Bacteria; kingdom Pseudomonadati; phylum Pseudomonadota; class Gammaproteobacteria; order Pseudomonadales; family Pseudomonadaceae; genus Pseudomonas; species Pseudomonas sp. DE0157. Next base: position 247,923 of record NZ_VEJN01000001.1, read on the forward strand.
ATGGGCTTTTATACCAAGTTCGGCGACGGCGCCTGCGACCTGGCGCCGCTCAGTGGCCTGGTCAAGCATCAGGTACGCGCCATCGCGCGCCATTTCGGGGCGCCGGAGTCACTGGTGGAGAAAGTGCCTACCGCCGACCTCGAAGACCTCGACCCGGGCAAGCCAGACGAAGCGGCCCACGGGGTTACCTACCAGCAAATCGACGCATTCCTGCATGGCCAGGAAATCGATCAAGCTGCGTTCGATGTCATCGTTGCCAACTACCGCAAGACCCAGCACAAGCGCGAACTGCCGTTCGCCCCTTGAATACGCAATTGGGGCCGCGTTGCGGCCCCAATTCGTGTTCTACCGCGTGGTGACATCACTTGACCACAACTTTGCCTTTCATCATCGCGATGTGACCTGGGAAGGTGCAGAAGAAGCTGTAGTCACCGCCGGCTTCGAGCTTGGCGGTGTCGAACGTCACTTCAGTTTCCTTCTCTGGCGCGCCGATCATCTTGGTGTGGGCGATGATGGCGGCGTTGTCGGCCTTGATGTAGTCCTTTTCCAGACCCTGACTCATGCCTTCGGTGGCGATGCCCTGCATGTCGGCCGTCTTGCTGATGACCAGGTTATGGCCCATGACGTTCTTCGGCAGGTTGCCGGAGTGAGTCAGTTTGACGGTGAATTCTTTGCAGCTCTTGTCGACCGTGATTTCCTTGGTGTTGAAGGACATCTGGTCAGTCGAATCGACAGTTACCGAACACTCGGCTGCGAAGACAGAGGCGCTGGCGAGGGTCAGCAGGGATACCGCTACAGCTTTCGCAAACATCGTGAATCTCCTTGGCAGGGTTTTATCAACAGCGAGACTGCCTGAAACCGTCCAGCCCCTGGGTGACGTGCGTCAAGGGGATGTCAATGGGCAGTCAGTTGAATTGTTCAATGGATTGTATACAACCAATCTAAGGGCACATCATGCCCTTTTAATAGACGATGGGACAACCTCTCATTTAGGAGCAGTACCAAATGCCCATGTCCAGTTTCTTGAACAGCCTGCTCGCTGCCTATGCCCACGCTGCCACAGGCGCGATCTGCGAGTTCTCGCGCCCCGAGTGATGCCGTTGTGCAGTGATCGAGTAACCCTTTGTTGCTGAGGAAGGGGCCGCCAGGCGGCCCGGGGTTTAGCGTGGGATGACTGGCTGGCGCGGCTTCTTCCCGCCTTTGCCACCCTTGGCCGACTCCTTGCGCTCCTTGGCCGCCTGCTGGTTGCGGGCGAACGCCTCCGCCTTGGCCTTCTCACGCTTGTCCCATGGCTTGCTGCCATCGCTGGCACGCGGCGGCAGGCCGGTGTGCTGGGTCAGGATCTTTTGGTCCTTGCCCACCTTGTGGCTACCGGCAGGCGTCGAGTTCTTGCGTCGGGCGCTCTGGTAGGTATCGGATTGCGGCTGGTGCAACGGGATCAGCTGATGCTTGCCTGGCCCGATCAGGTCGGCACGCCCCATGCGCTGCAGCGCCTCGCGCAGCATCGGCCAGCCCTTGGGGTCGTGGTAACGCAGAAACGCCTTGTGCAAGCGACGCTGCTCGTCGCTCTTGACGATATCCACGCCCTCGCTCTTGTAGGTCACCTTGCGCAGCGGGTTCTTGCCCGAGTGATACATGGCTGTGGCAGACGCCATCGGCGAGGGGTAGAACGCCTGCACCTGGTCGGCACGGAAACCGTTGCCCTTGAGCCACAAGGCCAGGTTCATCATGTCTTCGTCGGTGGTGCCGGGGTGCGCCGCGATGAAGTACGGGATCAGGTACTGCTCCTTGCCCGCCTCCTTGGAGAACTTCTCGAACATGCGCTTGAAGCGGTCATAGCTGCCAATGCCCGGCTTCATCATCTTGTCCAGCGGGCCACGCTCGGTGTGCTCCGGGGCAATCTTGAGGTAGCCACCCACGTGGTGGGTCACCAGCTCCTTGACGTACTCCGGCGATTCCACCGCCAGGTCGTAGCGCAGGCCCGAGGCGATGAGGATTTTCTTCACGCCTGGCAGCGCACGGGCCTTGCGATACAGCTCGATCAACGAACTGTGGTCGGTGTTCAGGTTCTCGCAGATACCGGGGAACACGCACGAGGGCTTGCGGCAGTGCTTCTCGATTTCCGGGCTCTTGCAGGCGATACGGTACATGTTGGCGGTAGGGCCGCCGAGGTCCGACACCACGCCAGTGAAGCCTGGCACCTTGTCGCGCATCTCCTCGATCTCGTTGAGGATCGATTCGTGCGAACGGTTCTGGATGATGCGCCCTTCGTGCTCGGTGATCGAGCAGAACGTACAACCGCCAAAGCAGCCGCGCATGATGTTGACCGAGAAGCGGATCATCTCGTAGGCCGGGATGCGCTCCTTGCCATAGGCAGGGTGCGGCACGCGCGCATAGGGCATGCCGAACACGTAGTCCATTTCCTCGGTGCTCATGGGAATGGGCGGTGGGTTGAACCACACGTCCACTTCGCCATGTTTCTGCACCAGGGCGCGGGCGTTGCCTGGGTTGGTCTCCAGGTGCAGCACCCGGTTGGCATGCGCATACAGGACCGGGTCGTTACGCACCTTTTCGAACGATGGCAGGCGAATTACCGACTTCTCGCGCGTCACGCGCGGGCTGTCCAGTATCTGCACCACCTTGGCTTCGTTCGGGTCTTCCTGGTCGCCCTTGGCTTGTTCGATGGCGCAGGCCTGGGTGTCCTGGGTGTTGACGTACGGGTTGATGATCTTGTCGACACGCCCCGGACGATCGATACGGGTGGAGTCGATTTCGAACCAGCCGTCCGGGGTGTCGCGCCGCACGAAGGCCGTGCCACGCACATCGGTGATCGACTCGATCTTCTCGCCGTTGGACAGCCGTTGTGCCACCTCGACCACGGCACGCTCGGCATTGCCGAACAGCAGGATGTCGGCGCTGGCGTCGATCAGGATCGAGTGGCGCACCTTGTCCTGCCAATAATCGTAGTGCGCGATGCGGCGCAAGGAGGCCTCGATGCCGCCCAGCACGATGGGCACGTGCTTGTAGGCTTCCTTGCAACGCTGGCTGTACACCAGGCTGGCACGGTCAGGCCGGCTGCCCGCCAGGCCGCCCGGGGTGTAGGCGTCGTCGGAACGGATTTTCTTGTCGGCGGTGTAGCGGTTGATCATCGAGTCCATGTTGCCGGCAGCCACACCGAAGAACAGGTTGGGCTCGCCAAGCTTCATGAAGTCGTCTTTGGACTGCCAGTTCGGCTGGGCAATGATGCCTACGCGAAAACCCTGGGCCTCCAGCAACCGGCCGATGATGGCCATGCCGAACGACGGATGGTCGACGTAGGCGTCGCCAGTCACGATGATGATGTCGCAGGAATCCCAACCGAGCAGATCCATCTCCTCCCTGCTCATCGGCAGGAAAGGTGCTGGCCCGAAGCATTCGGCCCAGTACTTGGGATAATCGTAAAGTGGTTTGGCTGCTTGCATATCAGTGACCGGCTCTGGTGTGCAGGGAAATCGCGGGCGCGGAGAATAGCACAAATTTTAACCAAATCCGACTGGATTCGTGGGAATTGACAGGCGTGCGATGATTGGGGCGTGACACCTCGCGGGGCACGTTCGCCCCACGGTGCAGGTGATGAGGTACGTCTGGTGAAGCAGAAACAGGTGCTATTCGTCGTCGTCGAAGTTGTACATGCCCGGCGCGAGGTTCTCGAAGCGGGTGTACTTGCCGATAAACGCCAGGCGCACAAAGCCGATAGGCCCGTTACGCTGTTTACCGATGATGATTTCCGCCACGCCCTTGTGCTCGGTCTCCGGATGGTACACCTCGTCGCGGTACACGAACATGATGACGTCGGCGTCCTGCTCGATTGCACCCGATTCACGCAGGTCGGAGTTCACCGGACGTTTGTTCGGACGTTGCTCCAACGAACGGTTGAGCTGCGAAAGGGCAATGACCGGGCAATTGAATTCCTTGGCCAGGGCTTTGAGCGAGCGAGAGATTTCGGAAATCTCGTTCGTGCGGTTGTCACCGGAAGATCCGGGAATCTGCATCAACTGCAGGTAGTCGACCATGATCATGGCGATCTCGCCGTGCTCGCGTGCCAGGCGCCGGGTGCGCGCGCGCATCTCTGATGGGCTGATGCCAGCGGTGTCATCGATGAACAGCTTGCGGTCGTTGAGCAGGTTTACCGCCGAGGTGAGGCGTGGCCAGTCGTCGTCGCTCAATTGACCGGAGCGGACCTTGGTCTGGTCGATACGACCCAGTGAGGACAGCATACGCATGACCAGCGATTCGCCTGGCATTTCCAGCGAAAACACCAGCACGGCCTTGTCGGTCCGCAGCACGGCGTTTTCCACCAGATTCATGGCGAACGTGGTTTTACCCATCGAAGGCCGGCCCGCCACGATGATCAGGTCGGCCGGCTGAAGGCCGCTGGTTTTCTCGTCCAGGTCGGTATAACCGGTGGAAATACCGGTGATGTCGCTGTCGGAGTTGAACAAGGTATCGATGCGGTCGATGGCCATGGTCAACAGGTCGTTGACCCCTACCGGGCCGCCGGTCTTGGGTCGCGCCTCGGCGATCTGGAAGATCTGCCGCTCGGCGTCGTCGAGGATTTCCGCCGCATCACGGCCTTGCGGATTGAACGCATTGTCTGCGATGTCGGTACTGATGCTGATCAGTTGCCGCAGCGTGGCCCGCTCGCGAATGATCGCGGCGTAGGCCTTGATGTTGGCCACCGAAGGCGTGTTCTTGGCCAGTTCGGCCAGGTACGCCAGGCCACCGACCTGCGTCGATAAGCCTTCCTTGTCGAGCTGCTCGTGCAGCGTCACCACATCGAACGGCTGGTTGGCGTCGGCCAACTTGTGCACGGCACGGAAGATCAGCCGGTGGTCATGCCGGTAGAAGTCACCGTCCGACACCTGATCCAGCACCCGCTCCCAGGCGTTGTTGTCCAGCATCAGACCACCGAGCACGGCCTGTTCGGCCTCGATGGAATGCGGCGGCACTTTCAGGGCTGCGGTTTGCAGGTCGAGCTGTTCGGAGGTAGTGATCTCGTTCATGGCCACGAAAGAATTCTGGAGGATGAAAAAGACAAAGGGCACGGCCTGTCGAAGACAGGACCGTGCCCGATGTTAACCGGCTGACACCTGAGGGGCCAGCCAGTCAGCGCAGCTTAGGCAGCTACGACGACCACGCGTACGGTGGCTTCAACGTCGCTGTGCAGGTGCACGGCTACGTCGTATTCGCCAACCTGACGGATGGTGCCGTTCGGCAGACGAACTTCAGCTTTGGCCACTTCAACGCCGGAGGCGGTCAGGGCGTCAGCGATGTCGTGGGTGCCGATCGAACCGAACAGCTTGCCTTCGTCGCCAGCGGTGGCAGTGATGGTCACTTCCAGCTCGGCCAGTTGGGCAGCGCGGCTTTCAGCCGACGATTTACGGTCTGCAGCTGCTTTTTCCAACTCGGCGCGACGCTCTTCGAACGCAGCCAGGTTGGCGGCGTTGGCAACGGTAGCCTTGCCGAATGGCAGCAGGAAGTTACGGCCGTAACCAGCCTTAACTTTTACTTTATCGCCCAGGTTGCCCAGGTTGGCGACTTTTTCCAGCAGGATCAGTTCCATTTGGTAAAACCTCTTAACTTTTAACCTTCACCGTTCGCGGAGTCATTCCCTTTGGGGGACTTGCGACCGCGAAAATCAATCAGGCTGTCGACAATGGCCAGGACCACCAGCAACGGGTAAATCAGCTGCATGATCAGCGGCAGCGTCACGTACATCCCTACCAGCCAGAAACCGGCCAGTCGGCCCTGCGCCACGAGCCCATGCATCAAAGCGATGCCGGCCAGCACCAGTACCAGGCTCGAAGCCGATGCCAGGATGATGAACTGCGGCCCGATGAACGGGGCCACCACCATCACTGCCACCAGGGCCACCATGGTCTGTTTCGGCAGCTTCAGGGCACGAAACTCGTGACCGAAGCCTCCAGGGTTGTACAACGCTGCCTGCCAATAGCGCGCTAGCACCAAGGCCAGCACGCAGAACAACTGCACTGTCACCGCTGTGGAAGTGACCAGCAATGGGCGGATCACTTCACCGGAGAGCACCGGCTGCCCTTCTACTTGCGGCATGGCTTCGGCAAACGCCTTGGCCAGCGCATCGAAGGTAGGGGCCAGCGCCAGATCGAGCACGAGGCTGAACGCCACGGCGAACACGGCACTGACCACCAACACCCGACTCCAGGGATGCTCGGCCCGCAACAGGCCGGCAAGTGCCAGGGCGCCCGCGATCACCATGAAGGTGATCGGATCGCCCATGACCCAAACGGCCAACCCTGCCAGCAAGCCGCCAGCGATGACCGTTGAAGCATCCTTGGACCCGCGCCGCAGCAGCACAAGGCTGCCGGCAGCGGCACTCAACCAGAACAGCAGCGGCAATACCGCGCTGATGACCACCACGAGGGTGGCCTGCACACGACCGCGCATGATGAAACTTGCTAACGCTCGCATGCTAATCCCTTACTGCTTGTCGACGACCCGGTCTCAGCGGCCGTGGCTGTCGGTGTAGGGCAGCAGGGCCAGGAAGCGGGCGCGCTTGATAGCGGTAGCCAGCTGACGCTGATAACGAGCTTTGGTACCGGTGATACGGCTTGGAACGATCTTGCCGGTTTCGGATACGTAAGCTTTCAGGGTGTTGAGATCTTTGAAGTCGATCTCTTTCACGTCTTCAGCAGTGAAGCGGCAGAATTTACGACGACGGAAGAAACGTGCCATTTAATAGGCTCCTCTAAAGGTCCGTGGATTACTCGTCAGCGTTATCGCTGGAGTCGCTGTCATTGCTGTCGTCGCCTTCGGCGGACTCGGCATGCTCAGGACGCTCACGACGCTCACGGCGCTCGCTGCGGTTTTCTTCAGCCTTCAGCATCTCGGACTGACCGGTAACGGCTTCGTCGCGACGGATGACAAGGTTACGGATAACGGCATCGTTGTAGCGGAAGTTGTCTTCCAGCTCGGCCAGGGCCTTGCCAGTGCACTCAACGTTCAGCATCACGTAGTGAGCCTTGTGAACATTGTTGATGGCGTAGGCCAGTTGACGACGGCCCCAATCTTCCAGGCGGTGGATCTTGCCACCATCTTCTTCGATCAGCTTGGTGTAACGCTCAACCATGCCGCCGACTTGCTCGCTCTGGTCCGGGTGAACCAGGAAGATGATTTCGTAATGACGCATGAATGCTCCTTACGGGTTAGTAGTCTGCCAGCGAATCTGGTCAGACAAGGAGTGAATGACACTGGTGTGTCTTGCCAGGGAGTAGAGGCACATGCGCACCTGCCAGCTCGGCAAGGGGCGCAATTGTAGAGAAGGCCAGACAGACAAGCAAGGCAATTGGCGATTATTTGAACAACCGGAAACACTTCGACGCGGCGCCTGTCGCTCCACGGGTGCAGCTGCCTGCATAGGATCAGTTCACGTGGTCAGGTCAGGCTGACGCCGCGCCGGCCACAAGACCGGCACGGCCCTGGGCTCAACCCTTGGCCTGACGCTGGCGCACGGCCTCGAACAGGCATACGCCAGTGGCCACGGACACGTTCAGGCTGCTGACGCTGCCGCTCATCGGCAGCTTCACCAGAAAATCGCAGTGCTCGCGGGTCAGCCGGCGCATGCCCTTGCCTTCGGCGCCCATGATCATCACCAGCGGGCCGGTCAGGTCCTGCTGGTAGATTTCCTGCTCGGCTTCGCCAGCGGTGCCGACCACCCATAGGCCCCGCTGCTGCAACTTCTCAAGCGTACGCGCAAGATTGGTCACGGCCACCAGCGGGATCACCTCGGCTGCGCCGCATGCGACCTTGCGCACTACAGGCGTAAGGGTCGCTGACTTGTCCTTGGGCACGATCACAGCCGTGGCCCCCGCCGCATCGGCGGTGCGCAGGCAGGCACCGAGGTTGTGCGGGTCGGTCACCCCGTCCAGCACCAGGATCAGCGGCGGCGTTTCAGTGCGTTCGAGCAACTCCTCGAGCATAAGCTCGCCCCAGACCTGGCTGGGGCTCACCTCGGCCACCACACCCTGGTGCACGCCCTCGACCCAGGCGTCCATCTCACGGCGTTCGGCTTGACCCACGGCCACACGGTTCTCGGCGGCCAAGGCCAGCAGCGCTTGCAGGCGCGGCTCGCTGCGACCCTCTGACAGCCAGATCTGCTTGACTCGCTTGGGATGGTGCTGCAACAGCGCCTGTACCGCGTGAACGCCGTAGATCTTTTCCAACTGACTCATGAATTGCTCTTGCTCTTGCGTGAGGCGCCGGATTTCGACGGCCCTTTACGGTGCTTGGTAGGCTTGCCGGACGTCTTGCTGCCCTTGTCCGACTTGCTGCTGCCGTGGCCGGTAGTGCGGGCCTCGGTCATCAGCGCCTTTTTCATTTCGCGGCTCTTGCGCACCTCGGCGTTGCGCTGCACGGCGTCCTTGGGGAAATACGCCTCGGAGGCTTCGCTCTTGCGGCTGCGCGGCTTGGGCGTGGCCTTGGCCTTCACTTGCTCCGGAGCTTGCTCGGTCGGGGCCGCCGCAGCCGTTGCACCACGCTGCTTGCGACCGATCGGAGCGGCCAAAGTGGCGTCGGCCACCTCGAAGTCGATCTTGCGCTCGTCCAGGTCCACGCGCATGACCTTGACCTCGATCGTGTCACCCAGCCGGAAGCTGCGGCCGGTGCGTTCGCCCGACAGGCGATGATGCACAGGGTCGAAGTGGTAATAGTCGCCCGGCAGCGCACTGACGTGCACCAGACCCTCGACGTAGATGTCGGTCAGCTCGACGAACAGGCCGAAACCGGTCACCGCAGTGATCACACCCGGGAACGTCTCGCCCACGCGGTCCTTCATGTATTCGCACTTGAGCCAGTTGACCACGTCACGGGTGGCTTCGTCAGCCCGACGTTCGGTCATCGAACACTGCTCGCCCAGTTGCTCGAGGGTGTTCTCGTCGTACGGGTAGATACGCGCCTTGGGAATGCTCATGGCACCGGCACGCTTGACGTGCGGGGTATCGACCTTGGAGCGGATCACGCTGCGGATGGCGCGGTGCACCAGCAGGTCAGGGTAACGGCGGATCGGCGAGGTGAAGTGAGTGTACGCCTCGTAGTTCAAGCCGAAGTGGCCGTTGTTGTCGGTGCTGTACACCGCCTGGCTGAGCGAGCGCAGCATCACGGTCTGGATCAGGTGGAAGTCCGGGCGGGCGGCGATGCTCGCCAGCAGTGCCTGGTAGTCCTTGGGCGACGGATCCTTGCCCTTGTGCAGGGACAGCCCCAGCTCGCCCAGGAACGCGCGCAGCTTTTCCAGGCGCTCCGGTGGTGGGCCGTCGTGCACGCGGTACAAGGCCGGCACGTTATGTTTTTGCAGGAACTCTGCCGTGGCCACGTTGGCGGCCAGCATGCATTCCTCGATCAGCTTGTGCGCATCGTTGCGCACGGTCGGGCGAATTTCCGCGATTTTGCGGTCTTCGCCGAAGACGATGCGAGTTTCCTGGGTCTCGAAGTCAATGGCACCGCGGGTGTGACGGGCCTCGAGCAGGACTTTGTACAGGTTGTAGAGGTTCTTCAGGTCCGGGACGACTTCCTTGTATTCCTCGCGCAGCGCCTTGCCTTCACGGGTGCGTGAATGCTCGAGCATGCTGCTGACCTTGTTGTAGGTCAGGCGGGCGTGGGAGTGGATGACCCCTTCATAGAACTGGTAGTCGACCATTTGCCCGGCCTTGTTCATGGTCATTTCACAGACCATGGCCAGTCGATCGACATGCGGGTTCAACGAGCACAGGCCGTTGGACAACTCCTCGGGCAGCATGGGCACCACGCGCTCGGGGAAGTACACCGAGTTGCCGCGCTGCTGGGCTTCCACATCCAGCGCCGAGCCCAGGCGAACGTAGCTCGACACGTCGGCGATGGCCACATAAAGGCGCCAGCCACCGGAGAACATCCGCAGCTTGCCCAGCGGTTCGCAGTAAACGGCATCGTCGAAGTCGCGCGCGTCCTCGCCGTCGATGGTCACGAAAGGCAGGTGGCGCAGGTCGACGCGCTTTTCCTTGTCCTTGTCTTCGACTTCGGAGCGGAACTTGCGGGCCTCCTTGATCACATCCTTGGGCCAAACGTGTGGGATATCGTAGCTGCGCAAGGCAACGTCGATTTCCATGCCCGGCGCCATGTAGTTGCCGACCACTTCCACCACATCGCCTTGTGGCTGGAACCGCGCCGTCGGCCAATGGGTGATCTTGATCTCGACGAACTGGCCGATCTTCGCGCCACCGTTGCGCCCGGCCGTGACCAGCACTTCCTGCTGGATCTTCGGGTTGTCGGGGGTCACGTAACCGATGCCGCCCTCCTCGAAGTAGCGGCCGACCACGCTCTCATGGGCGCGGGAGACAACCTCTACCAGTACGCCTTCGCGGCGACCACGGCGGTCGACGCCAGATACGCGAGCCAGGGCGCGGTCGCCATCGAATACCAGGCGCATCTGCGACGGGCTCAGGAACAGGTCTTCGCTACCGTCGTCGGGAATGAGGAAGCCGAAGCCGTCGCGGTGGCCGGAGACGCGACCGCAGATGAGGTCCAGCTTGTCCACCGGGGCATAGGTGCCGCGCCGGGTGTAGATAAGCTGGCCGTCGCGCTCCATGGCCCGCAGGCGGCGACGCAGTGCTTCGATCTGGTCTTCTTCGTGCAGACCGAACTCTGCCGCCAGCTCCTCGCGCGCGGCCGGTTCGCCACGGTCGGCAAGGCGCTGCAGGATCAGCTCACGGCTGGGAATGGGGTTGTCGTATTTTTCCGCTTCGCGAGCGGCCTCGGGATCGAGGGATTGCCAATCGGCCATCAGAAGGGGTTCACCTTGGGGTATATAGATAGGAATTCTGGCATAGGCGTATTGAAACCGGAAATGTCAGCCTTGGACAGCCCCCTGAGGAGCGCTCGGCAATCGGCAATAGGCCCATGAAATCAACAAGTTGAATTTTTTGAGATTTTTTTTGATCGAGGGCTTTACAGCCCTTGGGAGCATCCGTATAGTGCGCACCACGACGACGGACAACCCCGAAGTTGTAGTAGAGATGAGCGGCGCTGTAAAGCATCTTTTATCTCGAATGTGTGCCCAGGTGGCGGAATTGGTAGACGCGCTGGTTTCAGGTATCAGTGGCTTAACGGCCGTGGAAGTTCGAGTCTTCTCCTGGGCACCAAAATTTTCAAGTAATAGATGACCAAGGATCTGTTACTACTGTGTGAAGCGAACAATAGTCGCCTTCATCAGATGATGTAAAGCTTTGCCCAGGTGGCGGAATTGGTAGACGCGCTGGTTTCAGGTATCAGTGACTTAACGGTCGTGGAAGTTCGAGTCTTCTCCTGGGCACCATACAAAAACCCACTAGCTTGCTAGTGGGTTTTTTCTTGCCTGAAATTCAGCACCTTGGCCGCGCCCTCCCGTGCTTTCGGCCTTCTGCAAGACGGTGCACAAGACCCAACGCCCCGCCCCTTTCGATGCATGCATAAGCCCACGTAACCCGCTCAATGAATTTATCGTCACCTCGCCACATGAGAAACGATTTCGTTTACCATTGTTTCCGAATATGTAGCCGTAAGCGAGGAAGTACCCGCATGACGATCCGCCCGCAACCGCTGATGCGCACCCTGGCCGCCGCCGTATTGAGCCTGGTCATCGGCGCTCCGGCCGCCATGGCAGACGCGCCGGTCACCTTGACCATGTACAACGGTCAGCACAAGGAAATCGGCGAGGCCATCGCCAAGGCTTATGAAGCCAAGACCGGCATCCATATCAATATTCGCAAGGGCAGCAGCAACCAGCTGGCCAGCCAGATCATCGAAGAAGGCGAGCGCTCGCCGGCCGACATCATCTATACCGAAGAGTCGCCACCCCTGAACAACCTGGGTGAATTGGGCCTGCTGGCAAAGATCGATGATGCCACGCTCAACATGCTGCCCAAGGAATACGTCGCCGCCAACGGCACCTGGATGGGCGTGACCGCGCGGACCCGGGTGGTGGTGTACAACCCCAAGAAAATCGACGAGAAGGACCTGCCGACCACGGTGATGGACTTCGCCAACCCTGAATGGGACAGGCGTGTTGGCTTCGTGCCCACCAGCGGGGCTTTCCAGGAGCAGGCGGTAGCCATCCTGAAGATGCATGGTCGCGAGGCAACGGAAGAATGGCTGACCGGCCTGAAGGCCTTCGGCAAGACCTACACCAACAACATGGTCGCCCTCAAGGCCGTGGAGAAAGGTGAAGTGGACGCGGTGCTGGTCAACAACTACTACTGGTACGCCTTGGAGCGCGAGCGTGGCAAGCTAGATTCCAAGCTGTACTACCTGGCCGACGGCGATGCCGGCAACCTGGTGACCATTTCGGGTGCCGCGGCCGTGAAGGCCAGCAAGCACCCCAAGGAAGCCCAGGCCCTGCTCAACTGGATGGCCAGCGAAGAAGGTCAGCGCGTCATCACCCAGACGACAGCCGAGTACCCGCTGCACAAGGGCATGGTCTCCGACCGGGGCCTGAAGCCGTTTGAAGACCTGCGCCCGCCCAAGATCTCGCCTGCCGACCTGGGCAATGCCGAGGAAGCCATCGAACTGGAACGTGAGGTCGGTCTGCTCTAATGACTGCCGCCCTGACCCAGCCGGTGCCGGTACGTTTCGTACCGCGCCGCAGGCGCCCCTCGATCTGGGTGGTGCTGCCCGTGCTTTTCCTGGTGGCGATGAGCGTGCTGCCATTGCTCTACGTGGCCATCAAAGCCTGGGAAGCCGGCTGGCGAGAGGCGCTGTATCTGTTGTGGCGCCCCTATGTATGGGGGCTGATGCGCAATACCTTGTTGTTGATGGTCGGGGTAACCCTGACTTGCATGGTGGTGGGCCTGGCGCTGGCCTGGTTGCTCGAACGCAGCGACCTGCCCGGTCGCAGGCTGTGGGGGGTGGTGTTGTGCCTGCCCTTTGCCGTGCCGTCGTTCGTCAGCAGCTTCACCTGGGTCTCGCTGAGCGCTGACTTCGAGGGCCTGGGCGGCGCCATTTTGGTGATGGCCCTGTCCAAGTACCCGCTGATCTTCCTGCCAGTGGCCGCCACCTTGCGCAACCTGGACACCTCACTCGAGGAGTCGGCGCGCACCCTGGGCTGTAGCCGCTGGAGCGTGTACCGGAAAGTCACCCTGCCCCTGCTGTGGCCATCGATGCTCGGGGGCGCCTTGTTGATTGCCCTGCACATGCTCGTGGAATTCGGCGCGCTGTCGATTCTAGGCCTGCAGACATTCACCACCGCCATTTACCAACAGTTCGAGCTGGAGTTCAGCAACGCCAACGCGGCCATGCTCTCTGCCGTACTGCTAGCCATGTGCCTGGTCATGCTCTGGCTGGAGCTGCGGGTACGCGGCAAGGCCCGGCATGTGCGCATCGGCCAGGGCGTGGCACGCCGCGCTCAGCCTATAAAGCTGCGTGGCTGGGCAATACCTGCTCAGTTGTTCTGCCTGGGCCTGGCAGTATTGGGCAGCGGTATTCCATTGGCCATGCTCGGTTACTGGCTCAGCGTGGGTTCCTCCGCAGCGTTCCCCATTGCGGATATTTCCAGTGCACTGCTCACCTCGCTGTCCGTGTCGCTAGGCGGCGCCGGCTTCTGCGTCGTGCTAGCTCTGCCGATCAGCTTCCTGGTGGTGCGCTACAAGGGGCGCCTGGCCATTTGGGCAGAACGCTTGCCGTACCTGCTGCATGCCCTGCCCGGCCTGGTCATTGCCCTGACGCTGGTGTTCTTCGCCCTGCACTACGTGCCGGTGCTGTACCAGACCACGGCGTTACTGCTTTTGGCCTATGCACTGTTGTTCCTGCCTCTGGCCCAGTCCCCTGTACGCACGGCCTTGAACAAGGCCTCCCCTACGCTGGAAGAAGCGGCCCGCACCCTGGGAGCAAGCAGCTTTGCCGCGTTTTGCAAAGTGACCCTGCCGATCATCTTCCCGGCGATGGCAGCGGCCTTCGCCTTGGTGTTTCTGGACGCCATGAAGGAATTGACGGCAACGTTGCTGCTCAGCCCGACCGGCATGACGACCCTTGCCACCGAAGTCTGGGCACACACGGCCAATGTGGAGTTCGCGGCCGCAGCCCCGTATGCGGCGTTGTTGATTGTGGTGTCGGGGTTGCCGGTGTACCTGCTGACAACGCGGATGTACCTGAACCGGGCGTGATGGCCTCAAACGCATCAAGCCCGGAACTGGCCTAGACTCGCCCGAAGCTGCGCCGCCAGATCGTCCAGTACCTTGCTGCTTGCCGTGGTCTGCATCACCACTTCGGCTGAACGCTCGGCCTGGGTATGTATGTTCTGCACCCTGCCGCGCACCGCTTGCGCGCCGTTGGCTTGCTGTTCGGCGGCACGGGTAGCCAGGCCTATCGCCGCATGCACCTGCTCGACGGCAGCCTGTACCGACTGCTGGCGACGCTCGTTGTCACGCAGCACCAGCAGCCCTTCGCTGGCCTTTGCACCCGCTTGGCTGATCGTGGCTACCGCCTCCTTGGCCCCTGCCTGCAGCGCGGCAATATGCGCCTGGATATCACCGGTGGAGCGCTGCGTCTTGCTCGCCAACGCCCTCACTTCGTCCGCCACTACGGCAAAGCCACGCCCCGTCTCACCGGCACGGGCGGCTTCGATGGCGGCATTGAGGGCCAGCAGGTTGGTCTGCTCGGCAATGCCATGGATCACCGTCAGTACCATCTCGATCTGCTCACTTTGCTTGGCCAGGCGCTCAATGACCTGGGAGCCTGCGTCCACCTGCCCAGCCAGGTTTTCGATCAGCCCGGCCAGTTGCGTCGAGGTTCGACTGTTTTCGTCGGTGGCCTGGCGGATGTCCACCACTTGCTGCAAGGCGGCCTGCATGGCGTAGCTCTCGGCCTGGGCTTCTTCAGCCATGCTCGACAGGTCGCTCAGGCTGGCCGCCACTTCATCACGTTGCAACGCAGCGGCGGCATCGGCGCCGGCGTTGCGCTGGGCCATGGCGTCGATTTCCACACCGGTGCGCTGGGCCACGTCACCGGCTTCGCGCACGATAGGTTGCAGCTTGTCGACGAAGCGGTTGACTGCAGAGGCCATGTCGCCAATCTCGTCGCAGCTGTCCAGCCGTACCCGCTTGGTCAGGTCGCCTTCGCCCGCCGCCAGGTCATCGAGCGCCGCGATCAACAGGCGCAACTTGCTCACTACACGCCGGCCCAGCACCACGGCCACCACCAACAGCACGCCCAACCCTACCAGCACCAGGCCCAGCCCGATGCGCCAACGCAATTCAGCCGCCGCATCGCGCACGGTTTGCGCTGTATTGTTCTGCATGGCCGCGGCGCTGCCTTGCGCGGCCTCAAGGCGTTCACGCAGGGTCTTGCCACTATCGGCAGCCGCCCCTACCAGGCTGTCGCCAACCAGCTGTTCGCTGCTGGTGATCAAGGCTGCGAAACGCTGATCCAGCGCGGCCAGTTGCTGATCGATACCGGCGGTTGACACGCCCAGCAGAACCTTGCCGATTTCCGCCCCGTTTGGGTTGATCGACGCTTCGACCATGTACACGGCAGGATCACGGCGAGCGGCCTCGATCACCTTGTCCAGCGCGCGCTCCCCTTGGCCCTTCTCGAGCAATGCCTGGTTGATCGGGTTCTGTCGGTTCAGGTAGCGGGTCAGGTGCTGGCCTTCTGCATCGTCATAAATCACGAACAGAACGTTGGGATTGCGCTGCGCCCGTCGGGCGAAATCCGACAGCACCGGCACATCCTTGTCCCAGATGGCGCGCGGCGCCACCGAGGCCAGCAACTCTGCCATGTCGTTGGCGGACTCCTTCAGCGTGCCTTCGAGAGTTTCGCGCAGTTGCTGCTGCTCGGCCTGCAGGCGCGTCGAGAGCCCTGCACTCAAGCGTTGGCGCGTGCTGGCAGACAGGCCATCGAGGCCTGCGCGCACCTCCTGGCCGGCTTGCTCCAGATCGATCGTGAGTTGCTGGCTGTCATGCCCCAGGCGTTCGGCCAGTTCGCGCTCAAGGGCCGAAACGGTGCTTCGTGTCAGGGCAACGGCCACCAGCACTTGCACCAAAAGGGCGATACCCAAGGCCACAAAAACAGGCCGCAACAGGCGGCTTCGTAACAGCGAAAGGATGGCAGACACGGTGAAACCCTCGTGTTTTCTGGCGCCATTACTTTGATGGCATCGATAGACACTTCTTACAGCAAGGGTTATGCCGGTAGCAGCGGGGATAAACGCCAAGTCCAAGCAATGCGCGTTTCATACCCACAATGAAAAACGCCGCGGCCCCTGTTCAGGGCCACGGCGTCAGATCAGCCTGCAGGGCAGATCAGGCGAACGGATGACGCAGCACGATGGTCTCGTTGCGGTCCGGGCCGGTGGAGATGATGTCGATCGGAGCGCCGATCAGCTCCTCGATACGGGTGATGTAGGCACGCGCATTGGCAGGCAGCGCTTCCAGGGTCTTGGCACCCAAGGTCGACTCGCTCCAGCCCGGCAGTGTTTCGTACACAGGCTGCAGGCCGATGTAGCTGTCGGCATCGGTCGGGGCTTCGATCACTTCGCCATTGGCATCCTTGTAACCTACACAGATGTTGATGGTCTCCAGGCCGTCCAGCACGTCGAGCTTGGTCAGGCAGATGCCCGAGATGCTGTTGACGTCGATGGCGCGGCGCAGGATGACGGCATCGAACCAGCCGCAACGACGGGCACGCCCGGTCGTGGAGCCAAACTCATGGCCACGCTTGGCCAGGGTGGCGCCCGTGTCATCGAACAGCTCGGTCGGGAACGGGCCCGAACCTACGCGGGTGGTGTAGGCCTTGGTGATGCCCAGGATGTAGTCCAGGTACATCGGGCCCACGCCGGAACCGGTCGAGATACCGCCAGCGGTGGTGTTGGAGCTGGTGACGTACGGGTAGGTACCGTGGTCGATGTCCAGCAGCGAGCCTTGCGCGCCTTCGAACATGATGTCCTTGCCGGCACGACGCAGTTTGTGCAGCTCGGCAGTGACGTCGAGCATCATCGGCTTGAGCTGTTCGGCATAGGCCATGCACTCGTCCAGCGTCTGCTGGAAGTCGATGGCAGGCTCTTTGTAGTAATTGACCAGCTGGAAGTTGTGGTAGTCCAGCAGCTCGCCCAGCTTGGCGGCAAAACGCTCGCGGTGGAACAGATCGCCCACGCGCAGGCCACGGCGGGCGACCTTGTCTTCGTACGCTGGGCCGATACCACGGCCGGTGGTGCCGATCTTGGCTTCGCCACGGGCTTTTTCACGGGCCTGGTCCAGCGCGACGTGGTACGACAGGATCAGCGGCGCAGCCGGGGAAATGCGCAGGCGCTCGCGCACCGGTACGCCCTTCTCTTCCAGCTTGGTGATCTCGCGCATCAGCGCATCGGGTGCAACGACCACACCGTTGCCGATCAGGCATTGCACGCCTTCACGCAGGATGCCGGATGGAATCAGGTGCAGAACGGTCTTTTCACCGTTGATCACCAGGGTGTGGCCCGCGTTGTGGCCACCTTGGTAGCGCACGACGGCGGCAGCATGTTCGGTCAGCAGATCGACGATCTTGCCTTTGCCCTCATCACCCCACTGGGTGCCCAGGACGACGACATTCTTACCCATTACATTGGTCCTCATTCACGCAAACTTGGTTGCCGGCCTGTTGCCGACGCAGAAACTCACTGGGCCAGCGGCAGAACCTGCCAGCGCCCGTCTTGCTGAATCAATTGACGATCACAATCCGCTTCAAGGGCAGCACTCAGCGGCTGACCAGGCAGGGCCTGGACCACACGCTGGCCCTCGTTGCGCAACTGGCAGACATGCTGCCATAGGGCCGCATCGCCACTGTCCGGCATCCAGATGCCGCCCGTGGGCAGTACGACCTCCGCTCGCCCCAGTGTGACCAGGGTCTTCAAATCCGTGGAGAAACCGGTAGCCGGGCGCGCCCGGCCAAAGTCGGCGCCGATGTCGTCATAGCGTCCGCCCTGGGCAATCGACTGCCCTTCACCTGGCACGAACACCGCAAACACCACGCCCGTGTGGTAGTTGTAACCGCGCAGTTCACCCAGGTCGAAGTACAACGGCAACTGCGGATAACGAGCGGCCAACCGGTCGGCGATGGCCAGCAAATCGTCCAGGGCCGCCAGCACGCTGGCAGGTGCACGACCCAGGCGTACGCGGGCCTCGGCCAGAACTTCCCTGCCGCCGCACAGCTCGACCAGGGCTCGCAGCATGTTGCCCACATCCTTTGGCAAGTCGGCCGTCAGCGCCTGCACTTCGTCGACCGCCTTGCGCTGCAGGGCGTCGAACAGCTGCTGCTCGACCGCGCCCGACAGGCCGGCGGCCCGAGCCAGGCCACGGTAGATGCCCACATGGCCCAGGTCCATGTGAACATCAGGCACATCGGCCAACTGCAGTGTGGCGAGCATCAGGCTGATGACTTCCACATCGCTGGTGGGGCTGGCATCGCCATACAGTTCGGCACCCAGCTGGATAGGGCTGCGCGAGGTAGACAAAGCACGCGGCTGGGCATGCAGCACACTGCCGGCGTAACACAACCGGCTTGGGCCTTCACGGCGCAGGGTATGGGCGTCGATGCGCGCGACCTGCGGCGTGAAGTCGGCACGAAAGCCCATCAAGCGGCCGGACTGCGGGTCCACTACCTTGAAGGTACGCTGATCCAGGTCCTGGCCAGCGCCGGTAAGCAGCGACTCCAGGTACTCGATATGCGGGGTGACGACCAGTTCGTAACCCCAACTCTGGAACAGGTCCAACACCTGGCGACGCGCGATCTCGATGCGCGCGGCCTCAGGTGGCAGTACTTCCTCGATGCCATCTGGCAGCAGCCAGCGGTCTACCGTTGCCATTACGCCTTTTCCCCTCTGGTCCGGGCGGCCGCCAGCAAGCCGGCCGTCAGTAAAGCAGGTATCGCGCACAGCAACGGGCAGCACTGATCCCAGCGCAGCCACCGTACCCGATACCCTCGAATTGCCTTGCAAACGTGTCAAAGGCGAACCGACACCAAGCCGATCAACCTTGCAGACGCAAAAAAGCCGGGAAATTTCCCGGCTGACTCATCATACACCCCTTTTGATTCGGGATGCACCCTGCCTGGCGTTTTAGCTGCCAGGCGGGGCGCCTGCCTGAATTCGCCTCAGGGCTTGCTCTTGTCCATGAAGCGGAAGAACTCGTTCTTCGGATCCAGGACCAGCACGTCGCTCTTGCTGGAGAAGCTCTCGCGGTAGGCTTGCAAGCTACGGTAGAACGCGTAGAAATCAGCGTCCTGCGTGTAGGCCTTGGCGTAGATAGCCGCCGCCTGGGCATCACCCTCACCGCGGGTCTGTTCAGATTCGCGATAGGCCTCGGCCAGTAGCACACGGCGCTGGCGATCGGCGTCGGCACGAATACCTTCGGCCAGCTCATTACCCTTGGCCCGGTGCTCGCGCGCCTCGCGCTCACGCTCGGTGCTCATGCGATCGAACACACTGCGGTTGACTTCCTTGGGCAGGTCGATGGCCTTGACGCGGACGTCGATGACCTCGATACCCAGCTCCTTGTTGGCCATGCGGTTCAGCGAAGCGGTGATGTCGGCCATCAACGCGTCACGCTCACCGGACACCACTTCGTGCAGGGTGCGCTTACCGAACTGGTCACGCAGGCCGCTTTCCAGACGACGGGACAGACGCTCATCAGCGATCTGCTTCATGCCGGAAGTGGCCGTATAGAAGCGCTCGGCATCCTTGACGCGCCATTTGGCATAGGCGTCGACCATCACCGCTTTCTTCTCCAGGGTCAGGAACCGCTGGGTAGGGGCGTCGAGGGTCATCAGGCGGGCGTCGAACTTGCGTACCTGGTTCACGTACGGCACTTTCACGTGCAGCCCTGGCTGGACATCGGCCTGAACCACCTTGCCGAAGCGCAGCAATACTGCCCGCTCGGTCTGGGCCACGATGTAGAAGCTGTTCCAGGCCACGATGGCCAGAACCACGGCGGCGATCAGGGCGATCAGCGATCGGTTGCTCATCAGCGGCTCTCCCTAGTGCGCAGCGGCTGCTGTTGCTGTTGCGTGTCCTGCGCCGAGCGCGCGGCGGCAGCGTCGTTGGCCGACGATACACCGCTCGCAGGTGCGGACGAGTTGCGGCTGCCTTCGACCATCTTGTCCAGTGGCAGGTAGAGCAGGTTGTTCTGCCCATCCTTGGTTGCCACCATGACCTTGCTCGAATTGCTGTACACCGCCTGCATGGTTTCCAGGTACAAGCGCTCGCGGGTCACATCAGGTGCCTTGCGGTACTCGGTGACCAGCTTGGTGAAGCGGTCGGCCTCACCCTTGGCCCGGGCAATGACTTCATCGCGGTAGCCGTTGGCGTCTTCGATGATGCGCTGGGCCTGACCACGGGCTTCGGGCACCACGCCATTGGCGTAGGACTCGGCCTGGTTGCGGGCACGCTGCTCGTCTTCGCGCGCCCGGATCACGTCATCGAAGGCTTCCTGCACTTCACGCGGGGCTGCCGCGCTCTGCACGTTGACCTGGGTAACGGTAATGCCGGTGCGGTAGTTGTCGAGGAAACGCTGCAGACGTTCGCGGATGTCCACGGCCATCTGTTCACGACCTTCGGTCAATACCTGGTCCATGGACGTAGAGCCCACCACGTGACGCAGGGCGCTGTCGGTCGCATGCTGCAGGCTGACCTCAGGCTGGTCAACGTTGAGCACGAAGTCCTGCAGGTTGCTGATCTTGTACTGGACGGTCAGCGGTACCTCGACGATGTTCTCGTCTTCGGTCAGCATCTGGCCCTGCTTGGTGTAGGCCCGCTCACGCGTGACGTTTTCCATGTACTTGCGATCGATCGGCGGGAAGTAGATGTTCAGGCCGGGACCGACCGTCTCATAGTACTTGCCGAAGCGCAGCACAACGGCCTGCTCCTGCTCGTCGACGACATACACGGCGCTGTACAGCCAGATGGCCGCCAGCACTGCCAGGCCGATGGCAAGCAGCCCGAGGCCGCCGCCTTTGCCGACATTGCGGTCACCGCCACCCCGTTTCTTGCCACCACCGAACATGCCGTTGAGGCTGTCCTGCAGTTTGCGGAAGGCCTCGTCCAGATCCGGCGGACCTTTTTTGTCGCCGCCACCACCGCCACCGCGGCGGCCGCCCCAGGGATCCTGATTGTTCGAGTTGCCACCCGGCTCGTTCCAAGCCATAGCGCTCTCCATCTGATAAAGCAAAGACGCGCCCACGGCGCGCCGTCCAATGCTACAGAATGCCTGTCACTGCTGCCCGACGACCTCGTAGGGCATTTATTGCAAAGTGTGTTGCTCGACAAACACTTGCGGCTCCATGCCTTCACGGCTGACCAGGCGATTGAGTTCTACCCTGGGCAGACGCACGCTCAGCAGGCTGCGCCCTTCTTCATCATGCGCTTCACTCTGCACCGCGCCCAGGTCAAAGAATTGCGCGCGCAGGCGGGCAAAACGTTGCTCCAGGCACAAGGTGCCGACAAACAGATCATCACCCAGCAGCTCGGCAATCGCCTGGCCAACCAACTCCAGGCCACGCCCGTCACGTGCCGAAACCCAGACCCGCTCGGGCTTGCCGTCGGCATTGCGCTGGATCTGCGGCTCGACCTCTTCGAGCAGGTCGAGTTTGTTATACACCTCGAGGATCGGCAAGCCTTCGGCGCCAATCTCGCCCAACACGGCCAGCACCTGCTCGATTTGCTCCATGCGCTCAGGCTCATGGGCATCGATCACGTGCAGCAGCAGGTCGGAGTTGCTCGACTCCTCGAGCGTAGCCCGAAACGCCTCGACCAGCTTGTGCGGCAGGTGGCGAATGAAGCCCACGGTATCGGCCAGCACGATAGGCCCCAGGTCGTTGAGCTCAAGCCGACGCAGCGTCGGGTCGAGGGTTGCGAACAACTGGTCGGCGGCGTACACCTCGGACTGGGTCAGGGCGTTGAACAACGTGGACTTGCCGGCGTTGGTGTAGCCCACCAGCGAGACCGACGGAATGTCCGCGCGCTTGCGCCCGCGACGCGCCTGTTCACGCTGGCTGCGTACTTTCTCGAGGCGGGACTTGATCTGCCGGATGCGTACGCGCAGCAGGCGACGGTCGGTTTCGAGCTGGGTTTCACCCGGCCCCCGCAGGCCAATACCCCCTTTTTGTCGCTCAAGGTGGGTCCAACCGCGTACCAGCCGCGTACTCATGTGCTCAAGCTGGGCCAGTTCGACCTGCAGCTTGCCTTCGTGGGTACGTGCCCGTTGGGCGAAGATATCCAGAATCAGCCCGGTCCTGTCGAGCACACGGCACTCGAACACGCGTTCGAGGTTGCGCTCCTGACTGGGCGTGAGGGTGTGATTGAAAATCACCAGGTCTACCTGCTCGGCATGGACACGGTCGTGCAACTCCTCGACCTTGCCACTGCCAATCAGGTACTTGGCCGAGGGCTGATGCCTCGAGACCGTTACCAGCGAGACGATGTCGGCACCGGCCGACAACGCGAGTTCCTGAAACTCCTGCGGGTCTTCGCGCGCCTCAGGGTTCTGACCTTCCAAGTGAACGAGCAACGCGCGTTCACCACCACCGTGGCGCTCAAAGAACAATGCAGGCTCCTATCAGGCGTTGCCTGGCTCGCTGTCGCCGTGATCGGAATCGGACGGGCTTGGCAGACGAACCGGGCGGGCAGGTACAACAGTGGAAATGGCGTGCTTGTAGACCATCTGGCTGACGGTGTTCTTCAGCAGCACCACGAACTGGTCGAACGATTCGATCGAGCCTTGCAGCTTGATGCCGTTTACCAGGTAGATCGAAACCGGGACCTTTTCTTTTCTCAAGGTATTCAGGTAAGGGTCTTGTAGCGAATGCCCTTTTGACATATGCCGCACTCCTGTAAGGATAAATAATTGGAAAATCTGAAAAAACGATAAGTAAGGCCGGCTTTCACAAGGATAGACGGCAATCAGCAGGGACTCAGCTCAATATGGAGATGGCCCCAAGGTATTTCAAGGTGCGGGACAGATTGTCGCAGGCCAGGCTGTCGAGCCAATGCACGTCTGGCCAGCCACGCAGCCAGGTGAATTGCCGCTTGGCCAACTGCCTGGTCGCGATGATACCGCGTTCACGCATCTCATTCTCAGTCAGCTGGCCGTCCAGGTAATCCCAGACCTGCCGATAGCCCACTGCCCGTATAGACGGCAGTCCGGCGTGCAAGTCACTTCTGGCTCGCAGCAATCGGACCTCGTCGACAAAGCCCTGTTCCAACATCTGTGAAAATCGTAACGCAATTCGCTGGTGCAGAATGTGACGATCTGTAGGCGCAATCGCAAGACTGGCGACAGTATAGGACAAATGACCGCAGGCGCTTGCGTCTGCACAGCTACTTTCAGCCAATTGACGCTGTCGATGGGCCGTCATGCTTTGCCCGCTGACCCGGTACACCTCCAGCGCCCGGATCAACCGTTGCGGATCGTTGGGATGGATGCGCGCGGCCGACTCCGGATCGACCTCAGCCAGTTGCTGGTGCAGCGCCACCAGGCCCTCGGCCTCGGCCAGGGCCTCGAGCTCGGCCCTGACCTGGGCATCGGCCGCCGGCATGTCGGCCAGCCCTTCGGTCAACGCCTTGTAATAAAGCATGGTCCCGCCCACCAGCAACGGGATATTGCCGCGGGCGGTGATCTGGGCCATCACGCGCAAGGCGTCGGCACGAAACTGCGCAGCCGAGTAAGCGTCGGCCGGGTCGCGGATGTCGATCAGGTGGTGCGGATGGGCAGCCAGCACAGCCTTGGAAGGCTTTGCCGAACCGATGTCCATGCCCCGATAGACCAGGGCGGAATCGACGCTCACCAGCTCGCAAGGCAAGACCTTGCTCAGCTCGATGGCGAGGTCGGTCTTGCCCGATGCCGTCGGGCCCATCAGAAATATTGCAGGGGGCTTGCCACTCATTTCATCGACCGCGCAGGAATAGTTTGTCCAGATCATCCAGGCCCATCTGGGTCCAGGTGGGACGGCCATGGTTGCACTGGCCGCTGCGCTCGGTGTTTTCCATGTCGCGCAGCAAGGCGTTCATTTCCGGGATCGCCAGGCGCCGATTGGCACGCACGGCACCGTGACAGGCCATGGTGCCGAGCAATTCGTTCAGGTGTGCCTGGATACGGTCGCTGGTGCCGTACTCCATGAGGTCCGCCAGCACATCCTGTACCAGGCGGTTGGCTTCAGCCTGCTTGAGCAACGCAGGAATCTGGCGAATCGCCAGGGTTTCCGGGCCAAGGCGCTGCAACTCGAAGCCCAGGCGCTGGAACCAGGCGGCGTGTTCTTCGGCGCAATCGGCCTCGCGCTGGCTCAGGGCGAGCGTTTCGGGCACCAGCAATGGCTGACCGCTAAGACCTTCGCTGGCCATGGCCACCTTCAGCCGCTCGTACATGATCCGTTCATGGGCGGCATGCATGTCGACGAGCACCAGGCCTGCGGCGTTCTCGGCCAGGATGTAGATGCCCTTGAGCTGGGCCAACGCGAAGCCAAGCGGGGGGATGTCGCCCTGGCTTTCCGGCAGCGCAGCGGCGCCTTCGCTCAAGGGCTTGTAGAACTCGCGATAGACCGCCTGGGCCTCGGCAGCCGGCAATGGCTGCGACGGCCTGGGTGTGTATTGATACTGGTAACCCGCGCCACTGCCACTGCCGGCAACAGGAGACGGCGCAGCACGCGGTTGCTCGAGCACGGCCGCAGCCAGGCGCATTTCGCCCTGGGGCCCGAACTCGCCTGCCTGCTGCCCCGTCGGGCGGGTCGCCTCAGGCAAAGCAGCCGGGGCAGCCAACTGGTCTTCGGGACGCACATCGGCCAGGGCACGGTGCAAGGTGCCGTACAGAAAGTCGTGGACGCTGCGTCCCTCACGGAAGCGCACTTCGTGCTTGGTCGGGTGAACGTTGACGTCCACGCCATTGGGCTCAAGCTCAAGAAACAGGACGAAGGTGGGGTGACGACCGTTGAACAGCACGTCCCGGTAAGCCTGGCGTACGGCATGGGCCACCAGCTTGTCGCGCACCGCGCGCCCGTTCACGAAGAAGTACTGCAAGTCTGCCTGGCTACGCGAGTAGGTCGGCAACCCGACCCACCCCCACAGGCGCAGGCCGTTGCGCTCCACGTCGATGGGCAGGGCCTGCTCCATGAAACCCGGACCGCAAATGGCGCCCACCCGCCGGGCACGGTCGGCTTCCTCGCGTGCCTCGTGCAAGCTCAGAATGCTCTTGCCGTTGTGCCGCAGATGGAAGGCCACGTCGAACCGGGCCAGTGCCAGGCGCCGGATCACTTCCTGCAAGTGGTCGAATTCAGTTTTCTCGGCCTTGAGAAACTTGCGCCGCGCCGGCGTGTTGAAAAACAGGTCGCGCACTTCCACGGACGTGCCGACTGGGTGCGCAGCAGGCTGCACCCGCGCAGTCATCTCGCGCCCTTCGGTTTCCACCTGCCAGGCTTCGCTGGCGTTGGCCGTGCGCGAGGTCAGGGTCAGCCGGGCGACCGAGCTGATCGAGGCCAAGGCTTCACCGCGAAACCCCAGGCTCAGGACGCCTTCAAGGTCTTCGAGCTCGCGGATCTTGCTGGTGGCATGGCGCTCCAGCGCCAGCGGCAGGTCGTCGGCAGAGATGCCGCTGCCATCGTCGCGCACCTTCAGCAGCTTGATGCCACCCTGCTCGACGTCGACGTCGATTCGGCGAGCACCGGAGTCGAGGCTGTTTTCCAACAGCTCCTTGGCAACCGATGCCGGCCGTTCCACCACCTCGCCAGCCGCAATCTGGTTGGCCAGCCGCGGGCTGAGCAGCTGGATACGTGAGCCGCCGCTCATTGTGAAGCCAACGTGGTGGCAGGAATGTCCAGGCGCTGGCCGACCTTCAGCTCATCGGTCTTTAGGCTATTGGTGCTGCGCAGGCTGGTGACGCTGACCTGATAGCGCACCGCAAGCATGGCCAGGGTTTCGCCGGGCCGCACCGTATGTTCACGCGGGCCCTGGGCGATCTTGCCGCTGTCGCGCAGCCACGCCACGTAAGTGCCTGGCGGTGGGTTCTGCTGGAAGTACTGGCGAACCCCGGTGTGAATGGAGCGCGCCAATGCCTGCTGGTGGCTGCGTGTGGCCAGCTTGGCGGCTTCTGCATTGTTCGAGATGAAGCCGGTCTCTACCAGGATCGAGGGAATGTCCGGGGACTTGAGCACCATGAAGCCGGCCTGTTCCACGCGCTGCTTGTGCAGCGAGGTGATACGCCCCATGTTGCCCAGCACCTTCTGACCGACGTTGAGGCTGGAGCTGAGCGTGGCCGTCATCGACAGGTCGAGCAGCACCCCGGCCAGCATGCGGTCCTTGTCATCGAGGCTGACATTGCCGGCACCGCCGATCAGGTCAGAGCGGTTTTCCGTATCGGCCAGCCAGCGTGCGGTCTCGGAGGTGGCACCGCGGTCGGACAAGGCGAACACCGAGGCGCCGAAGGCAGCGCGCGACGGGGCAGCATCGGCGTGGATGGAGATGAACAGGTCGGCGCCTTTCTTGCGGGCGATCTCGGTGCGCTTGCGCAACGGGATGAAGTAGTCGCCGGTGCGCGTCAGCTCGGCGCGAAAGCCCTTCTCGCTGTTGATCTGGCGCTGCAGTTCGCGGGCGATCTGCAGGACGATGTCTTTTTCATGCTGCCCGCTGGAGCCCGAAGCGCCTGGATCCTCGCCACCGTGACCGGCATCGATGGCCACCACGATATCGCGCTTGCCACTGGGCACCGGTGGCAGCTTGATGGCTGGCTGGGTTGGCGTGACGGGCACCGCTGGCGTGGTGGCTGGCGTTTGCACCGGTGGCGGCGCAGGCGGTGGGGCACTGGCGGCAATGGCGTCCGCCTCCTGATCGTACAGGTCGACCACCAGGCGATTGCCGTATTGCGCGTTAGGCGCCAGGGTGAAGCTCTTGGGCGTGACCGATTTCTTCAGGTCCACGACCACCCGCAGGTCGGTCGGCGTGCGCTGGGCCGAGCGCACGCTGCTGATCGGCGTATTGGACGTCGCCACCTTCAAGGGTGCGCCCAGGGTTGCGCCGTTGATGTCGATGACCAGCCGATCGGGTGCGCTCAATGTGAAGACACTGTGCTGCACAGGGCCAGACAGGTCGAAGACCAGCCGGGTGTTGTCCGGCGCACGCCACAGGCGCACGCTCTTGACTTGAGTGACGGCCAGAGCCTCAACGGTCACCGTTGTCAGCAAAAGCCCAACGATGGCGACCAGTGCGCGTATGCGCATACCTACCCCGCTTGCTGTTTATAGTATTCGGCCAGTGCCACGCACCAGGCGTCGCCGCGAGCCCCCTGCGGCGAAAGTACAAGCGAGCGTCCGCTCGCCTGGGGGCTTATGGTAATGGTCAGGTCAGGCTTTGGCAAAACGCCCGCACCCTTTTGTGGCCACTCGAACAGGCACAGTGGATCACCCTCGAAATAGTCACGAATGCCCATGAACTCAAGCTCCTCTGGATCGACCAGCCGATAGAGGTCGAAGTGAAAAGCTCGGACATCACCAATCTCGTAGGGTTCTACCACGGTAAACGTAGGGCTTTTCACTGCACCCGTATGGCCCAACCCACGAATAAGGCCGCGAGACAGGGTTGTCTTGCCAGCGCCGAGGTCGCCTTCCAGGAAGATGATCCCGCGCCCACCGGTCACACCGGCCAGTTGGCCGCCAAAGGCAACCATGGCCGCTTCATCGGCCAGAAACAGGTTTAAGCCAGACACGCTGAATGCTCCTCCAACAACGCACGAATCACAGGTATCAGATCACTGGCCGCCAACCCCCGGCCGCCGCTACCCAGGCGCTCGCCAGCACAGGCATGCAGCCAGACGCCCAGGCCTGCGGCGTCCCAGGCGCCAAGCCCCTGGGCCAGCAGCGCGCCGCACACACCACTGAGCACATCTCCAAGGCCTGCGCCCGCCATGGCTGGATGGCCACGGTCGCAGCGCGCCAACCGCCCTTCGGGGTCGGCGACCAAGGTACCTGCGCCTTTGAGCACGCACACACTGTTGTGGCGGCGTGCCAGCTTGCGCGCTGCACCCGGGCGGTCCGCCTGCACCGCTTCGGTGGAAATACCCAGCAGCCGTGCAGCTTCGCCTGGGTGCGGGGTCAGGATACTGCCACTGGGCAGCGCAAGGGGCGAGGCTGCCAGCAGGTTCAGGGCATCGGCATCCCAAACCTGCGCGCCCTCGGCGTTGGCCACAGCGGACAGCAGGCTGCGCCCCCATGCCGCCTGCCCCAGGCCAGGCCCCACGACCGCCACCGAAGCGCGGCCCAGCACGGTCATCAACTGGTTGGCCGACTGCACGCCCAGGCACATGGTTTCGGGCATGCGAGTCAGCCCGGCGGCCACGTGCTCCGGCCGCGTGGCTACGCTCACCAGCCCCGCGCCGCAGCGCAACGCGGCTTCGGCGCTGAGCAGGACGGAGCCGCCGGTGCCAAGGTCGCCGCCGACCACCAGCACATGGCCGAAGTCACCTTTATGGGCCTGAGCAGGGCGTGGCGGCAGGCGGGCAACGGTCAGGCTGCTCAGCACTGTGGGGGCGTGTACGGGGTTACTGGTCTGTTGCATGGGGTCAAAAGCTCCAATGTCTGGCAGAATTATACGCACCTCTGCCCGTATTGCTTGCCCATCCATGTCCGCCTTCACTCCTGACCTCGACGCACTGGCCCATAACATCAAGCTGTGGGGCCAGGAACTGGGCTTTGCCCACGTCGGCATCGCCGGTATCGACCTGGGCGAACACGAGCATCACCTGCAGCGCTGGCTGGACGCCGGTTATCAGGGGGAGATGGAATACCTGGGGGCACACGGCAGCAAGCGCGCCCACCCAGAGCAGCTGATTCCAGGCACCGTGCGCGTCGTCTCGCTGCGCATGGACTATCTGCCCGGCGACACGCAAATGGCGCAGCGCCTGGCCCAACCGGAAAAGGCCTACGTATCCCGCTATGCCTTGGGCAGGGACTACCACAAGCTGGTGCGCAAGCGTGTGCAGTCGCTGGCCGACCGCATCCAGCAGGCCATCGGCCCCTTTGGCTACCGAGCCTTCGTCGACAGCGCGCCGGTGCTGGAAAAGGCGCTGGCCGAACAAGCCGGGCTTGGCTGGATCGGCAAGAACACCCTGTTGCTCAACCGCAAGGCCGGCAGCTATTTCTTTCTGGCTGAACTGTTCGTCGACCTGCCCCTGCCGGTGGACCAGGCCACCACCAGCGAACATTGCGGCCGCTGCACGGCTTGCCTGGACATCTGCCCAACCCAGGCGTTCGTCGGCCCGTACGTGCTCGATGCCCGCCGCTGCATCTCCTACCTGACCATCGAGCTCAAGGGGCCGATCCCGGTGCAGTTGCGCTCGATGATGGGCAACCGGGTGTTCGGCTGCGATGACTGCCAGATCGTCTGCCCCTGGAACCGCTTCGCCAAGCCCACCCGCGAGCAGGACTTCCAGCCCCGCCACGGCCTGGAGAATGCGGAACTGGCGCAGATGTTTCGGTGGGATGAGCCTACTTTCCTGCGCAAGACCGAAGGCGGACCTCTGCGCCGTGCCGGTTATGAGCGCTGGCTGCGCAACCTGGCCGTTGGTCTGGGCAACGCCCCCTCCACGATCCCGGTCATCGAAGCCCTCAAGGCGCGACGCGACGATGCCTCGCCACTGGTGAGGGAACACGTGGAATGGGCGCTTGCCCGGCACGGGGTGGCATGACCCTAAAGGGGAGGTCGCGATAGGCCGCATAGCTGCCTCTGCACCTTTGCGGTGTAGCACAAAGCCAGGGCCCGCTAGCCTGGTGCGGGCGCCCAACCTCACTGCTGGTCATTGTAATGAAACTTGGGCATCTCCCAGTGAAAGCGGATAGCCAGCAACCGCACCAGAAAGCCACCGAACAAGGTCAGCAGCATGGCTTGCTCTGCGGGCACCTTGAAGTAGTCGCAGCCCAGGTAGAACCAGGCCGCAGCGAACGACACGCTCGCGTAAAGCTCCCGGCGGAACACAAGCGGAATGTCATTGCAGAAGATATCCCGCAAAATCCCGCCGAAGACCCCCGTGATCACACCGCTGATGGACGCCACCAGCATGCCCTGCCCCATCTCCAGCGCGGTCATGCAACCAATGAGGGTAAAGGCCACCAGCCCCAAGGCGTCGAGTACCAGAAACAGGGAGCGCAGGCGGCGCATCATCGGCGCGATGAAAATGGTCAACAGCGCCGCACAGCTGGTCAGCACCAGGTATTCCGGGTGCTTGACCCAGGTCAGCGGGTAGTGCCCCAACAGCACGTCACGCACCGAGCCACCGCCCAATGCGGTCACGCACGCGATCAGCACCACCCCGAACCAGTCCATGCCACGACGGCCGGCAGACAGCGCACCGGTCATCGCTTCGGCGGTGATGGCGATCAGATAAAGCATCAGCAACATGAGCAAGACCCACACCGATCACCCGCTCAAGCGACCATCAGCGTACGGCCCCGGGCAGAAGTGCCGGGGGCCGTGCGCCAATGGCCGCGTGAAGCGCGTGAGCTGCGTTTTTTTAGAATTTGATGAAGTGTTCGCGGTAGTGGCGCAGCTCGGCGATGGATTCGCGAATGTCGTCCAGCGCCAGGTGCGTGTTGCCCTTGCTGAAGCTGTCTCGCACTTCGGGGGCCCAGCGCGCTGCCAGTTCCTTGAGGGTGGAGACGTCGAGATTGCGGTAGTGGAAGTAATTTTCCAGCTGACGCATGTGCCGGTACAGGAATCGACGGTCCTGGCAGATGCTGTTCCCGCAGATTGGCGATTTGCCTTTAGGTACCCACTGCTCGAGGAAGGCGATGGTCTGGGCCTCGGCCTGGGCCATGCTCACCTGACTTTCACGCACACGCTGGGTCAGGCCGGAGGCGCCGTGGGTGCGGGTGTTCCAGTCGTCCATGCGCGCCAGCACTTCATCACTGTGGTGGATGGCGATGACCGGGCCCTCGGCCAGCGTATTGAGGTCGCTGTCGGTGACAATGGTGGCCAT
Source organism: Pseudomonas sp. DE0157 (assembly GCF_007678615.1). Taxonomy (NCBI): domain Bacteria; kingdom Pseudomonadati; phylum Pseudomonadota; class Gammaproteobacteria; order Pseudomonadales; family Pseudomonadaceae; genus Pseudomonas; species Pseudomonas sp. DE0157. The sequence continues at coordinate 278,912 of NZ_VEJN01000001.1, forward strand.
CTCGATGATGACATCGCTGTCCGGATCCAGCCCGGTCATCTCCAGGTCGATCCAGATCAGGTTCTGTGGGTTTTGCATGCAGGCACTCCTCCGATGGAGGCCTATATTAGCGCAGTGCACCCCCACGAACCAAAGTGAAGCGGACAGCGTTCAGGCCCGGCATGCTAGACTGCCAGTCGTTTTCTACGCCCCGCACGGGGCCTTCTACGGAGCGTTCATGGCCAAACGCCAGCTCAACCGTCGCCAGAACTGGCGTATCGAAAAGATTCAGAACGAGCGCGCTGCACGTGCGGCAAAGCGCGAGCAGCATGCCTTGCAGGAACTGGAAGGCGGCGACCTTGGGCCCGAGCAGCTGGGGCTGGTGATCGCGCACTTCGGTGTACAAGTTGAAGTCGAAGCCCAGGATGGCGACACCGCAGGCCAGGTGTTTCGCTGCCACCTGCGCGCCAACCTTCCTGCGTTGGTCACTGGCGACCGCGTGGTCTGGCGTGCCGGCAACCAGGGGATCGGCGTCATCGTTGCGCAGATGCCCCGTGCAACCGAACTGTGCCGGCCCAACAACCATGGCCAGCTCAAGCCAGTGGCGGCCAATGTCGACCTTATCGTCATCGTTTTCGCACCGGCGCCGGAACCGCACCCCAACCTCATCGACCGCTACCTGGTGGCCGCCGAGCATGCCGGCCTGCGGCCCCTGTTGCTGCTGAACAAGGCTGACCTGGTCAATGACGAGAACGGGCCAGGCCTGCAAGCGCTCCTGGACGTCTACCGTGAACTGGGCTACCCGCTGCTGGAAGTGTCGGCGCATCAAGGGGATGGCATGCAGCGCCTGCAGCAGTCACTGGATGGACACATCAGCGTCTTCGTCGGTCAGTCGGGGGTGGGCAAGTCGTCGCTGGTCAACAGCCTGCTGCCACAGGCCGGTACCCGGGTCGGTGACCTGTCGGAATGGTCAGGCCAGGGCACCCATACCACCACCACCGCCCGCCTGTACCACTTCCCCAACGGGGGCGACCTGATCGACTCGCCGGGCATCCGTGAGTTCGGCCTGGGGCATGTCAGCCGCACCGATGTGGAAGAGGGCTTTATCGAGTTCCGCGACCTGTTCGGCACCTGCCGCTTCCGCGACTGCAAACATGATCGCGAGCCTGGGTGCGCGCTGCTCAAGGCCCTGGAAGACGGGCGAATCAAGCCACAGCGGATGAACAGCTACCGCTCGATCATCGCCAGCCTGCCGGAAGAAACCTACTGATCAACCCTGCATGCCCAATGCAGGCGGGGTACCTTGTCCGCCCCGGCAGTGACCGGCAGCCCAACGGGGCTGCCAAGCCCTTACTGTTCCTTGGCCTCATCCATCTTCAACGTGCCGTCCTCGAAGATGTTGAGCTTCTGGCGCAACTCACGTGGTTGCATGGGCGTATGGTCATCGGCCGCCGAGGGTGCCGGTGCAGTCGTTGAAGGTGGCTGCGCCCCGGTAGGGGCTTGCGCCGGCGGTGGCGCGGCGCCCTGCTCGCCTTCGATATCACGCTGGGCCTTCTTGGTCAGCACGATGATGTCGATCCGACGGTTTACCGGGTTGAACGGGTTCTTGCGATCGAACAGCGACGAAGACGCATACCCCACCACCCGTGCCACCTGGCCATCTGGATAACCCCCTGCCACCAGGGCCCGCCGCGCAGCGTTGGCACGGTTGGCCGACAGCTCCCAGTTGCCGAACTCGCCAGCGCCTGCGTACGGCTTGGCATCGGTATGGCCACTGACGCTGATCTTGTTGGGCACGGTCTTGATGGTATCGGCCATGGCCAGCAGGATGTCCTCGAAATAGGGCTGCAAGCGTGCACTGCCGATGTCGAACATGGGCCGGTTCTCGGCGTCCATGATCTGGATGCGCAGGCCGTCCTGGGTGATCTCGAACAGGATCTGGTCCTTGAACTTCTGCAGCTGCGGGTTCTCCTCCACCTTGTTCTGCAACTCCTGCAGCAGCAGCTCGAGGCGCTCGCGCTCGACCTGCTCGGCCATGGTTTCCACCTGGTCCTTGTTCAGTTCGATGCTGGTGTCTGGGGTCGGCTCCGATTTCACCTCGGGGTTGATGGTCTTCTCCGGCGCCAGCTCGGGCGAGCCGCCCAGGTCGATGACGTAGGGTGTACCACTCTCGGAGAAGCCGATCGGGTCCTTGAAGTACCCGGCGATGGCGATCTTCTGCTCAGGGGTTGCGGTCGACAGCAACCACAGCACCAGAAAGAACGCCATCATGGCCGTGGCGAAGTCGGCAAAGGCGATCTTCCAGGCGCCACCGTGGTGGCCGCCGCCAAAGCGCTTTACGCGCTTGACGATGATGGGCTGATTGTTCTCCATGACTCAGCGACCGCGTACCGCTTGCTCGAGCTCGGAGAAGCTGGGGCGATGCTTGGGGTACAGCACCTTGCGCCCGAACTCCACGGCCAGCGACGGCGGCATGCCCGAGGCCGAGGCGACCAGCGAGGCCTTGATCGACTCGTACAGGTTGAGTTCTTCCTTGGCATCGTGCTCAAGGCACTTGGCCAGTGGGCCGAAGAAACCGTAGGCGGCGAGAATACCGAAGAAGGTACCCACCAAGGCGGCGCCCACGTGCATACCGATGGCTGCCTGGTCACCATCGCCCAGCGACGCCATGGTGACGACGATACCCAATACGGCTGCAACGATACCGAAGCCTGGCATGCCGTCTGCGACCCCAGTGACCGCGTGGGACGGATGCTCCAGCTCCTCCTTCATGCTCAGCAGCTCCATGTCGAACAGACCTTCGAGTTCGTGGGGGGCCATGTTGCCGGTGGACATGATGCGCAGGTAGTCGCAGACGAACGCGGTCATGCGCTCATCGGCCAGTACGGTCGGGTACTTGGCAAAGATCGGGCTGGCCGAGGCGTCTTCGATGTCGGCCTCGATGGCCATCATGCCTTCGCGGCGGCTCTTGTTGAGAATTTCATAGACCAGTCCCAGCACTTCCAGGTAATAGGCATGGGTGAAGCGCGAGCCGAACATCTTCATCGACTTCTTCAGAACGTGCATCGTCATGTAGCCAGGGTTGGCCTGCAGAAACGCACCAAAGGCCGCGCCGCCGATGATCAGCACTTCGAACGGCTGGATCAGCGCCGCAATCTTGCCGTGGGAAAGGACGTAGCCGCCGAGTACGCTCGCGAATACGACGATGATGCCGATAATTTTAGCCATAGATTCAAAGCACTTGCTGTCGTGGTCAGGGAAAGAGGCGGGAGCGTCAAAACTCTTCTTCTCCTTATCGGCAGAACTGCGCCAGACTATAGCCACTAAAAGCGAAAAGCCAGTTCGGACTGATGTCAAAATGCCAATTGAAACCGAGGTATCCGGCCAGGCCCCACGTACGTTAGAAGCCTGGGTGAAGCTGCTGGAGAGTGTGCGCATTCCTGTGCCCAAGCACAGCTACGACCGGGTCATGGCGGCCATCAACGATAACCGGCGTTCATTGCGCGACATCGCCGAGCTGATGCAGGACAGCCCGGCCCTGGTGCTGTCGGTGATGCGCGAAGCCAACCACCCGACCAACGCCAGCCAGGCCGAGCCGGCCGAAAGCCTGGAAATTGCGCTCAATCGCCTGGGCCTTGAGCGCAGCGCACTGCTGCTCAAGCGCCTGCCAGCGCTGCCGATGGAAGACATCCCGCCGGTGCTGCGCCAGTTCCAGATGATCAGCCAGCATGCCTCGCAGCAGGCCAGTGGCCTGTTCGCCAGCCGACTGGCGCGGCTGTGGCAGGAAATCCACTGGGGTAGCCTGCTGTTTCTGTCCCCATTATGGCCGCTGGCATTGGCCCACCCGAAGCTGCTCGACACCTGGGAGCTGCGGGTCATCCATAAAGGAGAAGACGCCGCCATTGTCGAGCAGGAGCTATTCGGTGTTCGCATCATGGCGCTGTGCCAGGCCATTGCCCAGCAGTGGCGCCTGCCGCAATGGGTGACCCAGGGTTACCGTCTGCTGCTCGAAGAGCGCGAGCAGCTTGCCCAGGTGTTGAACATCGCCCGGGACGAAGACCTGCTCAACCAACAACATCGGCTCGATGCCGAGCCCGGTCTGCGCCGCTGGTTCAACCAACCGGCCAATACCGTGCTGTTGGCCAATAACCTGGCGCTGGCAGCCCAGGTGGGCTGGGACAATCCCCATCTGCTGCGCTGGCAACTGCTGACCGCACTCTACCTGCAGACCTCGCTCGAAGACATACAACAGCAGGTGCACCAGCAAGCCGCGGCCAGTGCCAGGCGCCATGCGCGCCTGGCACTGTTCCACCCAGCCGAGGCCTTGATCTGGCCATGGCATCAACGCCGCCCCCACCCGGAAATGCTGGCGCCCCCGCCCCCCACCGCCGATGAACTGGCGCGCTGGCGGTCGCTCTGCCAGGACTTGCTGGCCCAGCCCAGCCCTTTCACCAATACCGTGCACCTGGCGGCCCAAGCCCGTGAGGCGGTACTGGCGTGCGGCATGCAACGCCTGCTGCTGCTTGGCCTGGACCGGGCCAATGACTGCCTGCGCGTGCAACAGGCGGCCGGGCTAGCGAAAGAGGCGACCAGCCTGGTATTGCCGGTGGCGGCGAACAAGCTGCTGCAAAAGCTGATGTCCAAGGCCGGGCAACTGCGCATCACGCCCGAAAACCACACGCAGTTCGCCTCGTTGTTGCCGCCGCCCTTGCGTGCCCTGTTCCGAGGCGAGCATGTCCTGCTGCGCTCGCTGGCGGTCAATGACCAGGTGGTCATGTTATTGGTGGCCGACCAGGGGTGCCGGCCCTTGGCCGACATCAGCGTGCAGGCTTTTGGCAAAACCTCGCAATGCATCGAACGGGCGCTGTGGGTGTTTGCCAACCGCAACGGCTGAGCCTTGCGCTACAATCGCCCCTTTGCACACTGGAGACCGTGGATGACCGACTTTTCCGGCCTGCCGCTGGTGATCGAAGCCGCCGACCTGTTGCCACGCCTGGGCTCGCCCGACTTGATCCTGGTCGACCTCAGCAGCGCCAATCGTTACGTCAGCGGGCATATCCCGGGCGCGCATTTCGTCGAGGGCAAGCGGACCCAGCTCGGCCAGCCGCCTGCGCCTGGGCTGCTACCGCCGCAGAGCGACCTGGAAAAGCTGTTCGGCGAACTGGGCCACCGCAGCGATGCGGTCTACGTGGTGTATGACGATGATGGCGGTGGCTGGGCTGGCCGCTTCATCTGGTTGCTCGATGTGATCGGTCACACCCGGTACCACTATCTCAACGGTGGCATCCAGACCTGGCCGGCCGACCGGCTCAGTACCGATGTGCCTGCCAAGGGTACCCGGCCGGTGAGTTTGCAACTGCATCCGGAACCCACCGCCACCCGCGAGTACCTGCAAAGCCGCCTGGGCGCCGATGACCTGGCCATCTGGGATGCTCGCGCCCCACAGGAATTCACCGGCGAAAAAATGCTCGCGGCCAAAGGCGGGCACATACCTGGTGCGGTCAATTTCGAATGGACCGCCGGCATGGATCTCAATGACCATCTGCGCATCCGCCCGGACATCGCCGAAGTGCTGCAGTCCCTTGGCATCACGCCTGACAAGGAAGTGATCACCCACTGCCAGACGCATCGCCGCTCCGGCTTCACTTATCTGGTGGCAAAGGCCCTGGGCTACCCGCGAGTCAAAGCGTACGCTGGCTCCTGGAGCGAGTGGGGCAACCACCCGGACACGCCTGTCGAAGTTTAAGGAACCTGAATGAAATCCCGTCTGTTCATCATCAGCCAGTACCTGCTGCCGCATCACCTGCTGTCGCGCCTGGCCGGCTGCGTTGCCGAGTGCCGCGCCCGCTGGTTCAAGAACGCCTTCACCGCCTGGTTTGCCAAGCGCTACCAGGTCGACATGCGTGAAGCGCTGGTCGAAGACTTGACCGCCTACGAGCACTTCAACGCATTCTTCACCCGCGCCCTGAAACCAGGCGCACGCCCCCTGGACCAGACCCCCGGCGCCATCCTGTGCCCGGCCGACGGTGCAGTGAGCCAGGTTGGCCCGATCGAGCACGGCCGCATCTTCCAGGCCAAGGGCCACAGTTACAGCGCACAGGAACTGCTGGGCGGCGACCCGGCCCTGGCAGCCCCCTTCATGGGCGGCGAGTTTGCCACTGTCTACCTCTCACCCAAGGACTACCACCGCGTGCACATGCCGCTGGCAGGCACGCTGCGCGAGATGGTCTACGTGCCGGGGCGGCTGTTCTCGGTAAACCAGACCACCGCAGAAAACGTGCCTGAACTGTTCGCTCGCAATGAGCGGGTGGTCTGCCTGTTCGACACCGAGCGCGGCCCGATGGCGGTTGTCTTGGTCGGTGCCATGATCGTGGCCTCCATCGAGACCGTCTGGGCAGGGCTGGTCACGCCGCCCAAGCGCGAGCTCAAGACCTTCCGCTACGACGATGCCAGCCGTGCGCCAATTCACCTGGAAAAAGGCGCCGAACTGGGTCGATTCAAGCTGGGTTCGACGGCGATCGTGCTGTTCGGCCCCGACCAGGTCAAATGGGCCGACCACGTGGGCGCCGCCTCGGCGGTGCGCATGGGCCAGCTGTTGGCCACGCCGCTGCAGGCGTGATGGCCCAAGACGTGGCCCCAGGGTTCGGGCGCTGACGCCAAAACCCTGGGGTCTGCGCAGGCTGGATCAGCCGCGGGTATCGCGATCGCGCAGGCCCAGCAGGTACAGCACACCATCAAGGCCCAGCGTGGAAATCGCCTGCTTGGCCGACTGACGCACCAGCGGCTTGGCGCGGAAGGCCACGCCCAGCCCCGCCAACGCCAGCATCGGCAGGTCGTTCGCGCCATCGCCAACGGCGATGGTCTGCTCCAGTTGCAGGCCCTCTTCGCTGGCCAGTTGCTGGAGCAGCTCGGCCTTGCGCTGGGCATCGACGATAGGCTCCACCGCCACGCCAGTCACCTTGCCGTCGACCACTTCCAGCTCATTGGCAAAGACATAGTCGATGCCCAGGCGCGCCTGTACCTGGCGGGCGAAGTAGGTGAAGCCACCCGACAAAATGGCGGTCTTGTAACCCAGGCGCTTGAGCTCGGCAAAGAGGTTTTCCGCGCCCTCGGTCAAGCGCAGCGATGCGCCGATTTCATCCAGTACGCTGACATCCAGGCCCTTGAGCAGCGCCATGCGTTCCTTGAAACTGGCCCGGAAGTCCAACTCCCCCCGCATGGCCCGCTCGGTGATCGCCGCGACCTGCTCACCCACGCCAGCGGCCTTGGCCAGCTCGTCGATCACTTCGGCTTCGATCAGTGTCGAATCCATGTCGAACACGGCCAGGCGGCGGTTGCGGCGGAACAGGTCGTCCCGCTGGAAGGCGATGTCGATGCTCAGGGCCTCGGACAAGGCAAAGAACTCGGCGCGCAACGCCTGGCCATCGTCAGGCTCGCCGCGAACCGAAATCTCCACCGCGGCCTTGCCCTTGCTGGTGTCCGCGTCCAGCGCCACTCGAGCCGACAGGCGCTCGATGCGCTCGATGGTCAGCCCGTGCTGGCTGATGATGGCGCTGACACGCTGTAACTGGTCGGGCGAGATCTTGCGGCTAAGCAGGGTCACCACGTGCCGTGCTTCACCATGGCCATCGGCCCAGTGCTGGTAGTCCGCTTCGGAAATCGGTGTGTAGCGCGCCTGCAAGTTCAGCTCGTGCGCCTTGGCCTGGACACTCTGCAGCAGCTTGGTCGCCACTTCGTTATCCGGGATATCCACCAGGATGCCGAACGACAACGTGCCGTGCATCACCGCCAGGCCGATGTCGAGAATGCTCACACCGCCCTGCAGCAGGACGCCAGTGATGGCAGCGGTAAGACCGGGGCGGTCCTCACCGGTGATGTTGATCAGGACGATTTCGCGCACAACCAGGCTCCGACTTCGATGAAAAATGCGCATTCTACCGATTTTCCGTGACCATCGGGCGCTAACGATACTTTGCCGACAAAACCCGTGTCGCTATACTGCCCCCCACTTCATGCCATTAAGAGCCGAGCTCAGTGAACCGGCCCACCTCAGTCAAAACAGACAATTTCTTCCTGATGATCTATCGCGCCCTGAGTCAACGTCGCGTGCCATTGGCATTGCGCATCGCCTGCACCAACATTTTCCTGGTGGCCCTGGCGCTGGTGATCTATGCCTGCGTAATGGGGTTGCAGTTCAAGCAGGCCATGCACGACCAGGCCGATGCCGTGGGCCAGAGCCTGACGACCCAGACGGCCACGTCGGCGACCGAGTTGCTGGTGGCCAACGATATCCTCAGCCTCAACGTGCTGCTGGGCAACCTGGTGAAGAACCCGCTGGTGGCGCATGCCGCCATCTACAGTGTCGACAACCGCATCCTCGCCGAGGCAGGCCAGCGTCCGCGCAACAGCCTGCTGGGTGAGGCCGAGGGCGTCTATCAGACCAAGATCACCTTCCAGGACGTGGCCGCCGGACAACTGCGCATGAGCCTGGACATGAGCCAGTTCCAGCAGCCCATGCTGATCAGCATGCAGAGCATGGCTATCCTGGCGGCCATTCTGCTGGTGCTCGCCCTGACCTTGAGCCTGCGCCAGGGCCGATTCATCACCTTGCCGCTGCTGCAACTGCGGGTCTGGTTGCGCGACCCGCAGTATTACACGCCCGCCACCGACCGCCAGGACGAGATCGGCGACATCGCCCGGCAACTGCACGCCCGACTGGCGCCACCGCCTCCGCCAGAGCCGGAACCGGAACTGGAGGACGACGAGCACTTCGATGAAGCGCCCGCCCCCGTTTCCAAGCCTGCCCAGCGCACTACCGTGACCAGCGCGGACGATGACGACGAGGCATTCGCCGGCCTGCTGGACGACACACCGGCGCATGCGATCGAAATGGAGTCCGATGAGCCCCAGTTCAGCGCAGTGCTTGCCGTGCAACTGGGTTCCCAGGAGCAGCTGCGGCGTTTGCCGCGCACCCGCCTGACCGAGCTTACCGAGCGCTATCAGGAGTGCCTGGAGCATGCGGCCTCGCTGTACGAGGGCGAAACCCACACCCTCAACGATGGCAGTACGTTGGTCCTGTTCCACAGCCGCCAGTGCGGCGAGGACTACCTTACCAATGCCATCTGTTGCGGTGAGTTGCTACGTGCCTTGGGCCATGCCTTGCAGATCGACGTCGCTGACAGCGGCATCACCTTGCAACTGCAACTGGGCCTTGCCATGAGCAATGACCTCGATGGCCTGGAACTGGTCGACCTGCTGATGGCTGAGAAGGTGCAGGATGCGCTGGCACTGTCTCAACACAGCCGCAATCTGTTGCTGGTCGAGCGCAAGGTCAATGACGACGGTTTGATTCGCCAGCGTGCTCGCATCCGCCCCATTGCAAGCCCGGAAGGCGCCTGCTGTGTGGAGCGCCTGATGGAGCCATACCCCTCGATGCTGGAGCGCCAGCTGGCCCGCATGCACGAACGCCGCGCCTGAGCCATTACAGGGTCGCTGCGCGGCGCCGTACAGCGCCCACGAAAAAGCCCGCCTTGATGCGGGCTTTTTCGTGGCTGGTCTTCGATCAGAACCGATACACTTCCATGTCGGTACGAATCGGCGAGGCCATCGGGATTTTGGATTTCTCGGGCTGCTTCTTGACCTGCACAGGCGCTGCAGGCTTCTTGGGTGCGGCTTCGGCGATGGCCGGCTGGTTTGCCAACGGCTTGACCGCAGTGCTTAGTTGCTCGGCCAGCTTCTGCAACAGTTGCCCTTGCGCCTGGACCTGCGAGGCCTCGCTGCCTTCATGCTTCTGCTCTAAATGTACGATGCGGTTGTCACGCACCTGACCACGGCGGTCGAGCACACGCCATTGTGCATCCAGAACCGCGGGTTGGTTCTTGCCAGAGTCCAGTCGCGTGATCGATAGCAGCACTTGCACGTCCGGGCTGAAACCTGCCGTCGCCGGCGCCAGCACCACGCGCTGGCTGTCCAGACGCCAGGCCAGCTGCCGCACCAGCAACTGGTCAATATCCGAGGACAGGCTGCCTGCCCAGCGCCCGTCGGTCGCAGCACTGAGGCTGCCGTCGGCCTGGCGTTGCAGGAACGTCTCACGTTGCAGATAGTCGGCCACCGAAACCGGGCCGAGTACGACGGCCATGCCCGCATGTTGCGACGGCTGGCCAGGATCACCGCTGTCGAGCTGGTACAAGGCAACCGGCTGGTGCATGGTGCACCCGCCAAGGCCCAATAGACCCGTCATCAACAGCGCAAAGGGAAGGCGCAGAAATTTCATCATCCCATCCAGGCGGCTGCCTTCAGGCACGCCGCAGTGATACGTATGGATTCAAACGGGCACACGGCTACGCCGGCACCGCAGGGGGCATATCATCCGCGAAATAAGTGCCCGACTCCAGCATTTCTGCCCGCAACGGCGGTGAAATCGCCATTGCGGGCCTGTCGGATGCTCAGCCGGGCAATTCGACCTGCAGCCCATCGACCCGCTGGAAGCCACGGGGCAACTTGCTGCCGCGCCTACCACGTTCGCCCTTGTAGTGCTCCAGGTCATCGCCCTTGAGTGATAGGGTCCGCTTGCCGGCTTGCAGCACCAGCGTGGCCCCTTCGGCCACCACGGCAAGGTCGGTGACGTACTCTTCCCGGCTGGCGACCCGGTCACCGGGCACGCCGATGATCTTGTTGCCCTTGCCCTTGCCCAACTGCGGCAGATCACTGACCTTGAACACCAGTAGACGGCCTTCGGTGGTTACCGCTGCCAACCAGTCCTGCTCCCGGTTGGCCACCGGTCGCGGCGTCATCACCTTGGCGCCGTTGGGCAGGCTGAGCAGCCCTTTGCCAGCCTTGTTCTTGGCCTGCAGGTCTTCACCCTTGACCACGAACCCGTAGCCGGCATCGGAAGCCACCACGTAGAGCGCATCGTCTTCGGGCAGCAGCACGCACTCGAAAGTGGCGCCCGGTGGCGGCGCCAGGCGCCCGGTCAGGGGCTCGCCCTGGCCACGGGCTGACGGCAGGCTGTGGGCGGCCACCGAATAACTTCGTCCGGTGGAGTCGATGAGCACGGCAAATTGGTTCGAGCGCCCTGCGGCCGCGGCCTTGAACCCATCCCCGGCTTTATAAGACAGGCCAGTGGCATCGATGTCATGCCCCTTGGCACACCTTACCCAGCCTTTCTCCGACAGCACCACCGTGACGGGCTCGGTCGGCATCAGCTCGTTTTCCGAGAGCGCCTTGGCTTCTGCCCGCGCCACGATGGGCGAGCGTCGGTCATCGCCATAGGTCTGAGCATCCTTGATCAATTCGCTGCGCACCAACTTGCGCAACTTCGCCTCGCTGCCCAGCAGTGCCTGCAGCTTGGCCTGCTCCTTGAGCAGCTCGTCCTGCTCGCCACGGATTTTCATCTCTTCCAGCCGGGCGAGCTGGCGCAGGCGGGTTTCCAGGATGTAATCGGCCTGGATCTCGGTGAGGTCGAAGCGGGCGATCAGCGCCTGCTTGGGATGTTCCTCGGTACGGATGATATGAATCACTTCGTCCAGATTGAGGAAGGCAGTGAGCAAGCCGTCCAGCAAGTGCAGGCGTTTTTCGACCTTGTCCAGGCGATGCTGCAAGCGCCGCCTGACAGTGCCGGTACGGAACTCCAACCATTCCAGCAGCAGCGCCCGCAGGTTCTTCAGTTGCGGGCGGCCGTCCAGGCCGATGATGTTGACGTTGACCCGGTAGCTGCTTTCAAGGTCGGTGGTGGCGAACAGGTGCTGCATCAGCTCGTCGGCATCCACGCGATTGGAGCGCGGGATGATGACGATGCGGCAGGGGTTTTCGTGATCGGACTCATCGCGCAGGTCAGCGACCATCGGCAGCTTCTTGGCCTGCATCTGTGCGGCGATCTGCTCCAGTACCTTGGCGCCGGACACCTGGTGCGGTAACGCCGTGACGACGATATCGCCATCCTCGACCCGGTACACTGCACGCATGCGAATCGAACCGCGCCCGCTTTCATACATCTTGAGAATGTCGGCCCGAGGCGTGACGATCTCTGCCTCGGTCGGGTAATCGGGCCCCTGGATGTGCTCGCACAACTGCTCGATGGAGGCCTTTGGCTCGTCGAGCAAGCGCACGCAGGCACTGGCCACCTCGCGCAGGTTGTGCGGCGGCACGTCGGTGGCCATGCCCACGGCGATGCCGGTGGTGCCGTTGAGCAGAATGTTGGGCAGGCGCGCGGGCAACACCGCCGGTTCCTGCAAGGTGCCGTCGAAGTTGGGCACCCAATCCACGGTACCTTGGCCGACTTCGTCGAGCAGCACCTCGGCATACCGCGACAGCCGTGCTTCGGTATAACGCATGGCGGCAAACGACTTGGGATCGTCCGGCGCGCCCCAGTTGCCCTGGCCGTCCACCAGTGTGTAGCGGTAGCTGAAGGGCTGCGCCATCAGCACCATGGCCTCGTAGCAGGCCGAGTCCCCGTGAGGGTGAAACTTGCCGAGCACATCGCCCACGGTGCGCGCCGACTTCTTGTGCTTGGCATCGGCGTCCAGGCCCAGCTCGCTCATGGCGTAGACAATGCGCCGCTGCACAGGCTTGAGGCCGTCGCCGATATGCGGCAAGGCCCGGTCCATGATCACGTACATGGAGTAGTTGAGGTAGGCCTGTTCGGTGAAGTCAGCCAACGAGCGGCGTTCGACGCCGTCCAGACTGTCTTGTAGTTCGCTCATGCGAGCCTCGTCATTTCAAGTTCTGGCGCAGCAGCATGGTGCCGCCGCGCTGGGTAAATTCAAGTTGTTTCAAGGCGCTCATGCCCAACAGCACGGTGGTGCCATCCAGGCCCGGCACCACGATCGCGCGAATGTCGCGCAGGTGGATATCGCCTAATTGCAGGCTGTCCAGCCGGGTGCGATAGCCTTGCGTGCGACCGTTGGCGGTGCTGACGGTTACCGGGCTGCCACGCTTGAGCGCAAGGCCGTCGGCCAGGGATTCGGGTATGGCGACATCCGTGGCACCGGTGTCGAGCATGAAATGCACCACCTGGCCATTGATGGCGCCATCGGCGACGAAGTGGCCCTGGCCATTGCCCAGCAGGCGCACCTCGACGAACCCTTGTCCATGGGAGGACTGGACCTGGGCATTGGGGTTGCGCTGGCGGTCTTCCCATTGCCCGAAGAAGCGCGTGGCCAGGAACAGCGCCGCCGCCCAGGCCAGGATCATCAGCACCCTGCCCGCCCGTTTGCCCGGTGCCTGGCTCACGGCTTGGCACTCCAGCCGCCGGCAGGGGCCGCAAAGCGCCAGACGATCGGCCGGCGCTCGCCATCGGCACGCGCGCCTTCATTGTTGTCCAGGCCGATCCACGCCCCCTCGGCGTCGACCACTAGCGCCTCGGCCACACCGAACAGCTGGTCATAGCGCCGTGGCTCGGTCAACGCGTCGGCCGCAAACGACCAGCAGCGCTCGATCTGACCGCTGTCGGCATCGCGGCGACAGATGCGATAGGCATTGCGCTCGAGCGTGAACAGTTTGCCGTCGAACCAGGCCAGGTCGGCAAAGTCTCGCGAAACCGGTCGCGCATCGGGTAGCTGCGGCGGCTGCATCTCTACACCGGCTTCGCTGAACAGGACGCAGCGTCGCCCGCAGGCCCACACCGACTGTTGGCGCTCGATGGCCACCAGCCCACGGCGCTCACGCTCGCCAGCCAGCCACAGGCGATCGCCGGCAGGGTTGACGGCCACGCCTTCGAACAGCGCATTGAAGTTCAGCAGCATGCCGCTGGCCCGTGCCTGGCGCACCATGGCCGAATCGATCTTCAGCCAGTGTGGCGCGCCCGAAACAGGCAGTTGCAGCACGGCGGCATGCGCCTCGCTGACCAAGTACAGGTTGCCGGCCTGGTCACAGGTGATGCCCTCGAAATCAAGGTCGCCACCGCGCAGCCACGACGCCAGCCAGGTCCGCATCTTCAGCCCCCACGGCAAGCCGCTCTCCGGCACCGGTGGTGGGTCGAACGCCACTGCCTGTGCCTGCCACGCACCGTCCTTGAGTTCGAAACGGTAGAGGCGATCGTCGTCCCGGTCCGAGACACCCCATAAGCTACCCCGGCATTGCGCAAGGCCCGACAGGTTACCGGCACGCATGCCATCGACGGGATGCTCGCCGATCAGTTCAAGTTCAGGCCAGGTGTCTGCCAGGGTCGGCAAGGCCACCAGCGGCAGGCAAGCCGCCAGGAGCCAACGAATCAAACCATGACCTCTGCCAGGTTGCCCTTGGTTTCCAGCCAGGCCTTGCGGTCCCCGGCACGCTTCTTGGCCAGCAGCTTGTCCATCAGCTCGCATGTGGTCTGCACGTCGTCCAGGGTGAGCTGGACCAGGCGCCGAGTGTTGGGGTCCATGGTGGTTTCGCGCAATTGGGGCGGGTTCATCTCGCCCAGGCCCTTGAAGCGGGTGACCTGCGGCTTGCCGCGCTTTTTCTCTGCCACCAGGCGGTCGAGAATGCCGTCTCGTTCGGCTTCATCCAGGGCGTAGTAGATTTCCTTGCCCAGGTCGATACGGTACAGCGGCGGCATGGCCACGTACACATGACCGGCTTCGACCAATGCCCGGAAATGCTGCACGAACAGCGCGCACAGCAGGGTGGCGATGTGCAGGCCGTCGGAGTCGGCGTCGGCCAGGATGCACACCTTGCCGTAACGAAGCTGCGCCAGGTCGGTAGCGCCTGGGTCCACGCCAATGGCGACGGCGATGTTGTGCACTTCCTGGCTGGCGAGCACTTCACCGCCGTCCACTTCCCAGGTGTTGAGGATCTTGCCGCGCAGCGGCAGGATCGCCTGGAACTCTTTGTCACGCGCCTGCTTGGCCGAACCACCGGCCGAGTCGCCCTCGACCAGGAACAGCTCGGCGCGCATCGGGTCCTGGCCCGCGCAATCGGCCAGCTTGCCCGGCAGTGCGGGGCCCTGGGTGATGCGCTTGCGCTCGACCTTCTTGCTGGCCTTCAGGCGGCGACCGGCGTTGCTGATGGCCAACTCGGCCAGCTGCATGCCCAGCTCCGGGTGGGCGTTGAGCCACAGGCTGAAGGCATCCTTGACCACGCCTGAGACGAAGGCGGCGGCTTCGCGCGAGGAAAGGCGCTCCTTGGTCTGCCCGGAGAACTGTGGGTCCTGCATCTTCATCGACAGCACGAAGGTGATGCGCTCCCAGACGTCTTCCGGGGCCAGCTTCACGCCACGGGGCAGCAGGTTGCGGAATTCGCAGAACTCACGCATCGCGTCCAGCAGGCCTTGGCGAAGGCCATTGACATGGGTGCCGCCCTGGGCCGTGGGGATCAGGTTGACGTAGCTTTCCTGAATGCTGTCGCCCCCTTCGGGCAGCCACAGCAGGGCCCAGTCGACCGCTTCCTTGTTGCCGGCCAGGCTGCCGCAGAACGGCTCGTCGGGCAGGCGCTGGAAGTCACTGACCGAATCCACGAGGTAGGAGCGCAGGCCGTCTTCGTAATGCCATTCCACCTTCTCGCCGCTGGCCTTGTCCTCGAAACTGACCAGCAGGCCTGGGCAGAGCACAGCCTTGGCCTTGAGTACGTGCTTGAGCCGGCTGATGGAGAACCGCGGGGAGTCGAAGTACTTGGGGTCGGGGCTGAAATAGACGCTGGTGCCAGTGTTGCGCTTGCCGACCGTGCCGACCACTTCCAGCTCGCTTGACTTGAAGCCATCGGCAAAGGTCATCTGGTATTCGTTGCCGTCACGCTTCACCCGCACGCGCACCTGCGTGGACAAGGCGTTGACCACCGAAATACCGACGCCATGGAGGCCGCCGGAGAATTGGTAGTTCTTGTTGGAGAACTTACCGCCGGCATGCAGCTTGGTGAGGATCAGTTCGACGCCCGACACGCCTTCTTCAGGGTGGATGTCCACTGGCATGCCGCGACCATCGTCGCTGACTTCCAGCGAATGGTCGGCGTGCAGGATGACCTGCACCGAACGGGCGTGGCCGGCGAGGGCTTCGTCGACACTGTTGTCGATGACTTCCTGGGCCAGGTGGTTGGGGCGGCTGGTGTCGGTGTACATGCCCGGCCGCTTGCGAACCGGGTCAAGGCCCGAGAGGACTTCGATGGCGTCTGCGTTATAGGCGCTAGCGCTGGGATTGGCCATGGGGTCTCGTCGTCAGTCTGGTGAATGCAAAAAAATCAAAATACAGAAAAATCGAGTGCAGCGTACTGCGTCGGGGCAACACCGGCGAAGGCCAGTAGGGCCGGCAGGCGCTCGGCGAAGCCTTGGAAGCTGTGGTCGCCACCGGCCTGGATACGCAGCGCGCAGTGGCGGTAGTACCGCTCGGCGTGGCGATAGTCCAGGGTTTCGTCGCCGGTCTGCAACCATACCTGGTAGCGGCTTGGGTCCGCAGGGGGCGGGACCTCCAGCTCGGCCAGCGCCTGGACGTGGTCAAGGGTCAACTCCCACGCCTGGCCTGTGTGATGGTTGTGCTGGGTACCCAAATAGCCGTCGAACAGGCGGTGCGGCCCTACGGCGGGGTTGACCAGCAAGGCCTTGAGGCCATGGCGCTCGGCCAGGTAGGTGGCATAGTAGCCGCCCAGTGAACTGCCCACCAGCAACGGCGCGCCCAGTTCGGCGATGCAACCTTCAAGCTGCTCGATGGCCTGGCGGGGATGATGATGCAGCGCTGGCAGGCGCAGCCGGTCGATCAGCCCGAGGTGCTGCATGACGGCCTGAAGCTGCCTGGCCTTGGCTGACAACGGCGAGCTGTTGAAGCCGTGTATATAGAGGATGGAACCCGACATGCTGCCCCCGGAAGCTGTAGCGTTGCGCCTGTAGGCAGGCGCAGGGACGCGCAGTGTATCGCGTTCGCAAGGTTTTGGCGCCGCGCTGGTTTTTCTGAAACACATTCCGCTATGGGCAGGTGGAGAGTCACTGACACTATTGGCAGCTATGGTGACACGGTTAGGATGGGAGCGGCCGGTCCGGCGCCCCGGCGAGGCCGTTCCCACACGGAACTGGGTTCTTTGGAGAGCGGGTGCAGGACAGCCCGCGCAGTTCAATACCCCGGGCTATCGAAATCGAGCCTGACCTCGAAATCCAGCGCCCGCTCCACCCCCGTGTCCACCGTCCCATCAGTCTGCAAGCGGATCCAGCGATAGCCAGGATGCTGCTGGCTCACCTCGAAATCTTCACTGCCTGGGGCGAACTGGATGCAGGTCGAAGGCGTGGCCAGCAGCCGCAGGTCGCCGCGCCATTGATCCCATTCCTGATGCACGTGCCCCCACAACAGCGCACGCACCTGGGGGTGACGATCGATCACGGCGAACAGCGCATCGGCGTTGCGCAGGCCGATGGGGGCGATCCATGCACAGCCGATGTCGACCGGTTGATGGTGCAGGCACACCAGGCAGTGGCGCTCCCCTGACGTGCGCAATGCAGTTTCCAGCAGGCTGAGCTGGGTATCCTGCAGCCAACCATGGGCCGCTCCTGGCACTGCCGTGTCGAGCATGACGATGCGCCAGGCCCCGATGTCGGTAACCGGCTGCACTAACTCAGGCGCCACCTGCGCCATCACCTGCGCTTCGTCATGGTTGCCCGGTAGCCAGCGCGCCGGCGCAGCAAAGCCTGCGGTCAATTGCTCAAAGGCCGTGTAGGAAGCAACGCTAGCGTCCTGGGACAAGTCCCCCGTGCACAACAACAGGTGCGTGTCGCTCTGCTCGCGCAATGCCTGCCGCACCACATGGCGCAGGCTGTCGCGGGTATTGAGGCCTAGCATGCTGCCCTCGGGGCTGGCGAACAGATGGGCGTCGGTCAGGTGCACCACGTTAACGGTGCCGGCAGGGTTCGAGTGCGGCAAGGCCGTCTCCTTTCAGCGAGCGCTTACCAGTTCATGGCCGCAGGCCAGGCAGTGGGAAAGCCATTCACCCAGGAACAGGTTCAGCTGGGCTTTTTCGTCCGGCTGGTGCATGGCGGCGTTGGGGTAAGGATAGATGCTGCGCAGACGCCTGGCGTGCTCGGCGCTCACCACTTCGGCCATGCGGGCGTCGTGGTAAACCTGCACCTCCATGACCGGGACCGGCAGCCAGGGCAGGCTGTGCTCCTGGCGTATGCGCAGCGTGGTGGTGTAGGGGCAGGCCAGGACCACGTCGAGCACCAGCACGCCCAGCATCTGGTCGCCCTGGGTCATGCCGATGCTACGCGAGCTCTGGGTGGTGCGCATGTCCGGGAGCAGGCGCATCAGCCGGGCATAGTTGGCCTCGCAGGCGGCCTGCAATCCGGCCAGGTCGACCCGGTAGCGCTCGCGCAGCAGGTTCACTTCCACATACCTCGAACTTCGTCACGGTTCAGGGCGAGCCATTGCAAGCCGATGATGGTCGCGGCATTGCAGATGCGCCCGTCGCGTACCGCCTGCAAGGCATCCTCGAACGACCACACGCGAACCCGGATATCCTCGCCTTCAGACTCCAGCCCGTGCAGGCCACCAGCACCCTCGGCGCTGCAGCGGCCAAGGAACAGGTGGACGTATTCGTCACTGCCGCCTGGCGAAGGGAAGTAGCGCGTCATCGGCCACAGCGCGCTGAACGTCAGGCCGGCCTCTTCCTCGGCCTCACGGTGGGCCACTTCTTCTGGCTGCTCGTCCTTGTCGATCAGCCCGGCGACCATCTCGATCAACCAGGGGTTGGCGACCTTGTCCAGGGCGCCCACACGAAACTGCTCGATCAGGACCACTTCATCGCGCTGCGGGTCGTACGGCAAAACGCACACCGCGTCATGGCGCACGAACAGCTCACGGCTGATTTCCCGGCCCATTCCACCGGCGAACAGCTCATGGCGAAGGTGCAGCTTGTCGAGCCTGTAAAAGCCCTGGAAGCACTTGTCCCGCTTGACGATCTCGACCGCCTGGGGCACTGAATTCAACGTATCCGACATGAAAATCCTCGTTGCATCGCTGCTGCATCGCGCCATCCTACTCTGCACGCTGGCACGTTTCACCCCCCGGCGACAACCGTTGGCGTACATGGCACAGCGGGCCCGGTCTCTGTTAGCTTAGTGGCGAACTGAAGGCCATGCCGACGGTCAAAGGCCGACTTTTCCCTGTTCTTGCAAGGATCATCATGACACTCGTCAAACTGACATCCATCGCTGTGCTGGCCTTGGCGCTGGGCGCATGCCAGAGCCTGTTCGCCCCCAACTACCGAGCACCGCTCGAGGTCAAGCGCGAAGCCTGGGAGCACGTCAAGCCAGGCTGCAGCGAGCGTGATTGCCCGTTGGTGAATATTGACACCGTGCATTTCCCGGCGTTGCCCAAGCTCGACGGTATTGTCGAAAAGCGCCTGCTGCAACTGACCGAGGACAACCAGCATGGGGCAGCACCGAACACGTTGCAGGCCTACGAGCAGCAGTACCTGGCCAGCGCCGAGAAGCGCAACAGCAGCTACTTGCAGGCCAAGGTACGCGAACAGCATGACGGGCTGGTGATCATCGAGCTGTCCAGCTACCTGGATACCGGTGGCGCCCATGGCATGCCAGGTCGT
Organism: Pseudomonas sp. DE0157; assembly: GCF_007678615.1. Taxonomy (NCBI): domain Bacteria; kingdom Pseudomonadati; phylum Pseudomonadota; class Gammaproteobacteria; order Pseudomonadales; family Pseudomonadaceae; genus Pseudomonas; species Pseudomonas sp. DE0157. The sequence goes on from NZ_VEJN01000001.1 coordinate 298,382, forward strand.
GCCTTCATCAACTATTCACGCAAGCTGGACAAGGTCCTGACACTGCAGGACATGCTGGTCCCGGGCCAGGAAGAAACGTTCTGGAAGACGGTGGAGGAATCGCACCGCGCCTGGCTGATCAGTGTCGGCATGGACAAGGATGCCGAGTTCATCAAGACCTGGCCATTCAAACGCTCGCCCCATATCGCCCTGACCTACGGCGCGGTGGTGGTGAAGTACGAGGTGTACGCCATCGCGCCGTATTCCATGGGCCATGTGGAGCTGAAAATCCCTTACCCACGCCTCAATGGTGTGATCAAGCCCGAACTGTTCCCCGGCCGCGGCTGAGGTTCAACACGCCATACAACACCCCTGCCAGCACCAACGCCGGCAGGGTCGCGCCCAGGTCCGGCGCCTGGGCGGCAATGATGTGATACGCCGTAACCCCTGCCGCCCATGCCAGCAATGCCGGCCAGTGCAGCGCCCCTACATGGGCTGGAACGCTGCGACGGCGAACCCAGTAATGGTCCATCAGCACCACGCCGAACAGCGGGGCGAACACCGAGCCGATCAGCAGCAGGAAGTTCTCGTACTGCGCAAGCGGTGCCAACAGGGCGATCAGCGTGCACAACACACCGATGGCCAGGGCCAGGTGTTCTACCTTCACGCGTGCCAGCACCCCGGCGGAGACCGCTGCCGAATGAATATCGGCGAAGGCTTTTTCCGATTCGTCGAGCAGAATCAGCAACAACGGAATACCCATGCCAGCCCCGGCGAGCGCCAGTAGCAGGGCATTGACTTCGCCCTGCGCCGCGAAGGCCAGGGTGTAGGCCACCCCTAGGCTCATCAGCCAGGTGTTGCCGATGAAGTACCCCACCACCGTACTACCGAACACCTGCCTGCCGTCACGGGCAAACCGCGAATAGTCGGCAATCAGCGGCAACCACGACAGGGGCATGGCGATGACGATGTCAAAGCCCACGGCCAGCGACATCGACCCATCCCCGCCGCGTTGCCACAGCGTCGCCAGGTCAGCCTTGGCGAACAGGTTCCAGGTCAGCCAGGCACAGGCGCCCAGCAGCAGCCAGATACCCCAGGCCCGCAGGATCTTGCGCACGAAGGCCAACGGCCCGCTGACCGCAAGCACTGTGGCCAGCGCGCCGAAACACAGCGTCCACAGTACCGGGCTGTTCCACACGCTGGCCTCACCGAAGGCTCGTGCACCCAGCAGGCTGGCGGCATCGCGCATGACGATGATCTCGAAGGCGCCCCAGCCTATCAGCTGCAATACGTTGAGCAGCGCTGGCAAGCGCGCACCTTGCGCCCCCAGGCTGAGCTTGAGCGTACCCATGGCGGACAAACCGGTGTCACTGCCGATCACACCGGCAGCACCCAACAACAACACACCGACCCCGGTGCCCAGGGCGATGGCCAGGATAGCCCCGGACAGGCCAAGGCCTGGCGCCAGCATGGCACCGACTTGCAGCACCATCAGGCCGATGCCTAGGGAAAACCATAGTGAAAACAGGTCGCGGCCGCCGAACACGCGTTGGCCGTTGGGGATGGGATGATCGGGGGAGAATTGACTGGACGTGGTCATGCTTGCTCGCACTCGGCAATGTGATTGTAGGGGTGGGCGCAAGGCAGGCGGCTAACCAGGTACCTGCTTCGCGACCTGCTTGCGCCCACCTTGGCCCAAAGGCTGCGCCTCAGACCTTGTGGTACAGCTGGCTGCCGGCCTGGCGGAAGCGCTCGGCCTGCTCGCGCATGCCCTGCTCCACCGAGACATCCACGGTTTCGATCCGGGCAGCGTATTCACGCACTTCCTGGGTGATCTTCATGGAGCAGAACTTCGGCCCGCACATGGAGCAGAAATGTGCCACCTTGGCCGACTCCTTGGGCAGGGTTTCGTCGTGGAAGGCACGCGCCGTGTCAGGATCCAACCCCAGGTTGAACTGATCTTCCCAGCGAAACTCGAAGCGCGCCTTCGACAACGCGTTATCGCGAATCTGGGCCCCTGGGTGACCTTTGGCCAGGTCGGCTGCATGGGCTGCAATCTTGTAGGTGATGATGCCGGTCTTGACGTCGTCCTTGTCAGGCAGCCCCAGGTGTTCCTTGGGCGTCACATAGCAGAGCATGGCGCAGCCAAACCAGCCGATCATGGCCGCCCCGATGCCGGAGGTGATGTGGTCGTAGCCAGGGGCGATGTCGGTGGTCAGCGGGCCGAGGGTGTAGAACGGCGCTTCGTCACAGCACTCTAGCTGCTTGTCCATGTTCTCCTTGATCAACTGCATCGGCACATGGCCAGGGCCTTCGATCATGCATTGCACATCGTGCTTCCACGCAATCTTGGTCAGTTCGCCCAGGGTTTCCAGCTCGCCGAACTGCGCCGCATCGTTGGCGTCGGCGATCGAGCCAGGACGCAGGCCATCGCCCAGCGAGAAGCTGACGTCGTAGGCCTTCATGATTTCGCAGATTTCTTCGAAGTGGGTGTACAGGAAGTTCTCCTGGTGATGCGCCAAGCACCACTTGGCCATGATCGAGCCACCCCGGCTGACGATGCCGGTGACGCGCTTGGCGGTCAGCGGGACATAGCGCAGCAGCACCCCGGCATGGATGGTGAAGTAGTCCACGCCCTGCTCGGCCTGTTCGATCAGCGTGTCGCGAAACAGCTCCCAGGTCAGGTCCTCGGCCACACCGCCAACCTTTTCCAATGCCTGGTAGATGGGAACGGTGCCGATGGGCACGGGTGAGTTGCGAATGATCCATTCGCGGGTTTCATGGATGTGCTTGCCGGTGGACAAGTCCATGACGGTGTCCGAGCCCCAGCGAATGCCCCAGGTGAGCTTGGCCACTTCTTCTTCGATGGACGAACCCAACGCACTGTTGCCGATGTTGCCGTTGATTTTCACCAGGAAGTTGCGGCCGATGATCATCGGCTCCAGCTCGGTATGGTTGATGTTGGCCGGGATGATGGCGCGGCCACGGGCCACTTCCTCACGTACGAACTCGGGGGTGATTTCCTTGGGAATGCTGGCGCCGAAGCTGTGACCGGCATGCTGCGTATCGAGCAGGCCTGCCGCCCGGGCCTCCTGCAGCTTCATGTTCTCGCGGATGGCCACGTATTCCATCTCGGCGGTGATGATGCCCTGGCGGGCGTAATGCATCTGCGACACATTGGCGCCTGGCTTGGCACGACGCGGGTTGCGGACATGGGCGAAGCGCAGCTTGGCCAGTTCGGCGTCGTTCAGCCGCTGCTGGCCGAAGTGGGAGCTCAGCCCGCTCAGGCGCTCGGTGTCACCCCGTGCGTCGATCCAGGCCGAACGCACGTCGGCCAGGCCCTTGCGCACGTCGATCAATACCTCTGGGTCGGTGTAAGGGCCGGAAGTGTCGTAGACCAGCACCGGCGCATTGCTCTCACCCCCAAAATCGGTGGGCGTGTCGGCCAGGCTGATCGCGCGCATCGGCACGCGAATATCCGGGCGCGAGCCCTGGACATAAACCTTGCGCGAGCGCGGAAACGGCTGCACGGACTGCTGATCGACTTGCGCCGATTCGCTGAGGTTCATCGCTTTTTCTTGTTGGGTCATCACAGGCTCTCCAGACGGCTTCCTAGCAGTGGAATGTCGGGGTGAACCTGAAGGACGCGGACGCACTCCTAGACGGGTGCGGTGCCAAAGACGGGGTGTCATGGGCTGCAAGCAGCCGATGCTTTCCCGGACCTGGCACAAGAGGCTCCCCGGGAAGGCGAGCAATCTTGTTCCCTACGCAGGCGCTAACCTGATCAGGTTCAACGGGATCCGCACCTATGCGATCTCAGCCTTTGCTTCAAGGCACCCCGACAAGAACATGCGCAGTCTAGACTGGAGTTGCCGGCAAAGCCAAGCGAGCAATCCCGGGAATGATCAACGGCATCCGGGGTGATTGTTGCCCGGTGCGCGTGGCACTACACTGCGTTATCACACGAAACTCAACAGTTCAGTAATTACATTTCGTACAAGGATTGCCCCTATGCTGCGCAAACTCTCACTGGCCCTGGCCGTGTCTTGTGCGTCCCAGACGATGGCCTGGGCAGCGGACGTGCCGGCTACGGTGAAGACCGATCTGGTGAGCGTTTACCAGGAAGCGGTACAGAACAACGCTGATCTGGCCGCCGCTCGCGCCGACTACGGCGCGCGTCGCGAAATCGTGCCCCAGGCCCGTGCCGGCTTGCTGCCCAACCTGTCGGCCGGTGCCGAAATGCAAAGCACCCGCACCAAGCTCGACGAACCTTCGATCACATCCAACCGCAGCGGCAATGCCTGGAGCGCGACCCTGGCCCAGCCCATCTTCCGCGCCGACCGCTGGTTCCAGTTGCAGGCTGCCGAAGCGTTCAACGAACAGGCCGCGCTGGAGCTGTCTGCCACCGAGCAGAACCTGATCCTGCAGACGGCGCAAAGCTACTTCGCGGTGCTGCGCGCCCAGGACAACCTGGCGGCCAGCAAGGCCGAGGAAGCGGCCCTCAAGCGTCAGCTCGACCAGTCCAACGAGCGTTTCGACGTGGGGCTTTCGGACAAGACCGACGTGCTGCAGTCCCAGGCCAGTTACGACACGGCCCGCGCCAACCGCATCATCGCCGACCGTCAGGTGCAGGACGCCTTCGAGGCGTTGGTCACCCTGACCAACCGGGAATACACCGCTATCCAGGGCGTGGTGCACAGCCTGCCGGTGCAGGTGCCCGTGCCCAACGACGCCAAGGCCTGGGTCGAAACTGCAGGCCGGCAGAACCTCAACCTGCTGGCGACCAACTACGCAGTGTCCGCGGCGCAAGAAACGCTGCGTCAGCGCAAGGCCGGTCACGCCCCGACCGTGGATGCCGTGGCCAAATACCAGAAGGGTGACAACGACAACCTGGGCTTTAGCAACCCTTCACCGCTGGGTGTTCGCTATGGCGGCGACGTGGAGCAGACCACCGTTGGCTTGCAGTTGAACATCCCCATCTACAGCGGCGGGCTGACCAGTTCACAGGTACGCGAAGCCTACCAACGCCTGAGCCAGAGCGAGCAGCAGCGCGAAAGCCTGCGCCGCCAGGTGGTGGAGAATACCCGCAACCTGCACCGCGCGGTGAACACCGACGTCGAACAGGTGCAGGCGCGCAAGCAGTCGATCATTTCCAACCAGAGCGCACTTGAGGCTACCGAAATCGGCTATCAGGTGGGCACCCGCAACATCGTCGATGTGCTCGACGCCCAGCGCCAGCTGTACACCTCGGTGCGCGACTACAACAACAGCCGGTACGCCTACATCCTCGACAACCTGAGCCTGAAACAGGCAGCCGGTACGCTGAGCCCGCAAGACCTGCAGGACCTCAAGCGCTACCTGAAACCCGACTACAACCCGGACAAGGATTTCCTGCCTCCGGACCTGGCGGCAGCGGCGGCGAAGAATTTCGAGCGCAGGCCCTGAGGGCGGGCTGTCCGAACTGCAAGATGGGCCGCAAAAGCGGCCCCCCTGATCACGGCAACCGCAGCCATCGCCCCCGTGGTGAGCTCAGGGCATCAACTTTTCCAACCCCTCGAGCAAGCGCTGCAACGCCCCCTGATTGGCCCTCATCACCGCCCTGCCCGCCTCACCCATGCGCCGGGCATCTTGCGGTAATTCGACCAGCCGCTGCACGGCACCGGCCAGCCCCTGGGCGTCATCGACCTGCTGCAACCCGCCCGCCTCGCGCAACATGGCACTGATCTCGAGAAAATTGAACACGTGCGGCCCCATCAGCACCGGTAGCGCCAGGGCTGCCGGTTCCAACGGGTTGTGCCCGCCAGTCGGCACCAGGCTGCCGCCGACGAACGCCATGTCGGCAAGGGCATACAAGAACAGCAACTCACCCATGGTGTCGCCCAGCAGCACTTGGGTTTGTGCAAGCACCGGCAGCCCGGTGGAGCGACGCACCGTGGCAAACTGCTGGCTGCACAAGGCATGGACCGCCTCAAAGCGCTCCGGATGCCGGGGCACCAGGATCAACAGCGCATCCCCATGCACCTGCAGCAACTGCCGGTGCGCCTGCAGGACCAGGGCATCTTCGCCATCATGGGTGCTGGCGGCGATCCACACCGGGCGCGAAGCGGCGGCCCATTGCTGGCGCAAGGCCTGGGCCCGCGACACCAGGTGCTCATCGATCTTCAGGTCGAACTTGATCGAGCCGGTCACCTGCACGCAGCCAGTACGCGCTCCGAGTGCAAGAAAGCGCTGGGCTTCGACTTCAGTCTGCGCAGCAATCAGGCTCATTTCGGCCAGCATGGGCCGGGTCAGCCTGGCAAACCGCCCGTAGCCACGGGCCGAGCGTTCTGACAAGCGCGCGTTGGCCAGCGCCACGGGAATGCCACGCCTGGCGCACTGATGGATGTGATTGGGCCAGAGTTCGGTTTCCATGATCACGCCCAGCCTTGGCTGCACATGGTCGAGAAAGCGCCCTGCCGCCCACGGCAGGTCATATGGCAAGTAGCAATGCTGGACCCGGGGTTCATCGCCGAACAGGGCGCGAATACGCTCCGACCCGGTGGGCGTCATGCACGTCAGTGTAATCGGCAGCTCAGGGTAGGCCTTGAGCAGGGCGCGCACCATGGGCGCGGCTGCAATGCTTTCGCCCACCGAGACGGCATGCACCCAGATGCCGCCTTTGCGCATGGCCGGTAGCCTGAAGGCGAACCGCTCACCGAGGCGGCGGCCGTAGGCAGGGGCCTTGCGCGCGCGCAAGTACAGGCGCAGCGCCAGCAAGGGCAGGCCCAGGTGAAACAGCAAAGTGTAGAGGGTTCTGTTCATGGCGACGCAGTTTACCCGATCGCACGCAAATGCACCGCAAAGCGCTCCGCCAGCCACTGCGCAGCAGGCCCCAGCGGTTCGTCCCGACGCCAGGCAAGCTCCACCACCAGCGCCGGTGGCCGCCAGTCGCTGGCCAGCTCTACCATGTGCGCCTGATAGGTGGGGTACTGCACCACATGGCGCGGCAGCCAGGCCCAGCCCAGCCCACGCATCAGCAGTTCGGCCATGGCATAGAAGCTGTCGGCCCGCCATACCTGCGGGCTGATCGCCTCACCCCCCGGGTAACCGCTCTGCTGGGGCGTAATCAGCAGCTGTCGATGGCGTGCCAGTTGCTGTCGGTCCACCCGTCCGGCCTGCGCCAAAGGGTGGCCGACGGCGCAGACCGTGACCATTTCCACGCTACCCAAGGCCCGCCGTTCAAGCGACGCCGGTATGCGCTCGTGGTGAAAGAACAACCCCAAGTCGGCGCGCCGCTCCACCAGCTTGCGCGCGACATCGCCCTGCGCGCCGCTGGCCAGTTGCACTTCCAGAAAGGGGTAACAGGTTGCCAGCTCATCCAGGCTGTCGATGACAGGCTGATACGGCATCGCCTCATCCTGCGCCACCCGCAGCAGTGCTTCCTGGCCACGCATCAGTGCCAGGGCCCGCCCGTCCAGGCGCTCGCATTGGCGCAGCAGCTCACGGGCATCGGCAAGCAGCGCTTCGCCGTTTGCGGTGAGCTTCGGTTGGCGCCCACTGCTGCGTTCGAACAAGGTGACCCCAAGGTCCGCTTCGAGCAGGGCGATGGCGCTGCTGATCGCTGACTGAGCCTTGTGCTGTTCGCGTGCAACCGCCGAAAACGAACGCAGCTCAGCCACTCGCAGGAACGTGCGCAGCTGATCCAGACTCCATTGCTCGGCCATCCACCTATCTCCTTGTCAGATAGGTAATGACTTTACCGCATCCGAGTACGGCCTAGAATGCGCCCATCGAATGGAGAACCGTCATGAACGCCTACATCTACCTTGCGATTGCCATCTGCGCCGAAGTCGTCGCCACCGCTTCCATGAAGGCCGTCAAAGGCCTTAGCACGCCATTGCCTTTGCTGCTGATGGTGGTGGGTTACGGCATCGCGTTCTGGATGCTGACGCTGGTGGTGCGCAGCATTCCGGTGGGCATCGCCTACGCGATCTGGTCTGGGCTCGGTATCGTCCTGATCAGCGTGGCAGCACTGGTGATCTATGGGCAGAAGCTGGACATCCCGGCGATACTCGGCATGGCGATGATCGTCGGCGGCGTGGTGGTGATCCAGTTGTTCTCCAAGACCACGGGGCATTGAGCCGGGCCTTGGCAGCAGCCTCTGGATGCGTGACGCACGCCACCCCGTGCATCCGATCCTGAGCCTGTATACTTGCCAGCTGTCCCAGTTTTCGAGGTATCGCCATGCCATCTGCCATTTCCACTGACGTGCTGATCGTCGGCGCCGGGGTCGCAGGCCTCTGGCTCAATGCCCGCTTGCGCCGCTTGGGTTATTCGACAGTGCTGGTGGAGCGCGCCACGGTAGGCGGCGCACAGACGCTCAAGTCCCAGGGCATCATCCATGGCGGGACCAAGTACGCGCTGCATGGGGCCTTGACCGGCGCCTCGGAAGCGATTGCCGACATGCCGCGCCGCTGGCGCGAAGCCTTGGCGGGCAACGGCGAACTGGACCTGCGCCACACGCGCTTGCTGTCCGATGCGCATTACCTGTGGTCTCCAGGCACCCTGGCCGGCAACCTCACCAGCTTCTTCGCCAGCAAGGCGGTGCGTGGCCGGGTGGATCAGGTCAAAGGCGACCAATTGCCTGCGGCGCTGCAAGACCGCGCCTTCAAGGGCAAGGTCTATCGCTTGGCCGAGCTGGTGATCGACGTGCCCAGCCTATTGGCCAACCTGGCCGAACTGGCCGGTGACAGCCTCTTGGCAGGCGAGCGCATCGAGCCGCTGCGCGACGATGGCGAGCTGGTGGGCCTGCGTGTGGATGGGCGTGACATCCGCGCCCAGCGCATCGTGCTCAGCGCCGGCGCCGGCATCGCGGACCTGTTGCAGGCACTGGGCCTCGAGCAGCCCGCCATGCAAACCCGCCCCCTGCACATGGTGATGGTCAAGGGGGCCAACCTCAAGCCACTCTATGCCCATTGCCTGGGCGCAGGCCCCAAGCCGCGCATGACGGTGACCACCCACCCGGCCGCCGACGGACAGTGGGTGTGGTACCTGGGCGGCGAGCTGGCCGAAGCCGAAGGGGTGGCCCGTGAGCCGGCCGAGCAGATCGCCGCGGCACAGAAAGAAGTGGCCAGCCTGCTGCCCTGGGTGGATCAAAGCCAGCTGCACTGGGCCACCTTGCGGGTGGACCGTGCCGAGCCTGCCCAGTCCGGCCTGGTGCGCCCGGACAATGCGTTTCTTGCCGAGCAGCAACGGCTGCTGGTGGGCTGGCCTACCAAGCTGGCCCTGGCACCTGATTTCAGCGATCGGGTTATCCGCCAGTTGCAACGCGACGCCGTGCAGCCCCAGGCCCAGGCCGACCTGACCGACTTGCCGCGCCCGCCGCTGGGCCAGCCTGCGTGGGAGACCCTGCTGCCATGAGCCTGCCAACCCTCCACGGTCTGCATCGCCCCCTGGGCAGCACGGGCTTGCAGGTTTCGCCCCTGGGGCTGGGCACGGTCAAGCTTGGCCGGGACCAGGGCGTCAAATACCCTTCAGGCTTCACCATCCCCGGCGACGATGAAGCCAGGCTGCTGCTCGGCCAGGCCCGCGACCTGGGCATCAACCTGCTCGACACCGCCCCCGCCTATGGCCGTAGTGAAGAGCGCCTTGGCCCGCTGCTGCGGGGTCAGCGCGATGCCTGGGTGCTGGTGAGCAAGGTGGGCGAGGAATACGACGGCGGTCAATCGCGCTTCGATTTCAGCGCAGCCCACACCCGCCGCTCGGTAGAACGCAGCCTGCGCCGGCTGGAAACCGACCGTATCGACCTAGTGCTGGTGCACTCCGACGGTAATGACCTGGCCATCCTCGAGCAGCAGGAAGTGTATGAGACCTTGGCCGCGCTCAAGCGTGAAGGCAAGCTCCTGGGTTTCGGCTTTTCAGGCAAGACTGCGGCCGGAGGCTTGAAGGCGTTGGAGCAAGGCGACTGCGCCATGGTGACCTTCAACCTGAACGAACAGGCGGAGCGACCGGTACTCGACTACGCTGCGCAGCACGGCAAGGCCATCTTGGTTAAAAAGGCCCTGGCCAGCGGCCATGCCTGCCTGGCACCCGGCGTCGACCCGGTCCGTGCCAGCTTCGAGCTGCTGTTCGCCCACCCAGGCGTCAGCAGTGCTATCGTGGGCACCATCAACCCGTTGCACCTGGCCCATAACGTGGCCACCGTCGCCCGAATCCTGGGCCAGCATTGAGTCTGCCTGGCCACGCGCCGGGTGAGCCGTCGCAAGGAGGAGCAACGTGGCGCGAACGCTGATACGTAAGAACCCGAGCAACTTCAAGACGCTGCCGCTGCATGTCGAGGCCACGGCCGAAAGCCTTCTCTACCAGGGCACCGGCATGCCCCTCAATTTCGCCCAGACCCAGCAACGTCGCAAACCGGTGGCGGTGGCAGACCCGCAGCGGTTCGCGGTCGAGCTTGCCAACCTGGGTGTGTCGGTGCGCCTGACGCTGAGCTGGCAGAACCGTGACTACTGGGTGCTGGTCCGTCAAAGGCGGCAAGACCGTGGCGACGTGGTGTTGAAACTGATCTCAGGCTACGTGCCCGCCCAGGAACTGAACCTGCCATTGCACACCGCCGTGCAGGAAGTGGCCGAGGAATGCCTGCTGGAAACCACCGAGGGTTGGCTGGGCGGCCGTTTCAACGACACCTGGCTACCGGTGCCCTATGCAGCAGCCTTGCACTACCGAGAAACGCCGCATTTTCAACTGGCCCCGCAGTCCGGTGCCGCCCGCCCGGTCTACTGCGGTAACCTGGTCCTGCTGGAACGACCCCGGGCCTACGTGCACCTGCCGACCGCTTCGCTGCAACTGATCTACGACATGCGCCTGCAAGTGCCAAGGGAGATCAAGAAACTCAGCCTGTTCCATGTGGACGAACGCCTGGAGGGTGACCAGTTGGTGGCGCGGCTGAACCGCAAGCGCCCGGACCTGTACCTGATGCCGCTACAGGACGGCCAGCCCCTGGCCGAGCTGTATACCTTGAAGAAAGACGAACTGGTGCCAGCCAGCACACGCGGGTTGTACCTGGCCGAAAGCTTCGCGCGGCAGGAGGGCTGGGTGGTCAACGAGGAACGCATACGCTGGAAGGACTGGGTGCGTCAGCAAGGCCTGGTGGAACCCAAGCCAGCCCGCGCCTCCCACCTGCAACGGTTCGGTGCCAAGGCCCGAGCGCTGCTCAAGCGGGCGCGTACCTCGCTGCACAAGCCCTGACCGAAGCGTAACGCTGTTCATTTGAGATAGATGGGGCCGCTCTGCGGCCCTAAGTGAACAGCATTACGGCCGAAGCGGGCATGTAACGCTTCTCTCGCAGGACCGGCTGAACAAGGGCCGACGTGCGGCCCTGCCCTGTCAGTGCTTGCGGATTTTCTCGACGATGGCGGTGGTAGAGCTGTTTTCCACCAGCCCCAGCACTTTCACGGTGCCGCCATAGGCGTTGACGATGTCGGCGCCAACCACTTGGTCGATGCCGTAGTCGCCGCCTTTGACCAGCACATCCGGCTTGACCTGGCTCAGCAGGTTTTCCGGGGTGCCCTCGGAGAAACTGATCACCCAGTCCACCGCGCCCAGGCCTGCCAGCACGGCCATGCGGCGGTCGACGCTGTTGATCGGCCGGCCCGGGCCCTTCAGCCGGCTGACCGAGGCATCGTCGTTGACCGCGACGATCAGGCGATCGCCTTGCGCGCGTGCCTGCTCCAGGTAGGTCACATGGCCCGCATGCAAGATGTCGAAGCAGCCGTTGGTGAACACGATGCGCTCGTTGTGCGCCCTGGCATCGTCGATTGCCACCAGCAATTGCTCAAGGCCCAGCACCCCGCGCTCGGAGCCCTCTTCGCGCTGGATGGCGCGGCGCAGCTCCGGCGCGCTGATCGCCGCAGTACCGAGCTTGCCGACGACAATGCCCGCTGCCAGGTTGGCCAGGGCCACTGCCTGGGGCAGTTCCTCACCGGCGGCAATGGCGGCGGCAAGGGTGGAGATCACGGTATCGCCTGCGCCGGTCACATCGAACACTTCACGCGCACGGGCTGGCAGGTGCAGGGGCGGATGGCCCTCGCGCAGCAAGGTCATGCCGTGCTCGCCACGGGTCACCAGCAAGGCGCCCATGTCCAGTTCCTGCAGCAGCTGCAAACCCTTGGCAACCAGCTCCGCCTCGTCGGCACAACGGCCGACGATGTTCTCGAACTCGCTGAGGTTGGGGGTGATCAGGCTGGCCCCGCGGTAGACGGAGAAATCCTTGCCCTTGGGGTCGGCCAGCACCGGGATGCCCTTGGCCCGTGCAGCCTGGATCAACGCCTGATGGTTTTTCAGCGCGCCTTTGCCGTAGTCCGACAGCACCAGAACCTTGACGCCTTCGAGCAAACCGTCGACTTCTGCGCTGAGCGATACCGGGTCGGTGGCGAAGGATTCTTCGAAATCGATGCGCAGCAGTTGCTGGTGCCGGCTCATGACCCGCAGCTTGACGATGGTCGGCTGGTGCGCAATGCGCTGGAACACAGAACGCACGCCTGCCGCCTGCAGGCTGTTGGAAAGGCTGTCGGCAGCTTCGTCCTGCCCGGTGACGCCCACCAGGGAAGCCGGCGCGCCGAGTGCGGCGATGTTCAAGGCCACGTTGGCCGCACCGCCTGGGCGATCCTCGATCTGATCGACCTTGACCACCGGCACTGGCGCTTCCGGCGAAATACGCGACGTACCGCCATGCCAGTAGCGGTCGAGCATGACATCGCCGACCACCAGTACCGGGGCTTGATCGAAACGCGGCATGGACAACTTCATGGGCAACCCATATGACAATAGTGAACAGGGACGGGATATTAGCACAGCGTGGCTGGCGGCTTTAGGGCCAGTTCGCGCTGAGGAATACCCCGAAACAGAAGGGGCGCTGGGCCCCCTTTGCGGGCAGGGTCAGGTGATGTCGGCCTTGGCCGGCTCATCCAGGCCCATGGCGTGCAGGCGGGCATAGTAGCCGTTGGCAGCCAGCAGTTCGGCATGGGTGCCCCGCTCCACCAGGCGGCCCTGATCCATGACCAGGATCTGGTCGGCCTTCTCGATGGTCGACAGGCGATGCGCGATCACCAACGTGGTGCGCCCCTGCATCACGCGGTCCAGCGCAGCCTGGATGTGCCGCTCGGATTCGGTATCCAGAGCCGAAGTCGCTTCGTCCAGGATCAGCAACGGCGAGTTCTTCAACAGCGCACGGGCGATGGCCAGGCGTTGGCGCTGGCCACCGGAGAGCAACACGCCGTTTTCGCCGATCTGGGTATCGAAGCCCTTGGGCAACTGATCGACGAAATCCTTGGCAAACGCCGCCTCGGCCGCCGCTTCGATGTCGGCACGCGGCGCGCCGGCCAGGTCACCGTAGGCAATGTTGTTGGCGATGGTGTCGCTGAACAAGGTCACATGCTGGTTGACCTGGGCGATGTGTCGACGCAGGTTGAGCAACTTGAAGTCTTCGATTTCCACGCCATCGAGCAGTATCTCGCCGCTGCTGTGGTGGTAGAAGCGTGGAATCAGGCCGGCCAGGGTGGACTTGCCGCTCCCGGAGCGGCCCACCAGCGCGACCATCTGCCCAGGCTCGACGGTGAAGTTGATGTCGCTCAGCACCTGGCGATCGGTACCGGGGTAGGTGAAGCTGAGGTTGCGAACTTCCAGGCGCCCGCTGACCGCATCGCGCTCGACGGTGCCCTTGTCCACTTCCCGCTGCTCGTCGAGCTGCTCGAAGATACTCTCGGCACCGGCCACGCCCTTCTGGATGGTCGAACTGACTTCCGAAAGCTGGCGAATCGGCTTGGGCAGCAGGCCGGCCAGGGTGATATAGGCCACCATGTCACCTGCCGAGGCGTCCCCACGAAGGTACAGCACCAGGAACATCAGAACGGCCATGGCAACATAGATCACCAGTTGCAGCAGGGGCGTATAGATGGCGCTGGTGCGGGTCATGCGCAGCTGCTTGTCGGTGTTGCTCTGGCTGGCCTTGAGGAAGCGCTGGCGCTCGTAGGCTTCACCGCCGAAGCTGCGCACCACGCGGTAGCCCTGAATGGTCTCGGACGCCACGTGGGTGACGTCGCCCATGGCAACCTGGATCTTCTTGCTCTGCTTGCGGAATTTCTTGCTGGCACGGCCCACCATGAAGGCGATCAGCGGCAGGATGGCCAGCATCACCAGCGTCAGGCGCCAGTTCATCAGCAGCAGCGAACCGAACAGGAACACCACCGTCATGCCTTCGCGAATGACCACCTTGATGGCATCGGTAGCCGCCCCGGTGACCATGGTCACGTTGAAGGTGATGCGCGAGATCAGGTGCCCGGAGTTGTTCTGGTCGAAGTAGCGGTTGGGCAGGCTCAGCAGGTTATTGAACAGTTGCACCCGCAGGTCATGGACCAGGCCCAGCGAGACCTTGGCCAGGAAGTAGTTGCCCAGAAACGACCCCAGGCCCTGCCAGGCAGCGATGATGATGATCAGCGCCGGCACCGTGTGCAGCAGGTTCAGGTCACGCAGGTGCGGGACGTTGGGAAACAGCGAGGCATCCGGGTTGGACAGGCCGTCGACGAAATACTTGAGGATGTAGCCCAGCATTGGCTGGGTCGATGCAAAGATCAGAAAGCCCAGGATACTCAGCAGGAACACGCCGATGTAGGGTCGGACATAACCAAGTAGACGGAAATAGATCTTCATGCTCGATGGGCTCTGGGAGCCGTTGGCGTCTGTCATATCACGGAACATGCTGAAAATGGGGTGCTGACTTTACCACACGTTGGCAGCGGCGTCGGACCACTCGGCCCCGCCGCTTACCAGCAGCAATGCGCGCAAAGCTGGGTTAACATTGCCCGTTCTTTCGACCTGGGCCCTCTTTCTCCATGTTCCCAAGCAGCCTACACAACGCCGGCAACCGCTTTTTCGATTTCGTGTGCCTGTGGCTGCTGCCGGCCGGCATGCTGGCGCTGCTCGGTGCCCTGTTCTTCCTGCCCGAACGCAGCCTGCACCACAAGCTGTACTACGGTCTTTTCAGCATTCCGACCCTGCTGGCGCTGTGCGTCCGGCCTCGTGAACTGAAAACCCTGTTTCGTGAACCGCTGCTGTGGCTGTTCGTGGCCTTCGCCGGCTACGCCATCCTCAGCCTGAGCTGGTCACCCTCGCCGGCGCAGGCGGACAACCTGATCAAGCGGCCCCTGCACACCCTGATGCTGTTCCTGGGCACCGGGCTGATGCTGCGTTACCGACCCGAGGCGCTCAAGGGGCTGTTCCTGGGCGCTGCGCTGCTGGCGCTGCTGGCCACGCTGCGGGACCTGACCACGTTCATGCTCACCTACACCCCGGGCAGCCGGCTGATCGGGGCCGGCGCTCTGGACAACCCGCTGCTCAGCTCGCACCTGTACGGTTTCTTCGGGACCTACTGGCTGTGGATGGCGGTCAACGGCAAGCGGGCGTTGACCGTGTCGCTGTGCATGGCGGCCTTTGCGGTCATGTTCGCCGCGGTGGTGGCCACCGGTTCCCGCACGCCCCTGGTGGCCATGACCCTGGCGGTGAACTGGATCGCCCTGCTCTGCCTGGACCGTCGCTCGATCCCCCTGTTCCTGGCCGCCCCGCTGTTCATCGTCGCGGTGCTGGTGGTGGACCCGCAGTTGATCATGGCGCGCGGCGACTCATACCGTTTCGATATCTGGCGCATTACGTGGGACCTGTTCCTCCAGCACCCGCTGATCGGCCATGGCTACGACGCGCCCCTGTCCATCGATGTCGGCGTGGGCTACCTGCTGAGCGAGCCCCACAGTTTCGTCATGGGCGTGCTGTATTACGTGGGCATCCTGGGCTTGCTGCCGTGGCTGGGCATGATCGTCTACGCGCTTTACAGCGGCTGGAAGTACCGCACCCACCCTGCCTTGCAGATGGCCTCGGCGCTGCTGGTGTTTGGCATCGGTGCGGGTCTGACCGAGGGCGGCGGTATCCTGTCGCGGCCCAAGGAGCATTGGTTCCTGCTGTGGATTCCGCTGGCGCTGGTCGCCGGGCTGAACATCGCCCGCCGGGGTGGCAGGCTGGTGGCGGCCAACCGCGCCCGCTTGAGCGAGGCGCAGGCCAGGCAGCTGCATGAGGGTGCTCGCGTCATCGAAGAGGACGGGCTGGGCCCCAAGGTCCTGCTGCTGCAAGATGGCAGCTTCCTGAAGTTGTTCCGCCCGCGCGCCTGGTACACCGCCGGCGCCTTCTACCCCTACGCGCGCCGCTTTGCCAGGAACAGCCAGCAACTGGCACTCGAAGGCATTCCCACGCCCCCCGTCGTGGAACTGCTGAACTACGCCGATGGCACCCAAGGCGTGCGCTACATCCCCCTGGCAGGCCAGACCGTGCGCCAGGCGCTGCAGGCCTGCCCATCGCTGGCAGAACGCCGGGCCCTGGTGCAGCGTATGGGGCGGTTCATGGGGCGTCTGCACCAGCAAGGCGTCTACTTCCGGTCCTTGCATCTGGGCAACGTACTGCTGATGGACAACGGTGAATTCGGCCTGATCGACCTTGCCGACATGCGCTTGCTGCCTTCGCCGCTGTCGGCGGAGCTGCGCCAGCGCAATTTGCGCCACATGCAGCGCTACACCGAAGACAAGCAGTGGCTGTTCGAGGAAAACGTCCAGGCCCTGCTGGAAGGCTACAGCGCAGCAGCCAGCCAGACCATGAGCCACGCCCTGCGCCAAAAGCTCGAACTGGCCCCGGGAGCGGAACGCTGACATGGGCTATCTGGCGCCGCTGCTGAGTTTCCTGGTGTTCGGCCTTGCCTTGTTGCTGGCAGGGCTGCTGCTGCGCAGCCCTTGGGTGGCGCGCCATCTTGAGCCGGTGGCGGGGCGCTGGGCCACTCTCGATGGCTTGAGGGGCTACCTGGCACTCGGGGTCTTCATCCACCATGCCGCCATTGCCTGGCACTACCAGCACACCGGCCAGATCAACATGCCCCCCGAACGCTTCTTCGCCCAGATCGGGCAAGCGAGCGTCGCGCTGTTCTTCATGATCACCGGGTTTCTGTTCTGGAGCAGGCTGGTGCGCCAGGGCCGCGCCTTCGATTGGCGAGCCTTTGCCATTTCCCGGGTCATGCGCCTGTACCCGCTGTATTTCGGCCTGCTGGCTGCGGTGCTTGTGACGGTGTTCTACCTGCAAGGCTGGAAGCTGCTCGACACGCCAACCGCCCTGGCACAACAGCTTTCAGGCTGGCTGCTGTTCCACCGCCCCGACATCAACCAGTTGGCCGGCACCGGCAACCTGATCTCGAACGTGACCTGGACCCTTAACTACGAAATCTACTTCTACCTGGCCCTGCCGTTGCTGGGCCTGATGTTCGTCTACCGCGGTACGCTCTTGAGTGCCATTGCCTGCGTGGTCGCCCTGTACCTGCTGGCAAAGCTTGTGGGCTGGGAACATGCGCTGAAAAAGAAATACCTGATGAGCTTTGCAGGCGGCATTGCGGCGGTTTACTGGGTACGCAGCCCGGCACTGGTGCAATGGGCCAAGGGCAGGTACGGCACCTGGATGGCCATCGGCTTGCTGGTGCTGGTAATGACGGTGCTGCACAAGACCTTCGCGGTGTTCCCGCTGCTGCTGCTGAGCCTCGTGTTCTGCATCATCGTCTCAGGCAACGACCTACTGGGCGCCCTGGCCCTGCGCAGTGCCCGCTGGCTGGGTGAAATCAGCTATAGCCTGTACCTGCTCCATGGGCTGGTGCTGTGGTGGCTCGCCTATCGCCTCTACCCCTCTTACGGGTTCACCTACGACGACCGCGGGGCGTTCATGGCCGTGATCGCCGTCGCCTGCACCGTGTTGGTGGTCGTGAGTAGCGCCACGTTCCTCCTACTGGAAAAGCCGGGTATCGCCCTGGGCAAGCGCCTGGCCCAGCGCCCGCAGGCCAAGCCTGGGAACCTGAAGTCAGGCTCGACCCACCAGGCCTGAGGCGCGCCGCTCGGCATAGGCGAGAAACGCCTGGATGTCATCGCTGCACAGCTTGCCCACCACATGGGCAATCTCGGCAGGTGGCCAGTCCCACCAGGCGCTGGCCAGCAGTTGCTCTCGCACCGCTTCCGGAAATCGCCAGCGCACGATGCTGGCCGGGTTGCCGCCGACCACCGCGTAAGCGGGCACATCCCGGGTCACCACGGCCCCAGCGGCCACGATGGCCCCGCTGCCAATGCTAACCCCCGACAGGATCGTGCAGTTGGAGCACAGCCATACGTCGTTGCCGATGGTCACGTCACCGCGGCTGAAGGCATAGCCCTCGATGGCCGATGCCTCGGGCAGCATGGCCGGGAATGGGTAAGTGGTTACCCAGTCGGCCCGATGATGCCCGCCCAGGAAAATCTGCACGCCTTCGGCAATCGAGCAATAGGCGCCGATGCGCAGCGTCGTCCCCTCCTGCCAGTCGTGCACCTCGGGCACGCCATAGCTGCCCACGCCGAAAGCGTACTGGGGGTAACGCGCGGCAAATCGCGCCTGCCCGCGCTCGATGGCCGGCAGCTTGCGAATCGCCCGCTTGGCCCGTTTTTCCCGGTAGCGCGAGAGCCAGCCCATGCCCTTCAGCCCTTTTCCAATGGCGAGAAGAACAATCGCCCCAGCCCGCGCCAGGTCTTGCGCGTATAGGCGCGCAGTGGAATCTGCGCCAGCAGTTCGCGGGCCAGCTTGCGATCACGGTTGGCCACCTTGAGGAACATCGAGTTCAACGCCTTGAACTTGACCTGCTCATAGGCCGGATGATCCTTGAACTTGGCATAGGTGCGCAGGATGTTGTCGATCATGAAACGGTGGTTCTTGTACGAGTTGCTGGCATGTTTGCGGTAGCGCGCCATGACCACGCTCAGGCCATCGATGAAGTACCCGGCATGGGTCACCTTCAGTTCGATCAACAGGTCTTCCAGGCGGATATCCGGGTCGAAGCCGCCCACCTTCTCCAGTGCCTCGCGGCGAATCAGCAGCGTGGGCGCAGGTGGGTAGGGTTTGCGCTCAAGGAACATGTCCTCGAAGTCCAGGCGCCTGAATGGGACTTCGCGGCGCTGCCGCGCTTCGGGGAACAGCTCACCCTGGGAATCGATGAGCTCGATGTTGCCAGCGCAGATACCCACTTCGGGCTTGTCGGCCATGTACTGGACCTGGATCGCGATGCGGTCCGGCATCATGATGTCGTCGGAACCAAACGGCGCAATCAGCGAGCCCTTGGCCCGCGCAATGGCCTCGTTGAGCGTGTGGGTCAGGCCTTTGTTGCGCTGCACGCGAAAATCGAAACCGTGCTGCGCCTGCAGGCGCTCGATACGCTCGACGCTGTCATCGGTAGAGCCGTCGTCCACCACCAGCAGCTCGATGTGCGGGTAGGTCTGGTTCAGCACGCTGAGAATGCTCTGCTCGATGTATGGGCCATGGTTGTACGATGCGATGATCACCGTGACCAGGGTTGGGTCCGCACTCATTTCGGCTCCTTCGCAGCCAAGCCCGACTCGATCAGCGCCAGGTATTGCTGACGGAACACGTCGATGTCGTGGTGTTGATTGAGGTAGTGATAGGCCTGCTCGCCCTTGGCGTGCAACGCCGCGTCATCCAGCGCCAGGTAGCGGTCCAGTGCTGTGGTCAGGCTGGCAACGTCCGCAGGCTTGACCACCTCGCCGCCCGCGCCGGTGATCAGCGGCAACATGGCCGGCACGTCGCTGGCGATGACCGGCAAACGCCCGCTCATACCTTCGAGCAGGGCAAGGCCCAGACCTTCGGCCAGCGATGGCATGGCCCAGATGTCGAACGCACGGACATAGCGCAGGGCGTTGTCACGAAAGCCCAGCAAGTGCGCCCTGCCCGTCAGCCCCAGGCGATCGATCTCGGCCTGCAGGCGCGCCTGCTCACGACCCGCCCCGATGATCGCCAGTTGCGCGGTGGGGTACTTGTCCTTCAAGGCGGCAAACGCCTGGATCAGGTAGGTATGGCCCTTGACCGGCACCAGGCGGCCCAGCGCCCCGACCATGCGAACGTTCTGGGCCAGGCCAAGTTGTGTGCGGGCCTCGGCCTTGTCCAACTGCAACGCCTGGGCCTGATCCGTGTCGATGGCATTGGTGATGGCATGGGTGTTGGCATCGGTGAAACCGCACTTGCAGTCCAGCAGGTATTGCTTGACTGCCGGCGACACACCCACGAACTGCCAATGACCGTCGATCAGGCGCTGGGTCTGACGACGGCGATAGGTGCGGTCATACTCGCCAAAGCCATGGGAAATGCCGATGCACAACGGGATCTTCAACCAACGGTTGAGTTGCAACAGCATGTTCACAGGCTTGAAGCGGTTGCAGATCACCACGTCGAAGCGTTCGCGCCGGCAAAACCGGTAGAGCTGCCACAGTGCCTTGAGGCGCATGCCCTTGAGCGCACCGTCGCTGAAGTCGAAGTACACCGAATGGTCGGCGCGACTGACCGGTTGGCCAGGCGCAGGCCGGCCCTTGAGAAAGGCCATGGTCGTTTCGAACCGATCCGCTGGCAGCGCCTTGAAGATCTGTTCGGCCAGGTCGGCAAAATCGTGCTGCTTGATGTTGTAGTCCGGTTGCAGTTGCAGGACTTTGAAACGCTTCATACGTTTTCCCGATGTACACCTTGGTGGCGGTCCGTCAGAACCCAGAACAGCTCGTGGCGACGCACGGCCTTGCGGAAAAATTCGTTCTCGCCGTAAGGCGAACTGCGCCGGCCTGCCAACCAGCGCTGGATCACTCGGCGTACTCGGCGCTTGAAGGGCGGGCGGGGCTGCAGGTCGTGCATCATGCCCAATGCCATGGCCTTGTCATGTTGCAGTGAGCGGTCCAGCACCAGGGTGCAAGGGTGCCCGACCGAAAACTCACTGGTAACCGGCGGCAAGGCCACGCCTGCACCGCTGTCGCCCATGGGCCAGCGGTCGTTGTCGTGCAGGTGATTGGCATAGCCCAGCAGGATTTCGGGTTGCCACTGCAGGCCCTGCAACGCTTCGTGCAGCGCTTGCTGGGCAGCCACGTGGTCAGGATGCGGATCGAGCACCGGGTGCGGCATCACGATCACTTCCGGGCGCGCCTGTAGTACCAACGCGCGCACGTCGGCCAGCAGGTTCTGCCAGGTCGGAACGCCGTCGTCGCCCGGCAAAGGCAGCGCGTTGAGGGTACGGAAGGGGCGCGTGTCGGTCATGTCCGCCTCGCGCGAGCCGAAGGGGGTGGTCGGTGCCTGCCGCATGGCGGGCAATTGCAGGCAGAAGTAGCCCAACTGCACGCAGCGCTCTTGCGCAACGCCCGCCCAGCGAGGCACCGCGATACTGTCCCAGGCCCGCAAGCGCCCTTTGAGGCGCGCAGCCTCGGCAGATGACAGGCCCATGGCCTGGTAGTGCTCGGCCTCGATTTCGCCAGCGGTCAGGGTCACGATCCAGGCTTCGTCTGCCTGGCTGTACAGGCCGTAGGCGGCGAGTTCGGCATCATCGGCATGGGGCGCGATGACCATCACCCGCTTGCGACGCAGGTCTGGCTGCTGGAACATCCACAGGCGCGGCTGGCCCACCAGCCGGCAGAAGCGCCCGCGCAAGGTGATCTGGCTTTGACGCAGCACCGTGTCGAACCCAGTCAGGTTGAGGTAGCGCTTGCCGCGAACACCGCGCTCGAACACCTGCAGGTCTTTGCCGCCTGCGCCTTCGATGTACACCCCGGGGTCGAAAAACCTGCCCAGCAGGGCGCAACGCAGTTCAACCTGCAGCACCCATGTTGCACCTTCAGCGACGGGCGCTGCGGGTAATTGCAAACGGCCGCCCTGCAGGCTTACGCCCATCACTTCATCGGCCCCATCGAAGGCATAGGTGTAGTCGCCGGCCGGGGTGTAAAACAGGTGGTCGGCCAGCCACGCCTCGTGGGCTACCCACAGCAGCGGCAGGAACAACAACGGCAGCCACCAGATGAACGCACCCAGC
This sequence comes from Pseudomonas sp. DE0157, assembly GCF_007678615.1. Classification (NCBI taxonomy): domain Bacteria; kingdom Pseudomonadati; phylum Pseudomonadota; class Gammaproteobacteria; order Pseudomonadales; family Pseudomonadaceae; genus Pseudomonas; species Pseudomonas sp. DE0157. The sequence continues at coordinate 320,286 of NZ_VEJN01000001.1, forward strand.
GCAATCAACGCCACCAGGGCCATCAGCAGCCCGAAGCGCTTGTTGCGCCGATGGCGCTTTAGCAACTGCTGCTTGCGGCTCACGCCTGGTACACCGGCACAGGGTGGCACCAGCGGTCCTTGTACTCGCGGTCGGCCCGGCCGAACGAGAACCGCAATGGCTTGTTGCGCGCGCGGGCGTCCTCCCAGGCGGCCTGGGTATTAAGGAAGCTCAGCACGCTGCCGGGGCTGAACGCCTTGGTCTCAGGGTCGACGCCGCCATTGACGTATTCGACGCTGATCCATTCAGGCGCCTCGACGCGGTACACCAGCTGGATGGCGATAGGCTTGTCATCGAGCAGCAAGACTGAGCCGATCAGCAGGTCCCGCAGGCGCTCGATCACGTCGCCCATGCGCTCGGCGCCAGTGGCTGCGAACCCCCAGCGACGCTGGAAAAGGTCGCAATACATGGCGGCGACAGTAGCGGCATCGAAGTCGCTGATCGGCCGCACCACGCCACCGGCTTCTTCCAGCAACCGCAGTTCACGGCGCTGGTTGTAACGGAATTTCTTCGACAGGTCTTCTGGCGCACGGGCCATCGCCAGCTGTTCTTTCTGCGCCTTGAGGCCGACAAAGCGGCCCTGGTTCAGTTCGGACAGGTAGCGTGCGCCATGGCGCAGCGGCGCGGCGGCGTCGGCTGCCGCAGGCAGGATGATTTCGGCATTGCCCAGGTCGAACAATGCCTTCTTGCCGCTGCGCTTGAGCACGTCCTTGGACAGCGCCAGGTGACGCCCCCAGGTGGGGATGGCCGCCTTGAGCTCGCCGGCCTGGTGCCAGGCCAGGTAACGCACGGGGATCTGCGCCAGGTCCGCCAACTGCGAGACCACCAGGGGATGGGTGGCGACACTGCCGCCGAAACGCGCCCAGGCCTGGGCATAGGTCTGCGCATCGATGACTTGCCAGCCACGCTCGCGCAGGGCTTTTACAGGATTGAACATCAGGCCCCCACCAACGCGCGAACCTGGGGCAGTTGCCAGAAGGTGTCGCGCACCGCCTGGTCCGAGAAACGCTCGCGCAGGCGTTCGAGCATATGCTCGGCGCACACCCGGCGTTGCGAGTCGTCCAGCGCGGCCATGCGTTCGAGGCCTTGCGCCAGTTGGCTGGCATCGCTCAGGGGGAACAGCATGCCGACACCTTCGACCACTTCCCGCGCACCGCCACAGGCCGTGGCCAACACCGGGACGCCAGCGACCATAGCTTCGAGCAGGACCATGCCGAAGGGCTCATGATCGGAACTCAAGGCGAACACGTCGAAGGCCTGGAAATAGCGACGCGCATCGGGCACCTGCCCCAGGAAGTCGACCTGATCGGCAATGCCCAGCTCGCGGGCCAGGGCCTTTAGCTTGGATTCCAGGCGGCCCTTGCCCAGGATGGCCAGGCGCGCACCAACCGGCAATGCCGGCAACGCCTGGGCAAAGCCGCGCAGCAAGGTGGCCTGGTCCTTGTCTGGGTGCAACCGACCGACATTGCCCACCACCCAGGCCTGCGCATCCAGCCCCAAGGCTTCGCGTGCCTCGGCACGCGGCACCAGGGCGGCTTGAAGGGTGGCGATGTCGATGCGGTTGTACAGCGTCTGGATGCGGTCGGCGGGCCACTGCGCCAGGCAGCGGCGCATGTCGTCGCGCACCGCGTCGGATACACCCAACAGGCTCAAGCGCTTGCTGAACAGGTTGGCGAACAGGCGCCGGCCTTTGCGCTCATAGTCGCCAAAGGCGTGGTGCACGCCTATCACCGGTAACCGGGTCCCGAGCAAGGCGACGTAGATCGGCTTGAAACGGTGAGCGATGCAGAACGCGAAGTCGCGCTGGGCCGCGATCTTGCGCAACGCCCGGATCGCGCCGAGCTTCAGGCCACGGACCGCCTTGGAACTGAACTCCAGAAACAGCACTTCATCCGACCCACAGCCGGCCGCCACCTGCGGGTCGGCTGCACCAGTCAGAAACACGGTCGTGACCTTGTAGCCGCTGCCCTCGAACAGGCTGGCGTATTGACGGGCACAATCGAGGAAAGGCCCGTCATAGCCATGACAGAACTGCAGGATGCGCGGTTCAGAGCGGCTGTTCATAGGCGGCAGCGCCGTCCTTGACGACAAGGATATCTTCCATGATCAGGTACTGCAGATCGGAGCCGAAGAACATGTTCAGGGCATCGGTCGGCGAGCAGATCATCGGCTCACCCCGGCGGTTGAGCGAGGTGTTCAGCGAGACGCCGTTACCGGTCAACGTCTCCAGCGCCTTCATCATGTCGTAGTAGCGCGGGTTGTACTCGCGCTTGAGCACCTGGGCACGGGAAGTGCCGTCTTCATGGACCACCTCCGGCACGCGGCTCTTCCACTCCTCGGCCACTTCGAAGGTGAAGGTCATGAAGGGCGCCGGGTGGTCGACCTTGATCATCTGCGGGGCGACCGTATCGAGCATCGACGGGCAGAAGGGTCTCCAGCGTTCGCGGAACTTGATCTGCTCGTTGATGCGGTTGGCCACGCCCGGCACGCTCGGGCAACCGATGATCGAGCGGCCACCCAGGGCACGAGGGCCGAACTCCATGCGGCCCTGGAACCAGGCCACCGGGTTGCCATCGACCATGATCTTGGCGATGCGCTGCGGCATGTCGTCGAGCTTGCGCCATTTCGGCGCGTTGGGGTGACGGGCGCAGGCTGCGATCACATCTTCGTTGGAGTAGGACGGGCCGAGGTAGACGTGCTCCATCTTCTCGACCGGCACGCCGCGGGCGTGGGACACGTAGGCGGCCGCCCCCACTGCCGTACCGGCATCGCCGGAGGCTGGCTGCACGAACAGTTCCTTCACGTCGGGACGGGCGATGATCTTCTGGTTGAGCTTCACGTTCAGCGCACAACCGCCGGCGAAGGCCAGCTTGCCGGTTTCGCGCAGGGTGTCGCCCAGGTAGTGGTCGATCATCTGCAGGGCGATCTTCTCGAACAGTGCCTGCATGCTGGCTGCGTAATGGATGTACGGCTCGTCAGCGATGTCGCCTTCGCGCTTGGGCCCCAGCCATTCGATCAACTTGGGCGAGAAGTAGAAGCCCTTGCCTTTCTCTTTGTAGCGGCGCAAGCCAATGACGTTGGCGTAGTCGGTGTTGATCACCAACTCGCCGTTTTCGAAACTGGCCAGGCGTGAGAAGTCATATTTGCTGGCATCGCCATAGGGCGCCATGCCCATGACCTTGAATTCGCCGTCGAGCATTTCGAACCCGAGGAATTCGGTGATGGCACCGTACAGGCCCCCCAGCGAATCCGGATCGAAGAACTCCTTGATCTTGTGGATCTTGCCGTTCTCGCCGTAGCCGAAGAAAGTGGTGGCGTACTCGCCTTTGCCGTCGATGCCCAGGATCGCGGTCTTTTCCTTGAAGCCGGAGCAGTGATAGGCGCTGGAGGCATGAGCCAGGTGGTGTTCCACGGGCTCGATCTTGACCTTTTTCGGGTCGAAACCCAGCTGTTCCAGGCACCAGACGATCTTCTTGCGGTAGCGCTTGTAGCGGCGGTTGCCCATCAGAATCGCGTCGAGGGCGCGGTCCGGTGCGTACCAGTAGCGTTTGGCGTAGTGCCAGCGCGCCTTGCCGAACAGGCTGATGGGCGCGAACGGGATGGCAATGACATCGACGTCGGAGGGCTTGATACCGGCTTGTTCCAGGCAGAACTTCGCCGATTCGTAGGGCATGCGGTTTTTTGCATGCTTGTCGCGCACGAAACGCTCTTCTTCGGCGGCGGCAATCAGCTTGCCGTCGATGTACAGGGCCGCGGAAGGGTCATGGCTGAGGGCGCCGGACAGGCCAAGAATCGTCAATGCCAAGGGATAGGCCTCTTCATTCGATAAAGATGCGCCAGCGGCCTGGTGGGCGGGTGGCGGCTAAAAGGCGGGATTATAACGCAAAGCGCAGCGTGCGCATGCCTCTGCAAAGGCTACGCCTTTGGCCAGGGCACAAACTCCACAAACACGGCAATCCCGCAGCTCACCCATCACGCGGTCACTGGCGCGGCCTAGCCGGGGCGACCGCAATGGGCCCGTCAGCGACCGCCAGGCCTCATTCGGCGATCAGCCAATCCATGCGGTAGCTGCCCTCGGTCTGCGCCAATTCCCGGGCGAGCCAAGGCAGCAGTTCCTTGAGCTCATCTTCTAGCCCCCAAGGCGGGTTAGCGATGGCCAGCCCGGATCCATTGAGGCCCTGCGGGCTGTCCTGGTGGTGCACATACAGTTCGACACGCAACAGCTTGGGCGCGCCAGTGCTGGTGAGGTCCTGGTAGAAACGGGTCAGCGAGCGCTGGTCTTTGATGGGGTACCAGATGGCCACCACCGTCTGGCGCATCCGACCAATGGCTTCCTTCATCGCAGCCGTGCAACGCTTCAGCTCATCAGCCTGCTCGAACGGCGGGTCGATGAGCATGACCGCGCGTTTTTCCTGCACGGGCAACAAGGCGCGCGGCACGTGCCAACCCTCGCCCAGGTGCACGACCACGCGCGGATCCTTCTTCATGTTTTCCTTAAGCAGCGGCCCGTCCTCGGGGTGCTTCTCGTTGAGCAAGGCGCGGTCCTGCTGGCGCATCAGGCGACGCGCCAATTCAGGGGAGCCTGGGTAGTAGCGCAGCTCGCCATCGGCATTCAGGCGCTTGATGACGCGCAGGTAATCGGCGGTCATGGCCGGCAGGTCATCACGGTTCCACAGCCGCGCGACCCCCTCGAGGTACTCACCGGTTCGGCTCGCCTGATCACCCTTGAGGTCGTACAACCCCAGCCCGGCATGGGTGTCGAGGTAGGCGAACGGTTGCTCCTTGCGCGACATCAGGGCGATGAGGCGGGTCAGCACAATATGTTTGAGAACGTCGGCATGGTTGCCGGCGTGGAAGGCGTGACGATAATTCATGGCAACTCCTGCGCAGGACGCAAGTTTACCCTGCCTGGCAAACGACGTCAGGCCTGACGGTCCCCAGAAAACAACGAACCCGCCACCGCAGTGCTGCACGAACCCTCAAAGGCCGTGCGGACACTGCTGGAGCGGGTCCGGCTTTCAGCTAGCAGCGAGCCTTGGTGGCTGTCACTTGTCAGCGCGATAAGCCGCATCTGCCGTTTCAAAGCGGCTGACCATCGCCTGCGATGGGCGGCCCAGCTTGCTCACCAGGACGATGGCGATGCTGGCGAACAGGAAGCCAGGGATGATTTCGTACAGGCCCATGGTGTCGAAGCTTTTCCACAGGATCACGGTCAGCGCACCCACCACGATACCGGCCAGCGCGCCGTTGCGCGTCATGCCCTTCCACAGCACCGAGATCAGCACGACAGGGCCGAATGCAGCGCCGAAGCCGGCCCAGGCGTAGGCCACCAGGCCCAGCACGCGGTTTTCAGGATTGGCAGCCATGGCGATGGCGATCAAGGCCACGGCCAGTACCATCAGACGACCGACCCACACCAGTTCTCGCTGGGAGGCGTTCTTGCGCAGGAAGGCTTTGTAAAAGTCTTCGGTCAGCGCACTCGAGCACACCAGCAGCTGGCAACTCAAGGTACTCATCACCGCCGCCAGGATGGCCGACAGCAGGACGCCGGCGACCCACGGGTTGAACAGGATCTTCGCCAACTCGATGAACACGCGCTCGTGGTTTTCATTCACTGGCCCGGCCACCTCAGGGTGGGCCGAGAAATAGGCGATGCCGAAGAAACCGACGGCGCAGGTACCGGCCAGGCACAGGATCATCCAGGTCATGGAGATGCGGCGTGCGTTGGCGATGGACTTCACCGAGTCGGCGGCCATGAAGCGCGCCAGAATATGGGGCTGACCGAAGTAGCCCAGGCCCCAGCCCATCAGCGAGATGATCCCGATGAAGCTCGCACCCTTGAGCAGGTCGAAGTGCGCCGGGTTGACGGCTTCGATGGCGGCGAAGGTCTGGTCGAAGCCACCGGTGGAGATCAGCACGATCACCGGCGTCAGGATCAGCGCGAAGATCATCAGCGATGCCTGGACCGTGTCGGTCCAGCTCACGGCCAGGAAGCCACCGACGAAGGTGTAGATGATGGTAGCGGCAGCACCTGCCCACAGCGCTGTCTCGTACGACATGCCGAAGGTGCTTTCGAACAGGCGAGCACCGGCCACGATGCCGGAGGCGCAATAGATAGTGAAGAACACCAGAATGACGATGGCAGAGATGATTCGCAGCAGGCCGCTCTTGTCTTCGAAACGGCTGGAGAAATAGTCCGGCAGGGTGAGCGCATCGCCGTTGTGCTCGGTCTGCACGCGCAGGCGACCGGCAACGAACAGCCAGTTCAGGTAGGCGCCGACGGTAAGGCCGATGGCGATCCAGACTTCCGACAGCCCCGCGAAATAGATGGCGCCGGGCAGGCCCATCAGCAGCCAACCACTCATGTCAGACGCACCGGCCGACAACGCGGTGACCACGCTGCCAAGGCTGCGACCGCCAAGGATGTAGTCGGAAAGGTTCTTGGTGGCGCGGTAGGCAGCGAAGCCGATCAGCACCATTGCTGCGATGTAGATCACGAATGTGATCGTTAACGGATTACCCATGTGTTGGCCCTGGCGTTTGTTGTTATCTCATGCGCACCCACATCATTGGTGGTTGCACCCAGGCGGCAGATGCTATTCAACAACATAAATCCGGTGCAACCATTTTTCACTTTGAAGTTGCACCCAAGTATGCTTTTTCAGACAAAGCCCCGTTTTTGCTCCCTATTGAGGCAGGCGTTGCCCTTTTATAGAACAAAATCTCGTCGACTTGACGCTTTGACCCTCACTAAAAACGACAGCCTGACGAGTTGCACCTTATTCGCGACATTTTAGGGTTGCACCTGGTTGCACCCGCGTTTTCCTACAGATAATCTTGTCGCCAGCTTAAGCCGCACTCGTGGCAATAATGAGGATAAGAAATGGCGACGACCACCCTTGGGGTCAAACTCGACGACCCTACCCGTGAACGACTCAAGGCCGCTGCGCTGTCCGTGGACCGCACGCCGCATTGGTTGATCAAGCAAGCGATCTTCAGCTACCTGGAGAAGCTCGAGGGTGGCGCGACCCTGACCGAAATCAGTGGCCAGGCCCTGGGCCTGAGCGATGAAGCCGGCGATGTACAGCCCGAGCAAGGTCACCAGAGTTTCATGGAATTCGCCGAAAGCATCCTGCCGCAGTCGGTCCTGCGCTCGGCCATTACCGCCGCCTACCGTCGGCCCGAGCAGGAAATGGTGCCGATGCTGCTGGAGCAGGCGCGCCTGAGCGCTCCGCTTGCCGACGCGGCCAACAAGATGGCTGCCGGCATCGCCGAGAAGCTGCGCAACCAGAAGAGCACCGGTGGCCGGGCCGGCATCGTTCAAGGCCTGCTGCAGGAATTCTCGTTGTCTTCGCAGGAAGGTGTGGCGCTGATGTGCCTGGCCGAAGCGCTGCTGCGCATCCCCGACAAAGGCACCCGCGACGCCCTGATCCGCGACAAGATCAGCACCGGTAACTGGCAGCCGCACCTGGGCAACAGCCCGTCGCTGTTCGTCAACGCCGCCACCTGGGGCCTGTTGCTGACGGGCAGGCTGGTAAGCACCCACAATGAGTCCGGGCTGACCTCCTCGCTGACCCGGATCATCGGCAAGAGCGGCGAGCCGATGATCCGCAAGGGCGTGGACATGGCCATGCGCTTGATGGGCGAGCAATTCGTCACCGGCGAAACCATCGCCGAAGCACTGGCCAATGCCACGCGCTTCGAGTCCAAGGGCTTCCGCTATTCCTATGACATGCTCGGTGAAGCAGCACTCACCGAGCACGATGCCCAGAAGTACCTGGCATCCTATGAGCAAGCCATCCACTCGATCGGCAAGGCTTCCAACGGCCGTGGTATCTATGAAGGCCCGGGCATCTCCATCAAGCTCTCGGCCCTGCACCCACGCTACAGCCGTGCCCAGTACGAGCGGGTGATGGAAGAGCTGTACCCGCGCCTGCTGTCCCTGACCCTGCTGGCCAAGCAATACGACATCGGCCTGAACATCGATGCCGAGGAAGCCGACCGCTTGGAGCTGTCCCTGGACCTGCTCGAGCGCCTGTGCTTCGAGCCCGCGCTGGCCGGCTGGAACGGTATCGGCTTCGTGATCCAGGCGTACCAGAAGCGCTGCCCGTATGTAATCGACTACGTGATCGACCTGGCCAAGCGCAGCCGCCACCGCCTGATGATCCGCCTGGTGAAAGGTGCCTACTGGGACAGCGAGATCAAGCGCGCCCAGGTCGAAGGCCTGGAGGGCTACCCGGTTTACACCCGCAAGGTCTACACCGACGTGTCGTACGTGGCCTGCGCGCGCAAGCTGCTGGCTGTGCCCGAGGCTATCTACCCGCAGTTCGCCACGCACAACGCCCACACCCTGTCGGCCATCTACCAGATCGCCGGGCAGAACTACTACCCCGGCCAGTACGAGTTCCAGTGTCTGCACGGCATGGGTGAGCCGCTGTACGAACAGGTGGTCGGCAAGATCGCCGACGGCAAGCTGAACCGCCCTTGCCGCGTGTATGCGCCGGTCGGCACCCACGAAACCCTGCTGGCCTACCTGGTTCGCCGCCTGCTGGAAAACGGCGCGAACACCTCGTTCGTCAACCGCATCGCCGACCAGTCCATTTCCATCCAGGAACTGGTCGCCGACCCTGTTACCAGCATCGAGCGCATGGGTACCCAGGAAGGCCGCATCGGCTTGCCACACCCCCGCATTCCGCTGCCACGTGACCTATACGGCACCGAGCGGGCCAACTCCGCCGGCATCGACATGGCCAACGAACACCGCCTGGCTTCGCTGTCCTGCGCCATGCTGGCCACCGCCAACAACGACTGGAAAGCCGGTCCGCTGCTGGCCTGCACCGCCAGTGACAGCGCGGCAACGCCGGTGCTGAACCCTGCCGATCACCGCGATGTGGTCGGCCACGTTCAGGAAGCGACCGTTGCAGACGTCGACAATGCCATCCAGTGCGCACTCAACGCAGCGCCCATCTGGCAGGCCACCCCGCCAGCCGAGCGCGCCGCCATCCTGGAACGCACGGCCGACCTGATGGAAGCCGAGATTCAGCCCCTGATGGGTCTGTTGATCCGCGAAGCCGGCAAAACCTTTGCCAACGCCATTGCCGAAGTGCGCGAAGCCGTCGACTTCCTGCGCTACTACGCCGTCCAGGCGCGCAACGACCTGAGCAACGATGCCCACCGCCCATTGGGCCCTGTGGTGTGCATCAGCCCATGGAACTTCCCGCTGGCGATCTTCACCGGCCAGGTAGCCGCAGCCTTGGCCGCCGGCAACCCAGTATTGGCCAAGCCTGCCGAGCAAACCCCGCTGATCGCCGCCCAGGCCGTGCGCCTGCTGCTGGAAGCCGGCATTCCGGAAGGTGTCCTGCAACTGCTGCCGGGCCGCGGCGAAACCGTCGGTGCTGGCCTGGTGGGTGACGAGCGCGTCAAGGGCGTGATGTTCACCGGTTCCACCGAAGTGGCTCGCCTGCTGCAACGCAACGTGGCAGGCCGCCTAGACAACCAGGGTCGCCCAGTGCCACTGATCGCCGAAACCGGCGGCCAGAACGCGATGATCGTCGACTCCTCGGCACTGACCGAGCAGGTGGTGATCGATGTCGTGTCCTCAGCCTTCGACAGTGCCGGCCAGCGTTGCTCCGCGCTGCGCGTACTGTGCCTGCAGGAAGACTCCGCCGACCGCGTGATCGAGATGCTCAAGGGCGCCATGGCCGAAAGCCGGCTCGGTTGCCCGGATCGCCTGGCCGTGGATATCGGCCCGGTGATCGACGCTGAAGCCAAGGCTGGCATCGAGAAGCACATCCAGGGCATGCGCGAGAAAGGCCGCTCGGTCTATCAGGTGGCGATTGCCGACAGTGCCGAGATCAAGCGTGGCACCTTCGTGATGCCAACTTTGATCGAACTGGACAGCTTCGACGAGCTCAAGCGCGAGATCTTCGGCCCAGTACTGCACGTGGTGCGCTACAACCGCCGCAACCTGGACCATTTGATCGAGCAGATCAACAATTCGGGCTATGGCCTGACCCTGGGTGTGCACACACGCATCGACGAAACCATCGCCAAGGTGGTCGAGTCGGCCCATGCCGGCAACATGTACGTCAACCGCAACATTGTCGGTGCCGTGGTGGGCGTACAGCCGTTCGGTGGCGAAGGCCTGTCGGGCACTGGCCCGAAAGCCGGCGGCCCGCTGTACCTGTACCGCCTGCTGTCGACCCGCCCGGCGGACGCCATCGGCAGCCACTTCCAGCACCAGGACGGCGAAGCCAAGCCAGACCGCGCGCTGCACGAGCAGCTTGTCAAGCCGCTCCACGCCCTGAAGGCCTGGGCCGAGAGCAATCAGCTGTCCGACCTCGCCGTGCTGTGCAGCCAGTTCGCCAGCCAGTCGCAGAGCGGTATCGCCCGTCTGCTGCCTGGCCCGACCGGCGAGCGCAACACTTACACCATCCTGCCACGCGAACACGTGCTGTGCCTGGCGGACAACGAAACCGACCTGCTGGCGCAGTTCGCCGCCGTGCTGGCGGTGGGAAGCTCAGCGGTGTGGGCCGACGGCGAACCCGGCAAGGCCCTGCGCGCCCGCCTGCCACGCGAACTGCAGGCCAAGGTGAAGCTGGTACCGGACTGGAGCAAGGACGAAGTGGCGTTCGATGCCGTGATCCATCACGGCGATTCGGACCAGCTGCGCAGTGTCTGCCAGCAGGTGGCCAAGCGTGCCGGGGCGATTGTCGGGGTACACGGCTTGTCCAGCGGTGATCATCAGATTGCACTGGAGCGTCTGGTAATCGAGCGGGCGGTGAGTGTGAACACTGCGGCGGCTGGGGGTAACGCCAGCTTGATGACCATTGGCTGAGGCTGAGGGTTGTTGAAGAAAAAGGGAGAGCTTCGGCTCTCCCTTTTTTATGGAGTGCATGACTTGAGGCTGGGGATGGGCAGACAGTCTCCACCCTTTGCAGCGCCGGAGACCGAACGCCGCCCGCAGCATCGGCCATACTATCTTTCCAAGATGGGCGATCCAGAGGTACGCCAAAGCCGCCAGATACTCCATCCCTTAATCGCCTCTGAGGCAATCAACAACCCAACCCACATCCAGTTATTGATGCCAGCAACTACCATAGGTAAGAGCAAAACCACCGAAATTGACGGGACAATGAAGAACAATCTGAGTGGCATCTGCACTACCGCCAAAAACACCGCGAATTTTTGATACTTAAAAAAACTCACACACGTAACAATAACTGAAAGCTGTAAAAACAGCCCGACCCAAATCACGAACCCTGGACCACCCCAACTCCGCACCACTTCAAGACCACTGTTCAAATCTGACCAAAAAGGTATTGCGCCTCGGGCGGCACTACGCAAGATGTACAAAACAATATAAAAAGCATCCATACTTGCCCAAAACAAGTATATTGATCGTGGCTTATTCATATTTGAGACCATCAATAGGCGCCCCTTCTGTACTCATACTCCTCGTCAGGCACCACAGGACGCCAGTGCCAAGACTGCCCCGTGATCGCCCATGCATCGTCAGCCTGTACATAGTTCTGCGTTATCCGTCGTACATCGCCATATCGATGTATAGCCGATAACCTGACGAAACTCCGCTCATTTTCACCCAACGGTACCCACCTCTGACTTACAAGCCTACGGGTATTGGCATAGTCTTTCCCCTCGCTCGGAAAAAGACGCCCCTCATCCCCTCGAGATGTTAAAAAGTTTGCGGCCAATGCCACACCCGACCACAGTAAATTTGTATCAATACTGAATATTTTCCACTTTCCAGGGCCTTTAACCTCTGGGTATTTGCTCTCAGATAGCAGTAGGTCCAGCTTTGATTCCGCCCATCTCAAGCGAGGGTAACGCGCTATATCAATCGGAGAAATTGGTTTCTCCCGAATAACAAACCACCTGCCGTCCTCTACCAGCTTCAAAGCTCGCTCGATATCAGCCTGCAGCAGAGGACGCCCAGGCGGCAGATCACAAGCCTTCTGGAAATCACGCAGCCCACTCAGGGTGGTATTTTCCAGCAAAGCTTTCTGAACTACCGAACAAGCAAAAAAAGGATCTTCAACCTTCTCTAACTCTTCTTTCCAGACGTCTCGCCACTCACAAATCCTGTCCATGAAATTCCTCCACCACAGTGAAGATTCAATATCTATCTCATTTTCCATCACCGCGGTCGTAGGAAGTTTCTGCAACGCACGCAGGAAGCTAGCTTCATGCTGTCTTCTACGAACAAGTCTCTGATGCCTCAAATTCTTCATGCCGTCAGTGGAACATCAGAGCTTGAAAGGTGCCAAGGCTGACAGATGCATGCCTTTTGATCTCAAAGGTGCTGCAATATTACTATGAACACCTGCTTCTCTTGACGCTCACTCAACCCAGCCCCTTCGCCCCGTCAACCAACATCAGACGTTCCAAATACGAGAATCTGTGACTGAACATCATCTGAATCAATCATGGTAGCCAGCCCTGTTCGGCCAATCCTAGACTCGCACCAAGCCCGCTCTAGGACCGCCCCATGCCCGAGACCCTGCTCAGCCCTCGCAACCTGACCTTCGAGCTCTACGAAGTCCTCGACGCCGAAGCCCTGACCCAACGCCCGCGCTTTGCCGAGCACAGCCGTGAAACCTTCGACGCTGCGCTGACCACCGCGCGCACCATCGCCGAGAAATATTTCGCCCCCCACAACCGCAAAGCTGACGAAAACGAACCGCGCTACGTAGACGGCCGCGCCGAGCTGATCCCTGAGGTCAAGCCTGCAGTGGATGCATTTCTTGAAGCCGGGTTTCTCAACGCCAATCGCGACTTCGAGGTCGGGGGCATGCAGTTGCCCAGCCTGGTGTCACAAGCCTGCTTTGCCCATTTTCAGGCGGCGAACGCCGGCACCACCGCCTACCCGTTTCTGACCATGGGCGCGGCCAACCTGATCGAGAGCTTCGGCAGCGAAGAACAAAAGCGCCTGTACCTGCAGCCGATGATCGAGGGCCGCTACTTCGGCACCATGGCCCTGACCGAACCCCACGCCGGCTCATCGCTGGCTGACATCCGCACCCGCGCAGAACCGGCCGGTGACGGCAGCTACCGGCTCCGGGGCAACAAGATTTTCATCTCCGGCGGTGACCATGAGCTGTCGGAAAACATCGTGCACATGGTCCTGGCCAAACTGCCGGATGCCCCACCGGGGGTCAAAGGCATCTCGCTGTTCATCGTGCCCAAGTACCTGGTCGGGCCCGACGGCAGCCGGGGCTCGCGCAATGACGTAGTGCTGGCGGGGCTGTTTCACAAGATGGGCTGGCGCGGCACCACGTCCACGGCGCTGAACTTCGGCGACAACGGCCAGTGCGTGGGCTATCTGGTCGGCCAGCCACATCAAGGCCTGGCCTGCATGTTCCAGATGATGAACGAAGCACGCATCGGCGTCGGCATGGGCGCGGTCATGCTCGGTTACGCCGGTTACCTGTACTCGCTGGACTATGCGCGGCAGCGCCCACAGGGCCGATCAGCCGAAAACAAGGACCCGCAAACCCCGGCCATCCCGATCATCGAGCACACCGATGTCAAAAGGATGCTGCTTGCGCAAAAGGCCTATGTGGAAGGCGCTTTCGACCTGGGCTTGTATGCGGCGCGCCTGTTCGACGACACCCACACGGCGCCCGATGAAGACACTCGCCAGCAGGCCCAGGCGCTGCTCGACCTGTTGACGCCCATCGTCAAATCCTGGCCCTCGGCGTATTGCCTGAAAGCGAACGAACTGGCCATCCAGATTCTCGGCGGCCACGGCTACACCCGGGAGTACCCGGTCGAGCAGTATTACCGTGACAATCGCCTGAACCCCATCCACGAAGGGACCGAGGGCATCCAGTCGCTCGATTTGCTGGGCCGCAAGCTGGCCCAGAACGGGGGTGCCGGGCTCAAGCACTTGATGCGCCTGATCGCTGTCACTGGTGAGCGCGCCAGCCATCACCCCAACCTCGACCCGCTGCGCCAGCCACTGGAACAGCTGGTCAATCGCTTGCAAGGTGTCACCCTTGCCCTGCTCGGCGACCTGGCCCAGGGCAAGGTCGCCGGCGCCCTGGCCAACTCGGCCCTTTACCTCAAGGTCTTCGGCCATTGCGTGATTGGCTGGCGCTGGCTGGAACAGGCGATTCATGCCGAACTCGGTCTGCTTCAGCGCGCCGCGGCTGACCGCGACTTCTACCTCGGCAAGCTGCAGGCAGCCCGGTATTTCCTGACCTGCGAAATACCGGGCTGCCATGCAGACCTGGCCTTGCTTGAAGCGCGCGATGACACCAGCTTGAACATGCAACAAGAGTGGTTCTAGAAAGTGGCCTTGGCCCGCTCATCGTTGCGGGCACTCCCCTGCTGACGGCACACGTCGAGCGGTGCGGGTGATGGCAATGCCAGTGGCGACTATCGCGATACCCAGGTAGGTCGTCCAATGAATGGCATCGCCGAACATCAACGCCGCCCAAATGAGCGTTACAGGGGGTTCCAGGTAAACCAACGCGGACACCCGTGTTGCCGACAGTTTGGTCAAGAGTATCCACAGGCTCAGGTAGGCGATGAAGGTCGAAAACAAGGTCAACCACGCCACCGCCACCCATACCTGAGCACTGCTGGGCAGCTCGATCAGGCGCAACGGCACTCCTGTGACACTGAGCAGTACCAGCGTCGCGCTCGATTGCAGGAAGAGCGGCATCAACAAGCCCTCTTTACTGTGATCCGTGCCCATGACCGACTGTCGCCGTTGGTAAAGGGTGGCGATCGATAACGTGATCGCGGCAATCAGCGGCAGCGCATACAGCCATAGCTCGAGCCGAGTGGAAGACAGGCTGTACTCACCAAGAATCACCACACTGACCCCGGCAAACCCGAGTACCAGCCCAAGCCACTCCTGCCTGCCGCTTCGCTCCTGCTGATCCGCACTACCCATCGCCGCCGTGATCAGGGGCTGCAGCGCGCAGATGATGGCGGCTATCCCCGCAGGCAAGCCACCGCGTATGGCAATGTAGACACTGATCAGGTAAGCGAACTGAGCCAGGAAGCCGATGACCGCGTTGTAGCGAACTTGCGCCCAGGACAGGTTACGTAATCGATGCAAAACAAACGGCAATAAACAAAGACTGACCAACAGGAAGCGCCAGAACAGCAAGTTCACTGCGCCTGCATCCTGCGTGCCGAGCCGGGCGCCAATGAAACCGGAACTCCAGGACAGGACAAAGGTTGTTTGCAGGAAAATGTGGGAGGGCCAGTTATGTTGCATCTCTACACCTCCAAATGACGCGGGCGATGGTAAAGAGTGGATTTACGGCCACCCACCTCTACCCGATCAGCCAAGCGCTCATTAAACAAACTCAGCCTCTTGGCTAGGCGCAGAGCGCAGGCACGCTGTTATCCGGTGCCCGCTGCCTAGGCATTTCGGCAGTTGGACATTCGTTGACCTCACCTTAGGAAGGGGTATAAAGCCTGTACAGTTGATTAAATCGAAGTGCTGATTCGATCCAGCCAAACCAGGTGCTTTCATGGGCAAAGGTCTAGATATCAATGTGTTGCGAACTTTTCAGGCCGTGGCTCGACTCGGTCGTTTCAACGCAGCGGCAGACTATGTCCATCGCAGTCCTTCAGCGGTGACCACGCAGATACAGAAGCTCGAAGAGCAGGTTGGCCAACAGCTGTTTGCGCGCAGCAACCAGGCAGTGGAGCTCACCCCCGCAGGCCGGCATCTACTGGGCGAGACGACACGCTTTCTGATCGCCCACGACAAGCTGCTGGCGACGCTGTCCCCCCGGCAACTGACAGGCAAAGTCCGTCTGGGGGTACCGGATGGCTATGCCGCCACGCTCATGAGTGAATGCCTGCCGGTATTCGTTGCCAGTAATCCGAAGATGGAGCTGGAAGCTGTGGCGTGCTCCAGCGCGCAGTTGCTGGACCTGTTTGCCAGGCAGCAACTAGACCTGGCCGTGGCGGTCAGCAGCGAGCACATCCAACAGGGTGACTGGCTGCGCCCCACAAAACCCCGTTGGGCCGCCGCGAAGGGCTTCATCCGCGATCACAGCCGCCCGCTACCTCTGGCATTGCAGCTAAAGGGCTGTCCCTACCGGGAGGCAGCGGTACAGGCATTGAAAGCCGAAGGCATTGCGTACCGTATCCTGCTGGAAAGTGCCAACTGGCATGCGGTACTGGCCTGTGTCAAAAGTGGCCTGGCAGTTGGCATCGTCGAGGAACTCGAAGCCGACGACTCGCTCGTTTTTTTGCATGACCAGGACCTGCCGACGCTTCCCGCGCACGGCATCTACCTGTTGACAGACACCGCGCACCCTGTGGCCGTGCATTTGCACGCAGTGCTCAAGGCTGCGATTCAAAAAGAAGCCGACTCAGAGTTCGCCGCAACGCAAACGCCCGTTAATGCCTGACCAGCACATCAGTAGGCTGCCATAATGACCCGGCATTGCCCGAGCCCGCAGCGCGGCCCGTCTCGGCATTGCCCAGCGCGTGGTTCCAGGGAGCCACCGTGTATCCGGAGGCTTGTCCATGTTCGATTCCAGCACCCTGCTGCGCCAGCGCTTCGCCGCCCTGCGCAGCACGGCCGATCTGTTTTCCTTGCGCCATGTCAGGCAGTCGCACCAGGCATTGTCCGTGCGCCGCAACGTCGCCGAGCCGCCTGCCTTGAGCCAGGACGAGGGCGCCATGCTGACCGTGCGCATCAACGGTGTGGAGGCCTACGCCGCCACGGCCGATCTGTCCCAGAGTGGCCTGCAGCGCGCATTGGAGCAGGCTGAAACCCTCGCTCGACAGATTGCCCGCTACAGCCTGCTGGACCTGCGCGAACAGCCTGTGCCGACCGGGCGCCACGATTACCTTTCGCCTCATTTCGACCAACCGATGCCGGGCCTTGCCGACTGCCTCGGCTTGCTCGCCGAAGAGTCGGCCAGCGTGCCGTCGGACTCGCGCCTGGTGGACTGGCAGGCAAGCCTTGGCATGAGCCTGGTCGAGCAGACTTACCTGAACTCGGCCGGTGCCGAACTGCGCCAGGCCCAGCGCTTTCTGTTCCCTGGCCTGGCCGTGACGGCCAGCGATGGCCAGGACAGCCAGAGCCGCAGCCTGGGCAGGGAGAACTTCGGTCAGCAGGGCGGCTTCGAAATCATCGAGCGCTGCGGCCTGAGGGGCTCGGCCCGGCAGGTTGCCGACCAGGCCCTGCAATTGCTGCAGGCGCCGAACACGCCCAGCGGCGTACGCGACCTGCTGTTGATGCCTGACCAGATGATGCTGCAGATCCACGAATCCATCGGCCACCCCTTGGAGATGGACCGCATCCTGGGCGATGAGCGCAACTACGCCGGTACCAGCTTCGTCAAAGCCAGTGACTTTGGCCAGTTGCAGTACGGCTCTTCCCTGCTGAACGTAACCTTCGACCCGACCTTGAACGAAGAGCTGGCCAGCTACAGCCACGACGACGATGGCACGCCGGCCAGCAAGCAATTTCTCATTCAGGACGGCGTGCTGCTGCGCCCGCTGGGCGGTGCCCTTTCCCAGTTCCGCTCTGGTCTTGGCGGCGTGGCCAACAGCCGCGCCTGCGGCTGGAACCGGGCGCCGATCGACCGCATGGCGAACCTGAACATAGAGCCGGGCGACCAGTCCCTGGATCAGCTGATCGCAGGTATCGAGCATGGCATCCTGATGCGCACCAACCGGTCCTGGTCCATCGACGATGCGCGCAACAAGTTCCAGTTCGGCTGCGAATGGGGCCAACTGATCGAGAATGGCGAACTCAAGGGCATCGTGAAGAACCCCAACTACCGCGGCATTTCCGCACGGTTCTGGCGCAACCTGGCCGCCGTCGGCGACCGCAGCACCTTCCAGGTCCTGGGGACGCCCAATTGTGGCAAGGGCGAGCCCAACCAGGTGATCCGGGTTGGGCACGCCTCGCCAGCTTGCGTGTTCAGCGCCATCGACGTGTTTGGAGGAGATGCATGATGAAACAGGCCTTCCAATCACTCATCGACACCCTGGGCGCTGCCCTGCAAGCAGGCGAACACTACACCCTGGGGTTGAGCGCCGAGCAGTCGCAATTCGTGCGCTTTAACCACGCCAAGGTCCGTCAGGCGGGCGAGGTGAGCCAGGCCAGTGCTCACCTGCGCTTGATCCACGCTGGTCGTCAGGCCGAGCAACAAGTGACCCTTAGCGGTGATGCGCACCTGGACCGCCAGCGCCTGCTCGATGCCCTGTCGCAACTGCGCCAGATGCTGCCGCTACTGGCGGCAGACCCGTACCTGAGGCTGGATGAAAGTGCCTGGCGCAGTGATAGCCAACAGACGCATGCTCTGCCCGACCTGAATGAGGTGCTGGCCCTGCTGGAACAGGAAACCGGTGACCTGGACCTGGTCGGCATTTATGCCGCAGGCCCGATCTGGCGGGGTTTCGCCAGCTCGTTCGGCGCCTTTGGCTGGCACCAGGCCAATAGCTTCAACATCGACTGGAGCCTGTTCCACGAGAGCGGCCAGGCGGTCAAGGCCAACTATGCCGGGCAGGTATGGCGTGCCGACGACTTCACCGCCCGCCTGCGTCAGGCTCGGGCACAGTTGGGCTACCTGGGGCGTGCGCCGGTGGTACTGCAACCGGGCAGCTACCGCGCCTACCTGGCGCCAGCGGCCATGGACGAAATCGCCGGCATGCTGTGCTGGGGTGGCTTCTCGGCGCAGGCCCTGGCGACCGGCAGCAGTGCCCTGCAGCGGTTGTACAGCGGTGACGCCACCCTGAGCCCACTGATCAGCTTCACCGAGCAGGTCAGCGGCTCACTGAGTCCAGCGTTCTCCGACGAGGGCTCACCGCGCCTGGACGTGGCGCTGATCGAGCAGGGCAAGCCAGCACGACGCCTGGTTTGCGCGCGCAGCGCGGCCGAGTTCGGGGTGTTGGCCAACGGGGCCGACAGCCACGAGTCGCCCTGTGCGCTCAGCCTCGCACCCGGCCAATTACCCCGTGAACAGGTTCTGGAGCGGCTCGGCACCGGCCTGTACATCAGCAACCTGTGGTACTTGAACTACTCCGACCTGCCCGCAGCGCGCATGACCGGCCTGACCCGCTTCGCCACGTTCTGGGTGCAGGACGGGCAGATCCAGGGGCCGGTCAACACGATGCGCTTCGATGACAGCCTGTACAACCTGCTGGGCGAGCAACTGGAGGCGTTGACGTGCGAGCGGGAGCTGATTCTGTCGACCAGCACTTACGGGCAACGCAGCACCGGATCGAGTCATTTGCCCGGCGCGCTGGTCAAAGCGCTGACGCTGACATTGTGATTGGATTTTGCCGGCCATCTCACGGCGGTAGCCACGCCTGCCCCGCCCCGTAGGCGCGGCGCTTGCCGTCGAGAGGCCAGTACAGACAGACGAGGACGTCATGCCCGAACGCAACCCGCTCGACCCCATCACCGCCCGCTGGCTGCCATGGGTGGTGGCGATCGCCTTCTTCATGCAGTCGCTGGACGGCACCATTCTCAACACCGCGCTGCCCGCCATGGCCCGCTCCCTGGCCGAAGACCCCTTGCGCATGCAGGGTGTGATCATTTCGTACATGCTCACCGTGGCTTTGCTGATCCCCGCCTCGGGCTGGATCGCCGACCGTTTCGGCACCAAGCGCATCTTCTTCAGCGCCATCCTGCTGTTCAGTTTCGGCTCGTTGCTGTGCGCAGTGGCCAACAGCCTGGGCTTTCTGATCTTCGCGCGGATCGTGCAAGGGCTCGGCGGGGCGCTGATGCTGCCGGTCGGCCGGCTGGTGGTGCTGCGCGCCTACCCTCGCACCGAACTGGTGCGCATCATGAGCTTCATCACCATCCCTGGTCTGCTCGGGCCATTGCTGGGCCCCACGGTAGGTGGCTGGCTGGTGGAGATCCTGAGCTGGCACTGGATCTTCCTGCTTAACTTGCCGGTCGGCCTGCTGGGCTGTTACGCCGTCTGGAAGTTCATACCCGACCTGCGCGGCGCCGAGCGCACTACGTTCGACGGGCCGGGCTTTTTGCTGTTCGGCGCCGCGATGGTGCTGATCACCATCGCCATGGAAGGCCTGGGCGAGCTGCACCTGCCGCACTTGCGCGTCATGTTGCTGCTGTTCGCCGGCATGGCCTGCCTGGCGGCCTACTGGCTGCGAGCCGGGCGCGACCCGGAGCCGTTGTTCTCTCCGAGCCTGTTCCGCGTACGTACCTTCGCCATCGGTATCCTGGGCAACCTGTTCGCCCGCCTGGGCAGCGGTGCACTGCCGTTCCTGGTACCGCTGCTGCTTCAGGTAGCGCTTGGGTATTCACCGGCCCAGGCGGGCATGAGCATGATCCCCTTGGCGGCGGCGGCCATGGTCGCCAAGTCCGTCGCCAGGCCGCTGATCGAACGGCTCGGTTACCGCATCATCCTGACTGGCAACACGGTGCTGCTGGGCGTGCTGCTCGCTGGCCTGGGCCTGGTGGACGAGCAGACCCCGTACTGGTTGCTGCTGGTGCAACTGGGCCTGCTGGGCGCCGTGAACTCCCTGCAGTTCACTGCCATGAACACGGTGACGCTGATCGACCTGGACGATGCCAGCGCCAGTAGCGGCAACAGCTTGTTGTCGGTGGTGGCCCAGCTGTCGCTGAGCCTGGGGGTGGCTTGTGCTGGCGCGCTGCTGGGCGGCTTCACGGCAGCAGGCAGCGCCGAAGGCGTGGAAACCACCCTGGGTGCGTTCCAGCTGACGTTCTTCACCATCGGCATCATGGCCATGCTGGCGGCGGCCATCTTCCTGCAACTGGCGCCGACGGACGGAAGGCGTGCCCGTCGTCCGGAAGAGCACGTGGAGTCTTAGGGCGAATGGCGTCGGGGCTGGTAGACTGTGCAGCATTTTTCGCTTCGCACCGCAGGCCCGCCTCGTGACCACCGATTCCACCGCCTTTGCCACCTTGCCGTTGTCCGCCGCCATGCTGGCCAACCTGGACGCTCTCGGCTACACCTCGATGACGCCGATCCAGGCCCAGAGCCTGCCGGTCATTCTCAAGGGCCAGGACCTGATCGCCCAGGCCAAGACCGGCAGCGGCAAGACCGCCGCCTTCGGTATCGGCTTGCTCAACCCGATCAACCCTCGGTACTTCGGCTGCCAGGCGCTGGTGCTGTGCCCTACCCGCGAGCTCGCCGACCAGGTGGCCAAGGAACTGCGTCGCCTGGCCCGTGCCGAAGACAACATCAAGATCCTGACGCTGTGTGGCGGCGTGTCGCTGGGCCCGCAGATCGCCTCTCTGGAGCACGGCGCGCACATCATCGTCGGCACCCCGGGCCGCATCCAGCAGCACCTGGACAAGGGCACGCTGGTTTTGGGCGGCCTGAACACGCTGATCCTCGACGAAGCCGACCGCATGCTCGACATGGGCTTCTTCGATGCCATCGCCAGCATCATCGCCAAGACCCCAGCGCGCCGTCAGACCTTGCTGTTCTCCGCCACCTATCCCTCTGGCATCAAGCAGCTGGCGGCCGATTTCATGCGCGACCCGCAGCAGGTCAGAGTCGAAAGCCTGCATACCGACAACCAGATCGAGCAGCGCTTCATCGAAATCGCTCCCGAACAGCGCCTTGAAGCGGTTACCCGGGTGCTGGGCCATTATCGCCCGCAGTCCTGCGTGGCATTCTGCTTCACCAAGCAGCAGTGCGAAGACGTGGTGGCCCACCTTACGGCCAAGGGCATCGTGGCTCAGGCGCTGCACGGTGACCTGGAGCAGCGTGATCGCGACCAGGTGCTGACCATGTTCGCCAACCGCAGCAGCTCGGTGCTGGTGGCCACCGATGTGGCCGCCCGTGGCCTGGATATCGACGGCCTGGACATGGTTATCAACGTAGAGCTGGCGCGTGATGCCGAAATCCACGTGCACCGCGTGGGCCGCACCGGCCGCGCTGGCGAGAAGGGTATCGCGGTCAGCCTGGTCGCACCTGCCGAAGGCCATCGCGCCCAGGCCATCGAAGCCTTGCAGAAGAGCCCGCTGCGCTGGGACCTGTTGGACAGTCTCAAGAACAAGGGCGGTGAGCCGCTGCTGCCGGTCATGAGTACGCTGTGCATCGCAGCCGGGCGCAAGGACAAACTGCGCCCGGGCGATATTCTCGGTGCGCTGACCGGTGATGCCGGTATCCCCGGCAAGCAGGTGGGCAAGATTGCGATCTTTGATTTCCAGGCGTTTGTGGCGGTGGAGCGGGCGCTGGCCAAGCAGGCCATGCAACGCTTGAATAGCGGCAAGATCAAGGGCCGCTCCCTGAAAGTCCGCATCGTCTGACATTTTTTCGGGCCGCGTTGCAGCCTATCGCAGACAAGCCAGCCCCTACAGGATCATCACAGGCCTCCAGCCAGTTGCCGTCCCTGTAGGCGCTGGCGTGCCTGCGATGGGCCGCAACGCGGCCTCGGCTATTGATGAGGTAACACCGTGCACTCCACCGACGTGATCATCCTGGGCGCAGGCGCTGCCGGCCTGATGTGTGCCCAGCTCAGCGCCCGCCGAGGCCGCCGGGTCCTGCTGCTCGACCACGCCAACAAGCCAGGCAAGAAGATCCTGATGTCCGGCGGCGGGCGCTGCAATTTCACCAACCTGTACACCGAGCCGAGCAACTTTCTTTCGCACAACGCGCACTTCTGCAAGTCGGCCCTGGCTCGCTACACCCAGTGGGACTTCATCGAGCTGGTGTGCAAGCACGGCGTGCCCTACCACGAAAAAAAGCTCGGCCAGCTGTTCTGCGACAACAAGGCCAGCGACATCCTCGACATGCTCCTGGCCGAGTGCGACGAGGCCGGCGCCCAGATTCGCATGCACACCAGCATCGAGCAGATCGACAAGACCGACAACGGCTACCTGCTGCAGACCAGCGCCGGCCCATTCGCCTGCCAGTCGCTGGTGATCGCGACGGGTGGTCTGTCCATCCCGACGTTGGGTGCGACCGGTTTCGGCTACCAGGTGGCCCGACAGTTCGGCCATACCTTGCTGCCGACCCGCGCGGGCCTGGTGCCATTCACCATCACCGAGCCCCAGCTCAAGGCCATGTGCAGCGAGCTGTCCGGCACCTCGCTGGACTGCACCGCCAGCTGCAACGGCACCAGCTTCCGTGAAAACCTGCTGTTCACCCACCGGGGCCTGAGCGGCCCGGCGATCCTGCAGGTCTCATCGTTCTGGGAAGCCGGCGATACGCTTGAGATCAACCTGCTGCCTGACCGCGATGCGCTGGACTGGTTGCAGACCCAGCAAACCGAGCGCGGCAATGCTGAACTCAAGACCGTGCTGGGTGAGGTGTTCACGCGCAAGCTGGCCACTTTGCTGGCCGAGCAGTGGTTCGAATCCAAGCCGATGAAGCAGTACACACCGGCTGAACTGGCCCTGATCGCCGACAAGCTGGCACGCTGGCAACTGGTGCCTGCCGGCACCGAGGGTTACCGCACTGCCGAGGTGACCTTGGGCGGTGTGGACACCCGTGAGGTCTCGTCCAAGACCATGGAGTCGCTCAAGAGCCCGGGGCTTTACTTCATCGGTGAAGTGCTGGACGTCACGGGGCACCTGGGCGGCTTCAACTTCCAGTGGGCTTGGGCATCGGCCAACGCCGCAGCGCAGTTCGTCTAGGGTAGAATCCACCGCGCAGCACGGAACGCTTCTTGCTGGCACGTGCTCAATAGCGGGTGGCGGGGCGCCTGGCGGCCCCGCTCATCGCTACGGTATTTCTACGATCACTGCCCGGCAGGCCATCATGTCATCGAGCTCGTTACGTCATTCACTGCGTCGCCTGTGGGGCCAGGACAAGTTCAGCTACAGCATCCGGGTAACCATTGCCCTTACCGGCAGCCTTGCCCTGTGCTGGCACCAGAACGAAATGGCCCTGCTGATCCCGTTGTTTCTGGGCATCATCGCCAGTGCCCTGGCTGAAACCGACGACAGCTGGCAAGGCCGCCTCAGCGCCCTGGCGGTCACCCTGGTCTGTTTTGCCATCGCGGCGCTCGCGGTCGAACTGCTGTTCCCCTACCCCCTGATCTTCGTCTGCGCCCTGGCCCTGGCAGCGTTTGCCTTGACCATGCTGGGCGCCCTGGGCGAGCGCTACGGCGCCATCGCATCGGCAACACTCATCACGGCGGTCTACACGATGATCGGCGTGGACCAGCGCGGCGGGCAGGTGACGGACTTCTGGCACGAACCCATGCTGCTGGTGGCAGGCGCGGCCTGGTATGGGCTGCTCTCGGTGCTGTGGCAGGCGTTGTTCTCCAACCAGCCGGTGCAGCAGAGCCTGGCGAAGCTGTTCTTCGAACTGGGCAGCTATCTCAAGCTCAAGGCCAGCCTGTTCGAGCCTGTCCGCACCCTGGACGTCGAAGCACGTCGGCTCGAACTCGCCCAGCAAAATGGCAAGGTGGTGGCGGCCCTCAACGCGGCGAAGGAAATCATCCTGCACCGGGTGGGCAACAGCCAGCCCAACTCCAAGGTCAGCCGTTACCTGAAACTCTACTTCCTGGCCCAGGACATCCATGAGCGGGTCAGCGCCTCCCACTACCCCTACAATGCACTGGCCGAAGCTTTCTTCCACAGCGATGTGATGTTCCGGTGCCAGCGCCTGCTGCGCAAGCAAGGTGCCTCGTGCCAGGAACTTGCACGCTCGATTCGGTTGCGCCAACCCTTCGTGTTGGCCAGCGGCTTTACCGAGGCACTCGAAGACCTCAACGCTTCGCTCGAACACCTGCGCGGCCAGAACAACCCGGCCTGGCGCGGGCTGCTGCGTTCACTACGTGCACTGGCGGCCAACCTGGCCACGCTCGATCGCCTGCTCGGTGCCGCAAGCAACCCTGACAGCCTGGCCGATGCCAGCGACAGCAGCTTGCTGGACCGCTCGCCGCGCTCGCTCAAGGACATGGGCAAGCGCCTGCGTACGCAATTGACGCCCACCTCGCTGTTGTTCCGCCACGCCCTGCGCCTGCCGCTGGCCCTGTCCATCGGTTACGGCATGGTGCACCTGATCCACCCGACCCAGGGCTACTGGATCATCCTGACCACGCTGTTCGTGTGCCAACCCAACTACGGAGCAACCCGGCGCAAACTGGTGCAGCGCATCATCGGCACTGCCGTGGGCCTGACCGTCGGCTGGGCGCTGTTCGACCTGTTCCCCAACCCGGTCATCCAGTCGCTGTTCGCGGTCGTGGCGGGGGTGGTGTTCTTCGTCAACCGAACCACGCGCTACACCCTGGCCACCGCTGCGATCACACTGATGGTGCTGTTCTGTTTCAACCAGATCGGCGACGGCTACGGGCTGTTCCTGCCGCGGCTGTTCGACACCCTGGTCGGGAGCCTGATCGCCATTCTTGCCGTGTTCCTGTTCCTGCCCGACTGGCAAGGCCGCCGCTTGAACAAGGCCTTGGCCAACACGCTGATCTGTGCCAGCGAGTACCTGCGCCAGATCATGCAGCAATATGCCTACGGCAAGCGCGACGACCTGGCCTATCGCCTGGCGCGGCGCAATGCCCACAATGCCGATGCGGCCCTGTCGACGACCTTGGCTAACATGCTCATGGAGCCTGGCCACTTTCGCAAGGAGGCCGATGTGGGCTTCCGCTTCCTGGTGCTGTCGCACACCCTGCTCAGCTACCTGTCGGGACTGGGCGCCCACCGTGACACGGCTCTGCCGGCCGACGCACGGGAGCACTTGATCGAAGACGCAGGCAGCCGCCTGGCAAACAGCCTTGAGGAAATAGCCAATGGCCTGGCGGCGCGCTCACCGGTAGCGATTCACAGCGATGCCGAAGAAGCGCTTGCCAACGCCTTGGAGCAGATGCCCGAAGAGGTGGATGAACATCAGCGCCTGGTACAGACGCAACTGGCACTGATCTGCCGCCAATTGGCTCCGCTGCGTACGTTGGCGGCGCATTTGATCAAGAAGGATGCTCCGGCAGGTGGCGCTTCGCGTTAGGTCTGGAGCAAGGATGAATAGCTTTGATTAGTCTTCGCAGGCTGGCGAATCTCCAGGGACAGCGGATTGGTAGGGGCTATGCAATAGCCTGATATTTCAGCTTCGCAGCGCATACTGCCGGGGCCGCTTTGCGGCCCATCGCGGCCGGTCCGGCGCCCCGGCAAGGCCGCTCCCACCCGAGAAATCGATTGCCTTTGGATGCACCGACTTGCAGGCAAACGCGGTCTTTGTAGGAGCGGCCCTTGTGCCGCGATGGGCCGCAGAGCGGCCCCCGGCACCATGAGCTGCGAAGCTGCAATCCTGAAGCCATTGCCAAGCCGGCGCATCGTAACGCCACCCCTGCTCGCCTAGAAACCATACTGATGCAGTAACCGTTCATAACTGCCATCGGCCTTCATGGCGGCGATGGCCGCGTCGAAGCGAGCGACGATCGACTGGTGGTCCGGGTGCTTCAAGCTAACCAGAATGTGCAGCGGGTTTTCGCCCAGTACAGGCTCCACCAGCTCCACCTTGTCACGCACATTGTCCGGCTCGCGCTGCAGGTGATAGCGGGCCACGTACTCGTCCTCCACGGCCAGGCTCACACGCCCTGCCGCCAGCATGCGCACGGCGGACGAAAATGTACTCACCGCTACCTTGTGCAAGCGGGTATTGCCGTCGAACGCGCTCGAGTAGGCGTAATCACGCACCACGGCGATGCTGTAGGGATACAGGTCCGAGATGTGCTCATAATGCAGGCCCGCACCCTTACGCTGCAGCAGGCGGATACGGTTGTTCAGGTAGGCGCTGGAAAAAAGTCCGATGCGCGCACGCGATTCGTTGTGCCAGGCGTTGATCAGTATGTCGTAACGACCGTCCCCGACGCCTGCCAGGGCCCGAGCCCAGGGTGCCTCCTCGAAGCTGCTGCTATACCCCGCCCGCGTCAGCGCCGTGGTCACGATGCTGATGGCCAGACCGCCGCCAGGCATACTGGCGTCGGTGAAGGGCGGCCAATGATCCGATACCAGGCGCAGCTTGCCGGAGGCGGCGGCCGGAGGCGCCATGACAGTGGCCAGTAACCCGAGAACACAAAGCATCAGCCGCATGCCCAAGCCCTTGCGCGGTGAAGAAACGTACACTGCGGGTGAGCTTACACAAAGGCTCTGGTCGGGGCAGCGGCCAATAGTGTCATCTAGCCTCTATTCTGGCCGAACCTACGGTTTTTATTGCAGTGGCCTTAACGGGTAAAGGTCAGGGATAACCCAGTACCTTGCGTATTTGATTCAGGTGACGCTCGATCCACTGCCGGTCGATGGCCCCCCAGTCCTTTATGCGGTAGTGGCCTGCGTGATTGCGCGCGCCTTCTTGCTGCTCGAAGGTGCAGACGATGTCCAGATCGGCCAGCGCTGCAAGGGTGTCCTGGGCCGTGCGCCGGGGCATGCCCGTAGCCTCCATCAGCGCAGGCACGCTGGTAGCGGCCTGGCGGTCGATCAGCCAGGCGACATAAAGACGGCGGTAGAAACTGCTCTTGGTCTTGCTTACTTCCATGCTGCGGGTCCTCAAGCGTTACCCGGCAACTCCCGATAGGTCAGGTAGACGCGCAGGTCGAATTCCAGTTGATGGTAGTCCGGCTCCATGTGCTGACAGAGCTGGTAGAACGCCTTGTTGTGGTCACGCTCGCGCAAGTGGGCCAACTCATGCACCACGATCATGCGCAGAAACTGCGGCGCAGCCTCCTTGAACAGCGAGGCGATGCGGATTTCCTTCTTGGCCTTGAGTTTGCCGCCCTGCACGCGAGAGACGGCAGTGTTCAGGCCCAGCGCCCGGTGGGTCAGGTCCAGCCGGCTGTCGAACAGCACCTTGTCCAGTGGCGGTGCACTGCGCAGAAAACGCTGGCGCAGTTCCTGGGCGTAGCCGTACAAGGCCTTGTCGCTTTGTACCTCGTGGCGCTCGGGGTAGCGCTTGTGCAGGTATTCGCCAAGGCGGTCGCTGTCGATCATCTGCCGCACCTGTTGTTGCAGGTGCGGTGGGTAAGCTTGCAGGTAGCGTAGGACGGTCATGGCAGTACAGTCGGCGTAACGAACGCGAATTCTAACCCGCTGGCGGGGCAGGCCAGGGGAAAATTGCCGGGAAGTTGCCGGCATCGGCAGCTGTCATAGGGTGCGCTACCAAGAAGCCCTGAACGTATTGGCAGCCTGCGGCTTTGAGCCATTGAGCCTGGGCCTGGGTTTCCACGCCCTCGGCAATCACGGTGATCCCGTAATCGGCACACAGCCCGATGACGCTGCGTGCCAGCGCCGCATCGGCCGACGCGTCCGGCAGGCGCGCCACCAGGTGGCGATCGAGTTTCAGGGTATCGATGGGCAAATCGCGCAGCATACGCAGTGAGCAGTCACCGGCGCCGAAATCGTCCAGCGCCACACGTACACCCAGCGCGCGCAACCGGTCGACCTGCTTGACCGCCGCATCGATGTTGTACATGAGCGAGGTTTCGGCCACTTCCACTTCCAGGTGCGCTGGCTGCAGGCTATAGCGCTGGATGACCCGTTGCAGCTCCTCGACCAGGCTTGGCGAGACGAACTGGGCCCGGCTCAGGCTTATGCCCAACACAATGTCGGTCGCAAAGCATTGGTACCAGGCCTGGCGCTGGGCAGCACTCTGTCCGTAGATCCAGCCGGCCAGGCGGTTGATCAGCCGCGCTTCCTCGAGCAGGGGAATGAACAGGCCTGGCGGCACATCGCCAACGCTGGGGTGCTGCCAGCGTAGCAGGGCTTCGAAGCCGCGCAGGCGACCATCGGCGAAGGCCACTTGCGGTTGATACACCAAGGTAAAATCCTGCTGCTCGATGGCCGTACGCACGCCGTCTTCGAGCATCAGGCGGGAACGGGCGCGGCCATTGAGCTCCTGGTCGTAGAAGCGATACTGCTGGCGCCCTGCCTGCTTGGCAGCGTACATGGCCGCGTCGGCTGCGCGCAGCAAGCCTTCGACGTTGCCACCGCAGTCGGGGTAGGTAGCGATGCCGATGCTCACGCCCAGGCATACGTCCAGCCCATCGATCTGGTGGCTGATGGCAATGCGCTCGAGCAGCCGCTCGGCGTAGCGCCCGGCTTGCTCGGCATAGGGCAAGCCGTCGAACAGCGCGGTGAATTCGTCTCCGCCCATGCGCGCCAGCAGGGCTTCACTGCCCAGACAATCCTTGAGCTGCTCGGCCACCCAGCGCAATACCCGGTCACCTGCATCGTGGCCGAGGGAATCGTTGATACGCTTGAAGCCATCCAGGTCCATGTACATCAAGGCCTGCGCCCGGTCGGAGCGCTCATTGCGCAGCAATGCCCCTTCGGCCGCCTGGTAGAACCCACGGCGGTTAAGCAGGCCGGTAAGTGGGTCGGTAATGGCCTGGTATTCGAGCTGTTGGTGCAGGTTGTGCACCGCCGACATGTCCAGCACGGTCACCACCATCGCCTGCTGCTCGGCAGGCAGGGGCGCACAGGACAGGGCCACCGGCAGCAGCTCGCCGCTCGGGCGACGCAATTGGGCGTCGTGCAGGCGGTAGATGCGCCTGGCCAGGTAGCTTTGGTAGAACGCCGAATCCTGCCACGTACTCGGCGTGCTCAGCTGCAACAGCCCCAGCAGGTCGACGTTCTGCAACAGTTCGATAGGCGTTGCCAGCAGGGAACAGACAGCCGGGTTGGCGAAGCGGATGATGCCGCCTGCATCCACCACCAGAATACCCTCGGCCGCATTGTCCAGAATGGATGCATTGAAGGCGCGGGCTTCGTCGAGTTCACGGGTCAGCGCCTGCAAACGCCGCCGATTGCGCTGCTGGTCGAGCAGGGCCTGAACCTTGGGCTTGAGAATCTGCGGGTCGAACGGCTTGAACATGTAGTCCACGGCGCCGTTGGCATAGCCTTTCAACACGGCGGCCTGGGACTGCTCGTTGGCTGTCAGGAAAATGATGGGCGTAAGCCGGGTTCGCTGGCTGCCACGCATCAGACGAGCGACTTCGAAGCCGTCCATCTCGGGCATATGCACATCGAGTAAAACCAGGTCGACATCGTTTTCCAACAACGCGCTCAGGGCTTCTCGGCCCGAACTTGCCGTCAGCACCTGCCAATCCTGGCGCGACAACAAGGCTTGCATACTGATGAGGTTCTCCGGGTAATCGTCGACTACCAGAAGCACCGAGCTGCCATCCTGTGGCATGAGTTGAAGGTGAGCGCCATCCATGCTGCATCTCTGTTATATGACCGACTACAAACTGGCCGTTGGATCCAGTTTTACCCCAGGCATGAGCTGATAGCACGCATCACAAGCCAAAACCATCAGTCACTGACTGAAGGTAGCCGACCGATAGCGGTTTCGCTGACATTCTGTGATACGCAACGGCAGATCGGTTTCGCAGCCACTGCCAGAAACGAAAAACCCGCATCGCTGCGGGTTTTTTCGAGGCCGGGTGGCTTAGTTGACCTTTGCAGCCAACTCGCCTTTGGCGTAGCGCTGGAACATGCCTTCCAGGGAGATCGGCTTGATCTTCGAGGCATGGCCGGCAGTGCCGAATGCTTCGTAACGGGCGATGCACACGTCGCGCATGGCTTTTACGGTTTCAGCGAAGAACTTGCGCGGGTCGAACTCGCTTGGGTTCATGGCCATGTGACGACGGATGGCACCGGTGGACGCCAGACGCAGGTCGGTGTCGATGT
Source organism: Pseudomonas sp. DE0157 (assembly GCF_007678615.1). Lineage (NCBI taxonomy): Bacteria > Pseudomonadati > Pseudomonadota > Gammaproteobacteria > Pseudomonadales > Pseudomonadaceae > Pseudomonas > Pseudomonas sp. DE0157. The sequence goes on from NZ_VEJN01000001.1 coordinate 350,917, forward strand.
TGACCTTGCGCACGCCGTACTTGATGCCTTCGACGATTTCCTCGACCGGCACACCGTAGGTTTCCTTGATGTCGCCGCCGTACTGGTTGATGATCGCCAGCCACTCCTGCGGTACCGAGGAAGAGCCGTGCATCACCAGGTGGGTGTCGGGGATGCGCTTGTGGATTTCCTTGATGCGGTCGATGGCCAGCACGTCACCGGTAGGCGGCTTGGTGAACTTGTACGCACCATGGCTGGTGCCGATGGCGATGGCCAGGGCATCGACCTGGGTCTTCTTGACGAAGTCGGCCGCTTCTTCAGGGTCGGTCAGCATCTGGCTGTGGTCGAGCACGCCTTCGGCACCGATACCGTCTTCTTCACCTGCCATGCCGGTTTCCAGCGAGCCCAGGCAACCCAGTTCGCCTTCTACCGACACACCACAGGCATGGGCCATGGCAACGGTCTGCTGGGTGACGCGCACGTTGTATTCGTAGTCGGTCGGGGTCTTGCCGTCTTCGCCGAGCGAGCCGTCCATCATGACCGAGCTGAAGCCCAGCTGGATGGAACGCTGGCAGACATCCGGGCTGGTGCCGTGATCCTGGTGCATGCACACCGGGATATGCGGGAATTCTTCGATGGCCGCCAGGATCAGGTGGCGCAGGAACGGCGCACCCGCGTACTTGCGCGCACCAGCCGAGGCCTGGACGATCACAGGGGAGTCGGTCTTGTCAGCCGCTTCCATGATGGCGCGCATCTGCTCGAGGTTGTTGACGTTGAAAGCCGGTACGCCGTAACCGAACTCGGCGGCGTGGTCCAGCATCTGGCGCATGCTAATGAGTGCCATTGTGTATCTCTCTCCCGACAAGCGTCGTTGTTTCGTGCAAGCCTGCCGCAGGGGCGGTTGCTGTTCAAGTAGTGTGGGCCACCTAGGCTTTTCACACAGAGCCTAGCGGCCCGGCCAGTCACGGTGCCTTGCAGCCCCGCCCTATCAGATCGTTGGTCGCCACCCAGTACACCAGGCCTTCCTCACCCTGGGTGTGGAACGCCAGCATGCCGTCGCTGTACAGCGCGCCGGACGCGCCGGGCTCGGCCTTGAGCCGGTACACCTGGTCGCCGCCACCAAGACGCACGTCGACCTGGTCCCGCTGCGGGTCGGCAAACCGCCACAGCACTTCGGCCTGGGTGTCGCAGACCCAGCGGGTCCAGTTGTCCGCCGGCGCGGTCTGCGCCGGCTGCAGCAGTGAACATCCTGCCAGTGTCGCCAGGGCCATTACGGCCAAGAGCGCTTTCATTCAATTACCTCGATGGGCAGCACACGGCCCTTCTCCAAGACCACAAACCGGCCTGCAGGTTGCCGGCCCGATCAAGGGCAGCCTGGCGCCTTGCGCTGGTGCTCTTCGTCGTACTTTTCCAGGCCTTCCGGGCCTACGCGCTTGCTGATCACCGGCACGGTTTCGGCTTGCCATTCGGACTGATAGCACCCGCCCTTGGGCGGTTGCGCCGGGTCGTCCTGGGCATCCGGGCTGCCGGCGCAGGCGCTCAGCAGCCCGGCCAGCAGCAACACAGGCAACTGCTTGGCCACCAGGCCACTCCTTTTGCCAGGCGCCGTGTTCATCAGGCTTTGGCCCGCTCTTCGAGCATGGCCACCGCTGGCAGGACTTTGCCTTCGACGAATTCGAGGAAGGCGCCGCCACCGGTAGAAATGTAGGAGATATCCTGGCTGACGCCATATTTGTCGATGGCCGCCAGGGTATCACCGCCACCGGCAATGGAGAACGCGGCGCTGTCGGCGATCGCCTTGGCCAGCACCTGGGTGCCATTGCCGAACTGATCGAACTCGAATACGCCGACCGGGCCATTCCACAGGATGGTCTTGGAGGACTTGAGCAAGTCGGCGAACTGGGCGGCGGTCTGCGGGCCGATGTCCAGGATCATGTCGTCGGCAGCGACATCGGCAATGGCCTTGACGGTGGCTTCGGCGTCTTCGGCAAAGGCCTTGGCAACCACCACATCGACAGGCAGCGGCACGCTGACCTTGGCGGCAATGGCCTTGGCCGTTTCGACCAGATCAGGCTCGTACAGCGACTTACCGACCGGGTGCCCGGCAGCCGCCAGGAAGGTGTTGGCGATGCCGCCACCGACGATCAGCTGATCGCATACCGAGCTCAGGCTGTTGAGCACGTCCAGCTTGGTGGAAACCTTGGAACCGGCAACGATGGCGGCCATTGGCTTGGCCGGGGCCTTCAGCGCCTTGCCCAGGGCATCCAGCTCAGCTGCCAGCAACGGGCCAGCCGCCGCGACCTTGGCGAACTTGGCAACGCCATGGGTAGAACCCTCGGCGCGGTGCGCCGTGCCGAAGGCGTCCATCACGAACACGTCGCACAATGCCGCGTACTGCTGGGCCAGCTCATCGGCGTTCTTCTTCTCGCCCTTGTTGAAGCGCACGTTCTCGAACAGCACCAGCTCGCCGGCCTTGATCTCGACGCCATCGAGGTAGTCACCCACCAGTGGTACGTCGCGGCCCAGCGCCTGGCTCAAGTACTGGGCAACCGGCTTGAGGCTGTTTTCGGCAGAGAATTCACCTTCAGTGGGGCGGCCCAGGTGCGAGCAGACCATCACCGCCGCGCCCTTTTCCAAGGCCAGCTTGATGGTCGGCAGCGCCGCCTGGATGCGCGCATCGCTGGTCACCACACCGTCCTTGACAGGCACGTTCAGGTCTTCGCGAATCAGTACGCGCTTACCTTGCAGGTCGAGGTCGGTCATCTTCAACACGGTCATGAATGCGGTCCTTCAGGGCTGTTTGTTGCGGTTTGGGTGGACGACGTGCAGAAAATGTCCGGCGACGTCGAGCATACGGTTTGCAAACCCCCATTCGTTGTCGAACCAGGCCAGCAGGTTGACCAGGCGCGGGCCTGATACACGGGTCTGGCTGGCATCGACGATGGCCGAATGCGGGTCGTGGTTGAAATCACAACTGGCGTGGGGCAGCTCAGTATAGGCCAGCAGGCCTTTGAGCGGCCCGGTCAGCGCGGCCTCGCGCAGCACCCTGTTGACCTCGGCTGCGGTGGTGTCGCGAGCGGTCTGCAAGGTGATGTCCAGGCACGAGACGTTGACCGTCGGCACGCGTACCGCTTTGGCCTGGATTCGCCCGGCAAGTTCCGGGAGCAGGCGCTCGATGCCGCGCGCAAGCCCGGTGGACACCGGAATCACCGACTGGAACGCCGAACGGGTACGGCGCAGGTCTTCATGGTGATAGGCGTCGATCACCGGCTGATCGTTCATGGCCGAGTGAATGGTGGTGATCTGTACGTAGTCGATGCCAAATGCCTGATCCAGCACCCTCAGCAGCGGTACACCGCAGTTGGTGGTGCACGAAGCATTGGAGACTAGGCGCTCAGTGCCGGTCAGGCAATCCTGGTTGATACCGTAGACCACCGTGGCATCGACGTCGGCCTCGCTGGCCATGGGCTGGGAAAACAGCACCCGTGGCGCACCCGCCTCAAGAAAGCGCTGGCCATCGGCACGGGTGTTGTAGGCCCCGGAACACTCCAGGACCAGGTCCACGTCCAGGGCTGCCCAGTCGATGCCTTCGGGCGTGGCGCTGCGCATCACCTTTACGCAATCGCCATTGATATGCAGGCAATCGCCATCGACCTTGACCTCGCCGGGAAAGCGCCCGTGGGTGGAGTCGAAGCGGGTGAGGTATTCCAGGCTGGCCTGGTCGGCCAGGTCGTTGAGTGCGACGATCTCGAAATCGGCCCTGCTGCCCCGCTCGAACAGCGCGCGCAGAACACAGCGGCCGATACGGCCATAACCGTTGAGTGCAACTTTATAGGGACGCAAGTGGGACATTCGTTGACTCGCTAAGCGTGATGGCTTCGAGGCCGCATGGCGGCCTATCGCGGCACAAGGCCGCTTCCACAGGTACCACGCCGTTGCTGGCAGGGTAGTACCTGTGGAAGCGGCCTCATGGCGCGATGGAGGGCGACGCCCTCCCCTCGCACGACCAGGAGGGCATCCTGCCCTCCCTGATACATCAGTCTTCCAGCAGCTCTTCGGCAGTACCCAGGATGTTCTCCAGGGTGAAGCCGAATTCTTCGAACAGTGCCGAAGCCGGCGCCGACTCACCGTAGGTGGTCATGCCGATGACGCGGCCTTCGAGGCCGACGTACTTGTACCAGAAGTCCGCATGGGCCGCTTCGATGGCGATACGGGCGCTGACTTCCAACGGCAACACCGACTGCTTGTAGGCAGCATCCTGGGTATCGAACACGCTGGTCGACGGCATGGACACCACGCGCACGTTGCGGCCCTGCTCGGTCAGCTTGTCGTAGGCCTGAACGGCCAGGCCCACTTCCGAGCCGGTGGCGATCAGGATCAGCTCCGGCTCGCCCGCGCAATCCTTGAGCACGTAGCCGCCACGGCTGATGGCAGCGAGCTGCTGCGCATCGCGAGCCTGGTGCTGCAGGTTCTGGCGCGAGAAGATCAGCGCCGATGGGCCATCCTTGCGCTCCAGGGCGTTCTTCCAGGCCACGGCCGACTCCACGGCATCTGCGGGGCGCCAGGTGTCCAGGTTCGGCGTGGTGCGCAGGCTGGTCAGCTGCTCGATCGGCTGGTGGGTCGGGCCGTCTTCGCCCAGGCCAATGGAGTCGTGGGTGTAGACGTGGATAACGCGCTGTTTCATCAACGCCGACATGCGCACGGCATTGCGGGCATATTCCATGAACATCAGGAAAGTCGCGCCGTAAGGCACCAGACCGCCGTGCAGTGCCACGCCGTTCATGATGGCGGTCATGCCGAACTCACGTACGCCGTAGAACACGTAGTTACCGCTGGCGTCGCCGGCTTCCACACCCTTGCAACCCTTCCACAGGGTCAGGTTGGAACCGGCCAGGTCCGCCGAGCCGCCAAGGAATTCAGGCAACATCGGGCCATAGGCGTTCAGGGCATTCTGGCTGGCCTTGCGGCTGGCGATGGTTTCGCCCTTGGCCGCCACTTCCTCGATGTAGGCCTGGGCCTTTTCGCTGAAATCGGCAGGCAGGTCACCGGCCATGCGGCGCTTGAACTCTGCGGCCAGCTCCGGATGAGCCTGGGCGTAGGCCTCGAAACGCTGGTTCCACTCGGCTTCGGCCTTGGCACCGGCTTGCTTGGCGTCCCACTCGGCATAGATGTCGGCAGGGATTTCGAACGGGCCGTGGTTCCAGCCCAATGCCTTACGGGTCAGGGCAATTTCGTCGTTGCCCAGCGGCGCGCCGTGGGACTCTTCCTTGCCCTGCTTGTTCGGCGAACCGAAACCGATGGTGGTCTTGCAGCAGATCAGGGTCGGACGGTCGCTCTTGCGGGCGGTCTCGATGGCCGTCTTGATCTCTTCGGCGTCGTGGCCGTTGACGTTGCGGATCACCTGCCAGTTGTAGGCTTCAAAGCGCCCCGGGGTATTGTCGGTGAACCAGCCATGCACTTCGCCGTCGATGGAAATGCCGTTGTCGTCGTAGAAGGCGATCAGCTTGTTCAGCCCCAGGGTGCCGGCCAGTGAGGCCACTTCGTGGGAGATGCCTTCCATCATGCAGCCATCGCCCAGGAACACGTAGGTGTTGTGGTCGACGATGGTGTGGCCGTCACGGTTGAACTGGGCCGCCATGACCTTTTCGGCCAGGGCGAAGCCCACGGCGTTGGCGATGCCTTGCCCGAGCGGGCCGGTGGTGGTTTCCACCCCGGGGGTGTAACCGTGCTCCGGGTGGCCCGGGGTACGGCTGTGCAGTTGACGGAAGCCCTTGAGGTCGTCGATCGACAGGTCGTAGCCAGTCAGGTGCAGCAGCGAGTAGATGAGCATCGAACCGTGGCCGTTGGACAGCACGAAGCGGTCGCGATCGGGAAATGCCGGGTTGCTCGGGTTGTGCTTGAGGTAGTCGCGCCAAAGAACTTCGGCGATATCCGCCATGCCCATGGGGGCACCGGGGTGGCCGCTGTTGGCCTTTTGCACGGCATCCATGCTAAGGGCACGAATGGCGTTGGCACGTTCACGACGGCTGGGCATCGCTGATCTCCTGGGGGCTTGAATAGGTGGTATTACGAAAAAGGCGGCCATTTTCGCCCACTGGGGCGCTTGGGGCAAACATTTAAGCAGCAGGCGGCGTGCATTAGTCCGAGCATCGGGCGCAATGGCAACGCCAGGGCCAGGGCGACTGGGTAGCAGGCCTGCAATATCAAAACTTTTTGATATAGAACTTGCTAGGGCAACGATGCCTGTCTAGACTCCCGCACCATGAACCTTCGTGCGCAAGCAATTCCGGAACAACGCGAGGCACTGGCCGCCCTGTGCAAGGCCAGTGGCGACGAGTTGCGCCTGAATGTACTGCGCGCCCTGGCCAACGATTCCTTCGGCGTGCTGGAGCTGGCGCAGATCTTCGACATCGGTCAGTCGGGCATGAGCCACCACCTCAAGGTGCTGGCCCAGGCCGACCTGGTCGCCACCCGTCGGGAAGGCAACGCCATTTTCTATCGCCGTGCCCTACCCGATAGCCTGCGCCTGGGCGGGCGCCTGCACGCCGCGTTGCTCGACGAGGTCGATAACCTGGCCTTGCCCGCTGAGGTGCAGGGCCGCATCGCCCAGGTGCAGCAGCGCCGCGCAGCAACCAGCCAGGACTTCTTCCTGCGTGTGGAAGAACGCTTTCGCGCCCAGCAGGACCTGATCGCAGGCTTGCCGCAATACCGCGAGAGCCTGCTGGCGCTGCTCGACAAACTGCATTTCGACCCAAGCGCCAGCGCGCTTGAAGTCGGCCCCGGCGATGGCGGGTTCCTGCCGGACCTGGCTCGGCGCTTTGCCCAGGTCACGGCGCTGGACAACAGCCCGACCATGCTCGAACTCGCCCGCCAGGTCTGCCAGCGCGAAGGGCTGGACAATGTGAACCTGCAGTTGGCCGATGCACTGGGTGCAACGGATGTGGTCGCTGACTGCGTTGTGCTGAACATGGTCCTGCACCATTTCAGCGACCCGGCCCTGGCGTTGTGCCAGCTGGCCAAACGGGTGAAAGCAGGCGGCAGCCTGCTGATCACCGAGTTGTGCAGCCATGACCAGGGGTGGGCGCGGGAAGCCTGCGGCGACCTGTGGCTCGGCTTCGAACAGGACGACTTGGCCCGCTGGGCCAACGCGGCAGGCCTGTCCCACGGGGATAGCCTGTACGTAGGCCTGCGTAACGGTTTCCAGATCCAGGTCCGCCATTTCCAGCGGACGGCTGGCGACATACACCATCGGTAAATTTCAGGAACCTTCGAGATGAGCGAATACTCCCTTTTCACCTCCGAGTCCGTGTCCGAAGGGCATCCGGATAAAATCGCCGACCAGATTTCTGACGCCGTGCTGGATGCGATCATCGCCCAGGACAAGTACGCCCGCGTCGCCTGTGAAACGCTGGTCAAGACCGGCGTGGCGATCATTGCCGGCGAGGTGAGCACCTCGGCCTGGGTCGACCTTGAGGACCTGGTACGCAAGGTCATCATCGACATCGGCTACAACAGCTCGGACGTAGGCTTCGACGGTGCCACCTGCGCCGTGATGAACATCATCGGCAAGCAGTCGGTGGACATCGCCCAGGGCGTCGACCGTTCCAAGCCAGAAGACCAGGGCGCCGGTGACCAGGGCCTGATGTTCGGCTACGCCAGCAACGAGACCGAAGTGCTGATGCCAGCGCCGATCTGCTTCTCGCACCGCCTGGTCGAACGCCAGGCCGAAGCACGCAAGTCTGGCCTGCTGCCCTGGCTGCGCCCGGATGCCAAGTCGCAGGTCACCTGCCGCTACGAAGGTGGCAAGGTCGTGGGCATCGATGCGGTGGTCCTGTCCACCCAGCATAACCCTGAGGTATCGCAGAAAGACCTGCAGGAAGCGGTCATGGAACTGATCGTCAAGCACACGCTGCCTGCCGAGCTGCTGCACAAGGGTACCCAGTACCACATCAACCCGACCGGCAACTTCATCATCGGCGGCCCGGTCGGTGACTGTGGTCTGACCGGTCGCAAGATCATCGTCGACTCCTACGGCGGCATGGCCCGCCACGGTGGCGGCGCGTTCTCGGGCAAGGACCCGTCCAAGGTCGACCGTTCCGCCGCCTATGCCGGCCGCTACGTGGCCAAGAACATCGTCGCCGCCGGCCTGGCCGAGCGCTGCGAGATCCAGGTCTCGTACGCCATCGGCGTGGCCCAGCCGACTTCCATCTCGATCAACACCTTTGGCACCGGCAAAGTGTCGGACGAGAAGATCATCCAGCTGGTGCGCGAGTGCTTCGACCTGCGTCCATATGCCATCACCACCATGCTCGACCTGCTGCACCCGATGTACCAGGAAACCGCTGCCTACGGCCACTTCGGCCGCACCCCGCAACAAAAAACAGTGGGTGACGACACCTTCACCACCTTCACCTGGGAACGCACCGACCGCGCTGAAGCGCTGCGTGACGCTGCCGGCCTGTAATTTCCTACAGCGCTGAGCGAAAGCCCCTGCCGAGCAATCGGCAGGGGCTTTTTTGTGACATATCGCCTGACAAACCGCCCGAGGCGAACACCGTGAAAAACCCATAGGCTCGGCACACTTTCAGCCACGCAAGGAAGCGGGCCATGCCAATCGTATTGCTGCTGATCATGGTGGTGTTCCACCTGCCGCCGACCTGGGCCAACCCGTGCCCGGATTGGACACCGTCGCGCTCACACGCTGAGATCGCCCAGCTGAGCGCCACGCTCGCGCACTGGGACGAACGTTATCACCGTGACGGCGTGGCACTGGTGGCCGATGAGCTGTATGACCAGAGCCGCGATCACCTGGCCATGCTGCAACGCTGCGTTGGCCTTGCGACCCAGGCCTCGCCGCTGGCCAGCGCAGGTGGCCCAGTCGTCCATCCCGTGCCGCACACCGGCGTGCAGAAGCTGGCCGACTTCCAGCGTGTTGCCGGCTGGATGGTTGGCAAGACTGACCTATGGATACAGCCAAAGGTCGATGGCGTGGCCGTTTCACTGATCTACCGCCAAGGCCGGCTGACCCAGTTGATCAGCCGAGGCGACGGGGTCCAGGGACACGATTGGAGCCGCCACATCCCACAACTCGGACGGATTGTCCGGCGACTGCCCCACCCGCTCGATCTGTCGCTTCAAGGCGAGCTCTACTTGCGCCTTGAGGGCCACATACAGGCAAGCGCAGGGGGTATAAATGCCCGTGGCACGGTCGCCGGCCTGCTTGCTCGCCACCAAATCGACGAGGAACAAGGCGCCCGCATCGGTCTGTTCGTGTGGGATTGGCCCAACGGGCCTGAGCAGCAAACCGAGCGCCTGTCGCAGCTGGTCCAGTTAGGTTTTGCGGACAGTCAGCATTACAGCGTTGCGATCAATACTCCCGAAGAAGCTGCGCGGTGGCGGGACCACTGGTTCAGCACGCCGCTACACTTCGCCAGCGACGGGGTGATCCTGCGCCAGGGCAAACGCCCACCCGCCCAACGCTGGCAGGCCAAGGCGCCGTACTGGATCGCAGCCTGGAAATACCCCTACGCACGAAAGTTGGCGCAGGTACGCGATGTGCGCTTCCAGGTCGGCCGTACTGGCAAGGTTACCCCCATCGTTCACCTCGAGCCGGTCACCCTCGATGACCGACGCGTGACCCGTATCAGCCTGGGTTCGCTGTCACGCTGGCAGGCATTGGACGTTCGGCCAGGCGACCAGATAGCCATTAGCCTGGCGGGGCTGACCATCCCCCGTTTCGAGCAGATCGTGCATTACTCGGTCGAACGCCAGCCAGTCAACGCACCTGCAGTCGACCAATACCATGCCCATAGCTGCTGGCGTGCTGGAGAAGGCTGCAATGAGCAGTTCATCGCCCGCCTCAGCTGGCTGGCCGGCAAACAGGGCCTGGTCCTGCCTGGGATGGGCCCAGGGACCTGGCGGCGACTGGTCGAGGCAGGCCTGGTGTCGACGATGACCGACTGGCTGGAGCTCGATGAGGGGCGCCTGCAACAGGTGCCAGGCATCAGCGCTCTGAGGGCAGCCCAATTGCTAGCCGCCTTCGAGCAGGCCCGCTCGCGCCCATTTTCCCAATGGGTTCGCGGTATAGGAGCACCCATTGGCAAAGGTGTGCTGCTGCCCGGTGACTGGCCGACAGTGGTTGCCCAGACGCACGTGCAGTGGCAAGCCCAGCCTGGCATCGGCTCGAAAAGGGCGGACGAACTTGCGCGATTCTTCGCCAGCGCCGAGGTGCAAGCCATTGCAGCCCATCTGGCCGGGCAGGCTGTAGACGGGTTCTCGGAGCAGCCGCTCAGGCCTGAGCAATGATTATTTACCAAAAAAACTGTAGGAAAAGCCGGAGATTTAGCGGCCCAGCTTTATCAAGGGTTTCTAAATAGCCAAAACCAAGGCAGGATTTCCATCCAGAATTTTTCTCGTTGCCCTGCCCCGTCCAGGAGGCTTTTCATGAAACGCTTTCCCCCCCTTTTTCTGCTCGCGGCCTTGGGCCTGGGCGCAGGCACTGTACAAGCAGCCGCGCCCGATGCCGGCCTGACAGGTTGCGACGCCAAGCGCAGCGCGATCGAGAACCAGCTCAAAATCGCCCGTGAGCATGGCAATGCCGCTCAGGCGGCCGGGCTGGAAGAAGCCTTGCGTGGCGTAGCCAACTGCACTGACGCCAGCCTACGCAAGGAGCGTGAGCAGAAGGTGCTCGATGCGCGCCATGAGGTGGCCCAGCGAGAGAAAGACCTGAAAAAGGCCGAGAAGAAGGGCGATGCCGAAAAGATCAACAAGCGCAAGGACAAGCTCGCCGAGTCCCGCAAGGAACTGCAGGACGCGGTAGACGACCTTGACCGCTGAGGCCAGCGCCTGAGGCGGCGCACGGGCCAGCCGCCGCCCGCCTCGCCATTCAATGGTTACGAAATTCGCTATGGCACGCTCGGCATGCGCCTTCGACTTTGTCCATGGGCGCCTTCAATTGCGCAGCGTCCAGCGATGGCTGGCGCGTCGCTTGTACGAGCTCGCCAGTGGCTGCCTCCAATTGCCGGGCCAGGTCCTGAAAGCGCGCCTGCCGTTGCCACACCTCAGGGCGGGCTGCGCTGCTGTCGCCTTCACGCACCTGCGTAAAGTGCTGCCAGGGTTGGTGAGACAGCGTATCCAGTGTCTGCGCCCCTTGGGCGAAGCGGCCGGCGTCGAACGGCAGTCGACCACGCAACATGCCGCCCAGGTCCTCGCTTGTCGTGAGCATGTCCTTGAAGATGGCCTTGCGCTTACCCAGCGGCGAGTCGGGGTCAACGCCCCCGCACCCCGCCAGGCCACTGCCCAAGGTCAATACTGCAAGCACCACAACGCCCAACCGCTTAAACATCTCGCCTACCCATGCCTGGTAAAAAGGGCCGGCAGTATCGCTGGCAAAAGGCGAAAGACCAATAGCCACATAAAAAACAGGGGTGAACCGCGTGTTCGTCCATGACAGGAATACAACGATGAAACATGCCTTGCGCCACCTGGCCTGGTCATTCCCGCTAATGGCGTTGCTGGCCGGCTGCGACAACGACCAGACGACAAAGCCCGAGCCCCACGCCATCGCGACCTACGCGCCTGTTGCCTGGAAAGACCTGCCCACGGTCAGCGACGAAGACATGCTCGCCGGTTTCTATGCCTGGCGCAGCGGCTGCGAAAAACTCACGCGCGACCCGGTCTGGGCCGCCACCTGTGAAGCCGCCGGGAGCCAGCCGGCAAGCGCTGCACAGGTGCGCACCTTTCTCGAGCAGAACCTCGAGGTCTACGGCCTGCGTTCGGCCGACAACAGTGCCAACGGCTTGATCACCGGCTATTACGAGCCTGTCTACCCCGGCAGCCTGACCCCATCTGCCACCTATCATGTGGCGGTCTACGGCCCTCCCGAAGACATGATCACGGTGGACCTGGCCAGCGTGTACCCGGAACTCAAGGGCAAGCGCCTGCGCGGTCGCCTCGAAGGGCGCGTGCTCAAGCCCTACGACACCGCAGAGGTGATCAACCGCAACGGCGCCAAGGCACCGGTACTGGCCTGGCTGACCGACCCGATGGACTTGCAGTTCCTGCAAATCCAGGGCTCTGGCCGTGTTCAACTGGAGGGCGGGCGCCAGCTGCGCCTGGGTTACGCCGACCAGAACGGTCATCCGTATCGTCCCATTGGCCGCTGGTTGGTCGAGCAAGGGCAGCTGAAAAAAGAAGACGTGAGCATGGGCGCCATTCATGCGTGGGCCCAGGCCAACCCTTCACGGGTGCCTGAATTGCTGGCCAGCAACCCCAGCTACGTGTTCTTCAGCCCACGCCCCGACAGCAACGAGGGGCCACGTGGTTCGCTCAACGTTCCGCTGACGGCGGGCTACAGTGTGGCCATTGACCGCAAAGTCATCCCGCTTGGCAGTCTGCTGTGGCTATCGACCACACGCCCGGACGGCAGCCCCGTCGTGCGCCCGGTCGCAGCCCAGGACACCGGAGGCGCCATTGCAGGCGAGGTGCGCGCCGACCTGTTCTGGGGGACCGGCCAGGCAGCCGGAGACCTGGCCGGGAACATGAAGCAGCAGGGCCAGATCTGGATGCTGTGGCCCAAGGGCCAACCGCTGCCTGAGGTGCCCAAGGTCCCGTGACCAGGGCCTTGGCATCGGGCGATGGGGTCAGGCCGAGACCACGAAGAACGCCACGATGATCGCAAGGCCGGCGAACCAGACCAACGAGCGCAGTACCGCCCAGTCGGCGAGGTAGCAGATGATGTAAAGCAGTCGGCTGGTGATGTACATCACCCCCAGCACATCCTGGGTCACCTGTTCGGCATTGCCGACGATGTCTGCCACCAGCACGGCGGCGGCGAATGCCGGAAAGGCTTCGTACCCGTTCTGCTGGGCTGAGTGCGCGCGGCGCGGCAGCCCGGACAGGGTATCGAGGAAGGCGCGCGGGTCATGGTTGTGCTTCAAGCCGAACCGGCCGCTCGCCAGCTTGGCGATCAGCGCACAAAGCGGCGGCAGGATCATTGCGATCAGGATGCACCACAGGGCAACGGTCATGGACAGGGTTCCTCGTTCGTCAGTCGGTCAGAGCTTCATTACCAGCATACCTGCCAGTACCAGCCCGCAAGCTAGGAGTCTTGGCCCGCCGAAAGGTTCTTTGAGGTAGCGCATCCCCAGCAACACCACCAGGATCACGCTCAGCTCGCGCAGCGCCGCTGCCTCGGCCACCGACCCCAGGTGCATCGCCCAGAGCACCAGGGCATAACTGAACAGCACGCACAGCCCAACGGCCAGGCCCAGCCGCCACTGGGTTTTCCAGAACAGCACGAACGGGGCCCGGCGCGCCACCACGGCCAGCGCGGGGAATTGCCAGGCGCTGAGCAACGTCAGCCACACCAGGTAGTCCCAGGGCTTGCCCCACTCGCGCACGGCCTGACCGTCAAACCAGGTATAGCACCCGATGCACAGCCCGATCAGGGCCACTACCGGCAACATCGACCAGGGCAGCCGGTCCCCGCCACCGCCCTGCCACAACAGGCAGGCCATGCCACAGGGAATCAGCAGAATGCCGATGATTTGTTGCTGGCTCAGAGGTTCTCCGGCGAACACCAGGGTTAGCGCCAGCACGACCAGGGGCGACAGCCCACGCATCAGCGGATAGACCAGGCCCAAATCACCCACGCGGTAAGCCTTGATCAGCAGCCAGCGATACAGCTGCTCGGCAAACGCCGAAGCCAGCAACCAGGGCCAGATACCGGCAGGCGGGATGTCCACGAAGGCCACCGCAGGCACCACCAGCGCCAGGGCCACCGTGTCCATGCTCGCAATGACCAGCAGGCGCTCGCCGCTGAATTTGATCAAGGTGTTCCAGGTGGCATGAAGCAAGGCAGCGATCAGCACCAGAGACGTGGCCAACACGCGGTGGGTCCTCAATGGGTTACCGGACGCAGACTATAAGCCCTGGCCAGGTGAACGCGTCAATCACAAGGCGGCCTTGCGTCCCTGTGTTGCAGCCCGCCCACCGCCTTTAGCAGGGCTCGAACGGGAACGTTTACGGCAAATTCGGTCAAACCCTGTGCCCCGAACCCCTCGTCAGGTCATCAAAGAGCTGCCCGAGTCATTCGGGTGACGACTTGGAAGCCACTGTTACAGGAATCGGGATGCTTGAATTAGTTGCCGCGTTTATCTGCCTCACCACCCTGCTCACGTATGTGAACTATCGATTCATCGGCCTGCCCCCTGCGATCGGCGTGATGGTCACGGCCTTGCTGTTTTCGCTCATGCTGCAGGCATTGAGCCTGATCGGCTTTCCGGGCCTGGAAGCCCGCGTCGAAGCCCTGATGAACCAGATCGACTTCAATGACCTGCTGATGCACTGGATGCTGGCGTTCCTGCTGTTCGCCGGTGCCTTGCACGTGAACTTGTCCGACCTGCGCAGCTACCGCTGGCCCATCGGCCTGCTGGCCACCGTGGGCGTGCTGATCGCCACCGTGGTCATCGGCTACCTGTCGCACTGGGTGTTCGCGATGTTCGGCTGGCAGGTGCCGCTGATCTACTGCCTGCTGTTCGGCGCGCTTATCTCCCCGACCGACCCGATTGCAGTGTTGGGCGCCCTGCGTACGGCCAACGCTCCAAAACCCCTGAAGACCACCATCGTCGGCGAGTCGCTGTTCAACGACGGTACTGCCGTTGTGGTCTTCACCGTGCTGCTGGGCATCATCCAGCTCGGTGAAACCCCGAGCATCGCCGACACCGCGCTGCTGTTCGCTCGCGAAGCCATCGGCGGTGTGCTGTTCGGCGGTGTGATCGGCTACGCCACCTACCGCATGATCAAGAGCGTGGAGCAGTATCAGGTCGAGGTCATGCTGACCCTGGCACTGGTGATCGGTGGCTCGGCGATGTGCTACGAGCTGCACGTCTCGGCCCCCATCGCGATGGTGGTGGCGGGCCTGATCATCGGCAACCTAGGCCGCAACCTGGCGATGAACGACATGACCCGTCGCTACATGGACGGTTTCTGGGAGTTGATCGACGACATGCTCAACGCGCTGCTGTTCGCGTTGATCGGCCTCGAACTGCTGTTGCTACCGTTCAACTGGCTGCACATGGCCGCCGGCAGTGTACTGGCGCTGGCCGTGCTGCTGTCGCGCCTGCTGACCGTGGCGCCGGCCATCGTGTTGCTGCGGCGTTGGCGTGCGGTGCCCAAGGGCACGGTGCGGGTGCTGACCTGGGGTGGCCTGCGGGGTGGGGTATCGGTAGCCCTGGCGCTGTCGTTGCCATTGGGTGAAGAGCGTGACCTGCTGCTGTCGATCACCTACATCGTGGTGCTGTCCTCGATCCTGGTCCAGGGCCTGAGCATCGGCAAGGTGGTGCGCAGGGTCAGCGCACAACCCTGAAAGAAGCGGGGCTGCACCCAGCAGCCCCAGACCGTCACTCCACGGCAGAATCGGGGAACTGGTCCTGCACGTACTTGATCTCGGTACGCCCGTGCGGTGCAGGCAGACCGTCCTCGCCCAGGTTCACGAAGACCATGCGTTCGACGGTCAGGATGCTCTTGCGCGTGATCTTGTTGCGCACTTCGCAGCGCAGCGTGATCGAGGTGCGGCCGAACTCGGTGGCCGTGATGCCCAGCTCGATGATGTCGCCTTTGCGCGAGGCACTGACGAAGTTGATTTCCGACATGTACTTGGTCACCACGCGCTGGTTGCCCAGCTGCACGATGGCATAGATGGCCGCTTCCTCGTCGATCCAGCGCAGCAGGCTGCCACCGAACAGCGTGCCGTTGGGGTTGAGGTCTTCGGGTTTAACCCACTTGCGGGTATGGAAGTTCATCGGGACTCCTGAGCATCCTGGCTTGCGTAAAACGATGATGGCAGAGCGGCCAGCGTCACTCCACCCAACATCGACTATCGTCTCGATTAATCGACAGAAAACCTTGGGGATGGTGCCGCACCCGGCTATAATCGTGGCCGTTTTACATGGCCGTCCACAGCGGCGCCATGCCCGCCACCTGTCCGAGGGGCGCTGCAGCAGGCTCGACCTGTCAGGCTCGGATGGGGCGTTGTCCGCTCCCGCGGACGCTCAACGCACAACGGCGCCCATTCGCACACTACGAATGGAGGCTCTGATGAGCGCTGCAAACATGCCTGCTGGTTTTACCGATTTCAAAGTTGCCGACATCTCTCTGGCCGCCTGGGGCCGTCGCGAAACCATCATCGCCGAATCGGAAATGCCTGCGCTGATGGGCCTGCGCCGCAAGTACCAGGCCGAGCAACCGCTCAAGGGTGCCAAGATCCTGGGCTGCATCCACATGACCATCCAGACTGCCGTGCTGATCGAAACCCTGGTCGCCCTGGGTGCCGAAGTGCGCTGGTCGTCGTGCAACATCTTCTCCACCCAGGACCAGGCCGCCGCCTCCATTGCAGCCGCCGGTATCCCGGTCTTCGCCTGGAAGGGTGAAACCGAGCAGGAATACGAATGGTGCCTGGAACAGACCATCCTCAAGGACGGCCAGCCCTGGGATGCCAACATGGTCCTGGATGACGGTGGCGACCTGACCGAGCTGCTGCACAAGAAGTACCCACAGGTGCTCGAGCGCGTCCACGGCGTGACCGAAGAAACCACCACCGGCGTGCACCGCCTGCTGGACATGCTGGCCAAGGGCGAGCTGAAGGTTCCGGCCATCAACGTCAACGACTCGGTCACCAAGAGCAAGAACGACAACAAGTACGGCTGCCGTCACAGCCTGAACGATGCCATCAAGCGCGGTACCGACCACCTGCTGTCGGGCAAGCAGGCCCTGGTGATCGGCTACGGTGACGTGGGCAAGGGCTCGGCTCAGTCGCTGCGTCAGGAAGGCATGATCGTCAAGGTCACCGAAGTCGACCCCATCTGCGCGATGCAGGCCTGCATGGACGGTTTCGAAGTGGTTTCGCCCTTCCTCGATGGCCTGAACGATGGCACCGAGGCCAGTGTCGACAAGGCGCTGCTGGGCAAGATCGACCTGATCGTCACCACCACCGGTAACGTCAACGTCTGCGACGCCAACATGCTCAAGGCCCTGAAAAAGCGTGCCGTTGTCTGCAACATCGGCCACTTCGACAACGAAATCGATACCGCTTTCATGCGCAAGAACTGGGCATGGGAAGAGGTCAAGCCGCAGGTGCACAAGATTCACCGCACTGGTGCTGGCAGCTTCGATCCTCAGAACGACGACTACCTGATCCTGCTGGCCGAAGGCCGCCTGGTCAACCTGGGCAATGCCACTGGCCACCCAAGCCGCATCATGGACGGCTCCTTCGCCAACCAGGTCCTGGCACAGATCTTCCTGTTCGAGCAGAAGTACGCCGACCTGTCGGCCGAGAAGAAAGCCGAGCGCCTGACGGTCGAAGTGCTGCCCAAGAAGCTCGACGAAGAAGTAGCCCTGGAAATGGTCCGCGGTTTTGGCGGCGTGGTTACCCAGTTGACCAAGCAGCAGGCCGACTACATCGGCGTAACCGTTGAAGGCCCGTTCAAGCCTGACGCTTACCGTTACTGATTGGCACACTTCAAGCGCCAGGCAGTGCCAGACCGTGGCATTGCCGCTTGGAGTACACGCCTGAAAGAAACGTGAACGATGCCAGGCCAGGTCGGCCATCACCGACCTGGCTTCTACTTGCAGCTTGCAGCTTTGGGCTTGCTGTTAGAGGAACGAGTGATGTCACAGGAACGCCGCTACAGTTTCGAGTTCTTCCCGACCAAAACCGACGCAGGTCATGAAAAGCTGATGGGCGTGGCGCGCCAGTTGGCCGCCTGCAACCCTGATTTCTTCTCCTGCACCTATGGCGCTGGTGGTTCCACCCGCGACCGCACGCTCAACACCGTGTTGCAACTGGAGAGCCAGGTGCAGGTGCCGGCTGCGCCCCACCTCTCGTGCGTGGGCGATACCAAGGCCGAGTTGCGCGCGCTGCTGGCCGAGTACAAGCAAGTCGGCATCAAGCGCATCGTCGCACTGCGCGGTGACTTGCCTTCGGGCATGGGCATGGCCAGTGGCGAGATGCGTTATGCCAGCGACCTGGTCGAGTTCATCCGTCAGGAAACGGGTGACCACTTCCACCTCGAAGTCGCCGCCTACCCCGAGATGCACCCGCAGGCACGCAACTTCGAAGCCGACCTGGCCAATTTCGCGCACAAGGTCAAGGCCGGTGCCGACAGCGCCATCACCCAGTACTTCTTCAACGCCGACAGCTACTTCTACTTCGTCGAGCGGGCCCAGAAGCTGGGCGTGGACATTCCAGTGGTGCCCGGCATCATGCCGATCACCAACTACAGCAAGCTGGCGCGTTTTTCCGACGCCTGTGGCGCCGAAATTCCACGCTGGATTCGCAAACAGCTCGAAGCCTATGCGGACGATACGGCCAGCATCCAGGCCTTCGGGAAAGAAGTCATCACCCGCATGTGCGAGGAGCTGCTGCAAGGCGGCGCACCGAGCCTGCACTTCTATACCTTGAACCAGGCAGAACCGAGCATGGCGATCTGGAACAACCTCCAACCCTCTCGTTGAAGCCTGATGGACCACGTGCTGGTTTCTGACCGGCGCCTGGTTCATTCGCACGTGTCGCAGGCCCCACCTGCGGCGCGCTGCTCCACCCAATCCGGCACTGGTCTTGACCTGGCCGAGCGCGTAATCTCCGGGCATGCCAATCTCCGCCCGTCTGATCTGGATCCTGCTGCTCTTTTGCCTCAGCCCGTTCGCGCTGGGCGAGCGCTTGCGCCTGGTAAGCGATGACTGGGCACCCTATGTCTACGAGCAAAACGGTCAGCCGCGAGGCATCGACTACGAGGTCACGACCGAGGTGCTGCGTCGCCTGGGGTACGAGGTCCAATGGCAATTCATGCCCTTCAAACGTTGCCTGGCGATGATCGAGCAAGGGCAGGCCGACGGCATCATGGATGTCTTCCAGGTCGAGTCCCGCCATCCTTATTTGCTGTATGTCCCAGAACCCATGTCCACGGCCGAGTTGATCCTGTTCCAGACCAAGGCACGCCGGCATGAGGTGTCGAGCCTGGATGACCTGGCCGGCCTGACCGTCGGCACCTCGCCAGGCTACAACTACAGTGCGGCTTTCAATGAGGCTGAGTTCTTCAAGCGCGAAGCGGCGCCGACCCATGAAGCGAACTTCGGCAAGCTGGCGCTGGGGCGTATAGACCTTGCGATCACCGACCGCAGGGTCGGCCTGCATGTCATCCGGCTCATGGGCCTGGAGCAACAGATCGAGGCCTTGCCGCTTGTCGTCAGTCGTCAGCCCCAATACCTGGGCCTGGCCCGCAAGCCCGGGCGCGAGGCACTGGCCCAGGCCTTTGCCGAGGAACTGCGACGCTTCAAGCAGGAACCGGCCTATGCGGCCATCATGGACCATTACACACACGACCCTGAGACCGTTGCGAACGCCGTTGAGCAGCAGGAAAGCAGCACAGCGCGCTAGCTCTGTTATACTCGGGCCTTCCCGCCCGGCTCACGCCCGGACGCTCGGCCTCGCAACAGGCATCCCGATCGGCATCGACGCACTCAGGCGTCAGCCCTCCGTTTCCCGGATGTGCAGTGAACGCCCAGCTGGACCGGACGCGATCGCATCTTGCCGATGCCAGTCGCGCCAGGCAGAACATCCCTACGGGCCCAGCCCACACGAGAACAGGATTGCCCATGTCCTTTGCTTCCCTCGGTCTCTCCGAGGCTCTTGTCCGCGCCATTGAAGCCGCGGGCTATACCCAGCCGACCCCCGTGCAACAGCGGGCAATTCCCGCCGTGTTGCAAGGCCGCGACCTGATGGTCGCCGCACAAACCGGTACCGGTAAGACCGGCGGCTTCGCCCTGCCGATTCTCGAACGTCTGTTCCCGGCCGGTCATCCTGACAAATCCCAGCGCCATGGCCCACGCCAGCCACGCGTCCTGGTACTGACCCCGACCCGCGAACTCGCGGCCCAGGTGCACGACAGCTTCAAGCTGTACGCCCGCGACCTGCCGCTGGTCAGTGCGTGCGTCTTCGGCGGCGTCGGCATGAACCCGCAGGTGCAGGCCATTGCCAAGGGCGTCGACGTCCTGGTTGCCTGCCCTGGCCGCCTGCTCGATCTGGCCGGTCAAGGCAAGGTTGACCTGGCCCATGTAGAAATTCTGGTCCTGGATGAAGCTGACCGCATGCTCGACATGGGCTTCATCCACGACGTCAAGAAAGTGCTGGCCCGCCTGCCGGCCAAACGCCAGAACCTGCTGTTCTCGGCCACGTTCTCCAAAGACATCACCGACCTTGCCGACAAGCTCCTGCACAACCCGGAGCGCATCGAGGTCACCCCGCCCAACACCACCGTCGAGCGCATCGAGCAGCGTGTCTACCGCCTGCCGGCCAGCCACAAGCGTGCTCTGTTGGCGCACCTGATCACCCTGGGTGCGTGGGAGCAAGTGCTGGTCTTCACCCGCACCAAGCACGGCGCCAACCGCCTGGCCGAGTATCTGGAAAAGCACGGCCTGACTGCCGCCGCCATCCACGGCAACAAGAGCCAGAACGCGCGCACCAAGGCCCTGGCTGATTTCAAGGCCAACAACATTCGCGTTCTGGTCGCCACCGACATCGCCGCTCGCGGGCTGGACATCGACCAACTGCCCCACGTCGTCAACTTCGAGCTGCCCAACGTCGAAGAAGACTACGTGCACCGCATTGGCCGTACTGGTCGCGCCGGTCGCTCGGGCGAGGCCATCTCCCTGGTGGCACCTGACGAGGAAAAACTGCTCAAGAGCATCGAGCGTGTGACCCGTCAGAAAATCGCGGACGGCGACCTGATGGGCTTCGATGCCAGCCAGGTCGAGGCCGAGAAGCCCGAAGTACGCGAACGCCAGCAAACCAATGGCCGCGGCGGTCGTGGTCAGCAGGCCCGTGGCGAGGGTGGCAAAGACGCCAACGGTGGCCGCAAGGACAAGGGCAAGGACAAGGGCAAGACCCGCCAGCAGGCTGCGGACAAACCCGCTGACAAGGAAAAGGCCGGCGACAGGCAGCAACAGCCGCGCAAGCCACGTGACAAAAAGCCTCGTCAGCAACAGGCCAGTAACGCTACCCCTCCGATCATGCAGCCCAACCGCGACCCGGAAGAGTTTCTGGATGACGATGTAGACAACTTCGGTAACCGTGCCGACTACGTAAGCCCCTACCAGAATGGCAAGGCACAGGGCCGCAACCGTCGCCCAGCCGGTAATGGCGGTCAACCGCAAGGGGGTACGCCGCGTACCAATGCCGGTGGTCAAGGCCGCAACAACGGTCAACCCCGTACTGGCGGTGGCGAAAAACGCCCGCCTCGCGGCAATAATGGCGGCGCTGCCCGCCGTGACGGCGGCGCACGTGGTGGTCGTCCACCGCGTGACGCCGCCGCCCGCCTGGAACCGGCCGTGGGTAACACGCGCCAGCCCCAGCATCAGCCTGTGATCATCCGCAAGGAATCCAAGCTGGACCGTTATCCGACTCCCGAGCAACTGGACGATCTGCCAAGCCGTCCGCGGGGCGAACGCCCGGCACTGCTGACCCGCAAGGGGTCGTAAACGAAAACGGGGCCGCTAGCGGCCCCGTTTTTCATTCGGCTGGCGTTTATTACTTCTGCTTCACGCCCTCGACGCTGATGTCCAGATCCAGCGTTTGCGAGGTTGGACCTGGGCCTTTGATGCCGAAGTCGTTCAGGTTCAAGGTGGTGGTGGCGTTGAAGCCAGCGCGCTCACCGCCCCACGGGTCCTTGCCCTCACCATTGAAGGTAGCCTTGAACGTCACCGGCTTGGTCACGCCGTGCAGGGTCAGGTCACCGGTCACGTCAGCGGTCTTGTCACCCGTGGACTTGACGCTGGTGGATACGAACTTGGCATCCGGGTACTTCTTCACGTCCAGGAAGTCGGCGCTGGCAATGTGCTTGTCACGCTCGGCGTGGTTCGACCACAGGCTGGCGGTTTTTAGGTCGACGCTGATCTTGCTGGCTTCAGGCTTGGCACTGTCCCAAGTGAAGTTACCGTCAAAGTCCTTGAACGTACCGTGAATGAAGCTGTAGCCCAGGTGGCTGATCTTCCAGTCCACGAAAGCGTGCTGGCCTTCCTTGTCGATCTTGTACTCGGCTGCCATGGCCTGGCCAGCGGAGAACAGAGCAGTACCGAGCGCCAGAGCGGCAAAAGTCTTTTTCAACATCGTTACTTCCTTCCTTTGCGATTGAGGTTGAGCGTCAAGCTTTGCGGCCCAGCATGCGCATGAGGGTCGCGTCACGGTCGATGAAATGGTGCTTGAGTGCGGCCAGGGCGTGCAACCCCGCAAAAACCACCACACCCCACGCCAGCCACAGGTGAATGACACCAGCCAGGTCCGCCTGGTCTGGCAGATTGCTGACCAGGGCGGGCACCTCGAACAGGCCAAACACCGGAATACCTACGCCGTCGGCGGTGGATATCAGGTAACCGGCGATCATTACGGCGAACAATCCCAGGTACAGCGCCAGATGCCCCAGCTTGGCACCCAAGCGGGTGAGCGGGCCATAACTGGCCAGTGCCGGCGGTGGGGGGCTCACAAAGCGCCACAGCACGCGCAACAGCATCACCGCCAGCAGCACCAGACCGATGCTTTTATGCAGGTCCGGGCCGGCCTTGCGCCATGGGTCATAGTAGTCGAGCCCGACCATCCACAGCCCGAGGCCGAAAAGGCTGAAGACGGTCAGCGCCACGCCCCAGTGCATGAAGATGCTGACAGCGCCGTAGCGTGAAGATGAATTGCGCACTTGCATGTTGGCGTTCTTCCCCGTGAAAGCTATGCAAAGACTAGCGTCAAACGTATCGAATAAAAGCGGAAAAACTTGCTTTGGATTATCGACAAATCCGATAGCAAGTTTCGCTACGGCCTATTAAGGAAACGTTAACGCCGATAACGGGCAGCGAGTGCTTCGAGCAACGCGCATGACACAGGGCTCAGTCAAGTGGCTGAGCCCTTCTGACAGGCCTGCCGGGCAGTGCCCGACAGACCTGCAGTATCAGCTCGCCTTGGCCTGGCTATCGGTTGCAGGCTTCTTGGCTGGCGCCGGCTTGGTAGCAGCTTTTTTGCTGTCGGCAGGCTTGTGCGCTGGCTTGTGCACCGGTTTGGCCGCTGGCTTGTGGGCCGGCGCCTGCTTGACCGGGGCAGCCTTGGTGGTTGCCGCCTTAGTGGGCGCTGCCTTGACGACGGGCGCCGGGCTGGCCGGTGCCTGTGCCGGGGCTTGCGCCGCCGGTTGCGCTGCGGGTGGCGCCACAGGGGCTACTTCAGCTGCCTTGGCCGCCGGTTGAGGCGCTGGCGCCGGGGTTTCCTTGGCACCGAACAGGCGAGCGAAGAAGCCTGGTTTTTTCTGGCCCGTCGCATCGGCCGATTGGGTCTCAGGCTTGGCCGGCGCTTGGTCGACTGCCTTGTCCTTGTCGGACGCGCCGCCGCCGAACAGGTTGGTGAAGAAATTGCCCTTGCTCTTGGCCGCTGCCGCGCCTGCAGCGGCGGTCGCTGCCACTGGCACGGCCTTGACCGGGTCGAACGACTTGCCGGCCAGCAGGTCCTGCACTTGGCCGGCAGCCCGTTGACCGCTGCGCAGTGCGCCTTCAAGGGTGCCTGGGTACAAGGCATCGGTGTGCTCACCGGCAAAGGCGATGCGTTGTACCGGGCGCTCCCAAAGGCGCCAGTACTTGCTGATCTGGCCAGGTCCATAGGCCAGGTAGGCACCTCCAGTGCCGGCATCGGCGCTGTAGCGCTTGACTTCATAACCGGTGAAAGCGCCACGGGCCTGAGGGTAGAAGGTATGCAGGCGAATGAGCACCTGGTCGACCATCTGCTTGTCACCAAAGGCCTGCAGCAGGCGGGCGTTGTCGCCGGAAAGGTTGATCACCACGTTGGCACCGCCCTTGAGGGCCGGTTCGATCCACAACATGCCAAGGCCCGTATTGCTGAAGATCTCACCCGACATACGCGCCCGACTTTCCCAGACCGGTTTCTTGAACTTGAGCATCACCTGGTCGCGCCAACCGTAGTTGGTGCCCTTGAGCGCCGCCACATGCTGGTTATCCAGGCCAGGCGTCATCTGGATCTTGGCCAGTGCACGCAGGGGCACGGCCATCACCACGTAATCGGCGCGGTAGCCCACGCTGCCGACTTTCACGGTAACGCCGTCCTTGTCCTGAACGATTGCACTCACCGGCGAGCCGGTCTTGATGGTCTTCAGTTGCTTGACGAACGCCTGCGCCAGCACCGGGCTGCCGCCGGGCAGCCGCGCTGCACGCAGGTCACGGTCGCTCACGTCACGGTAGACGCGGTTCTGCTGGGCGAAATACAGCAGCGACAGGCGCGACGGTTCGTCGTAGCGGCTGCGGATCTGCTGGTTGACCAACTGACGGGCCGTGGCAGGTAACTGCAACTTGTCCAGCCAGGAGGACACGTTGATCTGGTCCAGAGCGAACAGGGTGCTGGTCGCCTGGGGGTTGAGCGGATCGTCGATCGAACGGGCCAGGTCGTCCAGGGTTTTCTCGTAGCGCTTGAGAGCTTCGGCCGTGGCCGGCTGCTTGAGGGCCAGGTCTGCGGCACTGAAGTACTCGCCATCGATCAGGTACCCAGGGGTGCGCACGAATTCGGGCGCCGGCAGCGTGTCGAGCTTGAAGCGATCAACGTACTGGTTGAGTACCGGCTGCGCCTTGGTATTGCCGATCCATTCGCTGGTGGCCAGGCCCGAGCGGCCGCCCATGCCTGCCTTGGCTTCGAGCAGGGTCACCTGCCAGCCCTTGTTCTGCAGCTCATAGGCTGCGGTAAGGCCCGCCATGCCGCCGCCCACGACGATTGCCGTGGGCGTCTTGTCACTCGCCAGCGCGGCACCGCTGGAAACACCAATCAATACCAACGCGCACAGGCGCACCCAAGCAGCAGCCATGTTGGCGAACTCCGAGTCAAAGGTTGCAGAAAAACAGAGAGAGGCGGGATGCCCCGAGAGAGGCGGTAGAATACGTCACCGCTGCCAGGGCTGCCAGTGGAGTGACATCAAGTGGTCTGGCTAAATGACATTTTCTGGCGGGTTGTTCTCACCCGTGCCATTGCTTAGGCTTACGCCCCCACGCCGCCAAGCCAGGAGAAGTGCTCATGGGCCTCAATGATCAGTGGATGCAGCGCGACCTCAAGGTCCTCTGGCACCCCTGCACCCAGATGAAAGACCACGAGCAACTACCGCTGATACCGATCAAGCGCGGTGAAGGGGTGTGGCTCGAGGATTTCGAAGGCCGGCGCTACCTGGATGCTGTGAGCAGCTGGTGGGTAAACGTGTTCGGCCATGCCAACCCGCGTATCAATGAGCGCATCAAGGAGCAGGTCGACCAGCTTGAGCACGTGATTCTGGCAGGCTTCAGCCACCAGCCTGTCATCGAGCTGTCCGAACGCCTGGTGGCCATGACGCCAGCCGGGCTCGACCGGGTGTTCTACGCCGACAATGGCTCGTCCTGCATCGAAGTGGCGCTGAAGATGAGCTTTCACTACTGGCAGAACGTCGGCAAGCCGGACAAGAAGCGGTTCGTCACCCTGACCAACAGCTATCACGGGGAAACCATCGCCGCCATGTCCGTCGGTGACGTCCCGTTGTTCACCGAAACCTACAAGGCGTTGCTGCTCGACACCCTAAAAGTCCCGAGCCCCGATTGCTATCTGCGCCCGGAGGGCGTCAGCTGGGAGGCGCATTCACGCACCCTGTTCCAGGTCATGGAGCAGACCTTGGCCGAGCATCATGCCTCGATCAGCGCGGTCATCATCGAGCCGTTGATCCAGGGCGCCGGCGGCATGCGCATGTACCATCCGGTCTATCTCAAGCTCTTGCGCGAAGCCTGCGATCGCTACGACGTGCACCTGATCCATGACGAGATCGCGGTTGGCTTCGGTCGCACGGGCACCATGTTCGCCTGCGAGCAGGCAGGTATTCGCCCGGACTTCCTGTGCCTGTCCAAGGCCCTGACCGGGGGGTATCTGCCCCTGGCTGCCTGCCTGACCACCGACAAGGTGTACCAGGCGTTCTATGACGACTACCGCACGTTGCGCGCGTTCTTGCATTCGCACAGCTACACCGGCAACCCGCTGGCGTGCGCGGCCGCCTTGGCCACCCTCGACATCTTCGAGCAAGACAACGTGATCGAGGCCAACAAGGCGCTGGCTACGCGCATGGCCAGCGCCACTGCGCATCTGGCCGACCATGCCCACGTGGCCGAGATTCGCCAGACCGGCATGGTCCTGGCCATCGAAATGGTCCAGGACAAGGCCGGCAAGGTGCCCTACCCCTGGCAGGCGCGACGCGGCCTCAAAGTGTTCGAGCATGCCCTGACCCGTGGCGCGCTGCTGCGCCCGCTGGGCAGTGTGGTGTATTTCCTGCCACCGTATATCATCACGCCCGAACAGATCGACTTCCTGGCCGAAGTGGCCAGCGAAGGCATCGACATCGCCACCCGCGACAGCACCCGCGTGACGGTGCCCAGCACCTTCCACCCGGATTTTCGCGATCCGGGCTGATAGCGAGTCAAAGGCCATGCCTGCGACCGCTCCGGAACCTGCGCTGCATGCGTCATGCCGGCGTGGGCCTTCCGGTCGTCCTTACCTTTTCAGAGCTTACCCATGAGACTGTCCCGCTTCTTCATCGACGCCCCCCTGAGCCTTGGCGAACACGACCTGCCCGAGGCACAGGCCCACTACATCGGCCGCGTATTGCGCATGGCGGCGGGTGACCCCGTGCAGCTGTTCGACGGCAGCGGCCAGGAATACCGTGGGCAGTTGCTGGAGGTGGGCAAGAAAGCCGTGCGCGTGAGCCTGGACCAGGCATTCGCTGGCCAAGCCGACTCACCGCTGCAGGTGCACCTGGGCCAAGGGCTGTCGCGGGGCGAGCGTATGGACTGGGCCATCCAGAAAGCCACCGAGCTGGGCGCCAATGAGATCACCCCGATCGTCAGCGAGCGGTGCGAGGTGCGCCTGAAGGACGAGCGCGCCGACAAGCGCCTGGCCCACTGGCGGCAAGTGGCGATCAGCGCCTGCGAACAGTGTGGCCGCTCCAGCCTGCCGATCATCCACCCGCCCATCACCCTGGCTGAGTGGCTGGCCGCCACCCAGGCGCAGCTCAAGCTGGTGTTGCATCCGGTAGCCGAACCGCTGGTCAGCCATGCCAAACCGGCAAGCCTGGCGTTCCTGATTGGCCCAGAAGGCGGCTTGAGCGAACCCGAGGTCGAGCAGGCCAAGGCAGCGGGCTTTCATGCGGCGCGCCTGGGCCCGCGGGTATTGCGCACCGAAACCGCCCCCGTGGTGGCCCTTGCAGTGGCACAACAGCTCTGGGGTGATTTCTAAGCCTTCCCAGGCGCACGGGCGGTGCTCGCAGGCTGGGGTGATCAGCGCACGTAGTGCGACACCGCCACGAAATGCATCAGGCTGCCGGCAATCACGAACAAGTGCCAGATGCCATGCCAGTGACGAAAACGCCGGTCGAATGCGAAAAAGATGATGCCCACGGTGTAGAACACGCCCCCTGCGCCCAGCCAGGCAAAACCGGTGGTACCCAGCGCCTGCAGCAGCGGGTTGACCGCGACCAGCACGATCCAGCCCATCACGGCATAGATCACGATGGACAAGACCCGTGCTTCGGAGCGCGGCTTGATTTCCTGCAGCATGCCCAGTACTGCCAGCCCCCAGACGATGCCGAACAGGCTCCAGCCCCAAGGCCCGCGCAGGCTGATCAGGCAGAAGGGCGTGTAGCTGCCGGCGATCAGCAAATAGATAGAGAGGTGATCGAGCTTGCGCATGATCACCTTCGCCCGTCCGCGCGTGCTGTGATACAGCGTCGAAATGCTGTACAGCAGCAACAGCGTGCCGCCGTAGATGGAGAAACTGACGATCTTCCAGGGGTCCCCCTGCAAGGCGGCCCCGATGATCAGCCAGAGGGCACCGAGGCCTGCCAGCAACGCACCCACCAAGTGGGTCCAGGCATTGAAGCGTTCACCGTAATACATGCCCTTAAAGACCTTTCGAAACCCATCTAGTTTCAGCCACGACAATCGACGCACGGCGACCGTACGCTCTAACCCGACGCTTGCAGCCTGCCGCTGCGTTGCGCGTCCCTGACCAGGCGCTCGAGCCCCACCAGGTCAGGTACGCGCGCCACCTGCTCCCCTACCTGGACAGCGGCCAACTCAAGGGGTGCCAATGCCACGTCGACGTAGTTGAGCTGGCTGTCGAGCTTGCACGAGCGCGGTATGCCTTGCAGCAGCAAGGCCAGGTAACGCAAGCCCGTGTCGCCCAATGCGTTGAGCACTACCACGCGGGCCCGTTCGCCACAGGGCGTATGGCTGTCGCAGGCCGCTTCGAAACCGATCAGGGGCAAGCGCTGCTGGCGCCAGTCGACCCAGCCCAGGTGCCAGGGCAGGTCACCGCGCTGGCACGCCACATTGCGCAGCCCACTGAGTTCGGCCACGGCCACATTGGGCAGCACCAACGTACGGTCGCCCAAGGGCAGCAACAGCCCGGTGAGGCTGCTGCGCTGCCCGGCTATCAGTTCAAGCATGGGACTGGCTCCACTGGAGGATGCTGTGCAGCAATACCGACTCCTGATAAGGCTTGCCGAGGTATTCGTTGACCCCGATGGCCATGGCTCGGTCGCGGTGCTTCTGCCCCGTACGCGAGGTGATCATGATAATGGGCAGGTCCTTGAGGCGGGCGTCCTGGCGAATGCGGGTCGCCACTTCGAAGCCGTCCATGCGCGGCATTTCGATATCCAGCAGCAACACATCGGGCCGGTGCCCTTCCAGCACTGCCATGGCATCCACTCCGTCCTTGGCGGTGATCACGCTCATGCCATGGCGCTCCAACAGCCGGCTGGTGACCTTGCGCACCGTGACCGAGTCATCCACCACCATCACCAGCAAGGTGCGATCCGGGGTTGCTGCCGGCAGCAACCCACGTGGCATGCCTCCAGGCAAACGAGCAAGCCGCCGTTGCTGGCCGCGCAACTGCCCCAGAAGGTCCAGAATCAGCACCACTCGCCCATCCCCCAGCAACGTTGCACCCGAAAGGCCGGCAACGGCCGCGAACTGCGGGCCCAGGCTTTTGACCACGATCTCCCGGCTGGGCGACAAGCTGTCGACCTGGATGGCGAACGACTGCTCCTGCGAGTGCACCAGCAGCAAGGGCAATGGCACGCTCTGGCCCAGCAGCGTGGGACGCGGGGCGCCCTGCACCAGCTCGCCCAGGTAGCGCAGCTGGTACTGATGGCCTGCGTAGGCGTAGCGCGGCGGCTCCTGCTCGTAGCAGGCCGCCAGTTCAGCGGGCGGTACCCGCACGATGCCTTCGATGGTGTTGAGCGGGATCGCGTACTGCTCATCGCCCAGGTGCACCATCAGTGCGCGGTTGATCGACACCGTGAACGGCAGGCGAATCTGGAAACGCGCCCCCTTGCCCTGGGCCGACTCGATGGTCATCGAGCCGCCCAACTGCTTGACCTCTTCGTGGACGACGTCCATGCCCAGGCCCCGCCCTGAGATCTGCGTGATCTTTTCGGCCGTGGAAAAGCCCGGCCTGAGGATGAACTGCAGTATCTCGTGGTCGCTCAGCTGCGCCTGCGGGTCCAGCAGGCCGCGTTTGATGGCCTTGAGCCGGACAGCGTGCAGCGGCACGCCGGCGCCGTCGTCGGTCATCTCGATGACGATGTCCGCCCCCTCGTGCAGCAGGTTCAGGTGGATCGTGCCCTGCTCGGGCTTGCCTGCGGCCAATCGGGCTTTGCGGCTTTCCAGGCCATGGTCGACGGCATTGCGCAACATGTGTTCAAGGGGCGCCACCATGCGTTCGAGCACACTGCGGTCGAGCTCGCCCTCGGCGTTGCCCACCACCAGCTCAACCTGCTTGCCCAGCTCGCTCGCCACCTGCCGCACCACGCGCTGCAAGCGCGGCACCAGGCGTTCGAAGGGCACCATCAACGTTGCCGTCAGGCCTTCCTGCAGTTGGCTGTTGACCCGCGCCTGCTGCTGGAGCAGGCCGTAGGCTTCCTGGGCGCGCTGGGCCATGGTCTCCTTCAGGTCCAGCAGGTCCGAAGCCGACTCGAACAGGGCCCGCGACAACTGCTGCAACTGCGAGTGGCGGTCCATTTCCAGTGGGTCGAAATCTTCATAGACATCGCCTTCGAGCTGCTGGCGGCTGGAGATCCGGCCCTGGGTTTCGATATCCAGGCGTAGCAGCTGGTCACGCATGCGCTCGAGCGTGGTTTCCATTTCGTTGAGCGTGAACTGGGCGTCGTTGACCTGCTGCTCAATGCGTCCACGGATGATCGAATGCTCACCAGCCAGGTTGCCCAGGTCGTCCAGCAATTCGGCATCGACCTTGACCATATCCCCCGGTACGCGCTCAGGGGTTACTGCTGGACCTTCGCTGGCGGCAGTTTCGACCGGGCTGGTGCCGGCCGCGCTGTCGGTCAGCCCGGCGCTGCTGAAGTTGCGGATGTAATCGATCAGCGCCGTGGCAGCGTGCAGCGGTTGCCCCAGGCGCACGGCATCGAGCATGTGCGCCAGGCGGTCGTGGCAGTTCTGCAACAGCGAGAACAAGGCCCCGCTCGGTGGCAGGCGCCCTGCCGCGAGCAACTCGTACAAAAATTCCAGCTCATGGGCTAGGTCACCGATGGGGCCGATTTCGACCATGCGTGCCACCCCTTTGAGGGTGTGCAGGTCGCGCATCAGGTTGTCCACCTCCACCGTGCTGCGTGGGTCGGCCTGCCACCGCGCCAGGGCCGCCGCAGCGCTCTCGACGATGTCCGAGCTTTCTTCGAGAAAGACCTCCATCAGCTCTTCCCCAGCGCTTTCCGGAGCCTGGGACGGCTGTACTGGCGCCGGGTCGAGGGCTACGTCAGGGGTCGGTGTATCGATCAGCTGCACGTCCATGTCCGGGTGCAGCGGTGTGACACTGTCGAGGCCCACGCGCCCGGTGGCATCCGGAGCCAACCCTTGCCCCTGCAGATCGCGCAGACGGGTCACCAGCGCCGTACGCGGGGCTACGTCCTGGCCAGCAGCCAGCTCGTCGAGCATGTCCAGCAGCGCTTCGTGGGCGTGCTGGGCGTGGGTGAAGAACTGCCCATCGGCAGGCAGACTGCCCTCCTCCACGGCACCGTACAGGTCCAGCAACGCTTCGCACACCTCATCGACCTGCCACAGATCGGCTGAATGGGCGGCATGGGCAAGTTCGGTCATGTCATCGAGCAGCGTGTCCAAGGCCCCCCGTTGGGCCGGGTGCCGCTGCCAGTCGGCCAGCAACGTCTCGGCATCCAGCAGACGGTCCATGGCCTGTGACAGGAACGTTGCGACCTGTTGCGGGTCGCGGGCGTTGCCGGTCGAGGCATGCGCATCGCCACCCAGGGCGGCAATACGCGCATCCAGGGCCAACTCAACCTGCTCGATCAACTGGGCCGCGCCGGGCAGGGGGTCGAGCGGGCTGGTGGATAACTGCGCCAGGCCCTGCCCGAACATGGAGGCGGCGGACGTGAGCCAGCGCAGCTCTGTTTCGTCGAGCAGCAGGTCGTGCGCCTTGTACTCACGCACCAGCCGATCGAATACGGTGGCAAGTTCGGCCATGGGCAAGACCCCGGCCATGGCCGCACTGCCCTTGAGGGTGTGCAAGGCCCGCTGCAGGGCGTCGTCCACAGGGACGCCGTGCTGGGCATGTGCCAGGAATGTATCGAGGCTGGCCAGGTGGCCTTGCGCCTCGGAACGGAAGATGTCCAGCAACTGCGGGTCGAGCCCCTGCGCGTTGGCCGCGGCTGGCAAATCGCGCTCGGCAAGGGCATGCAGGCGGCCCACCAATTGCTGTACTGCGCTCACGTGCGGCAGGTGCCCTGCGGCGAAGTCGGCGAGCACCTCGGGCAGTTGCGCGAACGCTTGCTCAAGCGCTATCTGCCCGTCTGCGCCAAGCACGTTGCGGCCGGCAAGCACGCGGTTGAGCAGGTGCTCGGCGGCCCAAGCCAGCTCTGCCAACGCCTGGGCATGCACCAGGCGGGCTGCGCCCTTGAGCGTATGCAACGCCCGGTGCACGTCGATCAGCGCGTCCTGCTGCTGGTGGTCGGCACGCCAGTTCAGCCAGTGCCGCTCAATGTCCTGAAGCAGTGTTTGGGCTTCTTCGATGAATACGCCACGCAACTCGTCCTGAAGGCCGTCCCCGTCCTCCAGGTCGGCATGCTCTTGTGCGGTGGAACAGTGGACGCCCAACGCCCCCAGGCGCTCGCGGGCCATGACGATGAAGCGCTGGGCGTCGGCCAGCGGGTCGGCCACGCGCCATTGCAGGTAGCATTCGCCAGCGCTCAAGGCTTCGGCCAGCAGCGTCAGCTCCTCGGAGGAGGGGTCGGCCTGCGCCTGTTGTACCCAGCCCTGGACAAACGCCGTGCAGCGCGCGAACACCTCGGCAGCTGCCGGCAGCATCAGTATGGCAAGGGCGCCGCGCACCTGCTGGAGCAAACCTGGCAAGGCCTGCAGGTGTTGACGGGGCCAACCCGACTCCAGGCAATCGCCCAACAGGTCCTTGGCTTGCTGCAACACGTTCAGCGACTCTCGCAGCACGACCAGGCGAATCTCGGCGACATCGGCGCCCGGCAGGCCTGCCTCTCCCCCTTCTTCGAGCGGCCCGACCATGCCGTTGAGCGTGGCCTCCACATACAGCAATGCCCCCGCCACATCCATCAACACCGCGTCATCCACGGCCCGATCGCCCTGGGCCAGCCCTTGCAGCGTCATCACTTGATCGATGATGACCCGACGCGGCTGCTGGAAACCCAGCACAGCCAGGGTGTCGGCCACGTGGCGCAGAGGAGCGAGCAACACCTCCAGTTGTTCATTGTGCTGCCGGTCGCTGCGCACGAACTGGTCCAGGCGGTCCTTGATGCGCATGAGGTCGTCACACAATGCCGCCACCACCGACCTTAGCGCATCGCGGCCCTCCCCGGCCTGCAACTGCTCGCGCCAGTTGCCCAGCGACACGTCAAGGTTCGCCAGGTCCTCGGCACCTGCCAGACGCTGGCCTGCACTGCCGAGCAGGCGGCCATGAACCACCGGTTCCGCGCCTCGGCAAGCACGCAGCTGGTTGAGGAGCGGCAACATCACCAGTGGCAGGTCATGGCGAGCGCCGCGCAGACGTTCAAGGTACGAAGGCAACAGCTCCAGGCCCCTGAACAGCGCGCCTAAGCAGTCGCCTCGCGGGGTGACCTTACCGCTGGCCAGGTCGGTCACAAGCATTTCCAGCTCCTGGGCAAGGCGCGTGGCCCCAGGCAACTCCAGCATCACCAGGCAACCGTGTACCTGGTGCAGGTTGTCCGCCACGAAGGTGAGTAGCGACAGGTCTTCAGGCTCGCCGGCAAAGCGTTCCAGCGCCTGGCGCCCCTGCCCCAGGCAATCGAGCAGGGCAGCCTTGGTCCAGGCCAAGCCCACGGTATCGTGGCGGGCAGGGCCAGCAATGGAGCCGGGCATGGGCGTGGACATGGGCATTTCTCAATGGGGCTCGGCAGGTGCCGGCAGGGTGAATCCGGAAACAGAGCGACGCATCTCGCTGGCCATGCGCGCCAGGTGACGAATACTGTCGGCGGTGGCGCCGGAACCTGCGGACGTCTGGGCGGTGATCTGCTGGATGACGGCCATGGTGTGTGAGATCTGCCCCGCCGAGGAGGTTTGCAGCTGGGCCGCGTCGGAAATGCTGTGGATAAGGTCGGCAAGGTTCTGCGAAACGCCTTCGATCTCGGCCAGCGCCACGCCGGCGTCCTGGGCCAGCCTGGCGCCTCGCACGACTTCGGCCGTGGTCTGTTCCATGGAGATGACCGCTTCGTTGGTGTCGGCCTGAATGGTCCGCACAAGGGCTTCGATCTGCCGTGTAGCGGAGGACGAGCGCTCGGCCAGGCGCTGGACCTCGTCCGCGACCACGGCGAACCCGCGCCCTGCCTCACCCGCCAGGGAGGCCTGGATAGCGGCGTTCAAGGCCAGGATGTTGGTCTGGTCGGCGATGTCGTCGAT
Organism: Pseudomonas sp. DE0157; assembly: GCF_007678615.1. NCBI lineage: Bacteria > Pseudomonadati > Pseudomonadota > Gammaproteobacteria > Pseudomonadales > Pseudomonadaceae > Pseudomonas > Pseudomonas sp. DE0157. Next base: position 384,904 of record NZ_VEJN01000001.1, read on the forward strand.
CAGGCTGACGATATCGCCGATTTCCTGGGACGATTCGCCCAGGCGCTTGATGCGCTTGGCGGTGTCCTGGATCTGCTCGCGAATGTTGTTCATGCCGTCGATGGTGTTGTGCACCACCTCATTGCCCTTGTTGGCAATGGCCACGGACCGCTCGGCGACCTTGGCCGATTCGTAGGCATGGGCCGAAACACGGTCGATCGACTCGACCATGTCCCCGACTGCCTCGGAGGCTTCGCTGATCTGTTCGGCCTGCTGCTCGGACGCCTTGGCCAACTGGCGGGCCGTATTCTGCGTGTCCTGCACCGCCGAGGCGACCTGTACTGCGCTGTGGTTGATGGTGGCGACCAGGTCGCGCAATTGGTCGACGGAGTAGTTGATGGAGTCGGCGATGGCACCGGTGAAGTCTTCGGTCACCGAGACGGTCACCGTCAGGTCGCCATCTGCCAACTCTTCGATTTCATCGAGCAGGCGCATGATCGCCTGCTGGTTGCGTTCGTTCTTTTCGGCGGTCTCACGCAATTGACGGTTGGTGGTGCGCACCATGACCAGGCCGATGAGGATGATCGAGGCCAGTGCCAACAAGCCCAGTGCATACCCCCCAACGGTATCGAGCGTGCGCCCGCTGGCCAGGTTCTCGAAGCCGTTGGCCAGGTGCGAGGCTTCCTCGAGCAAGGTCTGCGACAGGCTGAAAATGCTGCCGGCCGCCTCCCGCACCCGGAACAGCTCCGGCGAGGTCTCGAGAATTTCATCGACCGAGCCGGCCACGAACTGGAACAGCTCGGCGATTTCCGCCAGCCGCGCCCTGGCATCGGCGTCTTCGACACGGGTCACGCCAATGGCAGCATCGCCCTTGAGCATGCCCTCGAGCACCTGGCCGAAGCGGCCAGCATCGCGGCCGAAGGCATCGGCGGCCTGCGCCGCCGCCGCATCTCCGGCCAGTACGGTGTTGACCGACCCCAGGATACGTTCGGCCAGCAGCAGCTGGCGCTGTGCCACGGCAACCTGGCTGGCCGGGGCGCCACTTTGCAGCAGGATTTCGACCACCTTTTCGTATTCGACCTGCAACTGCGGGACGGTTTCGGCCAGGGTGGCCGCCACCTGGTGCAAGGACAGCACGGTCTGTTCGCTGGCCAGGATGGTGTCGGTGCTCTTGCGCAGGCTCTCCCAGTCATCGCGCACCGCTTCCATCTCTTCGCGTACCGAGGCTGGCGCCGCGGGCAGCCCTGTGGCCTTGTCGCCTTCGCGCAGGTAGCCCCAGCGACGCTCGAAGTCGTTGCGTGCATCGGACAGCAGCCTGAAGGCTACGCCCTTGCCGGCAGCCGCTTCAGTGGCGTTCTTGGCGATGCGCTGGGACAACACGCGCAGCTCGCCGGCATGGCCGATGTATTGCTTGTCGTAGTTGGACTGGGTGTTGAGGTAGGCGAAATTGGCGAACAGCAGAATGATCGAGAGGATCAGGATCAGGAACAGCACGGTGATCTGCGCAATGCTGCGGGTGCGGGGGCTCACGGTAGTGGCGGTGACGGGGGGAGCAGGCTGGTTCACGTTTGCAAGGTCCTATAACGCCACATCGAGAAAGCCCGGTGCCTGGGCCAGGGCAAAGGGGCTGAAAATCGCCCAGTAGTCGTGGTCGCGTTCAAAGCGCCCCTGAACGAAGGGCCCGGCAGCATCGGTCACCGGCAGCGCGGGTTGCAGGCTGTCGATTGCAAAGTGCTGCAGGCCTACCACTTCGTCCACCAGCAGGCCAACGAAAAGCGCCTCGTGATCAAGCACCAGGACGCGCCGTTGCTTGCCGGGCACAGCACTGCCCAGGCCGAGGAAACGGCCCAGGTCCATCACGGGCAGCAACCGGCCACGCAGATTGGCCACCCCGCATACCCAGGGTTGCACCCCAGGTACTCGACTACTGCGGGGCTCACGCAGCACTTCGGCCACCTCGCCCATGGGGGCGACGAACCATTGCCCGGCTACACGAAAACCGATGCCGCTCCACTGCCGCAACCTGTCACCCGAAGCCGGTTGGTCGGCTACCAGCAGGCGGCAGCGCCGATCGATATCCAGCAACAGTTCGAAGGCGGTCAGCGACGCTCCCTGCGGGCGTGTGGTCAAGCCCCCAGCACCTCTTGGAGCTTGTGCACCAGTGCGTCTTCTTCCACAGGTTTGGTCAGGAAGTCACGTGCGCCCTGGCGCGTCGCCCAGATGCGGTCGGTTTCCTGATCCTTGGTGGTCACCACGATGACCGGAATGCCCTTGGTCTCCGGGTCCTTGCTGAGCTGGCGAGTGGCCTGGAAGCCGTTCATGCCTGGCATCACGATATCCATGAGCACTGCATCGGGCTTCTCCTGCCGGGCAAGGGCCACGCCATCGGCGCCGTTGTTGGCCTTGAGTACCTCGTGCCCGTGGTTTTCCAGCCATTGGGTCAATCGATACATCTCTGTCGGCGAGTCGTCGACAATCAGAACGCGGGCCATACGGGTTCCCCATCAGGATTCGAAAGACCGTGCCATGGCAGGGCGCGGTCAGGGTGCTGTTTGTTGAGCGGTGGCAAACCCAGGTACATGGGCCTGTATCGCCTCGATCAGTTCTTCCTTGGTAAACGGTTTGGTCAGAAACTGATCAGAACCGACCACACGCCCACGGGCCTTGTCGAACAGACCGTCGCGCGACGACAACAGAATCACCGGGACGTCCTTGAAGGTGCTGTTCTGCTTGATCACCGCGCACGTCTGATAGCCGTCCAGACGCGGCATCAAGACATCGACGAAGATCACGGCCGGGTTGTGATCGACAATCTTGGCCAGGGCATCGAAGCCATCGCTGGCAGTGATGACCTCGCAGCCCACCTCACCGAGCAGCATCTGCGCCGTGCGGCGAATGGTGCGTGAATCGTCGATCACCATCACTTTCAGGGGTTGTTCCATAAACGCCTACCCGGGGAATTGAGCTGCACGTTGCAAGCGCCACGCTACAGGAAAGCCCAATGGGCCCGTGGCCGCTTTTCGCTTGAGGCGTGTAGCCGAAGGCTTGAAGCTGCATTTTTAGCACAGTCCGGGTAGCCATTCCATCTGCCGCGCCCCTTGACCGGCGGCGTTGGCGGCGCCACCCTGAGCCACTTTTCTTTCGATCCATCGCGGCTACGCCGCCAGGAGGAACCACCCCATGAGCGTTCGCCTCGGCATTGTCATGGACCCTATCGCGTCCATCTCCTACAAGAAGGACAGTTCGCTGGCCATGTTGCTGGCTGCCCAGGCACGCGGCTGGAGCCTGTTCTACATGGAGCAGCGCGACCTGTATCAAGGTCAAGGCAAGGCACGTGCGCGCATGCGCCCGTTGACGGTGCACGCAGACCCGGCCCGCTGGTACGAGCTGGGCGAGGAGCAGGACAGCGCCCTGGCCGAACTGGACGTGATCCTGATGCGCAAGGACCCACCCTTCGACCTGGAATTCGTCTACAGCACCTACCTGCTCGAACAAGCCGAAAGCGAAGGCGTGCTGGTGGTCAACCGCCCTCAGAGCCTGCGTGACTGCAACGAAAAGCTGTTCGCCACGCTGTTCCCGCAATGTACGCCACCCACCCTGGTCAGCCGTCGCCCGGACATCATCCGCGCGTTTGCCGCCGAGCATGGCGATGTGATCCTCAAGCCCCTGGATGGCATGGGCGGCACGTCGATCTTCCGTCACCGGGCGGGCGACCCGAACCTGTCGGTGATCCTCGAAACCCTGACCCTGCTGGGTACTCAGCAGATCATGGCCCAGGCCTACCTGCCGGCGATCAAGGACGGCGACAAGCGTATCCTGATGATCGACGGCGAGCCGATCGACTACTGCCTGGCCCGTATTCCGGCCAGCGGCGAAACCCGTGGCAACCTGGCAGCCGGCGGTCGTGGCGAAGCACGCCCCCTGAGCGAGCGCGACCGCTGGATCGCGGCGCAGGTAGGCCCGACATTGCGCCAGAAGGGCCTGCTGTTCGTCGGTCTGGACGTGATTGGCGACTACCTCACCGAAATCAACGTGACCAGCCCCACCTGCATCCGCGAAATCGACGCCGCCTACGGCACCGACATCGGCGGCCAGCTGATGGATGCCATTGATCGCCAGCTCAAGACGCGTTGACCACGGACATTCGGTAACGGACTGGCGTGGGGTATCATGCTCACCCGCAAACGACAGGCTGCAAGACCGGTACGCCCGCCCCGTGCCTCTGCTGCCTGTTGCGTGCCGTTTGTAGCTCGACGATGCCCCTGGATACCTGATGACGCTGCCCGCTGACATCCCCGCCGACCTGTTGCCGCCCCGCGTTCGCCCGGTGGACAGGCTGGGCTTCACGCTGTTTCTGGCGGCGCTGGTGCACCTGGCGTTGATCCTCGGGGTGGGCTTTACCGTGGTCAAGCCGGCGCAGATCAGCCGCACCATGGACATCACCCTGGCCACGTTCAAAAGCGAAAAGCCGCCGGAAAAGGCCGACTTCCAGGCGCAAGACAACCAGCAAGGCAGCGGCACCCTGGACAAGAAGGCCGTGCCCAAGACCACCGAGCTTGCGCCTTTCCAGGACACCAAGATCAACAAGATCACCCCGCCACCTGCCGCCAGGCCCGAGGTACCGCCGCCCCCGCAGAAGTCGGCGGTCGCGACCAAGGCTCCGAAGGCGCAGAAGGTCGAGCCCAAGCCACGGGAAAGCAAGCCCCAGCCCAAGCCGAGCACGCCCGTGCGCGAGTTCGACAGCTCGCAGCTGTCCAGCCAGATCGCCAGCCTTGAGGCAGAGCTTGCCAATGAGCAGCAGCAATATGCCAAGCGCCCGCGTATCCATCGCCTGAATGCGGCCTCGACCATGCGCGACAAGGGCGCCTGGTACAAAGAGGAATGGCGCAAGAAAGTCGAACGCGTGGGTAACCTGAATTATCCGGACGAGGCACGCCGGCAGCAGATCTACGGCAACCTGCGCATGATGGTCTCGATCAACCGCGACGGGTCACTCTACGAAGTGCTGGTGCTTGAATCGTCCGGCCAGCCCGTGCTGGACCAGGCTGCCCAGCGCATCGTGCGCCTGGCCGCACCGTTCGCGCCGTTCACCGGTGATCTGGCCGAGTACGACCGGCTGGAAATCATCCGTACCTGGCGCTTCGCCAGGGGTGATCGGTTGTCCAGCAACTGAGCCGGCACGCTTGCAGCGGTGGCCGGGTGGCGCCACACTATCCCCCATGAAGAACCTCACGCCGAGCTACCTCAAGCACCAGTTCCTGATCGCCATGCCGCACATGGCCGACCCGAACTTCGCCCAGACCCTCACGTACATCGTCGAGCACAATGCTCATGGCGCGATGGGGCTTGTGGTGAACAAGCCGCAGGAACTGAACCTGGCCGACATCCTCGAGCAACTGCGCCCGGACGAAACCCCGCCGGCCAGCACGCTGCAGGTGCCTATCTACCAAGGCGGCCCGGTGCAGACCGACCGCGGCTTCGTGCTGCATACCAGCGAGTGCAGCTACCAGGCCACGGTGGAACTGCAGGGCCTCTCGCTTTCCACGTCCCAGGACGTGCTGTTCGCCATCGCCGAGGGCGTGGGCCCGGAAAAGAGCCTGATCACCTTGGGTTATGCCGGCTGGGAAGCGGGCCAGCTCGAGGCCGAACTGGCCGATAACGCCTGGCTCAACTGTGCGTTCGACCCGGATATCCTGTTTGCCATGACCAGCGAGCTGCGCCTGGAAGCGGCGGCCGCGAGCCTTGGCATCAACCTGCATCTGCTGACCAGCCAGGCGGGCCACGCCTGATGGCCGACGCGCTTGCCGCACCCCGGCTGCTGCTGGGTTTCGACTATGGCACCAAGCAGATCGGCGTGGCCGTCGGCCAGGCGGTCACCGGCCAGGCCCGTGAACTCTGTACGTTGCGCGCCCAGAATGGCGTGCCGGACTGGGCCCAGATCGAGCGCCTGATCGCTGAATGGAAGCCTGACGCCATCGTCGTCGGCCTGCCGCTGAACATGGACGGCACCCCCAGCGAAATGAGCGCCCGGGCCGAAAAATTCGCCCGCCGCCTCAATGGGCGCTTCAACCTGCCGGTGCATACCCATGACGAACGCCTGACCACGTTCGAGGCCAAGGGCGAGCGCATGGCCCGTGGCGGCCAGCGCGGCACGTACCGGGACAACCCGGTCGACGCCATCGCCGCCGCCCTGCTGCTGCAAGGCTGGCTGGAGGCCAATACCTGATCATCTTCGCGACCGGATGCATCCGGCGCACCCTTCCGAGGAACCTGCAATGAGCCTACCTGATCCTGCCGCGCTGATCCGGCAGATGGCTGTCGACCTTCGCGCCCATCTGGCCCGCCGTGCCATCGTCGAGCCACGCTACATCGGCATTCGCACCGGAGGCGTGTGGGTGGCCCAGGCATTGCAACAGGCCATGGACGACACCAGTGCCATGGGTACGCTTGACGTGTCGTTCTATCGAGACGACTTCAGCCAGAATGGCCTGCACCCGCAGGTGCGCCCCTCGGAGCTGCCATTTGAGATCGAAGGCCAGCACCTGGTGCTGGTGGACGACGTGCTGATGAGCGGTCGCACCATTCGCGCCGCCCTCAACGAACTGTTCGACTACGGCCGTCCGGCCAGCGTCACCCTGGTCTGCCTGCTGGACCTGGATGCAGGCGAGCTGCCCATCCGCCCGAATGTGCTCGGCGCCACCTTGTCACTGGCGGCCCATGAACGGGTAAAATTGACCGGACCCGCACCGCTCGCCCTCGAGCGCCAGGACCTCGCCCCCGCTACCGCCCTTTAAGAGTCCCCCGCGATGACGCCAATCGACGCCAAGCGCCCGCTGCAGCTCAATGATCAGGGCCAGCTGCGCCATTTCCTTTCGCTTGACGGTTTGCCCCGCGAACTGCTGACCGAAATCCTCGACACTGCCGATTCCTTCCTGGAAGTCGGCGCCCGCGCCGTGAAGAAAGTGCCGCTGCTGCGTGGCAAGACGGTGTGCAACGTCTTCTTCGAGAACTCCACCCGCACCCGGACCACGTTCGAGCTGGCCGCCCAGCGCCTGTCCGCCGACGTGATCAGCCTGAATGTGTCGACCTCCTCGACCAGCAAAGGCGAGACGCTGTTCGATACCCTGCGCAACCTTGAAGCCATGGCCGCCGATATGTTCGTGGTGCGCCACTCGGATTCAGGCGCGGCGCACTTCATTGCCGAGCACGTGTGCCCGGAGGTGGCCGTGATCAACGGCGGTGACGGCCGCCATGCGCACCCGACCCAGGGCATGCTCGACATGCTCACCATTCGCCGGCACAAGGGCGGCTTCGAGAACCTCTCGGTTGCCATCGTCGGCGATATCCTTCATTCGCGCGTGGCGCGTTCGGACATGCTCGCGCTCAAGGCGCTGGGCTGCCCGGACATTCGCGTGATCGGCCCGAAAACCCTGATCCCGATCGGCATCGAGCAGTATGGCGTGAAGGTGTACACCGACCTGGCCGAAGGCCTCAAGGACGTCGACGTGGTGATCATGCTGCGCCTGCAGCGTGAGCGCATGGCCGGTGGCCTGCTGCCCAGCGAAGGCGAGTTCTACCGCCTGTTCGGCCTGACCACTGCCCGCCTGGCAGGGGCCAAGCCGGACGCCATCGTCATGCACCCCGGTCCGATCAACCGTGGAGTGGAAATCGAATCTGCCGTGGCCGATGGCAAGCATTCGGTGATCCTGAACCAGGTCACCTACGGGATCGCCGTGCGCATGGCCGTGCTGTCCATGGCCATGAGCGGGCAAAACGTACAACGTCAACTCGACCAGGAGATCGCCCAGTGAGCATCAGCATTCTTGGCGCCCGGGTCATCGACCCTCAAAGCGGCCTTGACCAGGTCACCGACCTGCACCTGGAGGGCGGCCGCATTGCCGCCATGGGCGCCGCGCCCGTTGGCTTTACCGCCAACCGCACCCTTCAGGCCGATGGCCTGGTCGTCGCCCCTGGCCTGGTGGACCTGGGCGTGTCGCTGCGCGAGCCCGGCTATAGCCGCAAAGGCACCATCGCCAGCGAGACCCGCGCGGCCGTGGCCGGTGGCGTGACCAGCCTGTGCTGCCCGCCGCAGACCCGCCCGGCCCTGGACACCTCGGCGGTGGCCGAGCTGATCCTGGACCGCGCCCGCGAGGCGGGCAACAGCAAGGTTTACCCGATCGGCGCGCTGACCAAGGGCCTGGAGGGGGAACAGTTGGCCGAACTGGTGGGCCTGCGTGACACCGGCTGCGTCGCGTTCGGCAATGGCCTGAAGGAAATCCCCAACAACCGCACCTTGGCCCGTGCGCTGGAATACGCCGCCACGTTCGACCTGACGGTGGTGTTCCACTCCCAGGACCGCGACCTGGCCCAAGGCGGCCTTGCCCATGAAGGTGCCATGGCCAGCTTCCTGGGTTTGCCCGGCATTCCCGAAACTGCTGAAACCGTGGCGTTGGCGCGCAACCTGCTGCTAGTGGAGCAGACCGGCGTCCGCGCCCACTTCACCCAGATCACCAGCGCCCGTGGCGCGCGGCTGATCGCCCAGGCGCAAAGCCTTGGTTTGCCGGTCACTGCCGATGTCGCGTTGTACCAGTTGATCCTGACCGACGAATCGCTGCGTGAATTTTCCAGCCTGTACCACGTGCAACCGCCACTGCGTAGCGCTGCCGATCGCGATGGCCTGCGCGAGGCGGTGAAAACCGGCGTGATCCAGGCGATCTCCAGCCATCACCAGCCTCATGAACGCGATGCCAAGCTGGCCCCCTTCGGCGCCACAGAGCCGGGTATCAGCAGCGTGGACGTGTTGCTGCCGTTGGCCATGACGTTGGTGCAGGATGGCTTGCTCGACCTGCCGACCTTGCTGGCGCGCCTGACCTGTGGTCCCGCTGATGCCATGCGGCTGCCGGCTGGCCAGCTGAAGGTTGGCGCTGCGGCTGACTTGGTGGTGTTCGATCCACAGGCCTCGACCGTGGCCGGTGAGCATTGGTACTCCCGTGGCGACAACTGCCCGTTCATCGGGCACTGCCTGCCGGGTGCCGTGCGCTATACGTTGGTCGATGGGCGTATCTGTCACGAGGCTTGAGCCTGGTGGGCCGGTCAAAGGGTTGCGCGGCGGTTTAGGGTTTCAGCTTCGCAGCGCGTATCGTTGGGGCCGCTGCGCGGCCCATCGCGGCACGAGGCCGCTCCTACAGGGAGGGTGGTGCACCTGAGGGGAGCAATCGCCTTGCAGCGTATTTGTGAGGCTTACTGATTCCGGTGTAGGAGCGGTCTTGTGCCGCGATGGGCCGCACAGCGGCCCCAACGATACGCGCTGCGAGCCAAAATCCCTGGGCTGCTGCGTTCCCCCTCGGGGTGCTTCCCCAGAACCTGGGCACCCCCTGCCACTGATCCCGAGCCCCGCCCCCTCGAACCGTTCATCCCCCACGGTTGAAATCCCGCCTTGCACCCCCATATGAGTTTGCAACAGGCATTTTCGCCCCGCTGCGTGGAGACTCTCCCTTGACCACCATCGTTTCAGTCCGCCGCAATGGCAAAGTCGTCATGGGCGGCGACGGCCAGGTATCCCTCGGCAACACCGTGATGAAAGGCAACGCCAAGAAAGTGCGGCGCCTGTACCACGGTCAGGTCATCGCGGGCTTTGCCGGCGCCACTGCCGATGCCTTCACCCTGTTCGAACGCTTCGAGGGCCAACTGGAGAAACACCAGGGCCACCTGATTCGCGCGGCCGTGGAACTGGCCAAGGAATGGCGTACCGACCGTTCCCTCAGCCGCCTCGAAGCCATGCTGGCCGTGGCCAACAAGGATGCGTCGCTGATCATCACCGGCAACGGTGACGTGGTCGAGCCTGAAGACGGCCTGATCGCCATGGGTTCCGGCGGCGCCTACGCCCAGGCCGCAGCCCGTGCGCTGCTGAACAAGACCGACCTCTCGGCCCGCGAAATCGCCGAGACCGCGCTGAACATCGCCGGTGACATCTGCGTGTTCACCAACCACAACCTGACCATCGAGGAGCAGGACCTGGCCGAGTGATCAGCTGCTCTGGCGCCCCGTCCCGGTGACGGGGCTTTTCCACGCTGAATCATTCGTATCAGGACCCTATTGATCATGTCCATGACCCCCCGCGAGATCGTCCACGAACTCAACCGCCACATCATTGGCCAAGACGACGCCAAGCGCGCCGTGGCCATCGCCTTGCGCAACCGCTGGCGGCGCATGCAGCTCCCTGCCGAGCTGCGCGCCGAAGTGACGCCCAAGAACATCCTGATGATCGGCCCCACCGGCGTGGGCAAGACCGAGATCGCCCGGCGCCTGGCCAAGCTGGCCAATGCCCCGTTCCTCAAGGTCGAAGCCACCAAGTTCACTGAAGTGGGCTATGTGGGCCGCGATGTGGAATCCATCATCCGCGACCTGGCCGACGCGGCCTTGAAGATGCTGCGTGAGCAGGAAATCATCCGCGTGCGCCACCGCGCCGAAGATGCCGCCGAAGAGCGCATCCTCGATGCCCTGCTGCCACCGGCACGGGTCAGCAGCTTCAGCGAGGAAGCCGCCCAGACCAGTTCCGATTCCAACACCCGCCAACTGTTCCGCAAGCGCCTGCGCGAAGGCCAGCTGGACGACAAGGAAATCGAAATCGAGGTGGCCGATGCCGTGGGCGTCGAAATCGCCGCGCCTCCCGGCATGGAAGAAATGACCAATCAGTTGCAGAGCCTGTTCGCCAACATGGGCAAGGGCAAGCGCAAGTCGCGCAAGCTGAAGGTTCGCGAAGCGCTGAAAATGGTGCGCGACGAGGAGGCCGGTCGCCTGGTCAATGAAGAAGAGCTCAAGGCCAAGGCGCTGGAAGCGGTCGAGCAGCACGGCATCGTGTTCATCGACGAGATCGACAAGGTCACCAAACGCGGCAATGTCGGCGGTGCCGATGTCTCCCGTGAGGGTGTGCAGCGCGATCTGCTGCCGCTGATCGAAGGCTGCACGGTCAATACCAAGCTGGGCATGGTCAAGACCGACCACATCCTGTTCATCGCCTCCGGCGCGTTCCACTTGAGCAAGCCGAGCGACCTGGTGCCTGAACTGCAAGGTCGCCTGCCGATCCGCGTGGAGCTCAAGGCCCTGACGCCGGAAGATTTCCAGCGCATCCTGCGCGAGCCGCATGCCTCGCTGACCGAACAGTACCAGGCACTGCTCAAGACCGAAGGGCTTAACATCGAGTTCGTCGAGGATGGCATCAAGCGTTTGGCCGAGATCGCCTACCAGGTCAACGAGAAAACCGAGAACATCGGTGCCCGTCGCCTGCACACGTTGCTCGAACGCCTGCTCGAAGAGGTGTCGTTCAGCGCTGGCGACCTGGCCAGTGCCCATGACGAAGCGCCGATCCAGATCGACGCAGCTTACGTGAACAGCCACCTGGGCGAGTTGGCCCAGAACGAAGACCTGTCCCGCTACATCCTGTAACGGGCCTGCGCCAGGCTGCAAGCGAGCCCGTGCGGCGCTTGCAGCCTGGCGACACAGGTTTTTTGCTCAAGAAGCTGGCGAGCGCTTCTTGCAGCGGGTAGCGTGCGGTGTGTAACTCAAACAGAGATCACGCCCATGGCTCGCATGCCTACCGCCATCAACCTGCACAAAGCCTCCAAGACCCTGCGCCTTACCTATGGGCCCGATGAGGTCTACCACCTGCCCGCCGAATTCCTGCGCGTGCACTCCCCCTCCGCCGAAGTCCAGGGGCACGGCAACCCCATTTTGCAGTTTGGCAAGGTCAACGTCGGCCTCGTCGGACTGGAGCCGGCGGGTCAATACGCCCTGAAACTTACCTTCGACGATGGCCATGACAGCGGCCTGTTCACCTGGGAATACCTGGAGCAGCTGTGCCTGCGGCAGGATGCCTTGTGGGCTGAATACCTCGAGGCGCTGCACAAGGCCGGCAAGACCCGTGACCCTTCGGAGTCCGTGGTCAAGCTGATGCTTTAGCCGCTCCCCTCGCACGCGCCTTCGTCCGCCATGCCGGCCCAACTGACAGTGGTAAGGAGCTTACGACAGCGCCAGGTTGCTTCGCGCCTGAAACTCGGGTAACCAGTAGAGGTGGCCATTTACCAGCATGGCGCTGCAGGCGCCTGATCGTCCGTAGCACTGCAGGACGCGGTCACGGATTACCCGAGTAGCGGTATCGGGGACACGTCGGTGCACCCTCGCCAGCCGGTACTCGTCTCAGACAACGGAGCGTCGCGGATGAGTAACAACAACAATGAAGATCAGCAGCAGAGCCCGCAACGCGCCACGGGCCTGAACCCGATGGTCGGCGTTCGACGCAAGGACCTGTTGGGCACGGCCCAGACCGTGCTGCGCCAGGCTGTGCGTCAGCCCCTGCACAGTGCCAAGCACGCGCTTGCATTCGGGCTCGAACTGAAAAATGTGATGCTGGGCAAATCGAGCCTTGCCCCTGCCAGCGATGATCGCCGCTTCAACGACCCGACCTGGTCACAGAACCCGCTTTACCGACGTTACCTGCAAAGCTACCTGGCATGGCGTAATGAACTGCAGGCCTGGATCAGCAGCAGTGACCTGCCCCCTGAGGACATCAGCCGCGGGCAGTTCGTCATCCAGCTCATGACCGAAGCGCTGGCGCCTACCAATAACCTGTCCAATCCTGCCGCGCTCAAGCGCTTCTTCGAGACCGGCGGCAAGAGCGTGCTCGATGGTCTGTCGAACCTGGCCAGGGACGTGGTCCACAACGGCGGCATGCCCCGCCAGGTGAACATGGATGCTTTCGAAGTGGGCAAGGACCTGGGCAGCAGTAGCGGCGCGGTCGTGTACCGTAATCAGGTGCTGGAATTGATCCAGTACAGCCCCGTCACCGAGCAGGTGCATCAGCGGCCACTGCTGGTGGTGCCACCGCAGATCAACAAGTTCTACATCTTTGATCTGTGCCCGGAAAAAAGCCTGATGCGCTTCTGTCTGGACGCCCGGCAACAAACCTTCATGGTCAGTTGGCGCAACCCGACCAGGGCGCAGCGTGACTGGGACTTGTCTACCTATGTGCAGGCACTTGGCGAGGCGGTGGACGCCGTGCTGAGCATCACCGGCAGTGCGACCCTGAACATGCTCGGTGCATGCTCAGGGGGGATTACCTGCACCGCGTTGCTGGGTCATCTTGCGGCGCGTAATGAAACCAAGGTCAATGCCTTGACCCTGCTGGTCAGCGTGCTGGACGCCACGCTCGACAATGCGCTGGCATTGTTCGTCGACGACCAGGCGCTGGATGCGGCCAAGCGTCAATCCCAGCAGGCGGGGGTACTCGAGGGCAGCGATCTAGCCCGGCTGTTTGCCTGGATGCGTCCCAATGACCTGATCTGGAACTACTGGGTCAACAATTACCTGCTCGGCAATGAGCCGCCGGCGTTCGACATCCTGTACTGGAACAACGACACCACGCGCCTGCCCGCCGCATTCCATGCCGACCTGATCGAGATGTACAGGCGCAATCCGCTCACCCGCCCCGGTGGCCTCACTGTCTGCGGTACCGCCATCGACCTCAAGCAGGTCAAGTGCGATCTCTTCAGTGTGGCGGGCAATGCCGACCATATTACGCCTTGGCAGGCCTGCTATCGCTCGGCGCGACTGTTCGGGGGCAAGGTCGAGTTCGTGCTGTCCAACAGCGGGCACATCCAGAGCATCATCAATCCGCCCGGCAACCCGAAGGCGCGCTTTCAGGCTGGGGATGGCCAGCATGACGATCCGCTTGCCTGGCAACAGGGCGCCGTCAGGCACGTCGATTCATGGTGGCTGCACTGGCAGGGCTGGCTGGCCGACCGAGCCGGGGCATTGATCGAGGCACCGAGCCACTTGGGGTGCCGCAGCCATCCTGCAGCCGAAGCTGCGCCAGGCAGCTACGTGCACCAGCGTTGAACCCCTGCGCCGTGGCCACCTGCGCGGTGCCAAGGCGTTTACCAGCTCCAGGAGCCATGCGCATGCCGTCACCTTACGTGTTCAAAACGGTCGAGCTCGATGGCCTGTCCATCCGTACCGTCGTGCGTCCAGGTCAATCGACCTTGGCGCCCTTGCTGATCTTCAACGGCATCGGGGCCAACTTCGAGCTGATATTTCCGTTCATCGAAGCACTGGACCCCGACTTGCAGGTCATCGCCTTCGACGCCCCAGGTGTGGGCGGTTCATCCACGCCGCAGCGGCCTTATCGGTTTTCAGGACTGGCCCGGCTCGCCGCTCGGCTGCTCGACACGCTAAATTACGGCCAGGTCAACGTCATCGGCGTGTCGTGGGGAGGCGGGCTGGCTCAGCAATTCGCCCATGACTACCCGCAGCGCTGCCGAAAACTCATCCTGGCTGCCACGGCCGCAGGCGCGGTCATGGTACCTGGCAAGCCCAAGGTGTTGTGGAGCATGGCCAGCCCCCGCCGGTACGTAGACCCCTCCCATGTCATGCGCATTGCGCCGCTGGTGTATGGCGGCGGGTTTCGCCGGGATCCGCACCTGGCGCTAAAGCACGCGGCCACGGCACGCTCGGCTGGCAAGCTGGGTTATTACTGGCAACTGTTCGCGGCACTTGGCTGGACCAGCATCCATTGGCTGCACAAGCTCCGCCAGCCCACCCTGGTGCTTGCCGGGGATGACGATCCGTTGATTCCGCTGGTGAACATGCGTCTGCTGGCCTGGCGTATCCCCAATGCGCAGTTGCACATCATCGATGATGGTCATCTGTTTCTGATCACCCGGCCACACGCCATCGCGCCGGTCATCATGAAGTTTCTGGCCGAGCCAACCTGAAACGCCCCATTCGCGATCACCGGCCGAACCGGGCCGAACGGCCGGTGTCCAGATTCAGGCAAGTGCCTTGTCCAGCGCCCGCTCGATTTCGCCCTTGATGGTGCCGCTCATCATCGACATCATCATGCCGAGCTTGAGATCGACACGGATGCTGTCCTGGCCGATGTGCACGCTGCCGTTCGCGCCGCTGCGTGCCACATCGACGCGGTCGCCATCCCACGAGGCCTTGAGGTCATACTCGCGGCTGAGGCGGTCCACCAGCGCTTGGGCCTTGGAACGGGCGGCGTCGCGCCCGAGGGTGTGTTTGCGTTCGACGCTGATCTGGGTCATGCGGGTGTTCCTGAACATGTAGACATAATCGGCATTATGCCCGCCCCCGCCTGGCGGCACACCCCGCCAAGACAAATCCGCTCGTTCGCCCTAGAATGGCGTCAATTAATTTCGGTGAAGCGATATGAACGACCAGCGCAAAGGCGACCACGCCGAACCCACGACCCATTTTGGCTACCAGGACGTGCCTGAAAGCCAGAAGGCGCGCAAGGTTGCCGAAGTGTTCCACTCGGTGGCGGCCAAATACGACCTGATGAACGACGTGCTGTCCGGCGGCATGCACCGCCTGTGGAAGCGCTTCACCATCGAGCTGTCGGGCGTTCGCAGCGGCAACCGTGTGCTGGACATCGCCGGCGGCACGGGCGACCTGGCAGCCAAGTTCTCGCGCCTGGTGGGCCCGACCGGGCACGTGGTGCTGGCCGACATCAACGAGTCCATGCTCAAGGTCGGCCGCGACCGCCTACTGGACCGTGGCGTGGCCGGCAACATCGAGTTCGTCCAGGCCGACGCTGAAAAGCTGCCGTTTCCGGACAACCATTTCGACTGCGTGACCATCGCCTTCGGCCTGCGCAACGTCACCCACAAGGAAGATGCCATTCGCTCCATGCTGCGCGTGCTCAAGCCGGGTGGCCGCCTGCTGGTGCTGGAGTTCTCCAAGCCGACCAACAAGCTGATGTCCAAGGCCTACGACGCCTACTCATTCGCCTTCATGCCCCTGGCCGGCAAGCTGATCACCAACGATTCCGAGAGCTACCGCTACCTGGCCGAATCGATCCGCATGCACCCTGACCAGGAAACCCTCAAGGCCATGATGGTGCAGGCCGGGTTCGACCGGGTGACCTACCACAACATGACCAGCGGCATCGTGGCTGTGCACCGGGGGATCAAGCCCTGATGCTCATGGCCGGTCTGCTCGCCAGCGCCGAACATGGCCTGAACCGCGTCCTGCGCATGGACAGCACGGCATTGCCAAGGCTAGCAGCGCTGGAAGGCAAGGTCATCGAGATCGACTGCCGCCAACCGGCCATGCAGGTCTTCATCCTGCCTGACGAGCAGGGCCTGATGCTGGCCAGTGCTTGGGAAGGCGAAGTCGACTGCCGGTTGAGCGCGCCGGCGGCAAGCCTGGCGCACCTGGCGTTGTCGCGAGACAAGACGGCAGTCCTGCACAGCCCCCATGTGGCGTTGCACGGCGATACCGCGGCCTTGCTCGATCTGTTCGGCATTCTCCAGGACCTGGAGCTGGACTGGGAGCATGAGCTGCAGAAGTGGCTGGGCCCTGTGCCCACGGCTCTGATCGCAGGGCACATCCGCCTGCGCACCCGGTGGACCCGTCAAGGCCTGGCACGCCTGAGCCAGAGCCTGTCCGAGTATCTGGCGGAAGAATCGCGTACGCTGGTAGGCAAACGCGAAGCCGAGGCCGCCTTCAGCGAACTCGATGCCATGAAGGTCGATACAGAACGCCTCGAGGCGCGCATCCTGCGCCTTTCCCGATCCCTTGATTCCAGCGATAACGCATGAAGCTGCTCGCCTTCCGCCGCCTTTTCCGCATCCAGCGCGTCGTCATCCGCTACCGGCTCGATGATCTGCTGTTCGACTACCCTCTGCCCTGGTGGTTGATGAGCCTGCGGCTGCTGCTGCCGTGGCGCTGGCTACCGCGTCGCGCCTCCGAGCTGAGCCGCGGCGCGCGGTTGCGCATGGCGCTGCAGGACCTGGGGCCTATCTTCATCAAGTTCGGCCAGCTGTTGTCTACCCGGCGCGACTTGCTGCCCACCGACATTGCCGACGAGCTGATGCTGCTCCAGGATCGGGTGCCGCCGTTCGATCCGCAAAAAGCCGTGGCGCTGATCGAAGCCCAGCTTGGGGCCAAGGTGGGTGAGGTGTTCAGCCGCTTCGACGTGGAGCCCCTGGCGTCCGCATCGGTGGCGCAAGTGCACGCCGCGCGCCTGAAAAGCGGTGAAGAAGTGGTGGTCAAGGTGGTACGGCCGGGGCTCAAGCCAATCATCGCTGCCGACATTGCCTGGCTGTTCCTGATCGCCAAGGGCGCCGAGCGCCTTTCTGCCGATGCACGTCGCCTGCACCCGGTGGAGGTTGTCGGCGATTACGAGAAAACCATTTACGACGAACTCGACCTGCTTCGCGAGGCGGCCAACGCCAGCCAGCTGCGGCGCAATTTCGAGGATTCCGAGCTCATGTACGTGCCCCAGGTCTATTGGGACTGGTGCCGGCCCAAAGTGCTGGTGATGGAGCGTATCTACGGCGTGCCGGTGACCGACATGGCTACCCTCGCCGATCAGCGCACCGACATGAAGATGCTGGCCGAACGCGGCGTCGAAGTGTTCTTCATGCAGGTGTTTCGTGACAGCTTCTTCCATGCCGACATGCACCCGGGCAACATCTTCGTGAGCACGGTCAAGCCGTGGAGCCCCAAGTACATCGCCATCGACTGCGGCATCGTCGGCAGCCTCACCGATGAAGACCAGGATTACCTCGCGCGCAACCTGATTGCCTTCTTCAAGCGCGATTATCGCCGCGTCGCCCAGCTGCACATCGACTCGGGCTGGGTACCGGCCAACACCAAGGTCAATGAGTTCGAAGCGGCCATCCGCACCGTGTGCGAGCCGATCTTCGAAAAACCCCTCAAGGACATTTCCTTCGGCCAGGTGCTGATGCGCCTGTTCCAGACCGCGCGCCGCTTCAACATGGAAGTGCAACCTCAACTGGTGCTGCTGCAGAAGACCCTGCTCAACATCGAAGGCCTGGGGCGTCAGCTGTACCCTGAACTGGACCTGTGGAGCACGGCCAAGCCTTACCTTGAGCGCTGGATGCGCCAGCGCATGAGCCCCAAGGCCTTGCTGGGCAACCTGCACAGCCAGGCTGAGCAGTTGCCGCACCTGGCCAACATGACCCGGGACTTGCTCGAACGACTGTCGCAACCGCACCTGCACGACCCCAAGATGCCAGAGCGCCGAAATGGCGACCATTGGGCCCTGCGCCTGCTCGGTGCCGGCTTGCTGGGCGGGGGTGTGATCCTGGGCGGTGTCGCCCTGCAGGCCGGTAGCCTGGCGGCCGCCACGGCGTGGCCGGCCTGGTTGATGCTGGCCGCAGGCCTTTACCTGATCGTGCGCCAATAGCCAGCCGCGCCCATGGCTGGCACACTAGCGCAAAAGGCCCGCGACGCAGACGGGCCCGTTTTGGAGTCGACGATGAAAGACTGGCTGGACGAGATCAAGTGGAACAGCGATGGCCTGGTGCCGGCCATAGCCCAGGACCACAAGACCGGACGCGTGCTGATGATGGCGTGGATGAACCGTGAAGCACTGGCATTGACCGCTACCGAGCAACGCGCCATCTACTGGTCGCGCTCGCGCGGTAAACTGTGGCGCAAGGGCGAGGAGTCGGGCCATGTGCAAAAGCTTCACGAAATGCGCCTGGACTGCGACGCCGACGTGATCATCCTCATGGTCGAGCAGGTGGGCCACATCGCCTGCCATACCGGCCGGGAAAGCTGCTTCTACCGCGTCTACGCAGACGGCCAATGGGCCACCGTCGACCCGGTCCTGAAAGACCCGCACGCCATCTACGACGCAGGACACTGACATGAGCGACACCCTCAACCGGCTGGCCGCCGTGCTCGAAGAACGCAAGCAGGCGGCGCCGGACAGCTCCTATGTGGCCAGCCTGTACCACAAGGGCCTCAACAAGATTCTGGAAAAGCTCGGCGAAGAGTCGGTTGAAACCATCATTGCCGCCAAGGATGCTGCGCTCAGCAAGGACTGCAGCGACGTCATCTATGAAACGGCCGACCTGTGGTTTCACAGCCTGGTGATGCTCAGCGCCCTGGGTCAGCACCCGCAAGCCGTGCTCGACGAGCTCGACCGGCGCTTCGGGTTGTCGGGCCATGACGAAAAAGCCGCCCGCCAGCCTTCGGCCTGATGTATGTTCAGGGCTGACGCCCGGTGACCTTCACACAATTTTCGGGAGTACGTAATGGGTATCTTTGACTGGAAACACTGGATCGTCCTGCTGGTCGTGGTGGTGCTGGTGTTCGGCACCAAGAAGCTGAAGAACCTCGGCAGCGACCTGGGCGAATCGATCAAGGGCTTTCGCAAGGCCATGAACGAAGAAGAAACCAAGCCGGCTGAACCTACCCCTCCTCCGGCCCAGCCCGTACCCCCTGTGCAACCGGTGCAGACCACTGCCCAGGCCAGCCAGGGCCATACCATCGAAGGCCAGGCCCAACCGGTCCAAGAGCCGCAGCGGAAAGACTGACTTATGTTCGGCATCAGTTTCGGCGAGCTGCTGCTCGTCGGCCTCGTCGCCCTGCTGGTGCTCGGCCCCGAGCGCCTGCCGGGCGCCGCCCGTACGGCGGGCTTGTGGATCGGCCGGCTCAAACGCAGCTTCAACAGCATCAAGATGGAAGTCGAACGCGAAATCGGCGCCGATGACATCCGCCGCCAGCTGCACAACGAGCACATCATGCATATGGAAGAGCAGGCCAAGCGCATCCTCAACCCCAATGCGCCGCCTGCCCAGCCTCCGGTGACCACGGCCACCGTACAGCCCCCCGCTGGCCTGCCAACCACGCTAGCTGAAACCGATGCAACTGCCCCTGCCACTGCGCACCCTACCCCTGTAGCGCCCGAGCCGCCGCGAGCCCCATGAGCGAGAACCCGGAACACGACCAGCCCATGCCGCTGGTTTCGCACCTGACCGAACTGCGCACCCGCCTGCTGCGTTGCGTTGCCGTCATCTTCCTGATCTTTGCCGGGTTGTTTTCCTTCGCCCAGCAGATCTACACCCTGGTCTCGGCGCCGCTGCGTGATCATCTGCCCGCCAATGCGACCATGATCGCCACTGACGTGGCCTCGCCCTTCCTGACGCCGTTCAAGCTGACCATGATCGTTTCGCTGTTCCTGGCGATCCCCTTCATCCTGCAGCAGATCTGGGGCTTCATCGCACCAGGCCTGTACCGTCATGAAAAGCGCATCGCCATACCCCTGCTGATGTCGAGCATCGTGCTGTTCTATGCCGGCATGGCCTTTGCCTATTTTCTGGTCTTCCCGTTGATCTTTGGCTTCTTCGCCAGCGCAACGCCTGAAGGCGTATCGATGATGACCGACATCGCCAGCTACCTGGACTTCGTGATGACGTTGTTCTTCGCCTTCGGCGTAGCCTTCGAGATTCCGGTGGCCGTGGTGCTGCTGGTCTGGATCGGCGTGGTCGATGTGAAGTACCTGAAGAAGATCCGCCCCTACGTGATCATTGGCTGCTTCGTTGTCGGCATGGTGCTGACGCCCCCGGACATCTTCTCCCAGACCCTGTTGGCCGTCCCCATGTGGCTACTGTTCGAGGTCGGCGTGCTGTGCGGCAGCCTGATTCGCAAGCGTGGCAGCGACGAACAGCCTGCCGATGATCATCAAGACCAACCACCCGCGACGCAGCCGTGAACCTGCTGCTGCTGGAGGAGGCCGATTTCATCGCGGCTGACCGGGTTGTATTGGCTGATCGTCGTTTCGTCCATATGCAAAATGTGCACGGGGTCGCCGTCGGTGACACGTTGCGCGTTGGCCGCATCAACGGCCTGATGGGCCTGGCGACGGTGCAGCGCCTGGAGCGCCATGAAGCCGAGCTTCACGTCAGCTTCGATCAGGCGCCACCGGCCAAGCTGCCGTTGACCCTGGTGCTGGCGGTGCCACGGCCCAAGATGCTGCGCAGGCTGTTCCAGACCGTCGCCACCCTTGGGGTGCCGCGCCTGATCCTGCTCAACAGCTACAAGGTGGAAAAGAGCTTCTGGCAAACCCCCTTCCTTCAGCCCGACGTCATCCGTGAAAACCTGATCCTGGGTCTGGAACAGGCACGTGACACCGTGCTGCCGGAAGTCATCATCGAAAAACGCTTCAAACCCTTCGTCGAGGACCGTCTGCCTGCCATTGCCGAAGGCACCCTTGGGCTGGTCGGTCACCCAGGCGACTATCCCGCCTGCCCTCGCGCGGTAGAACAGGCAGTCACCCTGGCCATTGGCCCGGAAGGCGGGTGGATCCCCTACGAGGTGGATCTGCTGGGCAAAGCGGGTTTGGCCCCGGTGCAGCTCGGTGCACGCATCCTTCGGGTGGAAACGGCCGTCACGGCCTTGCTCTCACGTATATTCTGACGAACCGGTCAGCTTTTACCCATCAAGTTTCCGTTTCCCTGGCCGATGCCATTGGCAACAACAACTAAATCGTGCTGCCAAGCCGCCAGGGAGTTTCTATGAATCAATGGTTAACCCAGCTTTTGGGCAACGTGAGTGTGACCCGCAAACTGGCGCTGGGCTTCGGCCTGGTGTTGCTGCTGACACTGATCATCACCCTGACCGGGTGGCACGGCATGAACAGCATCACGGCCAGGGGTGACAAGCTGGGCAACATCTCGGTCATCCAGCAGTACGCCCAGGAGCTGCGCATTGCCCGTCAGCATTATGAACGCCAGCGCGACGAAGCCTCGATCGGCGAGATGGAGAAGGCGCTTGGCACCCTGGACCGTCAGGTTCAGCTGATGCTTGGCCAGATCGACGAACCCGCCGATCATCAGCGCCTCGAACAGCAGCGCGATGCGGTAGCGGCCTACCAGCAAGCCTTCGCGCAGCTCAAACAGTCGAACTTGCGGCGCGAGGCCAGCCGTGGCGTGTTGGGGGACAGCGCGGACAAGGCCGTCGAACTGGTGGGCCGGGTCCAGCAGCGCCTGCTTCAAGCGGGCGATATCACCCAGTACCAATATGCCGTCACCGTCAACAGCCTGCTCCAGCAAGCGCGCTTCCAGGTGCGTGGTTACACCTATAGCGGCAACGCCGACTATCAGCAAACGGCACTCAAGGCCATCGACCAGGCGCTGGACGAGTTGCGAGGGCTGCCCGCCAAGCTGCCTGCTGAATTCGCCGCCGGCCTGACCGACGCCAGTACCGCCATGGGCGGCTACCGCGACGCCGTGATGCAGTTCGGCGAAGCGCAGAGCGCCAGCGCCCAGGCGTTGCAGCAGATGGCCGACCAAGGCGTGACCTTGATGCAGACCAGCCAGGCCATGACCAGCTCGCAGACCCAGGTACGTGACACGGCGGCCGCTCAGGCAAAGGCGTTGCTGGGGTTGGCCACGGGCCTGGCCGTCTTGCTGGGCCTGCTGGCAGCCTGGGTGATTACCCGCCAGATCATCCTGCCGCTGCGCGAGGCGCTGCGCGGGGCTGAACGGGTGGCCAGCGGCGATCTCACCCTGCATGAGCCTTCGAGGCGTCGAGACGAGCTTGGCCAGTTGCAGGCCAGCATGCAGCGCATGACCCAAGGCCTGCGCGACCTGATTGGTGGCATAGGCGATGGCGTAACCCAGATTGCCAGTGCTGCCGAAGAGCTCTCGGCAGTGACCGAGCAGACCAGCGCAGGGGTTACCAACCAGAAGGTGGAGACTGACCAGGTTGCCACGGCGATGAACCAGATGACGGCGACCGTTCACGACGTGGCACGTAACGCCGAGCAGGCCTCGGAGGCAGCCGTCATGGCCGACCAGCAGGCCCGTGAGGGCGATCGTGTGGTCAGCGAAGCGGTGGCGCAGATCGAGCGGCTGGCCAGCGAGGTGGCCAACTCCAGCGAAGCCATGAGCCAGCTCAAGGGTGAAAGCGACAAGATCGGTAGCGTGCTGGATGTGATCAAGTCGGTGGCCCAGCAGACCAACCTGCTGGCGCTCAACGCGGCGATCGAAGCGGCCCGTGCAGGCGAGGCCGGACGCGGGTTTGCAGTGGTGGCTGACGAGGTGCGCAGCCTGGCGCAACGCACGCAGCAATCCACCGAAGAGATCGAGGAACTGATCGCCGGCCTGCAAAGCGGCACCCAGCGCGCAGCGAGCAAGATGGACAGCAGCCGGCAACTCACCGACAGCACCGTCGAACTGACCCGCCGTGCAGGCAGCTCGCTGGAAAACATCACCCGTACGGTCTCGTCCATCCAGGCGATGAACCAGCAGATCGCCACGGCAGCCGAGGAGCAAACGGCGGTGGCCGAAGAGATCAACCGCAGCGTGATCAACGTACGGGATATTTCAGACCAGACCTCGGCGGCCAGCGAGCAGACTGCCAGCTCCAGTGTCGAGCTGGCCCGCCTGGGCACTCACTTGCAGGGGTTGGTGGGGCGTTTCAAGCTTTGACGGGCAGCTCTTTCGGCGCGGTCAATGACCATGCCGGTCAATAGGCGCATTCAGAATGAGGCTCGCACGCAGCCTCTTTATGCGCACGCAGGTGGCTTGAATAGGCGCGTACCGGGCATTGCCGTTATAGCTGCGTAACCGAAAAAGATCTGACTGACCGCTCCGAATTTTCCTACATGGATTTCAGGTCAAGTCCTACACGTCCTCCGCCGATGGGCAGGGATGGCTTGCACGTATTGCGCGTGCTCTTCATTCCTTCCACTTGCACGGAGAATCCCCATGCTCGGTTACCTCAACCGCAAGCTCGGCAACATCAGCGTCGCCGCCAAGTTGGCCCTTGGTTTCGCCGTGGTGCTGCTGCTCACGCTGGTCACTACGATCAGTGGCTGGCGCGCCCTGGACGGCGCCATCGTTCGCTCGCAGCAATTGAGTGAAATTGGCGAAATCAATGACCTGACCAAGGACCTGCGCGCCGAGCGCATCACGTACCGTGTGCTCGACGATGAGCAGAGCAAGACGCGGATCGGCCGCATACTCGAACAGCTGAGCGATAGGCTCACTACCCTTCAGCAGCGCAGCAATGTCGAAGAATCACGGCAGATGCTCACCGAAAAGCTGGGTTTGCTGCAGCAATTGCGCGATGACTTCACTGAGCTGCAGCGCACTGCCACTAGCCGCGCCACCTTGCGCCAGGCTCTGCTGGTTCAGGAACAGAAACTCAGCACGGCCATCGATGAACTTGAAACCCAGGCCCTGTTGAAGATGCCTGCCGATGGGCAGCAGACCAATGTGCTGGGCATGATGGATACCCTGAGTCGGCATGTGGAGAGCGCCAACCAGCAGAGCCTGGTACCGGCCTACACCTTCGCCCCTGTCGAAGACTTCGCCAAGGTCGGTGAAAGCGCCTTGCAGGCCGCAGGCACTAGCCTGGCTCAACTGGTCAAGGGCCTGGCGCCTCTCGGGCTGCCGCGCGCCGTGATCGAGCAACCAGGCACCGAATTGGCCCGATACCGTGCCACCTTGGATCAGTACCGCCAAGTCGCCGTCAAGGCCGAGCAGCTGCAGAACACCATGGAGCGCCGCGGCGACGAGTTACGCTCGGTGAGCCTGGAACTTGGCAAGCGCAAGGTCGAACAGCGCGACAGGGAAGCACTGGCCGCCCGCTCGCTGTTGACCACCGTGGCACTGCTGGCGCTGTTGGTCGGCGTGGTCGCCGGGTGGCTGATCAC
The DNA here is from genome assembly GCF_007678615.1 of Pseudomonas sp. DE0157. Classification (NCBI taxonomy): domain Bacteria; kingdom Pseudomonadati; phylum Pseudomonadota; class Gammaproteobacteria; order Pseudomonadales; family Pseudomonadaceae; genus Pseudomonas; species Pseudomonas sp. DE0157. The sequence continues at coordinate 409,376 of NZ_VEJN01000001.1, forward strand.
ATTGCAGATCACCCAACCGCTGCGCCAGACCCTGGAGGTGGCCGCACGTATCGCCAAAGGGGACCTGAGCCAAGTCGAGCCGGTGCAGCGCCGCGACGAGATGGGCAAGCTGCAGGCCAGCATGCGTGAAATGACAATAAGCTTGCGCGAACTGATCGGCGGCATCGACCACGGTGTCGGGCAACTCTCGCAAGCCGCGTCGCAATTGGCCTCCAGCAGCGAAGACACCAAAGTGCGCATCAACCAGCAGCGAGAGGAGACCGACCAGGTTGCCACTGCCATGAACCAGATGAGCGCCACGGTCCAGGAGGTGGCGCAAAATGCAGAGCAGGCATCGATGGCCGCCACCAATGCCGACCAGCAGGCGCAGGTGGGCGATCAGGTGGTGACCGAAGCCATTGGGCGTATCGAACAGTTGTCCGGGCAGATGGACCATTGCCTGGCAGCCATGCAGCACCTGGCCGGCGAGAGTCAGCGCATCGGCAGTATTCTGGACGTGATCAAGTCTGTCTCCGAACAGACCAACCTGCTGGCGCTCAACGCCGCGATCGAGGCGGCACGGGCGGGTGAAGCCGGGCGGGGCTTCGCGGTGGTAGCCGACGAAGTGCGCGGCCTGGCCCAACGCACCTCCACCGCCACGGAAGAAATCGGTCAACTGATCGACAGCCTGCACAACGGCACCGACGAAGTTACGCGCTTGCTGGACAGCAGCAAGAACCTTACCGAGCAAAGCGTGGAATTGAGCCGCAAGGCAGGCGATGCGCTGAGCCAGATCACCGGGACGGTCTCGAGCATCCAGGGTATGAACCAGCAGATCGCCACGGCCAGCGAACAGCAGAGCGTGGTGGCCGAACAGATCAATCGCAGCGTGTTGAATGTGCGTGATGCGTCCGATCAGACCAGTGCAGCCAGTGAGCAGACGGCGGCTTCAAGTGGAGATTTGGATCAGCTTGGGCAGCAACTGAGGGGGATGGTCAGGCGTTTCAGCTTGTAAATACACTGGCGCTGGCAACTGGCAAAAATGCCAGTTGCCCCCCCTTTAAATTTCACGATAGGTTATCAACATCAACTCGGAGCAGGTTGCATATGTATACCGCAAACTCTCACAACACGCTGTTCACCCCTGCTTATACGCCCTATGGTTTCTCTCCTGCAAGTGCGTCAGTCCCTATCGCTTTCGCCGGAGAACCTTACGACGTCAGCTCAAGAGGATATTTACTAGGCAATGGCTACAGGCTTTACCTGCCATCAATTATGCGGTTCGCCTCACCAGACAATATCTCACCTTTCACCGTGATTAGTAGTTATTCGTATTGCGGCGGGGACCCGACAAACTACAAAGACCCGTCAGGGCATTATCCGATACCTCCACAATCCCTTATTAACATCTTTAATAAAACTAGGTACGCTAAGTATTTAAAGGCATATGATACCCAGAAGGCCGCTGCTCTGGATACCTACAATCAAATGCAGCACACCCGACAGCAAATCACCAACCATCAATCACGCATTGACAAGCTTATTGCCGACATCAAAAGTACATGTACCAGCTTAGACTTGGCTGAAAACTATGATGCCTGGGCCGAACATACCCGTTATCAGAAGATATTAAAGAAGCAGAAGCGCGAATTAAAGTCCCTCAAAGCGAACTCACGCGCTGAGATCCGTGCCTTGGAGGAAAGAGTAACTACATTACATTCTAAATTTGCAAGGCAAATGGACTTATTAGGCTTGCCTGCTAACAAAGCGGGCCTAGATCAACTCGAGCCCATCAACCCCATGAATATACGCCAAGAAATCCCGCTCCGACGTCAGAGCCCCCCCATATCACGGAGTGAGAATTTTACATTTAAAGTAAGACCGTCTTACCAATATCTGATCTGATCTTCCGGTTACCCGTGAAGGCCCAGCCAGTTCAAGTGTGGCATTCACACGGCTGGGGATCCGTTTGCAGAGCTGGCGGGACGGTTCAGGTGACGGGATTGTTGAGCCGCGTTGCGGCACAAGGTCGTTCAGGGATACAGGTCCGTCGTAAGAGCGACCTTGTTCCGCAAATGGGGTGCAGAGCCCCCTCAGCGGTTACAGCACCTGACGCAGGAACGCCTGCGCGCGCGGATCCTTTGGTGCATTGAAGAACGTGTTTGGCGAGGCATCTTCCAGCAGCTTGCCATGGTCGAAGAACAGCACGCGGTCGGCCACTTCACGGGCAAAGCCCATTTCGTGGGTGACGCAGACCATGGTCATGCCCTCAAGGGCCAGAGTCTTCATCACATCCAGCACCTCCCCTACCATTTCCGGGTCCAGCGCCGAGGTGGGCTCGTCGAACAGCATCACTTTCGGGTCCATGGCCAACGCGCGGGCAATCGCGACCCGTTGCTGCTGACCGCCCGACAACCGCGACGGATACTCGTTGGCTTTCTCCGCGATCCCCACCTTCTGCAACAAAGCCCGGGCCTTGGCTTCGCGGTCGGCCTTGTTGCGCTTGCGCACCACCTTCTGTGCCAGACACAGGTTTTCCAGCACGGTCATGTGCGGAAACAGGTTGAAATGCTGGAACACCATCCCGACTTCGCGGCGGTAGGCGTTGATGTCGGTCTTGGGGTGCGCCAGATCCAGGCCGGCGATGGCCACATGGCCCTCGTCGAAGTGCTCCAGGCCGTTGAGGCAACGCAAGAAGGTCGACTTGCCCGAGCCCGAAGGGCCGAGGACCACGACTACTTCGCCTTTTGCCACGTGCGTGGTGACGTTGTCGACCGCCCGCACCACATGGCCACGGGTGTCGAATACCTTGAGTAGGTCACGGACTTCAATCACTTTGCGCAAGCCTCCGCTCGAGCCGGCTGGCAATGTGCGACAGCGGCAGGTTGATCAGCAGGTACAAGCCTGCCACGCAGAACCAGATCTCGAAGGTCGAGAACGACGTGGTGATGGCTTCCCGTCCGCTTTTCGTCAGTTCGGTAATGGCGATCACCGACACCAGCGAGGTGTCCTTGACCAGGCTGATGAACTGACCAGCCAACGGCGGCAGTACACGCTTGAACGCCTGGGGCAGTATCACATGACGCATCGACTGCCCGGCATTGAGGCCCAGCGAGCGCGCAGCTTCGTTCTGCCCCTTGGCGATGGACTGCACGCCGGCACGCACGATTTCCGCCACATAGGCACCTGTGAACAGCGCAAGGGCGGCTACACCGGCAAACTCCCGCGACAGGTTCAGGACCGTGCCGATGAAGAAGTAGAAGATGAAGATCTGAACCAGCAGCGGCGTGCCGCGCACCAGCTCGACATAGACGGTCGACAGGTCATGCAGCGTGGGGTTGGTCGACAACCGGCACAGGCCGGCAAACAGCCCGATCAGCAGCCCCAGCGCACCGGAAACCACCGAAATCCACAGTGTGGTCCACAACCCCCAAGCCAGTGGCCCTGCGGCCCAGTGCCGGGTCACCCCTATCTGGTCCCCTTCGGCCACATCGTCGCCGCGGCTCAGTTGCAGGCTGTCCTTGGCCACGTCCAGGACCTGAAGCGCCCCGCTTTCATCCTTCAAGGTGACGCGGGCTTCATCCCCGGTGATGACGACTTCCTGCACGGTGCCGTAGTCGCTCGCGCGCTGTACGTCCTCGGCCTGATAGGCGAAATACTGAGGGACGCGGTTCCAGCGCCACTCGTATGAAATCATCGAGGTGGCCATGTACAGGCTGACGGCCAGGCCTACCAGGACCAGTGCAGTCAGCCCATGCCAGGGCCACTGGGCCTTCTTGTGTTTGATCACGTTGGATACTCCGGAAAACGGCAGGCCGCAAGCCACAAGCCGCAGCCTATGGCCGATCCCGTAAGGTCGGTCACTGGCTGCGGCCTGCAGCTTGCGGCCTGAAGGTGCCTTTTATTCCATGTCCTTGAGCCAGTCCTTGTTCTTGAACCACTTGTCGTGAATACGATCGTAGGTCCCGTCATGCTTGATCTGGTGCAGGAAGTTGTTGATGAAGTTGATGCTGTCGTAGTCGCCTTTCTTCAGGCCGAAGGCCAGCGGCTCGTAGGTGAAGGGTTCTTCGAGGAACAGCAGCTTGCCCGCACCGGCCTTCTCGACGGCCACTACGTTATAAGGAGCGTCATAGACAAAGGCATCCGCCTTGCCGTTGACCACATCCATGACCGCTTCCTGCTCATTGTCATAGCCGTGGTACTTGGCGTTGCCGATCAGCTTCTTGGACACCATCTCGCCGGTGGTCCCCAGCTTGGAGGTCAGGCGATACTTCTCGTTGTTCAGGTCCTTGTACGACTTGATCTCGCCGGCCAGGTCCTTGCGGATCAGCAGGGTCTGGCCCACGACGATGAAGGGTTCGCTGAAGTTCAGGCGCAGGTTGCGCTCCTGGGTCAGGGTCATGCCGCTGCCGATCATGTCGAACTTGTCGGTCAGCAGGGCGGGAATGATGCCGTCATAAGCGGTGGATACCGCTTCGAACTTCACGCCCATCGACTTGGCCATGGCCTTGAGGATGTCGACCTCGAAGCCGATGATCTCGCCACGCTTGTTGGTCATCTGGAACGGCATGTAGGTCGGGTCCATGCCCACACGCAGCGTGCCACGCTTGACGGCCTCGTCAATGGCCCCGGCCTGGGCAGCGGACACCGCTACCAGAGCGGTCATGCCCACCAGCAGCCGCGAAAGGTATTTCTTGAACATCACCAAGTCCCCTGAAAGTAGAAGTAGCGCGTTTTCTTATTGGTACGGCCTTGCGGGCCGCCGTGAGCTATCGGAGAGGGATGCTAACGCATGGCGCGCTGGCGATATAGCATCGGGGGGGACTTTGTTGGCCTAAATCGGCCCGAAGGGCGAAAGCGTCGCGGGCCAACCCGCTCCGGTCTGACCTGCAAGCCTCGGCTGCAGGGCAGGTCAGAACGGGCTGGCCCGCGTATGGCGCAGGTCAAGAGCCTGCGAGCGCCGGTTGGCCTTCCTGTTCAGGATGCAGCGGCAACAACGGCGAATGCGGGTCGCTCTTGATCGAAGCGCGCCAGGCATCGATCCATGCCGCGTGCTGCTGCGACCATACCTGGTCGTGCAGGCGGGTCAGCGCAACGGGATCGCTCAGCAATGCCAGGCGCGTGCCCAGGTCGAGCCCATGGGGGCCGACTTCCAGGGCTTTGGCGATGCGTTCGGCCCGCATGGCCTCGATGGGTGCTGCCTGACCGTGCCGGGCAGTGGCCATGGCGCACGCCAGGGCGTTCTGCCGCGGGTCCACCACAGCGCGCACAAAACCGTCGCGCAGGGCGTGCCAGCGGTTCTCGTGGGTGTACTGGTCCGTGGCCAGCAGCTCCTGCGGCGTGGCGTACTCCTCAGGAATCAGGAACAGCTTCTCGTCCTTGGCGGCCAGACCCAGGCGGGTACGGCTGGAAATGACCGAGACCGGGATGGACAGCATCAACGAGCCCACGATCGGCGTCAGCCACCACAGGAAGCTGGGGTTCAGCCAGGCTACCAGGCCTGCCCATGCCACGCCCAGCAAGGTTTGCGGACCATGGCGCTTGACCGCCTCGCTCCAGGGCGTGGAGTCATCGTCGCGCTGGGGAGAGTTCCAGGTGGCGGCCCAGCCCAGGAATGCGGCGAGCACGAAGCGGGTGTGGAAGATCATGCGCACCGGAGCCAGCAACATGGAGAACAACATTTCCATGAGCATCGACAAGGTGACCTTGATCCGCCCACCGTACTCCACCGCGCCCTTGGCCCAGATCAGGATGACGCTGAGCAGTTTGGGCAGGAACAGCAGCACGATGGTGGTGGAGAACAACGCCACGGCTTTTTCCGGGTGCCATTGAGGCCACAGCGGGTACAGCTGGTACGGCTCGATGAAGTACTGGGGCTCCATCAAGGTGTTGGTCGCCAGCAACGCGGTCGACAGCACCAGGAACAGGAACCACAACGGCGCAGACAGGTAGGACATGACACCCGTCAGGAACACGGCACGGTGCACCGGGTGCATGCCCTTGACCAGGAACAGCCGGAAGTTCATCAGGTTGCCATGGCACCAGCGACGGTCGCGCTTGAGTTCGTCGAGCAGGTTGGGCGGCAGTTCTTCATAGCTGCCCGGCAAGTCATAGGCGATCCATACCCCCCAACCGGCACGGCGCATGAGCGCGGCTTCGACGAAATCGTGGGAGAGAATGGCCCCAGCGAACGCACCCTTGCCTGGCAATGGCGCCAATGCGCAGTGTTCGATGAACGGCTTCATGCGGATGATCGCATTGTGCCCCCAGTAGTGCGACTCGCCCAGCTGCCAGAAATGCAGGCCGGCCGTGAACAATGGGCCGTATACGCGCGTGGCGAACTGCTGCATGCGTGCATACAGGGTATCCATACCCGACGCCTTGGGCCCGGTCTGGATGATGCCGGCATCAGGGTTGGCCTCCATCAGGCGCACCAGGCTGCTCAGGCATTCGCCGCTCATGACGCTGTCGGCGTCCAGCACCACCATGTACTTGTACTCGCTGCCCCAGCGGCGGCAGAAGTCGTCGAGGTTACCGCTTTTGCGCTTCACCCGACGCCGGCGACGGCGGTAGAAGATACGGCCGAACCCCTTGGTTTCACGGCACACGTCCAGCCATGCCTGTTGCTCGGCAACGGCAATGTCGGTGTCGTTGGTGTCGCTGAGCACAAAGAAGTCGAAGCGGTCCAGGTTACCGCTGGCTGCCACCGACTCGAACGTTGCACGCAGGCCTGCGAACACCCGCGGCACGTCTTCGTTGCAGATCGGCATGACCAGCGCGGTCCGTGCGTCTGGCGCGATGGGTTCGTTGCCGGCACTGCTGCCGGAAATCTTGTACTTGTCGCGCCCGGTTAGCAGCTCGAGGAAGCCCATCAGGGCTGTCCAGAAGCCGGCCGACACCCAGCAGAACAGAATCCCGAAGAGAATCAGGATGGACGTCTGCAAGGCGTACGGCCATACCTGCACCACCGTATCCCAGATCGGCTGGGCGAAGATTTCGTCCAGATCGACAAACGACCAGCCCTGGTAGGGCAGGATGCTCTTCATGTACCAGCCAGCGACCAAGGTCTGCCCGATCATCAGTGCCAACAGGATGTATCGGCGGATCGAACCGACAGTACGCCAGCGGGCCGCCGGCAACTCACGCTTGGGTGGCTGCGGTACGTTGGTACGCCCGGTCAGGCGCCGCCATGCCCGCACCAGCAGATTGGTACGCCATGGTTCGGGCACGACCTTGGTACGCGTGATGGGCGGCGCGATCTTCAGGCACAGGCGCCCGTTACCGTCCACACCGAGCATTTCGGCCTCTTCCAGTTCGCCCGCAGTGCCGACCGTCAGGCGCGAGCCCACCGAGGCCTGCACGGCCTCGGCTGGGCTGGCGGGCGAGGTGGCCGCCAGGCGCTGGTGCAGTTCGCTGAACGATGTGCACGTGGCAAGTTCCGCGCGCTGCTCATCGCTCAGTGGAAGGTGGGCCAGGTATTCGCCAAGCGATACCGGCCTTGGGCTCGGATTACTCATCGGCAGGCAACTGATAGGTCCAGGTTTCGGTCAGCACCTTTTCGGTGGTGGCCGCAGCCCCGGCAGCGGGCGCCGCGTCGGCGGCAGGTTGTTCGGCTTTGACGGTCTTCTCGGCCTTGGCATGCTTGGCAGACGCCTTTTCCTGCTTGGCGTCCTTGGCAGGCGCTGGCGCCTCTACCGGCACATCACGTACCAGCGCTGCACGCATTTCAGTCGACTTGTTGGCCTCCTTGACCTTCAGGCGCAGGGTCAGGCGCCAGCCCTTGGTTTCAGGGTTGTAGCGCAGGTTATTCTCGACCACCTCACCGTTGTCGCCCACGCTGATCTGGCTGCGCACTGGGGTGTCTTCAGGCAAGGCGGCCAGGGCCGGGCCTGCGAAGTCGACCAGAAACGCCACGCTGCCATCAGGCTGGCGGATCAGGTTGGACTGCTTGACGTCACCGGTGGAGCGCAGGGTCTGCTTGACCCAGCCCAACTCAGGCGCCTGGAACTTGGGCTCGTCGATGGTCCAGTGCAGGCGGTAGGCGAACTCGGCCGCTTCGCCAGGCTCGGGCAGCTTTTCCGGGCTCCAGAAGGCAACGATGTTGTCGTTGGTTTCGTCGGCCGTCGGGATTTCCACCAGGTCGACGGTACCCTTGCCCCAGTCGCCTTTGGGTTCGATCCAGGCACTTGGGCGCTTCTGGTAGTTATCGTCCAGGTCTTCATAGTCGCTGAAGGCGCGCTGGCGCTGCATCAGACCAAACCCGCGCGGGTTCTCGACGCTGAAGTTGCTGACCGACAGATGCTTGGGGTTGTTCAGCGGGCGCCACAGCCACTCGCCGTTGCCGGTATGGATGGACAAGCCTTCGGAATCGTGCAGCGCTGGGCGGTAGTTGAGGACCTTGGACGGCTGGTTCGGGCCGAACAGGTACATGCTGGTCAACGGCGCTACGCCAAGGCGGCTGACGTGATCGCGCAGGTACACGCGCGACTGCACGTCAACGACCGTGTCGTTGCCAGGACGCAGGGTGAGCTTGTAGGCACCGGTTGAGCGCGGCGAGTCCAGCAGCGCGTAGATCACTAAATGCTTGTCGGCCGGCTGCGGCTTCTCGACCCAGAACTCGGTGAACCGTGGGAATTCTTCGCCCGAGGGCAGCGCCGTGTCGATGGCCAAGCCACGGGCCGACAGGCCATAGACATGGCCCTTGCCAACGACGCGGAAATAGCTGGCGCCAAGCAGGGTCATGATTTCGTCCTGCTTGTCGGCCTTGTTGATCGGGTACAGCACGCGGAAGCCCGCATAGCCCAGGTTCTTGGTGGCATTGGCATCATGCGGCACGTCGCCGAACTCGAAGCGGCTCGGGTCGTACTTGATTTCCTGGACCTTGGTGGCGGTGACTTCGTTGATTTTCACCGGCGTATCGAAATGCATGCCCTGGTGGTAGAACGACAGCTTGAACGGCGTCTTGTCGTTGGCCCACTCGGCCTTTTCCTGCAGGAAATGGATCTTCTGGTAGTCCGCGAACTTCATGTCGCGGAAAACGGCCGGCAGGTTGCTTTTGGGCGCTTCGTACTTCTGGCCGGCCAGATCCTTTGCCTTGGCGGCAACATCGTCAAGATTGAATGCCCACAGCTGGCCCGCGCTCATCAGGCCAACGATTGCCATGCTGGCCATCAGCGCCTTGCGTAGCCTGACGCCGGGGATTCTTGATGCTTTTTGGGGACTAACAATCACGAGCAACCCTCGCCGAAAACAGATCATGAAACCAACGGCCAGCGACAAATGCCGGGTTGGCGAGCACTGTTCGGACCCCGTAAGGGCGTAATGATTCCCCAAACGGCTACGGACAATGCTCGAGTCAGAGTGAAACGGGCCTGCGAACGCAGGCCTCATGCAGCGCGCGATTATCCAGCAGGTCGCGTGACAACGCATCAGGCTGCAACAACTATTTATGGTATAGAACCGCTTATTCATTCAGGAAAGCGGCTTTTTTAACCTTAAATTTGTAACAGTAGTGTTACAGGGCCATCATTGACGAGGTGCACCTGCATATCGGCACCGAATTGACCGGTAGCAACGTCGGCATGGCGGCCTCTGGCTTGCGTCACCAGGTAGTCGAACAGCTCGGCCCCCAGGGCCGGGGGTGCCGCCGTGGAAAAGCTGGGTCGCATGCCGTTGCGGGTGTCGGCCGCTAGTGTGAATTGCGAGACCAGCAGCAGACCGCCACCCACCTCTTTCAACGACAGGTTCATCTTGCCCTGCTCATCGCTGAACACGCGGTAGTTCAACAACTTGTGCAGCAGCTTGTCGGCATGCTCGCGGGTGTCGTCCGGCTCCACGGCCACCAGTACCAGCAGGCCTTGCTCAACAGCGCCAATGACCTGGCCCTGCACTTCCACCCGCGCGTTGCGCACCCGTTGCAACAGGCCCTTCATGCTTCTTCCAGGGGCAAGTCGAGCAGGCGCCTGGCCATCTGGTCGGCTGCGCGCACCAGGGCATCGGTAATGCCCGGTTCGGAGGCGGCATGCCCGGCATCACGAATCACCTTCAATTCGCTGTTCGGCCACGCCTGGTGCAGCTCCCAAGCGTTGTCCAGTGGGCAGATCACATCGTAGCGCCCGTGCACGATCACCGCTGGCAGGTGGGCGATCCTGGGCAGGTCGCGCACCAGCTGGTTAGGCTCGAGAAAGGCGTTGTTCATGAAGTAGTGGCATTCGATGCGGGCGATGGACAAGGCCCGTTGCGGCTCGGAGAAGCGATCCACCACCAGGGGGTTGGGCCGCAGCGTGGCCGTACGGCCCTCCCAGGTGGACCATGCCTTGGCCGCGTGCATCTGGGCAATCTGGTCAGAACCGGTCAGGCGCTTGTGGAACGCGCTGACCAAATCGCCGCGCTCCTCCGGTGGAATGGGCGCAATGTAGTCCTGCCAGTAGTCCGGGAACAGGCGGCTGGCACCTTCCTGGTAGAACCACTGTATCTCCTGAGGCCTGCACAGGAAGATCCCGCGCAGGATCAGGCCATGCACGCGTTCAGGGTGGGTCTGGGCGTAGGCCAGGGCGAGCGTGGAGCCCCATGAGCCGCCGAACAGTACCCACTTGTCGATGCCCAGGTGTTCACGGATGCGCTCCATGTCCTCCACCAGGTGCCAGGTGGTGTTGTTTTCCAGGCTGGCATGGGGAGTGGAGCGGCCGCAGCCGCGCTGGTCGAAGGTGATGATGCGGTACAGGGTGGGATCGAAATAGCACCGGCTCTGGGCATCGCAGCCTGCACCCGGGCCGCCATGAATGAAGAGCACCGGCAAACCTTCGGGTGAGCCGCTTTCATCGACGTACAGCACGTGTGGCGCTTCCACGGCCAGATCGTGCCGGGCGTAGGGTTTGATCTGCGGGTAGAGGGTCTGCATTGCGCACTCCGTGTGAAGGTTGTTCGGCCGTGAGCCATCATAAACCTGAATTGAGCGCAGAGCATGCTTGTACATCAACTCCATGCCTGGCCCGATACAGTTGCCAGGCAGACATATCTACCTCCTTTCTCCGTCCCCGGCCCTACAGAGTCCTTCACCCCATCGTGCTGAGGACTACGAAATGCCCACCCCAACCAGCGATACCCTACCCTTACAAGGTGTCCATTACTCCACCATCGCCAAGCGCATCCCCCAGTGGCTGAAAAAGAGCCCGGCCCAGACGCATCAAGCCTTGCGCAACTGGCGACAGGCACCTGCCTGGCTGGCGTCAGCGATTACAGAGCAACCGGCCATCGCGCGTGCCTGGAGCATGGAACATGCTCAGCACCGTCAACACCAAGCGCAGGTCGCGGCGCTGTTCGAGCAGGTTGCAGACCTGAAGAGCTATGCTAGAAAGGCGTTGACCGAAGCCATCGCTGAACGCTTTGGTCTGCAGGTCGATGTCGACCGGAGCTACCTGGTGGACGCGCGCCTGATCAAGGAGCACAACGCCCTGGACGGGCGGCAGGCCGTGGAACGGGCGACCCGCTCACTGCTTCAGGCAGCCCTGCATAATTTCGAGGCATCGGCCGCCGTTGAGGGGGGCATGGATGCACCCGACGCGCTCTTGAAAAAATCGGTGATTCTCGACCACCGACGCTTCATGGGCACCGTGCCCATCACCAATGCGCTGGATATACCGGCAGAGGCCTTCGCCGACCTGTGTCGAACGCTGGACATTGGTAGGAAATATCACGACCTGATCCACGCGATCTATTACCCGGCCGCAACGGCCGACCGCAGTGCCGACGAGGTGGCCTTGGAGGTGTATCAAACACTGGGACGAACAGAGGGGTCGGCCTGGCGGCAGTCCCTGCATTACGCTCGCTTGAAGGGCGATATCAGCGAGACGTTCTACACCGCCGCGCTGGCAGTGCCGCTTGATCAAAAGCTGGACCCTTACGCCTCAGGGATCAGGTTCAGCGAGCTGCAACTCTGGGGTTGCGTACTGACGGGGGTAGTGGCCATCGACACGCAATCGGCTACCGATAGCCGCGTTGCGCTGTACATTCCCGCCGACGAGCATACTCCTCTCAAGGAGTTCGCTGATACGCAGGCCATGCATGACGTGCTGCGGGATCGACTTCAGGCCGACATGGGCTACCTGGACAAGCATGTGCCCGAGCGCGACAAGGCGATGGTTCGACAGCGCCTGCAAGCGCGTCTGATGCCGCTGGGCTGGAGTACTCGCGGCGTGTACGAGCCCGTACTCGATCCCAATGCCAGGCTCTATCCCGTTCAAACGCCTTTCAGTCACGCGTTTGAGGGGCTCATGGCTTTTCGCAAGGTGGAACGTCATGAACAGGACATTCTCTTTCACGCCGTTCCAACCGAGATCGTCGACCGGCGTGCGGCCCAGGCTCACCGCGAACTCATTGCCGAGCGCGCATTACTGGCACTGAACATCGCCGGCTTCTTCGTGCCTGGCCTCGGTGAGGCCATGCTACTGGTGGGTATCGTCCAGCTAGCCCATGAAGTGTATGAGGGCATCGAAGCCTGGGAAGCAGACGAGCGCGACACGGCTTACGACTATCTGGTCGATGTCGTCGAGAACGTAGCGGTCATGGCTGCGCTGGCAGCTGCTGGCCATGCGCTCAAGGGAACATCGGAAGCCTCCGAGGGCGACGAACCCATCGTCGAGGAACCCGACGACGAACCCGGTGACGCGCGCACTCCCGTAGAAACCCCGTCATTCATCGAGGAGCTGGAAGACGTGGGCATGCCTGATGGGCAGGTAAGTCTGTGGAAACCTGATCTCACGCCCTATCAAATCCAGGACCCACTGCCGCAGGCAGGGGTGCCCAATGAGCAGGGCCTGTTGGTGCATGAGGGTCAACAACGGCTGATACTGCAGGGCCGCCAGTATCGGGTCGTGTCAGACGCTGGCACCGGCCAATACCGGCTGCAACACCCACGCGGCGAGCATCGCTATCAGCCACCGCTGCGCCATAATGGCGCTGGCGCGTGGGTTCAGGTCACAGACCGCCCAGCTACCTGGACAGGTTCGACACTGTTGCAAAGAATGGGGCACCTGAGTGCCGACTTCGATGAGCCGACGCTGCGACGAATGCTAAAGATCAGTGACACGGACGAAGATGCCGTGCGCAGGGCGCTGGTGGAGAACGAGCGGTTGCCTGCGTTGCTACAAGACACGCTGCAGCGATTCAAGCTTGACCAGTCGATAAGCCAGCTGCCCACCACGGCAGACCGATCAACCGAATTTTCCAGAGCCTACAGCCGCATGACATCGGCCCAACTGCCCGATGCCGAACCGATCATGCGTGCATACCCCGGTCTTCCAGCCGCCATTGCCGACGAGCTGGTAAGCAGCGCCAATGCCAACGAACGAGGCGTGCTGGCAAGCGGTAGGGTGCCGCTGCGGCTGAGTGAGGAAATTCGTGTTTATCTGCAACAGGTCCGTCTGGCGCGGGCTTACGAGGGGTTGTTCCTGGTAGGGGCTCAAGGCTGGGACAGCGATCGACTGGTGCTGCACACCCTGCCCACACTCAGCAAATGGCCTGCCGAAACCAGACTACAAATCGTAAGGGGTGGGTCCTGGCCCACTCAAGCCGAGGCAGTCGGCCCCGAGCAAGGCAGCCCCCGCGTAACCATCATCCATGCCCATGCGGGGTACATCGTCCAGGATCAAGACGATCCATCTCGGCTGATAACGGCACATCCGGACCTCTTTACCGCGCTGCACGCGGCGCTGCCAGAGGTCATGGCAAAACTCGGCGCGGCTGACGCGCCGGCCCTGCAGCACCTGATGCAGGAAAGCCCGCTGCTGCCTCGCCCAGCCTTGCGCAAGGTTCTGGGCATGCGGCCGGTGCGCCCCGGCTATCGCTCACCCATGCGCCTTGCCGATGGTCGCCTGGGGTATCCGCTGAGCGGCGGTGGCCCGCAAGCCCATGCGGTCTCTCACTCACAACTCATTGCAGCGGTCGAGGCACTGGAGTTGGCGCAGCGTACCGGCCGCTCTGCCGATCAAGTAATCAATACGCTGGCCAGTGGCGGCCGCACCCGCCTGCAGATTTTCGAGCACCTGCAACGCTTGGCCGAACAGCGCACCGAACTGCAAAGCAGGCTCGATGACTGGAGCGAGGCCATCTCGCCGCCGACCGACGAGGCAGCACGCAACTACGACGCATTGCGCGAGGCGATCGTGCAGTTCTGGTATGACACGGCGTTGGACGAAGGCGACCGGAGTTCGGCCGTGTTACGCCTGGCGCAGATCTCTCTGGCTGATATTCCGCTGAACTTACCCGAGTTCTTCTACCAGCGAGTGAGCAGCCTGATCTTGTATGACCTGCCCTCAGGCGCGATGGCCAGTTGGGCGCAGAACGAGCGTTTGCTGCAACGCCTGCTCCGTCAGATGCCGCAACTCGAGGCATTGGAAATCGACCGTCCCTACACACCCCGGGCAACACCCTCGGCATTCATGTTCAGCATACCCACCATTCTGGAGAATCTGCCACGGTTGCAGCGCCTGGCACTGACCAACCAGAACATTGCCTTGTCCTCCAGTGACCTGGACATGCTGACCGGCGCCGGTCAACTGCGTCATCTGGACCTCTCTGGAAACCGCTTGGCGCAGAGTAACCGGCCTAGCTTCCACGCGCTCACACTCAATTACCTCGGGCTCGACCGCATGCAGCTGTCGCAATGGCCAATGGGCATCGGCAGCGACGCCTTGAGCCGCATCGGTGAGCTGTCGCTGCGCGACAATAACCTGCTCACGCTGCCAACGTTCCTGCTGCACGAAGCCGAATCACTTCGCCTGCCGCCGGTCATCAATCTTGAAGGCAACCCTATAAACGAAATTCACGTGCAGCGTTTGCTTATGAACGAGCAACTGGACACTTCCGGCATTCGCGTGGACCAACCGCCGTCGCTTATCGAGGGAATCACGCGCCTGCGCAACGAGCGCTCGCAGGTACGAGAAGCGCTCGAAGGCTGGGCGCAGGCATCGAGTTCCAGCAACCCTTTGACACAAACCGCCCTGGCCGAGCGTCAGCGCATTGAAACGGCGATCAACGATTTCTGGACGCATCAGGAACAGGGCCATCGATACCTCAGGCTGCAACTGGAAGACGTGTCGATTGAGCACTTCCCCAGGCGCCTGCCGCCATTCTTTGGCGAGCGTGTTCGCGCCCTGGCCTTGACTCGCCTGCGGGGCACGACTGCGCAGCTCGATGAGTTGCTCAGTCGCTTTCCAGGTATCACGCGCTTGACCATAGACGGTCATCAAGCGCCGCAATCGACACTGCCTACCGCCTTGCTGCGCTTGCCAGCGCTGGAGTACCTGGAACTGCGCAACATGAACCTGGAAATCGACCAACCCATGTTCGAGATCTTTGGTCGCCTGCCCCACCTCACCTCACTGGACCTGTCGGGCAACCGGGTGGGCGCCATCAACCACGTCCCTGCTCACCTCGCGGCGAATCTGCAGTCTTTGGTGCTGAGCAACATGGACCTGCAGGGCTGGCCAAGCTGGTGCGATCAGTTGCTGCCGCTCGAATTGCTGGACCTCAGCTCGAACAACATCACCGAACTGCCGGACCACATCCTGTCGAATCTGGATAACGCCATTCCGATTTCTTCCGTGTCCTTGCTCGACAACCCGCTGCCAGCTGCAACCATCCAGCGGGTCCGTACGTTTTCGGACAGCCACCACAGCTTCTCCTTCGCCCTGGACATTCCCAACGATCTACTGCTCACCGACGGTTCCAGTGATGGCTCCCTGGACCACCCGCATTTCCCGGTGGCCAGTGACGATACCCCCCGGATGGAGTCGTGGATGCTGGGAAATGCACTGCAAAATGAATCTTTGCAGGCATGCTGGGAGGCGCTTGCAGGCAGCGACTTGCTGCGCCTGGCAGGCCGTTTGCAAAACGCGGCCCCTTATGTGGAGCCTGCCACCCGGGGCAGCTTCTGCGAACGGGTGCGACTGATGCTGGTCGCGGCGGCGAGCAACCCGGCCGAGCGGCCATTGCTGGAAAGCATCGCTGTAGAGGCGCTGCCTGACGAGAGTGGCGCACAAACTTGCCATGACGGTGCGCTTCAGGCGTTCAACAACATCGAGTTGTACCTGATGCATCAACGTGTCGTGATTGATGCGGGGGATAGCCTGCAGCAGATGCGTCAAAGGCTGCTGCAGCTGTTCCGGGTAGAGGAACTCGAACGCCTTGCCCAGCACCGCGCGATACCGGGGGATCTGGTTTCGGTGCGCCTGGCCTACCGCCGCGAGCTGGCCAAGGAACTCGAGCTGCCCATCGCTGACCGTATGCGTTTCCGAAGTGCTGCCAACCTGGCAGCCGATGAGCTTTCGAGCGTTCTCGAACACGTGCGCAAGCGCGAACACAGCGAAGCCTTCATCGATTACCTGCTGTCCAACCAGGACTGGACCCAGCGCCTTCGCGGTGAATACGCCGAGCGGTTCGAGGAAATTGAGAACCGGTACCGCCAGCGGGTGATGGAACTGGCCAATACCAGCCATCCGCTGCAGGAAGAGGTGGTCTTGCAACAAGGCTTGCAAGTGGACCGGGAGCTCGAGGAGCAGGCACTGCTGCGCGAGCTCACGCTCAAGGAGGTCGCCAAAGACTGACGATAGACCAGGCCGCGCGTGCACCGCGCGCTGCCTGGCCGACTGGCTTCAGTTGCGATAACGCGCCTGGCCCCATGCCAGCAGCGCCTCCAGCAGCTGCTTGAGCACCGCCTGGGTTGGGCGTGCCAAGTCTTCACGGTAGGTAAAAGGTTCACGCTCTTGCATGTAGGTGCTTTGCGCGAGCTCCAGTTGGACGGCGTGAACGTGAGCGGCTGGGTTGCCGTAGTGACGGGTGATGTGCCCGCCCTTGAAGCGCCCATTGAGCACATGATCGTAACCTTGTGCCTGTTGGCAGACGTGCGTCAGCCGCTGGGCCAGGCTCGGGTCGCAACTCGCATCGTTGAAGGTCCCGAGGTTGAAGTCCGGCAGCTTGCCGTCGAACAGCCGAGGAATGTGCGAGCGGATGGAGTGGGCGTCCCAGAGCAAGACATAGCCAAACGTCTCACGCAAGCGTGCCAGCTCATGCCTGATTGCCCTGTGATAAGGGTGCCAGATGTGCTCAAGGTAGTGCTTGCGCTCTGCCGGGCTTGGCGCCAGCCCCTCCTTGAACAAAGGTTCACCCTCAAAGAGGGTGTCCGGATAGAGCCCGGTGGTGGCCCCTGCATACAGCGGCTTATCGTCCTCCGGGCGGTTGAGGTCGATGACGAAACGCGAATACTCGGCCGTCAGTACGCTGGCGCCCAGCGCCTGGGCGAAATCGTACAGACGGGGAATGTGCCAGTCCGTATCGGGCAGGCTGCGCGCCTGGTCGACCAGGCCATCGGCCACTGCCGGGGTCAGCTTCAGGCCCGCATGGGGAATGCTGATCAACAGCGGCAATTGGCCCTGGTGAAAGCTCAGTACCTTGTCCATCTCGCCTCGCTCAGATATCACGTTCATGGCCGCCGCGCACCACGCGCTTGGGCAGGTCGCCGCCAAGCCAATAGGCCAGGTCGGCAGGGCGTTCTATTTGCCAGGCAACGAAGTCCGCAGCCTTGCCCGTTTCAAGGGTGCCATGGCTGCTTCCCATGCCCAGCGCGTGCGCCGCATGGGTGGTGACACCGGCAAGGGCTTCTTCAGGCGTCATGCGCATCAGGGTGCAGCCCATGTTCAGCATTAGCCGCAGCGACAGGCCCGGCGAAGTGCCCGGGTTCAGGTCGCTGGCCAGGGCGACTTTCACGCCGTGCCGGCGCAGGGCGTCCATTGGCGGAAGCTGGGTTTCGCGCAGAAAGTAGAACGCGCCGGGCAACAAGACGGCCACGGTGCCAGCCGCTGCCATGGCCATGGCATCTTCTTCTGTCATGAATTCCAGGTGATCGGCCGACAGTGCCTGGTAGCGGGCAGCCAGGCTGGAGCCGTGCAAGGAGGACAATTGTTCCGCGTGCAGCTTGACCGGCAAACCCAATTGCTGCGCCTTGATGAACAAGCGTTCAACCTGTGCGGGTGAGAAGGCCAGGTGTTCGCAGAAGGCATCCACCGCATCCACCAGCCCTTCTGCTGCCAATGCCGGCAGCATGTCATTGCAGATGTGGGCAATGTAGTCGTCGCTGCGTTCGGCGTATTCCGGCGGTAAGGCGTGGGCTGCCAGACACGTGGCCCGAACCGTGATACCCAGCTCGTCACCCAGACGTCGGGCTACACGCAGCATCTTGCGCTCGTTGGCCAGGTCCAGGCCGTAACCGGACTTGATCTCCAGGGTGGTCACGCCATCGCGCATCAACGCCTGGACGCGCTGCTGGGCGCTGGCGAACAGCATGTCTTCACTGGCGGCGCGGGTGGCCCTCACGGTACTGGCAATGCCCCCGCCCTGCGCGGCGATCTCGGCATAGCTCACACCTTGCAGCCGCTGTTCGAACTCGCCGCTGCGGTTGCCGCCGAATACCGCGTGCGTGTGGCAATCGATCAGCCCGGGCGTTACCCAGGCACCACCCAGGTCCACCGTCTGCTCGGCCCCTTCGACTGCCCAGTCGGCACGTGGGCCGATCCACAGGATTCGCCCACCACCGGTCACGATGGCGGCGTCTTCGATGATCGAATAACGGCCTTCGGCCATGGTTGCCACATGGCAGTGCTGCCAGAGGGTTTTCATGCAGGTTCTCCTTTGCTAGCGATGCAGCTCGGCGGCTTCGGCCACTGGCGCGCCCTGTCCTGTCCGCGGCTTGCACCACAGCAGGTAGGACGCCACCAGAAAGACCAGCCAGACCATGCCGACCAGCAACGCCGCCTGGGTGTCGGGGAAATAGCCAAGCACACCGAAGACAAAGACCATGAAGGCAATGGCCAACGCCGGCCCCCAGGGCCAGAACGGTACCGGGAACTTGAGCTCGGCCATCTGCTCACGGCTCATGCTGCGCCGCATCGCCACTTGAGTGATGAGGATCATCAGCCAGACCCAGACGGTGGCGAAGGTGGCGATCGAGGCGATCAGCAGAAACACGTTTTCGGGGATCAGGTAATTGAGCAGTACGCCAACCAGCAGCGCTGCCCCCATGACCAGTACCGTCATCCACGGCACGCCATGCCTGGACAGCCGACTGAAGCCCTTGGGGGCATGCCCCTGCTGGGCCAGACCATACATCATGCGGCCCGCACCGAAGATATCGCTGTTGATGGCCGAAACGGCTGCGGAGATCACCACCACGTTCAGCACCGCAGCCGCAGAGCCGATCCCCAGGTTGCTGAAGATCTGCACGAAGGGGCTGCCCTGGCTGCCAATCTGCGGCCAGGGGTACAGGCACATCAACACGAACAGGGTGAGTACATAGAACAGCAGGATGCGCAGGGGCACGGCGTTGATCGCCTTGGGAATCACCCGTTGCGGATCCTTGGCCTCGCCTGCGGTCACCCCGATGATCTCGATGCCGCCGAAGGCGAACATCACCACTGCGAACGAGGCGATCAGCCCGGCGACACCGTTAGGCATGAAACCACCATGGTCGAACAGGTTGCCCAGGCCCACGGCCTGCCCGCTGCCCACCTGGCTGAAGCCGAACGCCATGATGCCCAGGCCCGCCAGGATCATGGCCACGATCGCCCCCACCTTGAGCAAGGACAGCCAGAATTCCAGCTCGCCGAACACCTTGACGTTGCACAGGTTGAGCGCGCCGATGAACAAGACTATGCCCAGCACCCATGTCCAGCGGGCGACCTCCGGGAACCAGAAGCCCATGTAGATACCGAACGCCGTCACGTCGGCAATGGCGACGATGACCATCTCGAACGCGTAGGTCCAGCCGAGGATGAAGCCGGCCATGGGGCTCAGGTAGGTGCTGGCATAGTGACCGAACGACCCGGCTACGGGGTTGTGTACGGCCATCTCGCCCAATGCCCGCATGACCATGAATACCGCTGCGCCGCCAATCAGGTAAGCCAGCAATACCGCCGGGCCGGCCATCTGGATGGCCGAGGCCGAGCCATAGAACAGGCCGGTACCGATAGCCGAGCCGAGGGCCATGAAACGAATGTGGCGGGCAGTCAGCCCGCGCTTTAGACCTTGTGCAGGTTGCATGTCACGTCCTTGAATTGTTTTTGTGGTCGTGAGATCCGGGGGCCGCCACCAAAGGCCCCCAAGGGCATTACAGACTAGGGAGCACGCCCGCTGGCAACAGCGCGGTCAGGCTGCCTTCGGCCAGCAGGTGCACGGCCTTTTCGATGTCCGGTGCAAAGAACCGGTCGCGGTCGTAGTGCGGCACTTCACAGCGCAACGCCTGGCGTGCTTGCTCAAGCTTGGCGGAGGTCTTGAGCCCTTTGCGCAGATCCAGGCCCTGGCAGGCGCCCAACCATTCGATCGCCAGCACGCCCCGGGTATTTTCGGCCATTTCCCATAGACGTTTGCCGGCAGCCGGAGCCATTGACACATGGTCCTCCTGGTTGGCGGAGGTCGGCAGGCTGTCGACGCTGTGGGGATGCGACAGGGCCTTGTTCTCGCTTGCCAGGGCAGCGGCGGTGACCTGGGCAATCATGAAGCCGGAGTTGACCCCACCGTTTTCTACCAGGAAAGGCGGCAGTTGGGACATGTGCTTGTCCATCATCAGCGAGATGCGGCGCTCGCTCAACGAGCCCATTTCGGCGATGGCCAAGGCGATGTTGTCGGCGGCCATCGCCACCGGCTCGGCATGGAAATTACCCCCTGAAACCACGTCGCCTTCGGCGGCGAACACCAAAGGGTTGTCCGACACAGCATTGGCCTCGACGCCGAGCACCTCGGCAGCCTGGCGCAGTTGGGTGAGGCAGGCGCCCATCACTTGTGGTTGGCAGCGCAGCGAGTAAGGATCCTGGACCTTGTCGCAGTTCTGGTGCGAGAGCGATACCTCGCTGGTGTCCCCCAGCAGGTCCCGGAAGCAGGCAGCGGTGTCGATCTGCCCGCGCTGGCCGCGCACTTCATGGATACGGGCATCGAAGGGCGAGCGCGAACCAAGGGCGGCTTCCACGCTGAGCGCGCCGCAGGTGACCGCGGCGGCGAACAGGTCCTCGCCATGGAATAGCCCGCGCAGGGCATAGGCCGTGGAGGCCTGGGTGCCATTGAGCAGGGCGAGCCCCTCTTTGGCGGCCAGGGTCAACGGCTCAAGGCCAGCGATGGCCAGGGCCTCGGTAGCCGCAAGCCACTGGCCCTTATAGCGCGTCTTGCCCTCCCCCAGCAGTACCAGGGACATGTGGGCCAGCGGCGCGAGATCACCGGAAGCGCCGACCGAGCCTTTGAGGGGGATGTGAGGATAGACCTCGGCGTTGACCAGCGCGATCAGCGCGTCGATGACCTTGCGGCGAATACCGGAAAAGCCGCGGCTCAGGCTGTTGATCTTCAGCACCATGATCAATCGGACCAAAGCGTCATCGAGGGGCGCGCCGATCCCGGCAGCATGGGACAGCACCAGCGAACGCTGCAGGTTTTCCAGGTCGTGGCTGGCGATGCGGGTCGATGCCAGCAGCCCGAAACCTGTGTTGATGCCATAGGCGGTACGGTCCTGCGCGATGATCTGTTCGACGCAGGCCACGCTGGCATCGATGGCCAGGCCGGCGCTGGCGTCGAGCTGAAGCCTTACTGGGCCTGCATGCACAGTGCGCAGTTGCGCCAGGGTCAGGCAGCCGGGCTTGAGGGTAAGTTCGGTCACGTTGCTACTCCAGTTCGCGAGGCATGGCAGGCAGCGCCAGCCCGCCTCTTCTTGTTGTTGAGTATCACCTTGTGGGGCATTGCAGAGGACAGTGATCAGCCGGTGATCATCGGCAGGTCCAGCCCCTGCGCTTGCGCGCACTCAATGGCGATAGCGTAACCGGCATCGGCGTGACGCATGACACCGGTGCCTGGATCATTGGCCAGCACGCGAGCGATACGGGCGGCCGCCTCGTCGCTGCCATCACAGACGATGACCATGCCCGAATGCTGGGAGAAGCCCATGCCGACACCGCCGCCATGGTGCAGCGACACCCAGGTGGCACCGCTGGCGGTATTGAGCAGGGCATTGAGCAATGGCCAATCGGAGACCGCGTCGGAGCCATCGCGCATGGCCTCGGTTTCGCGGTTGGGGCTGGCTACCGAACCCGAATCGAGGTGGTCGCGTCCGATCACGATCGGTGCCGACAGCTCACCACTGCGCACCATTTCGTTGAACGCCAGGCCCAGCTTGGCCCGCAGCCCCAGCCCTACCCAGCAGATGCGGGCCGGCAAGCCCTGGAAACTGATGCGCTCGCGGGCCATGTCCAGCCAGCGGTGCAGGTGGGCGTCATCGGGGATCAGTTCCTTGACCTTGGCATCGGTCTTGTAGATGTCTTCGGCATCGCCCGACAACGCTGCCCAGCGGAAGGGGCCGATGCCGCGGCAGAACAGTGGGCGAATGTAAGCCGGCACGAAACCTGGGAAATCGAACGCGTTGGCCACACCCTCTTCCTTGGCCATCTGGCGGATGTTGTTGCCGTAGTCGAAAGTGGGGACGCCCTGCTGCTGAAAATCGAGCATGGCCTGCACATGCACGGCCATCGATTGCTTGGCCGCCTTGACCACGGCTACCGGGTCGGTCTGGGCGCGGTCGCGGTACTGCTCCCAGGTCCAGCCGGCAGGTAGGTAGCCGTTGAGCGGGTCATGCGCGCTGGTCTGGTCGGTGACCATGTCTGGCCGCACCCCGCGCCTGACCAACTCAGGCAACACTTCGGCCGCGTTGCCATGCAAGGCAATGGAAATGGCCTTGCCTTCGGCGGTGTAGCGGGCGATGCGCGCCAGCGCGTCGTCCAGGTCCGTGGCCTGCTCATCGACATAGCGGGTTTGCAGGCGGAAATCGATACGGCTTTGCTGGCACTCGATGTTCAGCGAGCAAGCCCCGGCCAGGGTCGCGGCCAATGGCTGGGCCCCACCCATGCCGCCCAAGCCTGCGGTCAGCACCCACTTGCCCTTCAGGCTGCCGCCATAGTGCTGGCGACCCGCCTCGACGAAGGTTTCGTAAGTGCCTTGTACGATGCCCTGGCTACCGATGTAGATCCAGCTGCCCGCGGTCATCTGGCCGTACATGGCCAGGCCCTTGGCGTCGAGTTCGTTGAAGTGCTCCCAGCTGGCCCAGTGAGGGACCAGGTTCGAGTTGGCAATCAGCACGCGTGGGGCGTTGCTGTGGGTCTTGAACACGCCGACCGGCTTGCCGGACTGGACCAGCAAGGTTTCGTCGTCTTCCAGACGGGTCAGGGTTTCGACGATCTTGTCGTAGCAGTCCCAGTTGCGCGCGGCCCGGCCGATGCCACCGTACACCACCAGCTCCTTGGGGTTTTCGGCGACCTGCGGGTCGAGGTTGTTCATCAACATGCGCAGTGGCGCTTCGGTCAGCCAGCTTTTGGCAGTGAGCGTATTGCCACGCGGGGCACGGATTTCAACGTCACGGTATTTGTTGTTGTCGGTCACGGGAATGTCCTTTGCGGTCGGCTGCAGCAGATATGTCGTGGAGCAATACAAACACATCTTTACTTGTATGTACAAGCATGGACAAGTGAAATTCTCAAACCGTGTCGCTGCAAGCGATGCCAGCCCAGGGTCAGCTCAACGGGGATCGAGTTCGATCAGGCAGCACCGCCCCTGTACGTCCAACGCCAGCAACGCTTCGTTGCCTTCCAGTTGCAGGCAGTCATGCTGCTCCAATTGCAGGGCCTGTTGCCCCGCCTTAACGTCTACCGCTTGGCTGCCGGCAAACAGCAGCACGGTCGAAGCCGAGGTGTGCACACGATTGAAACCTTCCAGCCATTGCAAGCGTGCCCGATAGCGCTGCGGTGCATAGATGAGGTTGAAATCACGAATCGGCCCGCCGATCAGTTGGCAATCGACCTCGCTTGCCCCGTCGAATGCAAACCCGTCGAAGGGCAGCAACGGCCGGCTGAGTTGGCCGTCTACCAACAGTTGCATGCCATCGCCCTGCAGCACGGTGATGAACCGCTGGTAGCCGGCGAAGCTCGAAAAAGCACCCGACGCCTGGATATCGGCAATCGACAGTCGCCAGCCAAAACCGTCCAGGCCCTGGCCTTGGTCACGGGCGATTTCCTCGGTGAAGCCGCCGCCGTTTTTCCAGGCCATGCGCGGGTAGCCCCGCGCCTGCAATACATGCACTCGGCTCATTTGCCAAAACGTCCTTCCAGGCGGTGGCGCGATCCGGGGTGAATCAGCCGCGCGGCCGTGACCGGCTGGCGCCCGGACCAGGTACGGCGGCGGATGAGCAGGCATGGCTCGCCGCGTTCGATTTGCAGGAGTTGGCACTCCTCGGGCTCTGCCAGGATCGCCTCGACCACATGCTCACCCTCTGTCAGTGGGGCTACCTGGGACAGATAGGCATAAGGCGTTTGACGGGTGAAGTCCTGCAGCAGATATTCGGGCGCCACGGCCGCGTTGACGTAGCGATCCTCGATCTGCACCGGGGTATCGTTCTCGAAATGCACGATCAGCGAATGAAATACCCGCTGGCCTTCGCGCATGTTCAAGGCCAGCGCTCGCTCGGAACCTGCCGCTTCCTCGGCAAGCACCACGACCTGACAACTATGCCGATGCCCACGCGCGGCGATTTCATCGGCGATGTTGTTTACTTCGAACAGCGCAGAGCGGCCTTTGGGTTCGGCTACGAAGGTGCCGACACCTTGCATGCGCACCAACAGCCCTTCGGCTGTGAGCTCGCGCAGGGCACGATTGATGGTCATGCGGCTGAAGCCCAGTTGGCTGACCAGTTCGCTTTCCGATGGCACACGGTGATGCGGCGGCCAGCTACCGTCATCAATGTGCTGCTTGATCATCTGTTTGACCCGCGCGTACAGCGGCGCCGGGCCCTCGCCCATGGGGGCAACCAGCGCGTTGACAGGAGGTGTCGGCACGGCCAGGAATCCTTGTGCATAAGAAATGAGCATTAGCTTGCCGGAGTTTACCCGGCAGGCAAACGCCTGTATATGTATATACAACCTAACAAAAACAGGAGCCCGTAATGCCCGCCTATTTTGCCCAACGTGCCTTGTTGCCCTCAGGGTGGGCCCGCGATGTGCGCTTCGACGTCGGCGTGGACGGGTACCTGACGCGGGTTGAAGCCGACGCTTGCGCCGACGGCGCAGAGCATCTGGCGGGCCCCGTACTGCCCGGTATGCCGAATGTGCATTCCCATGCGTTCCAGCGCGCCATGGCCGGGCTTGCCGAAGTCGCCGGCGACCCCAGTGACAGCTTCTGGACCTGGCGCGACCTCATGTACCGCCTGGTCGGGCAGATCACAGCTGAGCAGTTGCAGGTCATCGCCCGCCAGCTCTACATCGAGATGCTCAAAGCGGGCTATACCGCGGTGGCGGAGTTCCATTACGTGCACCACGACCAGGCAGGTAATGCGTATGCAGACCCGACCGAGTTGTCTCGCCGGATCAGCGCAGCGGCCGCGCAGAGCGGTATCGGCCTGACCCTGCTGCCGGTGCTTTATAGCCATGCAGGCTTTGGCGGCCAGACGCCAAGCGCTGGCCAACGCCGGTTCATCCAGTCCACCGACCACTACCTGCAACTGCAGGCGCGACTGGCGCCGCTGGTGGCCGCGCAACCGGCGCAGAGGCTGGGCTTGTGCTTTCACTCGCTGCGGGCTGTGACGCCTGGGCAAATCGCCGAGGTGTTGGCAGCCAGTGACGATCAATGCCCGGTGCACATTCATATTGCCGAGCAGCAACGGGAAGTCGATGACTGCCTGGCCTGGAGCGGTCTGCGGCCCTTGCAATGGCTGTATGAACACGTGGCCGTGGATGAGCGCTGGTGCCTGGTACACGCCACCCACGCCCAGCCCGACGAAGTGACAGCCATGGCCCGCAGCGGCGCCGTGGCGGGATTGTGCCTGACGACCGAAGCCAACCTGGGCGACGGCATTTTCCCGGCTGCGGATTACCTTGCGCAGGGCGGGCGCCTGGGGATTGGTTCGGACAGCCATGTCTCGCTAAGCGTGGTCGAAGAGCTGCGCTGGCTGGAATACGGCCAACGCCTGCGCGACCAAAGGCGCAACCGCTTGCATCGCCACGATCAACCCATGGTCGGGCGCACCTTGCTTGACGCTGCGTGGGCAGGGGGTGCACAGGCGCTGGGCCAGCCCATTGGCGAACTGGCTGTAGGCAAGCGCGCCGACTGGCTGGTGCTTGATGATCAGGACCCCTACATCGCCACAACCGATGGCGACGGCATTCTCAATCGATGGCTGTTTGCCGGCGGCGATCGGCAGGTGCGCGACGTGATGGTCAATGGACAGTGGGTGGTACGCCAAGGCCATCATCTGCAAGAGGAGCAAAGCCGGGCGGCATTCGCTCAGGTGCTGCGGCAGCTTTTGGGATGAAGGGATCGAGGCCGCGTAGTGGCGACCGCGATTCAAGCTGAGGCAGTACAGGAGAACCCGGTAGGCTTGACGTTCCTTTCGGCCCACCACGCCTGCAACGTCCTCAGTGCATCTTGATGATCTGCTGATCGGAAGCTCGCCAAATCAACCGGCTGGTGTCGTAGCCCTGCTGGCGAGCCTTGGCCAGCAAGTGCTCGCGCTCCCAGGCCGGCAAGCTGGGCGTGCGTGACAGAATCCACAAGTATTTGCGGTCCGGGCTGCCGACGACCGCGGTGCGGTACCGCTCGTCCACGTACAAGATCCAGTATTCGCCCCTGGCAACGCCCGGGACCAGCCGTGTGAACCAGTTATCGAACTCGACCCACAGCCTGTCGGTATGACCTGGCGCCTCGATATAGGCGCGGCCCTCGGCACGCAACCACTCGTCACCCAGGGTGCGGCAGCGGTTCAGCAGACCGAACGACCCGTCGGGCCGTAGGTTGTAATGCGCCTCGGACTGTTCGCAGCCGGCCTGATAGCGCATGGGCAAGCGTGCAAGCTCGTACCACTTGCCCTGATAACGCTTGAGATCAACCTGCCCTGCGGTCTTCGGTGCAAGCGGGTCATTCATCGACCCCGCGCACCCGCCGAGCAAGAGGGTTAGGCACAGGCCCAACAGCAGACCGACAGCCCTCATTTGAGGCCCTGCCCGGAATACATCAAGACTTTGTTCGACGCGTACTGCACGCTGATGAAGCTACGTTCGTCCCCCCACGTGCAACTGCTCATGCCCAAAGCGCCCGAGCACTCGGTTGGCGTGCCGAGCAATTGCTCGACGTCGGCCTTGCTCATGCCAGCCTTGAGTTTGGAATAGTTTTCCTGATTGATCTTGCTGCAGGCGACAAGCACGACACACAGCGACAACAGGGCGAGGGAACGCAACGACATGAAGACACTCCTGAACGAGGGAGCAGGCGAGTGGCCTGCAGTGCCCTTCGACGGGAAAATGCCTCCCAGGTTCCCTGGTGGGCCTGCCCATGACTGCTACCGCTGATCGGGAAAACGGCTTATTCGAATGAGCCGCCGGGGGATGGGTGTGTTCTGTATGGGGCTTTATATGCTTGGGCTGGGCCTGAAATAGCGGACACCACTGGGGCCGCTGTGCGGCCCATCGCGGCCGGTCCGGCGCCCCGGCGAGGCCGCTCCTACACTGACCGCGTGATGCCTGAATAGGCGAGGCCGCAGAACGTGGCGGGACCGGCTTTACCGGTATGCCAGACTGGCCGTAAAGCGGCCCCAGCTGCGAACCCGTCAATTCAGGCGCTACGTGGTTGGTGTAGGAGCGGCCTCGCCGGGGCGCCGGACCGGCCGCGATGGGCCGCACAGCGGCCCCAACGGTTTCAAGTCAATCGCATTAGCCCATGAAGGGCGGCCTCAGGCATTGGACGCACAACGCCGCTTCAGAACCTGGAACCGGGCTCGAGCAGAAAGTCCATTTCTTCACTGGTACTTGGCCTGTCCAACACCAGGTTGCGGTGCGGGAACCGGCCGAACCGCTCGATCACCCGCTGGTGCTGCTGGGCATAATCCAGAAAACCTTCGAACAACCGACGGTTGGCTTCAGGCTGCTCATCGAGCAGCACCTGGTAGCGCTCGACGGACATGTTCTGCCAGTCCAGCACTTCGGCATGTTCGAGCACCAGCAGCACGAATACCCGCTGGATCGGGAGCAACTGGTAATCCCAGTCCTTCTGCAACCCTTGCAGGGCAACCACTTGCGCACGCCGATCACCTTCGAACGCACGCGGCGTGTCGCGGTAGATCATGCGTGGCAACTGATCGAGCAGAAGCAGAAGCCCGAGCCAGCCCTGAGGGCTTTGCTGCCACTCGTCTAGCCCGCCAGCCAACGCCTGTTCTACAAGCTCACCGAACAGCGCCTGAGCCTCGGCGTCGTGATGCTTGCCGAACCATTGGGCGCTCTTCTCGTCAGCCACGGCCTGGGCACTGGTGCCCCAACCGAACCACCATTCCAGCAAAGGCTGCCAAGGTGCGAGCATGACTTACTCCTTGTGGTAGGCGGTGACGCGCTCGACCTCTTCCTTCGAGCCCAGGATCACCGACACGCGCTGGTGCAGGCTTTCTGGCTGAATGTCGAGGATGCGGTCGTAACCGTTGGTGGACGCGCCACCGGCCTGTTCGATGATGAACGACATCGGGTTGGCCTCATACATCAGGCGCAGCTTGCCCGGCTTGCTCGGCTCACGGGCATCGCGCGGGTACATGAACAGGCCGCCACGGGTCAGAATACGGTGTACGTCGGCCACCATCGAGGCGATCCAACGCATGTTGTAGTTCTTTTTCAGCGGGCCGGTCTCGCCTGCCAGCAACTCGCCCACGTAGCGCTGTACCGGGGCTTCCCAGTGACGCTGGTTGGACATGTTGATGGCGAATTCGGCGGTGGTTTCCGGAATACTGATGTTCTCGTGAGTCAGCACGAAGCTGCCCAATTCGCGATCCAGGGTGAAGCCCTTGACGCCGTTGCCCAGGGTCAGGATCAGCATGGTTTGCGGGCCATAGATGGCATAGCCGGCCGCCACCTGCTCGGTACCCGGCTGCAGGAAGGCATTTTCGTTCAGGGTTTCGTTCTGGCTCAGGTACTCGTTGGGGCAACGCAGTACCGAGAAGATGGTGCCGACCGACACGTTGACATCAATGTTGGAGGAGCCGTCCAGCGGGTCGAAGACCAGCAGGTAGGCACCTTTGGGGTAGCGACCCGGAATCTGGTAGGCATTGTCCATTTCTTCGGACGCCATGCCGGCCAGATGACCGCCCCACTCGTTGGCTTCGAGCAGGATGTCATTGGAGATCACGTCCAGCTTCTTCTGAACTTCGCCCTGGACGTTTTCGGTGCCCATGCTGCCCAGCACGCCGCCAAGGGCGCCCTTGGACACGTGGTGGCTGATTTCCTTGCACGCACGCGCCACCACTTCGATCAGGAAGCGCAGATCGGCAGGGGTATTGTTGCTGCGGGTCTGCTCAATCAGATAGCGACTAAGGGTAACGCGGGACATGTATGGCTCCAACAGGATTGGGGATGGAAAACCCACGCAGTTTACAGGGAGAGCGGCGGGCTAGCGAGCGATGAGACTCGCCACGGCTGTCAGACGGCACAATGGATCGGGAGTTCAGCGCTCGCCAGGCCGACGGTCGGGCACCGGGCTGCCGGCCCCATCCTGGCGCCGGCCAGCCTGTGCTCGCTACAGATGGCAACGCTGACGAGCCAGAGCGGTGCCCCCCTGGCCGTCCCTGTGTCAGTCCAGTGCCTTCCAGATCTCGGTCGCGTACTCGCGGATGGTCCTGTCCGACGAGAACCAGCCCATGCGTGCCGTGTTCAGCACAGCCATGCGCCACCACTGCTGCGGCTGGTGCCACAGGTCTTCCACCCGTTGCTGAGCATCCCAATAGGCATCGAAGTCGGCGCAGACCATGAAGCGGTCGTAGCCAATCAGGCCATCGATCAGACCGGTGTAACGCGAAGGGTCGTCCGAGGAGAACACGCCACTGCGAATGGCCTGCAACACATCGTTCAAGCGCCCGGAGGCCGCGATGGCAGCAGAGGCACCAAAATCGCCAGCGCGCTTGCGCGCCTCGACCTGCTGCGCCGTCAACCCGAAGATGAACATGTTGTCGGGGCCGACCTGCTCACTCATCTCCACGTTCGCGCCATCGAGGGTGCCGATGGTCAGGGCGCCATTGAGGCCGAACTTCATGTTGCTAGTACCCGAGGCCTCGTAACCGGCAGTGGATATCTGCTCGGAAAGGTCCGCGGCCGGGATAATGCTTTCGGCTAGGCTGACGTTGTAATTGGGCAGGAACACCACCTTGAGCAGGCCGCGCACGGTGGGATCGTTGTTGACCACGCGCGCGATGTCGTTGGTCAGCTTGATGATGAGCTTGGCCTGATGGTAGCTGGCCGCCGCTTTGCCCGCGAAGATCTTGACCCGCGGTACCCAGTGCGTACCCGGGTCGTGGCGAATGGCCTGGTACAACGCGACGGTGTGCAGAAGGTTGAGCAATTGCCGCTTGTACTCGTGGATGCGCTTGACCTGCACGTCGAACATCGCCTCCGGGTTCACCGTAACGCCCACCCGGTCCTGGATGATGCTCGCCAATGCACGCTTGCTGTGCAGCCGCTGCGCCGCGAACTGCTTGCAGAAACTGGCTTTGTCGGCGAACGGAGCCAGCCCGGTCAACAGCCGCTCAGGATCGTCCAGAAGTTCCGGGCCCAATGCCTCCACCAGCATGCCGGTCAGCTGGGGGTTGGACTGGTAGAGCCAGCGGCGGAAGGTGATGCCGTTGGTCTTGTTGTTGATTCGCTGCGGGTACAGCTTGTGCAACTCGGAAAAGACCGTGCTTTTCATCAATTGGCTGTGTAGGGCCGACACGCCATTGACGCTGTGCGAGCCCAGGAAGGCCAGGTTGCCCATGCGCACCCGCCGGCCGTTGTCTTCTTCGATCAAGGACACGGCACGCAGCACGTCGAAGTCGTGCATGCCTTTGGCCCGCAACGAGTCGATGTGGTAGGCGTTGATCAGGTAGATGATCTGCATGTGCCTTGGCAGCATGCGTTCCATCAATGCCACCGGCCAGGTTTCCAGGGCCTCGGGCAGCAAGGTGTGGTTGGTGTAGGCCAAGGTACCCACGGTCAGTTCCCAGGCGGTATCCCAGGGGATTTGATGTTCATCGACCAGCAACCGCATCAGCTCGGCCACGGCGATGGAGGGGTGGGTATCGTTGAGCTGAATGGCCGCCGCATCGGGCAGGTTGAGCAAGTTGTCGTGCATGTTCAGGTGCCGGCGCAGCAGGTCTTGCAGCGATGCCGACACGAAGAAGTATTCCTGCCGCAGGCGCAGCTCTTGGCCAGCCTCGGTACTGTCGGCCGGGTACAGCACGCGGGAGATGCTTTCGGCGCGCGCTACCTCGGCAACGGCGCCCAGGTGGTCACCTGCGTTGAAGCGCTCCAGGTGCAGCTCTTCCAGCGCCCGTGCACGCCACAGGCGCAAGGTATTGACGCTGGAGCCTCGCCAGCCGACCACCGGCGTGTCATACGCCACCGCCCGGACGGTTTCGCTGGGTGACCACACCTGGCGCTGGTTGCCATGCGTGTCGCTGACCGTTTCGACGCTGCCACCAAAACTGATGGGGTAGATGACTTCGGCCCGCTCGAATTCCCATGGGTTACCGAAATCCAGCCAGTTTTCCGTCTGTTCCTGCTGCCAGCCGTCCACCATCGCCTGCCGGAACAGGCCGTGCTCGTAGCGGATGCCGTAGCCATGCGCAGCAATGCCCAGCGTCGACATGCTTTCCATGAAGCATGCCGCCAGCCGGCCCAGGCCGCCGTTGCCCAACGCCGCGTCGGGCTCGAGCAGGCGAATGCGCTCCAGGTCCACATCCAGGCCGTCCAGCGCTTCGCGCGCGATGTCCAGCAGGCCCAGGTTGCTCAGGCTGTCATACAGCAGGCGACCGATCAGGAACTCCAAGGAGAGGTAGTACACCCGCTTCTGGCTGCGTCGGTAGGATTGCCGGGTATGGTCCATCCAGTGATCGACCATATGGTCGCGCGCGGCCAGGGCGATGGCTTCGAACCAGTCATGATCGAAAGCATGCTCCGGGTCCTTGCCGACGGCATAGGTAAGTTTATCCAGCACTGCGGCGCGAAAATCCGCGACTTCAGCGTCACGCGCTTTGGGTTCCTGGGACATGCGTCATCCTCGGGGCAAGTGGACAAGAGCAGAAAGCAAATGTTGAGCCTAGACGCTTCGACCGGCCGCAATCACCAGTGTTCGAGTATTTGCGCGGCAGCGTGCAACCGGTCATAAAATTGTTCATAAATTGAACAATTCCGGTATCATCGCGCGCCCTACACCGTGATCCACCTCATAAAACGATGAAAACGACCCTGATCGCCGCTGCCGAAGTCGACCGCCTGGAGACTTGGCAGCGCTATGCCAGCCACATGTGCGGCGGCTGCCACTCAACTTGCTGCACCTTGCCGGTGGAGGTCAAGATCAAGGACCTGATCCGCATCGGCGTGGTGGATGAATTCGAAAAAGACGAGCCGCCCAAGAACGTGGCCAAGCGCTTGCAGAAAGAAGGCATCATCGAGCGCTTCAACCAGAAGTCAGGCATCTTCACCCTGACGCGCATGAGCAACGACGATTGCATGTATCTGGATCGTAAGAGCCGGCTGTGCACCATTTATGACAAGCGCCCCGACACCTGCCGCAACCATCCGAAGGTCGGGCCACGGCCGGGGTATTGTGCGTACAAGCCGAAGGTGGTTGGGCGGTAATCCGTTGCATACGCCGACCTCTCACCGTAAGCCTGCCCCCACAGGTTTCCACTGCTGACTGTGGATTCGGCCTGGGCGTTTTGATCGACCAGCGCGAGCCTCAGCTTTTCGCTGTCGTGATTGACAACCAGGGAGGTAGCAGCTCCGCCGCCGACGTGATGTAACCCATGATAATTTCCAGCGTTGCGGCCATCTTTTGTTACGCCTCAATCAGGATATTTTCACTGCCATGACACCAGTCTTAGTCGTGAAGTCCGCGAATAGCTATTGAAACCTGAAGCACCTTCAAAACGTCGAATAGAGGGAAATGGCCACTCATGCCTCGGCATGTTATCCACGGGTTGACTTGAAACTGGACAAACAAAATGCCCCCGGTCTTTCGAACGGGGGCGTTTTCATTACACCTGCAGGAGGAGCGAAAATGGCCCAGAATCCAAGTCAACTCTGAAGGCCCATCCCGCGCTGATGACGTGCAAGCATGACGACCGCAGCTACGGCAGTTCCTATTGATGCCAAGCAACCCAAAATTACCGTGGATCGAATCGATTCGTTATTCCAAAGCACGACCTGTTGACCAAGCCGATCGTCGTAGAGTATTCGTCCGTCCAATGTGGCAAGTTCACGCACCCTGCTGCCTTCATCCACACGCTCTACCGTGAGAACAACTTTTGTGTTGATACGAAGCCTCGACGCCTCATACAGCTCCCGATAGGTATAGATAGGTTTACCCTCACGCTTCCCATCCAGTTTGTACGCTACGCCAAAATGCACCAGCGAACGATTATGCTCCCAGCTGTCCGGATAACCGGACACCCTTCCCTCTATGACCATCAATCTAGACGCATCTGGAGCTGTATAAACCATCAATTGACTTAAATAAAGCGCAACACCTGCCAGCATCGTAACCACAACAACCGTGAGCAATTGGGCGCACTTTAATGGAGAGGACGACTTGAGCAGTTTAACGAAACCGGAAAAAGAATGCACACGCTCCTCCCATTACGCTTAACAAACAGACTATTGAAGCACTTCAATGGTATCTATCAACTCCACCTAGTCCTCCCCCAGGCGGAACAATTTCTATAGGACCTATATCAACACTCCACCCAGGGTACTCCGGCAATGGAAATATGATAGGCCCACCCCCACCATCCGGCTCAAAATACCCACCCCCGCCACCCGCAGATATTTGATAGAGATGCAAATGATCACTTCCAGCCACTACGCTCTGCGTGTCCGAATTCCAATGGGCTACCGCAACTCGACCCGCATAGATTGCGCTGACTTGGGCGAGGGATGCAAGGGCAAAATCCGGAGCCACCCAATAATCAGGATAGATGGCATTCGTGTTTGCAACGAAATGCTTTTGCAGGACAGGGGCGATTAAAGAGTGATACAAATTTTTTGCCGCATCGGAATTCAGAATCCCCAACGCATTAGCTCCAACGCCTACAGCAGTAAAAATGGCTGCGGGAGTGCCAGCTCCAGCGAGCAGGCTTACGCTACCGACAATCCCCGCAACATTCCCAACAAGGCTCAGGACGTCACCTTTGTCAAAATTCTTGTCAGTTTTGTACTGAGCAGTAATTTTTAGAAATACTGTAGTCGCCGCAAGCGTATTAGCCTTGATATTGAGAAAGGGCGTAAAACCCGCAGTCAGTTTCACAATTGATGTTACACCTGCGACCGCAGCGCCAGCCTGGGCACTCTGGTTCACGAGAGCAAACCCTGACTTGTCGCTATTGTACTGATCCGTCAGGGAAGTAGATGCTGCACCCACTGCCACCGGTTTCTCAACGTAGCCCAAGATAATTTCTAGTGTTTTGGCCATCTTTCGCTACTCCCTTATCAGGGTCTTGAAGGCGATGCTCATACGTAGCCGGTTACAACTCACACCAGGTGCCCGAGCGGCATGCGGCACTTCCCCATTGAAAACGACAACCCGCCTCGGCTTGGGCTGTATCGACAGGACGATACTTTCTTTGTCAGCGTCGTAGAACACCAACTCCCCGCCCCAGCAAGTGGCCCAGTACTCACTGCAGAACAGCATTACGGTTTTCCCTGGTGCCTCGACTGTATTGTCACGATGAATAGGACCATCCTGACTGCTGGCTTGACCATTGGCGTACACACCTAACAGTGTCGCCGAGGGCATGTGCGCAGCTTTGATACGCGCCCAGATATCCGCCAGGAAACCCCAGTCTGTTCGCTCTCGTAATTCTTGTTCACAATCTTCCAACTCGTTCCTGCGAGTACCAGCAATAAAACTATGCCAACATGGCCGATCAAGGGGAGCATAAGGATAGGGCCAGCCATAACGCCACGTTGCGCCAGTGAGGAGCTTGAGTATTTTCGTGTGCTCTTCGTCCGTTATGCCATTATCAATCACACAGATATCTTTGCAAACATTCAATGCCGCCATGATTTCAATCTCCTGATCTCAAATTAGCGATTGGAGACTGTAAGCTAAAACACCTCTAGACTTTCGCACACATGGAAGCAGGTACTCAGCGGCTGCCTTTACCTTACCCTAGCTGAGATAGAGTATTTGGTTCTAATAACGATTTCTGTATTCCACTGCATAAAACTAATTTTTCGGTCTGACACCTACCTAAACGCCTACCGTTGTCATAAGTATTTTCTGAGCATAAAGATAAAAGAACAGCGCACGCGAGACATCAAAGGCAACACCTATTTTTGCATTGACTCAGAATTGGACATAAAAAAACGCCCCCGGCCTTTCGACCGGGGGCGTTTTCATTGAGCCTGAGCTAACTCAGTTCTTGGCTTTCTTGGCCGCGCGGGTACGCTCGCCTTCGTCCAGGATCTTCTTGCGCAGACGGATCGACTTAGGCGTGACTTCGCACAGCTCGTCGTCCTGGATGAATTCCAGGGCCTGTTCCAGGGTGTGGCGAACTGGCGGAACCAGGGCGATGACTTCGTCCTTGCCCGAAGCACGCATGTTGTCGAGCTTCTTGCCTTTGGTCGGGTTCACGCCCAGGTCGTTGTCGCGGCTGTTCAGGCCGATGATCTGACCACCGTAGATTTCCTGACCGTGCTCGACGAACAGCTTGCCGCGCGCCTGCAGGGTTTCCAGGGAGTAGGTCAGGGCCTTGCCGGTCTCGACCGATACCAGGACACCGTTCAGACGGCCGGACATCTGGCCCGACTTCATGGTGTCGTAGCGATCGAAGATCGAGGTCAGGATGCCTGCACCGTTGGTCAGGGTCAGGAACTGGTTACGGAAACCGATCAGGCCACGGGCCGGGATGTTGTACTCAAGGCGCACACGGCCTTTGCCATCCGGAACCATGTTGGTCAGGTCGCCCTTACGCAGGCCCATCTCTTCCATGACCTTGCCCTGGGATTCTTCAGGGATGTCGATGGTGACGTTTTCGAACGGCTCTTGCTTGACGCCGTCGACTTCACGAATGATCACTTCCGGACGGCCCACAGCCATCTCGAAGCCTTCGCGACGCATGGTTTCGATCAGTACCGACAGGTGCAGCTCGCCACGGCCCGATACCTTGAACTTGTCAGGGGAATCGGTTTCCTGAACGCGCAGGGCCACGTTGTACAGCAGTTCCTTGTCCAGACGGTCCTTGATGTTCCGGCTGGTGACGAACTTGCCTTCCTTGCCGCAGAACGGCGAATCGTTGACCTGGAAGGTCATGGATACGGTTGGCTCGTCAACGGTCAGTGGCTTCATCGCCTCGACCGCGGTTGGGTCACACAGGGTGTCGGAGATGAACAGCTCGTCGAAACCGCTGATGCAGACGATGTCGCCAGCCTGGGCTTCTTCAACGTCGACGCGGTGCAGACCGTGGTGACCCATCAGCTTCAGGATACGACCGTTACGCTTCTTGCCGTTGGTGTCGATGGCGACAACCGGGGTGTTGGGCTTGACGCGACCACGGGCGATGCGGCCAACGCCGATCACGCCGAGGAAGCTGTTGTAGTCCAGTGCCGAGATTTGCATCTGGAACGGGCCGTCACGGTCAACCGAAGGCGCAGGTACGTTGTCGATGATCGACTGATACAGCGGGGTCATGTCTTCGGCCATATCGGTGTGGTCCAGGCCGGCGATGCCGTTCAGGGCCGAGGCGTAGACGACTTTGAAGTCCAGCTGCTCATCGGTGGCGCCCAGGTTGTCGAACAGATCGAAGATCTGGTCCAGAACCCAGTCAGGACGCGCGCCCGGACGGTCGACCTTGTTGATGACCACGATTGGCTTGAGGCCAGCTTCGAACGCCTTCTTGGTCACGAAGCGGGTCTGTGGCATCGGGCCGTCCTGGGCATCGACCAGCAGCAGCACGGAGTCGACCATCGACATCACACGCTCAACCTCGCCACCGAAGTCGGCGTGGCCGGGGGTGTCGACGATGTTGATGTGGTAGCCGTTCCAGTTGATGGCGGTGTTCTTCGCCAGAATGGTAATGCCGCGCTCTTTTTCCTGGTCGTTGGAGTCCATCACGCGCTCGTCGTTGAGCTCGTTACGCTCGAGCGTGCCCGACTGGCGCAGGAGTTTGTCGACCAGGGTGGTTTTACCATGGTCAACGTGGGCGATGATGGCGATGTTACGCAGATTTTCGATCACAACTGTATCTCGATCAGAGGATTCGGTTGCCGCCAGTGTAGGCGGCGAATAAGTACGTTTGAGGCTCAGCGGGCCCGTAGGTCGGGAGGGCGATGGCGGATGCTGCCGCCATACAGCCCTGGCGTCTTATGCCGGACGATAAACACGCACATTGGCATGTCCCTCACTGAGCAGGTGGTGTGCGTGCAGACGGCTCATCACACCTTTGTCGCAATACAGCAAGTACTGGCGCGTGGGGTCCAGGTGCTTGAACTTGCTGTTGATGGCATAGAACGGGAGCGCCTGGACTTCGATACCGTCGATCGCCAGAGGCTCGTCCTCCTGGGCGTCGGGGTGGCGGATATCGATGACGATCTGGCCCGGCAATGCCTCGGCCACTTCTTCGATCTCGATGTCCTTGCCCAGCTCATCGATCACATGGTCGATGGAGATGAACTTGGCGCGCTCAATGGCGCGCTCGAGCACCTGCATCTCGAACTGCTTTTCTTCGTGCTCCATGCGGTGACGCTTGGCATGGGTGGTCGGGTTCACCGAAATCACGCCGCAGTACTCGGGCATGTGCTTGGCGAAATCGGCGGTCCCGATGGCGTTGGCCTGGTCGATGATGTCCTGCTTGTGGGTCGCCAGCAGAGGGCGCAGCACCAGCTTGTCGGTGGCCGAGTCGATGATCGACAGGTTCGGCAGGGTCTGGCTGGACACCTGGGATATGGCTTCGCCGGTCACCAGCGCATCGATCTCGAGGCGCTCGGCCATGCGCGTCGCGGCGCGCAGCATCATGCGCTTGAGAGTGACGCCCATGTAGCTGTTGTCGACCTTGTTGAGGATCTCGCCGACCACTTCCTCGAAGGGCACGCTGATGAACAGTACGCGCTGGCTGCTGCCGTACTTCTTCCAAAGGAAGTGTGCCACTTCCATCACGCCCAGTTCGTGGGCACGTCCACCGAGGTTGAAGAAGCAAAAGTGCGTCATCAGGCCGCGACGCATCATCTGGTAGGCGGCCACGGTAGAGTCGAAGCCGCCGGACATCAGGACCAAGGTCTGCTCCAGGGCGCCAAGCGGGTAACCGCCGATCCCCTGGTGCTGGTTGTGGATCACGAACAGGCGCTGGTTGCGAATTTCGATGCGTACCAGCACATCCGGGTTCTTCAACGTGATACCGGCCGCACCGCACTGCTGACGCAACTGGCTGCCAACGTAGCGATCAACGTCCATCGACGTGAAGTCATGGTGCCCACCGCGCTTGCAACGCACCGCAAAGTGCTTGCCGGCCAGCAGGTGACCGAAGTGCTGCTTGCACTTGGCAACGATGTCGTCGAAGTCACCCAGGGGGTACTCCTCGACCTGCAGGAAGTGGGTGATACCCGGCGTACAGGTCAGGCGCTCGACGATCTCGCGCTGAACCTTCTCGTCCTCGATGCGGGTGATCACCTCGAGGTTGTCCCAGACACCATCGACCACGAGCTCAGGATCCAGATCCTTGAGCACGTTGCGGATGTTCTTGGCGAGCTGACGGATGAAGCGCTTGCGCACCGGCCGGCTCTTGATGGTGATCTCTGGGAAGACTTTGACGATAAGTTTCATTGGTTTACAGCGCGCGCAGGGCCTGCCGAAAATAAGGGGCGCGAATTATATCGGAAATTGCTCAGGATTTGACCAACTTTTGAGCAGAAGCTTGCAGAAAAATGCAGGAGACCACCTTCAGACACCGCGCTTTGGGGCTTGAGGAGGTATCTGCATGGTAGGGGTAGACGGCGCATAGCATCTGGTTGAACCCATACCTGGAACATGGCCAGCTCACAGCCATCCAACCCGACGCACCCTATTGGTGCGAAACTCAAAAAAATCGCATCGTAAGGGTGCACTTTTCCATCTGCAGCCCCAGCCAGATGCCCGTAAACGCCTCCTTCTGTCCAGACCTCGCCATTTTCGAGCACTGGCATGCAATTTGCTCCCTTGTGAGGCAGGTAAGCTTGGCCGACTATCCGCGCCCGG
This sequence comes from Pseudomonas sp. DE0157, assembly GCF_007678615.1. Lineage (NCBI taxonomy): Bacteria > Pseudomonadati > Pseudomonadota > Gammaproteobacteria > Pseudomonadales > Pseudomonadaceae > Pseudomonas > Pseudomonas sp. DE0157. The sequence goes on from NZ_VEJN01000001.1 coordinate 448,655, forward strand.
CAACACCCTTTTTCCAGGGCGGCGGCCAACCGTGCCCTAGACCATCCGGAGGACAACATGTCGAAGTCGGTTCAGCTCATCAAAGATCATGACGTCAAGTGGATTGATCTGCGTTTCACGGACACCAAAGGTACTCAGCACCACGTGACCATGCCGGCGCGTGATGCGTTGGACGAAGACTTCTTCGAAGTCGGCAAGATGTTCGACGGCTCCTCCATCGCTGGCTGGAAAGGCATCGAAGCCTCCGACATGATCCTGATGCCGGTGGACGAAACTGCCGTTCTGGACCCGTTCACCGAAGAGCCGACGCTGATCATCACCTGTGACATCGTCGACCCGTCGAGCATGCAGGGCTACGACCGTGACCCACGTGCGATCGCCAAGCGCGCAGAGGAATACCTCAAGAGCACTGGCATCGGTGACACCGTGTTCGCCGGCCCAGAGCCCGAATTCTTCATCTTCGACGAAGTGAAGTTCCAGTCGGACATCTCCGGCTCGATGTTCAAGATCTTCTCCGAGCAAGGCTCGTGGATGACCGGTGCCGATATCGAAGGCGGCAACAAAGGCCACCGTCCAGGCGTCAAAGGTGGCTACTTCCCCGTGCCACCCTTCGACCACGACCACGAAATCCGTACTGCCATGTGCAACGCACTGGAAGAAATGGGCCAACTGGTCGAAGTGCACCACCACGAAGTGGCCACTGCAGGCCAGAACGAAATCGGCGTCAAGTTCAACACCCTGGTGAAGAAGGCCGACGAAGTCCAGGCTCTTAAGTATGTCGTGCACAATGTTGCCGACGCCTACGGCCGCACCGCGACCTTCATGCCAAAGCCGCTGTACGGCGACAACGGCTCGGGCATGCACGTGCACATGTCGATCTGGAAAGACGGCAAGAACACCTTCGCAGGTGAAGGCTATGCCGGCCTGTCTGACACCGCCCTGTACTTCATCGGCGGCATCATCAAGCACGGTAAGGCTCTGAACGGCTTCACCAACCCGTCGACCAACTCGTACAAGCGTCTGGTCCCAGGTTTCGAAGCACCGGTAATGCTGGCCTACTCGGCGCGCAACCGTTCGGCTTCGATCCGTATTCCCTATGTTGGCAGCCCGAAAGCCCGCCGTATCGAAGCGCGCTTCCCGGACCCATCGGCCAACCCGTACCTGGCCTTCGCGGCCTTGCTGATGGCTGGCCTGGACGGCATCCAGAACAAGATTCACCCAGGCGATGCAGCCGACAAAAACCTGTATGACCTGCCGCCTGAAGAAGCCAAGGACATCCCGCAGGTGTGCGGCAGCTTGAAAGAAGCGCTGGAAGAGCTGGACAAAGGTCGTGCGTTCCTGACCAAGGGCGGCGTCTTCTCCGACGACTTCATCGACGCGTTCATCGAGCTCAAGAGCGAAGAAGAAATCAAGGTCCGCACCTTCGTTCACCCGCTTGAATACGAGCTGTACTACAGCTGCTGATCTGATCGGCGCCTGGCGCCGATGACTCGATCGAAACGGCCTCCCTTGGGAGGCCGTTTGCGTTTTGGACTTCAAGCATTTCGGAAGTTGCCTACCTCGATCCGTTGCCCTTCCCTCTCAAAATCAAGCCTCCATCCTAAGGAGGCACCCCATGCGCAATCGACTGCTTTGCCTGCTCACCGCGTTCAGCTTGAGCGGCTGCACCGCCGCTTCACCGCGGCACCCTGCTCTTGAGCCGTTGCTAGATACCATTGAGCAGCGCCTGGCCATTGCACAGGCCGTTGCCCTGCACAAATGGGACAAAGAGCAACCCGTGCAAGCCACTGACCGCGAGCAAGCAGTCTTGGCGCGCGTGCAGGTGGCCGCGCCCGGGCTGGGCCTGGCCCCGCACGATGCCGAAGCCTTTTTTGCCGACCAGATAGAAGCCAACAAGCTTGTGCAGTACACCCTGCTTCACCAATGGCGCCTGGAAGGGCGGGCGCCGGACAACCTTCGGGCGGACCTGCAGACTGTCATTCGCCCGAAGCTGGACAGGCTAGAAGGTCAGTTGCTTGAACAGCTCGCGGCATTCAGGCGTCAGGACGGTCAGGCCTGCGCACGAAGCGTGGCCACCGCTATTGCGAGCCGGCCAAGTGCACCGCTGATGAAGCAGGGCATGATCAGGGCAACTGGCCAGCTTTGCGATCCGTCTTAAACACCTTATGCTCCAAAATGGTGCAGCAATTCCATGGCCGCACTGCGATTCAAGCCATAATGAGGCACCTGAAACGTTAATGCAGTGTCTTCTGGTGCGAATCTGGGCGAAAACTCACAGGATCCTGTCGAATCTGCCTCTTTTCGGCGCCTTGGTTTGTTTCTTGCATTTCCAGACCAACAGCCACCACTGGATGTGTCGCGCATCGCGCGCCTCCTTTGCCAGCAAGCACCGAAAGAGGTCGACGCCGCACCATGACCATCAGCGATGCACAACACCGTCTGCTTTTGGACAACCTGACCACGGCCACGCTGCTGCTCAATGCCGAGCTGCGGCTGGAGTACATGAACCCGGCCGCCGAAATGCTGCTAGCCGTCAGTGGCCAGCGCAGTCACGGGCAGTTCATCAGCGAACTGTTCACCGAGTCCACCGAAGCGTTGAGTTCGCTGCGTCAGGCCGTGGAGCAGGCGCACCCCTTCACCAAGCGTGAAGCCCAGTTGACCTCGCTGACGGGGCAGACCATCACGGTGGACTATGCCGTCACACCAATCCTGCACCTGGGCCAGACCTTGCTCTTGCTGGAGGTCCACCCGCGCGATCGCCTGCTGCGCATCACCAAGGAAGAAGCCCAGCTGAGCAAGCAAGAGACCACCAAGATGCTGGTGCGCGGCTTGGCCCATGAGATCAAGAACCCGCTGGGCGGTATTCGCGGTGCAGCACAATTGCTGGCGCGTCAGTTGCCCGAAGAGAGCTTGCGCGATTACACCAACGTGATCATCGAGGAAGCTGACCGCCTGCGAAACCTGGTCGATCGCATGCTGGGCTCGAACAAGCTGCCGTCGCTGGCCATGACCAATATCCACGAGGTGCTGGAGCGGGTATGCAGCTTGGTGGAGGCCGAAAGCCAGGGCTGCATCACCCTGGCGCGCGACTATGACCCCAGCCTTCCGGACGTGCTGATCGACCGCGAACAGATGATCCAGGCGGTGCTCAACATCGTGCGCAACGCCATGCAGGCCATCAGCTCGCAAAATGAGCTGCGCCTGGGCCGCATCACCTTGCGCAGCCGGGCACTGCGCCAGTTCACCATCGGCCACGTGCGCCATCGCCTGGTGGCACGCGTCGAGATCATCGACAACGGCCCTGGCATCCCTGCCGAGCTGCAGGACACCCTCTTCTACCCCATGGTCAGTGGTCGCCCGGACGGTACCGGCCTGGGCCTGGCCATTACCCAAAACATCATCAGCCAGCACCAGGGGCTGATCGAGTGTGAAAGCCACGCAGGCCACACCGCCTTCTCAATCTATCTGCCCCTGGAACAAGGAGCCACCGCCTCATGAGCCGAAGTGAAACCGTATGGATCGTCGACGATGATCGCTCCATTCGCTGGGTCCTTGAAAAAGCCCTGCAACAGGAAGGGATGACCACCCAGAGCTTCGACAGCGCCGAGGGTGTCATGGGTCGCCTGGCCCGTCAGCAGCCAGACGTGATCATTTCCGACATCCGCATGCCTGGCTCCAGTGGCCTGGAGCTTCTGGCGCAGATACGCGACCAACACCCTCGCCTGCCGGTCATCATCATGACCGCACACTCGGACCTGGATAGCGCAGTGGCGTCATACCAGGGCGGCGCTTTCGAGTATTTGCCCAAACCTTTCGATGTGGATGAAGCGGTTGCCCTGGTCAAGCGTGCCAACCAGCACGCCCAGGAGCAGCAAGGGTTGGAGGTGCCGCAAAACCTGGCGCGCACGCCTGAAATCATCGGTGAAGCACCGGCAATGCAGGAGGTGTTCCGTGCCATCGGGCGCCTGAGCCATTCCAACATCACCGTACTGATCAATGGCGAGTCCGGTACGGGCAAGGAGCTGGTCGCCCACGCACTGCATCGGCACAGCCCGCGGGCAGCCGCACCTTTCATCGCCTTGAACATGGCGGCGATCCCCAAGGACCTGATGGAGTCGGAGCTGTTTGGCCATGAAAAAGGCGCTTTCACTGGCGCGGCCAACCTGCGTCGAGGACGCTTCGAGCAAGCGGACGGCGGCACACTGTTTCTCGATGAAATCGGCGACATGCCGGCCGATACCCAGACGCGCCTGCTGCGCGTGCTGGCCGACGGCGAGTTCTATCGCGTCGGCGGCCACATTCCGGTCAAGGTCGATGTGCGCATCATTGCAGCGACCCACCAGAACCTGGAGGCGCTGGTGCAGGCCGGCAAGTTCCGCGAAGACCTGTTCCATCGCCTGAACGTCATTCGCATTCATATCCCTCGGTTGGCAGATCGCCGTGAAGACATTCCCGCCCTTGCTCGCCATTTCCTGGCCAGGGCGGCCCAGGAGCTGTCGGTAGAACCCAAGGTACTCAAGCCCGAGACCGAGGAATTCATCCGCAACCTGCCATGGCCGGGCAACGTGCGACAGATGGAAAACACCTGCCGCTGGATCACGGTAATGGCTTCGAGCCGTGAGGTACTGATCGGCGATTTGCCACCTGAGTTATTGAACCTGCCGCAGGATGCCACGCCGGTTACCAACTGGGAGCAAGCGCTGCGCCAGTGGGCGGACCAGGCACTGGCGCGCGGGCAGACCAGCTTGCTCGACAGCGCCGTACCGAGTTTCGAACGCATCATGATCGAGACGGCCCTCAAGCACACCGCAGGGCGGCGCCGAGATGCGGCATTGTTGCTGGGATGGGGTCGCAATACCTTGACGCGCAAGATCAAGGAGCTGGGCATGAACGTCGCCGGTGGTGATGAGGAAGAGGGTGAAGACCACTAGGCGTCGACTGCTGCAGAACACCAGAGAAGGGCCGCTTAGCGGCCCTTTTCAGTTTGAGGGTTAGGTGCACCGTTGCTGTGCCACACGCACCGCCTGAAGGCACAAATGGCCGCGCATACTGGCCGTTTTCCCCCTTTTACCCCGCATTAACAGGGTTCAAAAGTTGGCACGGCACCTGCAATAAGACAAATAACTCCAGTTTCGGGGCCCTGGTACAGGCAGGCCAGGTGACCCCTCTTTTATTCGCTCACGCACACGTTTCGGGGACCTTGGTACAGGCAGGCCGGGAATCCCCTCTTTTATTCGTGCAGGTCCACCTGCACACGCCACCGTCCAGATACTTCTTCACTGGACCAGTGACCCTGCAGCGTACGCGCAGCCACCACCGTCAACAGCAGGCCCTCCTGACTGTCCTGCACTCGCCAGCTGACCGGCTTGCCACGCACGGTCAGCTGCCCTCGCTGAGGGCGGCCCTTGGCCTGAAACAGCAACGCCACGGTGCCTTCCACAATCTCGCCATGCAGCTTGGGTTCTGCGTTGAACCACAACACCAACCCGTCTTGCGCCACGCTCACCTGCTGCAACTCACGCTCGACGGGCGCGGTCAGGCGGCCAATCATCAAGCCGATCATCACGCCCACAATCGCCAATGAAAGCATCACCCGAGGGAAGGCTTTCGATCGCACGTCCAGTTCAGGGGTAGAATGCTCGCCATCTTCATGCTTGGAGCCGTGCATGTTTCACGTCATCCTTTTTCAACCCGAAATTCCACCCAATACGGGCAACATCATTCGCCTGTGCGCCAACAGCGGGTGCGCGCTGCACCTGATCGAACCCATCAGCTTCGAACTGGACGACAAGCGCTTGCGCCGCGCAGGCCTCGATTACCACGAGTATGCCACGCTCAAGCGCCACCCGAGCCTGGCGCACTGCCTCGAAAGCCTGGGCCAGCCACGGCTCTTCGCCTTCACGACCAAAGGTTCGCACCCTTTCCATGAAGTGGCCTACCAGCCAGGCGATGCGTTTCTGTTCGGCCCCGAAAGCCGCGGCCTGCCGACCGAAGTGCTGGACAGCCTGCCTGCCGAACAACGGCTGCGACTGCCCATGCGCCCCGGCTGCCGGAGCCTGAACCTGTCCAACACAGTGGCGGTGACGGTCTATGAAGCCTGGCGCCAGAATGGGTTTGCCGGCAGCTGACAAAGCGCTACGCAGCAGCGCAATAGCCCACGGGGGCCTGCTAGGGGCTTTATGCCAGGCAAACAAAAAGCGCCACTAAGGGCGCTTTTCGTGATGCGGGCGATCACTGCACGGTGGGTGCTTCGCCGGCTTCCTGCATGCGCTGCATTTCTTGCGCATACAGCGCATCGAAGTTGACCGGCGACAGCATCAGGGCCGGGAACGAGCCACGGGTCACCAGGCTGTCCAGGGTTTCGCGGGCATACGGGAACAGGATGTTCGGGCAGAACGCACCCAAGGTGTGGCTCATCGACTCGGCATCCAGGTTCTTGATCAGGAAGATACCCGCCTGCTGCACTTCGGCGATGAAGGCGACTTCGTCACCGTTCTTGACCGTCACCGACAGGGTCAGCACCACTTCGTGGAAGTCGCCTTCCAGGGCCTTTTGCTTGGTGTTCAGGTCAAGCCCAACGCTCGGCTCCCAGGTCTGACGGAAGATCTGCGGGCTTTTCGGGGCTTCGAACGACAAGTCACGCACGTAGATGCGCTGCATCGAGAACTGAGGGCTGTTGTCTTCTGCAGCAGCGCCGGTGGTCTGTTGGTCAGTCATGGCAGATCCTTATCCTAATGTTTGGGAATGCAGTGCAAAAATCAGTCGGCAAGCAGTGCGTCGAGCTTACCGGCGCGCTCCAGGGCATGCAGTTCATCGCAGCCACCGACGTGGGTGCTGCCGATCCAGATTTGCGGCACGGAGGTGCGACCGGCCTTCTGGGTCATTTCAGCGCGAACCTGCGGCTTGCCATCGACCTTGATTTCCTCGAATGCCACACCCTTGCTTTCGAGCAGGTACTTGGCACGCATGCAGTAGGGGCAGTAGTCGCTGGAATAGACGATGACAGGTTTCATATCACTTCACCAAAGGCAGGTTGTCGGCTTTCCAGCTGGAAACGCCACCGCTGAGCTTGGCAGCGTTGTAACCAGCCTTGAGCAGGTCGCGGCACACGGTGCCGGCATGCTGACCCATCGCGTCCACCACGATCAGGGTCTTGTCCTTGTGCTTTTCAAGCTCGGTCATGCGGGTGGCCAGCTTGTCCTGGGGGATGCTGAGCGCACCGACGATGTGACCGGCAGCATATTCCTTGGCCGGGCGAATATCGATTACCAGGCCTTTGTCGGCGTTGACCAGGGCGGTGAGTTGCCCATTGCTCAGGCTCTGCCCGCCACGGCGGATTTCGTTGACCAGCAATGCCGCCAGCAGAACGACGAAGATCGCCACCAGGAGGTAGTGGTTTGTCGCGAATTGAATCAGGTTAGCAACCATCTGGGGTGTTCCACGCGATTGAAAATGCCGGCCAGTATACACACCAGCCCGGTGCCACCAAAGCCTGACCGGGCCGCGAAGCAAGTGCCGTTACACAATGCCGTGAGGGTGCGCCGGTCGGGCTTGAGGACGATTATTCGCCCACACCGGCGCATTTGCCCTAAAATGCGTGTCTTTATCATCTTTGAACAACCGTGAGTTTGATTGATGACGAGCACGCCCAAACCCCTGGTCCTGATCATCCTGGACGGCTTCGGTTACAGCGAAAGCCCTGAGTACAACGCCATCCACGCCGCCAACACGCCGGTGTACGACCGCTTGCAGGCTACCCAGCCGCACGGCCTGATTTCCGGTTCGGGCATGGATGTCGGCCTGCCGGATGGCCAGATGGGCAACTCCGAGGTCGGCCACATGAACCTGGGCGCCGGGCGCGTCGTTTACCAGGACTTCACCCGCGTCACCAAGGCCATCCGTGACGGCGAGTTCTTCACCAACCCGGTGCTCACCGGTGCGGTCGATGCGGCGGCGGGCGCTGGCAAGGCCGTGCACATTCTCGGCCTGCTGTCCGACGGTGGCGTTCACAGCCACCAGGACCACCTCGTTGCCATGGCTGAGCTGGCTGCGCAGCGTGGGGCCGAAAAAATCTACCTGCACGCCTTCCTCGATGGCCGCGACACCCCGCCGCGCAGCGCCCAGTCCTCCATCGAACTGCTCGATGCCACGTTCGCCCGGTTGGGCAAAGGCCGCATCGCCAGTCTCATCGGCCGCTATTTTGCCATGGACCGCGACAACCGCTGGGACCGGGTGAGCGCCGCTTACAACCTGATCGTAGACAGTGACGCGCAATACACCGCCGACACTGCCCTGGCCGGTCTCGAAGCAGCCTACGCCCGCGATGAGAGTGATGAGTTCGTCAAGGCCACGCGCATCGGCGAGCCCGTCAAGGTCGAAGACGGCGATGCAGTGATTTTCATGAACTTCCGCGCCGACCGCGCCCGCGAGCTGTCGCGCGTGTTCGTCGAGCCGGACTTCAACGAATTCCCGCGCGCGCGTCTGCCGAAAGTGGCGGCGTTCATCGGCCTGACCCAGTATTCGGCCAAGATCCCGGCGCCGGCCGCCTTCGCGCCGGCCAGCCTGCACAACGTGCTGGGCGAATACCTGGCGAACAATGGCAAGACCCAGCTGCGCATCGCCGAGACCGAAAAGTACGCACATGTCACCTTCTTCTTCTCGGGCGGGCGCGAAGAACCATTCGAAGGCGAAGAGCGCATCCTCATTCCATCGCCCAAGGTCGCTACTTATGACCTGCAGCCGGAAATGAGCGCGCCCGAAGTCACCGACCGCATCGTCGAAGCCATCGAGCAGCAGCGTCATGACGTGATCGTGGTGAACTACGCGAACGGCGACATGGTTGGCCATACCGGTGTGTTCGATGCCGCAGTCAAGGCCGTCGAGGCCCTGGATGGCTGCATGGGCCGCATCGTCGCGGCGCTGGACAAGGTCGGTGGCGAAGCACTGATCACGGCTGACCATGGCAACGTCGAGCAAATGGAAGACGAATCCACCGGCCAGGCGCACACCGCACACACCACCGAGCCGGTGCCGTTCATCTATGTAGGCAAGCGCAACCTCAAGGTCCGCGAAGGCGGAGTGCTGGCAGACGTGGCACCGACCATGCTCAAGCTGCTGGGGCTGGAGAAGCCTGCCGAGATGACAGGCACGTCCATCCTGATCGACGCCTGACAGTCATGCCACACGCCACAAGAAGCACGGGCCAGTTCGCGGCCCTTTCCTGTGGCGTGTAGCGTGCAGCCTGCCGCTCATTCATACTAGGCCAGTCTCCATCCCCGGTATGCCAAACCCATGCTTCGCGCCCTGATCCTTCTCGCCTTGTCTTGCCTGCTCACCCCGGCGTTCGCCGACGAGCGCGCACAGACCCAGCAGCAACTGGACGCCACCCGCCAGGACATCGCCGAGCTCAAGAAAACCTTGGGCAAGCTCCAGGAAGAAAAGGCCGGCGTGCAGAAAGACCTGAAGGCCACCGAAACCGACATCGGCAACCTGGAGAAGCAGGTGGAGGCCCTGCAGCAGCAACTAAAAAAGACCGAGGGCGAGCTGGAGCGCCTTGATACCGAGAAAAAAAAACTCCAGAGCGCCCGCGTTGAACAACAGCGGCTGATTGCCATCCAGGCCCGTTCGGCCTATCAGAATGGCCGTGAGGAATACCTCAAGCTGCTGCTCAACCAGCAGAACCCCGAAAAATTCGCGCGAACACTCACCTATTACGACTACCTGAGCAAGGCGCGCCTGGAGCAACTGCGCGCCTTCAATGACACCCTGCGCCAACTGGCCGGTGTCGAACGTGACATCGGCAACCAGCAAGCGCAATTGCTGACCCAGCGCGCCGACCTCGATACCCGCCGCCAGGCGCTAGAAGTCGAACGAGGCAAGCGCCGCGAGGTGCTGGCCAAGCTCAACGGCGATGTGAAGGACCGCGACCAGAAGCTGCGCGCCCGCGAGCAGGACCAGGCCGACCTTTCCAAGGTACTCAAGACCATCGAGGAAACCCTGGCCCGCCAGGCGCGTGAAGCCGAGCAGGCACGCCAACGCGCACTGCTGGCTCAGCAGGAGGCGGAAAAACGCCGCCAGCAAGAGGCACTCGCCGCCGCAGCCCGTGACAAGGCGCCCGAGCCAGTCGAGCCACCTCGCAAGGCCCGCGCGACCCTCGGCCCCTTGGTTTCGAGCGACGGTGCCAGTTATGGCGGCGCATTTTCTGCGTCCCGCGGAAAACTTCCATGGCCCGTCAATGGTCGATTGCTGGCACGCTTCGGGGATGCCCGTGGCGGTGATTCACGCGCCAAGTGGGACGGGGTGATGATCAGTGCCAACCCCGGTACTCAGGTGCGGGCTGTCCATGGAGGCCGTGTGGTGTTCGCCGACTGGTTGCGTGGCGCCGGTCTTCTGGTCATTCTCGACCACGGCAATGGTTACCTGAGCCTGTATGGCCACAACCAGAGCCTGCTCAAGAGCGCCGGTGACGTCGTCAAGGCGGGCGAAGCCATTTCGACAGTCGGCGATAGCGGTGGCCAGGAGGCTGCCGGTCTGTATTTCGCCATCCGCCAGCAGGGCCGGCCTTCCGACCCCTCCCAGTGGTGCCGCGGCTAGTCAAACTTATGTGGCGCAGCGTGTGCTGTGCCCATGCTCCGAAGGGAGCGTCTACAGGATCAGGAGTTCGTTCGACATGCTGCACTCGCCCCGTCTTACCCAGCTGGCCCTGTCCATCGCCCTGGCGGTCGGCGCACCCCTGGCCATTGCTGCAGAGCCTGCCAAGGCGGCTGCCGTGCCCGTCACCGAGGTCACTGCCAAAGCGCCGCTGCCGCTTGAAGAGCTGCGCACCTTCGCCGAGGTCATGGACCGTATCAAGGCAGCTTACGTCGAGCCTGTCGATGACAAGACCCTGCTGGAAAACGCCATCAAAGGCATGCTCAGCAACCTCGATCCTCACTCGGCCTACCTGGGTCCTGAAGACTTTCAAGAGCTTCAGGAAAGTACCAGCGGTGAGTTTGGCGGCCTGGGCATCGAAGTCGGCCAGGAAGACGGTTTCATCAAGGTGGTCTCGCCCATTGATGACACCCCAGCGTCCAAGGCCGGCGTGCAGGCGGGCGACTTGATCGTGAAGATCAACGGCGCACCGACCCGCGGCCAGACCATGACCGAGGCCGTGGACAAGATGCGCGGCAAAGTGGGCGACAAGATCACCCTGACGTTGGTGCGCGATGGGGGTACGCCGTTCGATGTGACCCTTGCTCGTGCAGTCATTCAGGTTAAAAGCGTCAAGAGCCAACTGCTCGAGAACGATTACGGCTATATCCGCATCACCCAATTCCAGGTCAAGACCGGCGACGAAGTGGGCAAGGCCTTGGCCAAGCTGCGCAAGGACAACGGCAAGAAGCTGCGTGGCGTTATCCTGGACCTGCGCAACAACCCGGGGGGCGTGTTGCAGTCGGCGGTGGAAGTGGCTGACCACTTCTTGACCAAGGGCCTGATCGTGTACACCAAAGGGCGGATCGCCAATTCCGAGCTGCGCTTCTCGGCTGACCCTGCCGATGCCAGCGAAGGTGTGCCACTGGTGGTGCTGATCAACGGCGGCAGCGCCTCGGCCTCGGAAATCGTCGCGGGCGCCTTGCAAGACCAGAAGCGCGGCGTGCTGATGGGCACCGACAGTTTTGGCAAGGGCTCGGTCCAGACCGTGCTGCCCCTGGCCAACGACCGTGCCCTGAAGCTGACCACTGCCCTGTACTTCACCCCCAACGGTCGCTCCATCCAGGCCCAGGGTATCGTGCCGGACATCGAGGTCCGCCAGGCCAAGCTTACGGCCGAAGCGGACAACGACAACTTCAAGGAAGCCGACCTGCAGGGGCACCTGGGCAACGGCAATGGGGGCGCCGACCGTCCCACCGGCAGCAGCAAGCGCAAGGAGCGGCCGCAGGACAACGACTTCCAGCTGAGCCAGGCCCTGAGCCTGCTCAAGGGCCTGAACATCACCAAAGGCAGCTGAGCCACCCATGCGTTATTTGCTGTATCTGCTGATCGGGCTGATGGCGGGCGTGGCGCACGCGGCGCCCACCAGCCAGGCCTACATGAGCATCATCATCGATGACCTCGGCCAAAGCCCCGAACGCGACAGTCGAACCTTGGCGCTGCCGGGGCCGGTGACCATGGCCATCATGCCCGACACCCCGCATGCCACCGATTTCGCCCGCCAGGCGCATAAGGCGGGTAAAACCGTCATCCTGCACATGCCCATGGACCCGGCCACCGGGCCCTATGCCTGGCACCCCGGCGTGCCGCAAGACGAGCTTGCCAGGCGTCTTGATGCGGCCCTTGCCAAGGTGCCTTATGCCGCTGGCGTGAACAACCACATGGGCAGCCGCATGACGGCACAACGCGACGCCATGACCTGGTTGATGGGTGAGCTACAGCGCCGCGACCTGTTCTTCGTCGACAGCCGCACCAGCGCTGCGACCGTGGCCGCGGCACAAGCCCAGGCACAGGGCACGGCGAATGTCTCCAGGGATGTATTTCTGGATGATGACCGCACGCCGGAGGCAATTACGCACCAACTGCACCAAGGCATCGCCCTGGCACGCAAGCAGGGCTCGGCAGTGCTGATTGGCCACCCGTATCCACAGACCCTCGAAGTGCTGGAGCGCGAGCTGCCAAACCTCACGCGACAGGGTGTGAAGCTGATCAACCTACAGCAGATGATTGCCGAACGAAGCAACCTGGCCATGCCCGCCCATGGCAAGCAAGGCCGCTACAGCAACCGTTGAGCGGGCATCGCGAACGATGCCCGTCAAGCAGGTCATGTGAACGGAATGATGCCCCGTGCCTGTTCCAGCGTAAGCCTTCCTCGGTGCAGACGAAGGCCTGACTGAGCAGCCAACTGGCTGCTCATGCGTCGTTGCTTCCAGGTTTTCAAATGCCCGACGGTGAAGTCTTCGGCGTATGCGTCGGGCGAGTCGAAATGAAAATGGGCGGCCCAGAGATTGCGCTTGCTCGGCAGGCGCAAGATTTTGTATTCATCGAAGGCAGTGCCATTTTGCATGGTTCGCCGTTCCACATACTCCACCTTGAGCAAGCCTTCGTTGTGCAGGAATTTCAAAGCCTCGGCAGAGGGATAGCTGGTGTCCGTATAGAGTGTTGTGAGCTGCAGTTTCTTGTCCGCCCGCAGTGCATCGGCGTGCCGCTCCAGAGCCCTGAGCAGCATGTCGTTGCCGCCTCCATCCCGGACAACGGCTGCCGCTTGATCCATCTTTTCGAGCTGGGTGTCGTAAAGCTGGACCAGGGCGCCACTTTTGATATCGTTCTTGACATAGGCCTCAGCCTTTTCCCTGATCGCATCGCTTTCTTCGATCAGCGATTGCACCCACAGGCTCAAATCCGCAGGTGGTGGTTCATCAGACAATGAAGGCCGTTTGGCAGGCTCGCGCTGCTGCCATTGCCCGTCCACTTTCTCGAAGATCGCCAATAGCTCATTGCTGAACGATTCACGAACTTCCAGTAGTGGTTTTCCGTCCACGATCACTTGCGTGCCAAACAGCAATTGCCCGTGTGCATTGCGGACCAGATGCTGCGGTGTGTCGGAAGCCTTGTAAGGTGAACGTGCGTTGGACGTGCTGTTGCCCTGCCCCCCATCTTGTTCGCGCGCCGCTTCAAGCAGGCGCCGACCGGCATCGAGCTTGAGCTTTTCCACATGTGCGCGATAACGGTCGAGCATGGCTGGCTCAATCAGATTGCCGCCGTCTCTGCGGATACGATCACTGTTGAGCAGGGCGGCAGAGTACTCGTCCCAGGCTTCCTGCAGAATCGAGATCCGATCCTGGGCCTCTAGATTGGCAAAATCCAGTTCGCCGTGGGCTTCAGCCGCATTGCGCAACCCTATGCTCGCCAGATCTTCACGGTAGCCAAAGAGTTTTTTCTGGCCTGCTGCATCGTCAAGGTGCAGTGCCAGATCCGCCAAGTTGAGTACCTGATGGAAACGCATCTGTACGGTGGTGAATTTGCGCAACGCAATCAACCCGCCTGTCGTCCGAGGTGCGTCGCCGTCCGCGCCTACGATTTCAAAGTCATCGGGTGTATCGGCGAGCTGTTGATCGAGGTGTTCAAAGGCGGTCAGCACGTGGTCTTGCATATCGACAACAAGCGTCAATCGTTGTCGGAAGCGCTGATACTCAGCCCTCACCTGCGTCAGGTCTTGCCCCTCGATACGCTTTTGCAGCTGGTCAAGGTCAGCATAATCGCTGAGGCTCCACAGCTCGGTCACGATGAAATCACTGTTCCGGATGATATTTGCGCGAGTCGTGACCTCGTAGCCTGGCAAAATTTCATTCCACCCGCCTTTGTCCAACTCGGTGCGATACTTCGGCTCTTTCATGGCTGAGAGCAGCGGCAGGATCGCTGTATCTGCAACAACGGCAGTTTCCAATTGCTGAACGGCAGCCTTTCGCATGCTGACGGCCTCAGCCTCCCATTGAGCAATACGCGCATCGAACTGGTCGATCAGAAGCTGGAGTTTCTGTGATTCCTCACCTGGCGGAAGCGCAGCTTGGGCTTGATGTGTACTCTCTCTGCGGGTTCTAAGCGCAGTCAGCTTCGATTGCAAGCTCACCACTTCAGCGCCTAGCCGGTGGAACTCATTGGAAGCCGCCACCCTGCGTTCATCATGGGCATTGATCGCTTTGTGCAGCTCACGGAATTGGTTGGCAAGGCGAGCGCGAGTCCCGCTGCGATTCATACCTCCCGAAAGGCGCAGCGACGAGTCTATGCGCCATACGCCGTCAACGCGGGTCAACCATGGCCCTGGATTAGCTTGGCTATCGACCACTCTAACACCGGCAGGTAGAAGCTCCACGCGGTAGACCTCACTCGCGAGCATGACGTAATGATTGCCACCTATCAGGTAGAGCCCGGCAGCTTCCCCGGCAGTCAGTGGCATGAGCCCTGCGAGTGAAACGCTCGAACGCATGGCCAACAATGCAGCTTTCTGGGTTGCAGGCAACCAGTTGAACCCCTGCTGACCACGCCATGAGAAGTCAAGCCATCGGCTGGACAGCACGCGTGGTGTCTGACCATCGACCAAATCAACGTATGTCGGGTCTACTGCTAGCTCGGCAAAGGCGCCACGCTGGGGTGCAGGGCCCATAAAGGCCCCGGCATCTAGAGGTGTTTCAACGACCAGCGGCAGTGTTGGAGGCCGCCGTGCATGCAACAGCGTCATCCCCATGTTGAGCAACAGATCGACAATGGCGGCGCAGCGACTGAACGCATTGCCTTGCTCAAGCGCCAGCAAGTCGTTTTCCAGCGCGGCCATCAACTGCACTAGCCAGGCAACAGAAGCAATCGGGCCCGAGACCGCCAGGGTCGCTACATCAAAAAGAAGCCAGGCACCTTCGGTGAGGGTCTGCCAGCGGTTTTCGGCATTTGACACAGTATGAGCTTCGGCAAGCTGCACGAGCAGCTCACAATTAGCGGTATACAGTTTCTCATCGATATCCGAGCGCCAGAATTCAACGGACAATGTTGCTGGAGCCGGCGTTTCAGGCGGTGTGAAAAAGTCCTGGTTCAGCACGGCAATATGTGGCTCGAGAAAGCCACCGTTCTGGTAGATCGCCTGTGCCGCGGGCTCCATCCACGGCAGGATGCTGTCTTGCAGCCGCTGCGATTCCCGGACGTGTTCCAACAATGCGTCGAGGCTTGCGTACTGGCGAAGCGTATCTTGCTTGAAGAGCGGCCGATACAGCAGTACCAAAGCTGGCTCGGTGCAGTAAAGCACATACATGCCGCTAACCTTGTCGACGTGCCGGGAGGAGGCGCTGCGTCGAAACACCAGCGGCAGGAGCAACACCCGCGGGTCGGCTATGTCCACATGCCCCGCGCAGAAATCAACCACGCACTGCAAGCCGTTTTCCTTGACCTTGCCGTCAGTCATACCCGTGACGGCACTGGCGAGCAAAGCGCTTCGCCATTCTTTACCCATCTTTCGAACCCGCTCGGTACGCCTGTCCGGGGCTTTCAATGCGTCGGCCACATAACGGGGATAGTGCGCACCGATATCAACTTGGGATACAAGCTGCCTGGCGGCTTTGGCATCGAGCCAGTCAGGGCGTTCGCCACCGCTGCGGTGGCGGACCTGGGTGATGATCGCTCCCTTGAGCGAGGCCAGGTTACCGATGGCGAAGTCTGTCAGACTCTTGCTTCCCGCATATTCAAGAGGCTCCCCGCCGCCTGCACCGGTAGCAGCACCACCCGGGATCCCTTGTGCCATGGCCAGGTCCAGCACAATATCGTCGGGTGAGCAGCTCTCTTCATGGTCCTGGATCATCTGCTGGGTCAGGCGTTGACGGGCGTATGCCTCAAGCGACTCGACACCATCGAGCGCTGCAATACCGTCCGACTCAAGTTGATAGGTCGCAATTTGCACCAGTGCAGCGCCCCATGCGAACGTGTCCCTGCCGGCAGCGCTCCACAGCCCAGGCGGCGTGTTTACTGCGGGGGTATCGTTTTCATAACTTATGAACCAGTCAGTGAGATCGCTCAGCCTTGCAAAACGGGCTTCAAGTGCTGTGACATCGCTCAAACCACGCAAACACGCAGCGTCGACCCGGTCGAATAGCGTCTGTAACAACAAAGCGGTTTGTGCTGCAAAGACATTCCCTTCGATTGGATAACGGGTCCAGGTCATACGATCGAACGCGTAGCGTTGTGCCAACTCATCACGCAACGCAACACTGAAATCGCTTAACGAGCCAAAGCTGCGCACGATACCCGAAGGTGCGCACCACAGAACGGCTTCTCGCTCGTCCCACTCCCCGCAAACCAGCAAGTTACACAGCTTTTGTTCATGCTCCAGCGGTCTATCACCCAGCGTAACCCGCACGGCGTAAACGGCTGCATGGTTTGGCTCTGCGCTGATGAGGCCTCTGAGGCAGGCCTGCTCTTGCGTGTCCAGGTCCTGAAGGGGCAAACCACGCAGGAGTGCAATTTTGAGCAACAGCTGCATCCAGTGATCACGGGTGATACCGGCATCGCTCTGACTGTTCCAGTACTGCAACTGAGCCTCACAGAAATGTTGAGGTAGTTGCTCGACCAACTCGTTGAGCGCTGTAGAGACCCCACTAAGTTGCCGAGTGTCCAATGGCGCCTCGGACCCTGCAAAGCGGAAACCTGCAGTCAACCCCACATTGTGGTGACGCCCGTCGGGCAAAGGCTCCAGATCGAGTGGCTCAGACTCGAGCATGGCTTTAAGTATTCGATCTACGAAAGGTTCAGTCGCCCAGTAAGGTGTAGCGGGGTCTGGGCTGTCCAAGGTCAGGGGGTCTGCGGACGTCAGTGCAGGTGTGGTGAAGGCCAGCCATGGCAGCTTGTCGTTCAATAGCTGCAACAACTGCTTGCTGGCCACCTGTCGCAGCGTTGGCCTGCCTGAAAAAAACCTGGCTACTGCCTGCTTGAAATCGAATATGGGCGTTGCAGGATTGTTCATGTTTACACACCTCTTGAAAAACCAAGAGGCTGCTACAAGTCGCAAGGTCCGCGTCGCTACATATTGCTTGGCCTGGATTGAGCATTCTGTTTAACGGTGAGTTAGTTGAGGCGTACGCTCATCAGCCACAGACCGCAATGTGCTCTGCCACCTGGCCGCGAGCAGAGCACAGGCCATCACAGTCAACATCGTTACCCGAATGGAATGATGCCCTCCACATCGCCTTTACGTAGCTGGCCACGGTAGATGGAGAGCACTTGCTGTTTCTTTGCGGCCCGCAACATAGCTTGATGCCCAAGCCTGCGCTGCTCCCACAATTTCAGATGCCCACGAGAAAAGTCCTGATCTGCCGTGTCCACGGCAGGATAATGAAAGTGAGCCTCCCAGATAGGCTTGCCTAGTACCCGTTTGATCTCGTAGGTATCCAAATAGTCATTTGTTCCCAACGGCACTCTGCGATCTGCTCGGCTAACGGTAATCTCACCCAGTTCGTAAAGGAATTTGAGCGCGTTCATGGCAGGGGTTTTACAGGTCAAATAATAGGTCTTGAGCAGCTTCTGACGATGGTCGTCAAGCTCAGTGATTGCATGCTCGATTCGCCCTCTCAACGCACTTTCAGCATCAGTTCGAGGCAACAACGCCAGGTTGGCTTTGAAGCTACGTCGAACAGCAACCAGGCACCTTGAGTGAGAACCGCCCACTGGCTTTCTGCGTTGGCGACCGAGCTGCGTTCGGCCAGATCGACCAGCAAATCGCGGTTGGCTTTGTACAACTGAAGGTCGACATCATTTAGCCAGGGTTTGGCCCAGAACTGAGCAGGCGCAACACGCCCGGGCAAGATCGAGGTATCGATAATCGAGTGCCCCAGATGGGGCTCGCTGAACCCGCCGTGGTCGTAAACCGGGCGAGCTTCAGGCGTTAGCCAGTCAAGAATGCTGGCCTGCAGCTCAACGTTGTTGCGCACCTCATCCATCAAGGCGTCTGTGCTTGTGAACTCCAGCACGGCCCTACTACCGTAAAGGGGCCTGTACAGCACAACTGTTCCAGGCGTCTGATTGACCAGAACATACATGCCATGTACCTGATCGTATTGCTCACTGTCCGGTGCACGTCGCAATGCGAACGGCATCAGTGTGCTGGCCGGTTGCATTGCGTCCACCCTGCCGCCGCAATAATCGGAAATAGCCTGAAGACCGATTTCGCTTAACTGTCCCCTCAATTTTGCCTGCAAGGCGCTGTGCAGTAATGCGCTTCGCCATTCTCCTGCGAAGCGTTTGACCCGCTCAGGCTGACGCTGCGCGTCGTCGAGATGGGTGACCACATATGCCGGGTAAGTGGCGCCGATATCCAATCGCCAGACAAGCTGCTTGGGGTAGTCGACCGTCAACCAATCCATGATCAGCTGATCTTCACGGTGGCTGATGGCGGTGCGCAAAAGGGTCTCCTCCAAGCTCATGCCGATGCCATACCATCCCTTGCTCGTCCACAAGGGCGGGATACTCCTGCTGTAGGGCCTGCGCAGATTCATCCAGCGTGTCGAACGTCCACACCACGCCGGACGGCTTGCACCACAGCACTGCCTCACCCTCGTCCCACTGTCCCTGTACGATGAGATCTGGCAGGAAACGGCTAACGCTGCTGTTCTGATAGGGACGTACCATCTCCACCATGAACACAGTCGGCCGCTCACTGGGGCTGCCCAAGAGTCCACGCAGACAAGCCTGCTACCGAGCGCTCAAGCCGTGAAGCGACAGGTTGTGCAGCAGCGCCGTTATCATGACCAGCTGCAGCCAGCGATCGCGGCTGACGCCCATACTGCCGACAGCACGCCAGTACTTGACCTGTGCCGCGTTGAAATAGTCGTCCAGTAAAAGCAGCAGGTCTTCGAAGGCAGGTTGCAGAGCCACGAGATCGATTTGATCGCCCTCGGCAGTCTCGAACGGGTCGGGGATGGCAAAGAAGTGTTTGCCGCTGAGCAGCAGATACTGATTGATGTTGGCCACTGGCGTGAAGTCCAGCACCCGGTTGTGCAGCTTGGCCTTGAGTATCTCGTCTACGAGTGGAAGGGTCGTTGGTGCCCATCGGGGTTCGCCCTGACCAGGCTCAGCTGGTTGGCATCCTTGAGCGTGGGCGATGAACGGCAATCAGGGGGTAGTGCTCGATCAGCAAGCCCATGATTTGCAGGCTGGCTACCTGCCGTAAGGTAGGCCGACCAGAAAACTGCGCGTTGACCTGGGCTTTGAAGTCGTATGAAGCGGCTCGAGCGGTGGGCATGGTGGGCCTCCTTGAATCGGGAGACCCACCGTAGCCACGCACGTGTGGTCATTGGCCGTACATATTGCTAGGCCAGGTCGTGCGTCAGCTGTAGACCCGCCCCAACACCTGGCGGTGGCTCTCGAACTGATCCAGCACATCGCGCACGATTTGTTCAGGCGCAAAGCCCATCAGGTCATACTCCTGGCTACCGTCGTGCAAATACACTTCGGCGCGGTAGAAGCGTTGCCGTACCTCGGGCTCACCCTCGGCCGGGGCTTCTGTTGGTGCAGCCATGTAACCATCGAGGCTGACCTCGTAGACGAAGGGGTTGCCTTCTTCCATCATCACCCGCAGGCCCATCATGTTGCGCGACTGGCCGACCCGGGTCTCGACGTCGAAGCCCTGGGTTTGCAACTGGGCCGCTGCATCCTTCAGCGCAGGGCTTACCTGCTTGTCCATGAAGCGCTGTACCACTGCCTGGGTCGGTTGCAGTTCGAGCTGAGTCAGGCGCTCACTGAAGCCTCGACGGCCACGTGCGGCCAGTTCGGCCCGCTCCTGCTCCATGGCCACGTCCTGCCGCATGGCCTTGTACAAGCCGAACATGAACAGCACCAGCACCACCGAGAACGGCAGGCCTGCCAGCACCACCATGGTCTGCATGGCTTCGAAGTTGCCGGCGAACAACAAGCCGATGGTGACCAGCGTGATGATCACCGACCAGAACACCACCATCCAGTGCGGGGCGTCCTCGTCGACCTTGCCACCTTTGCACGACAGGTTGGCCATCATGACTGCGCCGGAGTCCGCTGGGGTCAGGAACAACACGAAGCCAACAAACACGGCCACACCGATCACGATCTTAGCTGCCGGGAAGTATTCCAGCAGTTGGTAGATTGACATGGACGGCTGCTCGAGGGCGGTCTTGCCCAGTTCCACGGCGCCATGGTTGATCACCAAGTCCAGGGCGGTATTGCCGAAGATCGACAGCCACGCCAGGGTGAAGCCCAGCGGGATCAACAGCACACCGCTGACCAACTGGCGCACGGTACGGCCCTTGGAGATCCGGGCAATGAACATGCCTACGAACGGGCCCCAGGAAATCCACCAGGCCCAATAGAACACCGTCCACAAGCCCAACCAGCGTTCGGACTTGCCCGCCTCACCCTCATACACATACAGGTCAAAGGTTTTCAGCACGATGCCGTTGAGGTAGTCGCCCACGTTCTGCACGAAGCCGTTGAGCAGGTGCAGGGTTTCGCCGCCCAGCAGGACGAAGATCAGCAGGCCACTGAACAGCGCGATGTTCAGGTTGGACAGGCGGCGGATGCCGTTTTCCACGCCCGAGACCGCTGCCACTGTGGCAACACCAGCCATTACCAGAATCACCACCAGCAGGTTGGTCTTGCTGTGGTCCATGCCGAACAGGTATTCAAGCCCCGACGCGACCTGCATCGAGCCGATCCCAAGGTTGGTGACCAGGCCCAGCAGGGTCACGAACATGCCGAAGATATCCACAGCGTTGCCGGCAGCGCCCTTGACCCAGCGCTCGCCCACCAGTGGATAAAGTGCCGAGCGCAGTGCCAGCGGCTGGTTGTGACGGTAGGCGAAATAACCCACGGCCAGGCCCACCAGGGCGTAGATCGCCCAGCCGTGCAGACCCCAGTGCAGGAACGTAAGCTGCAGGCCCTGACGCGCCGCTTCCAGGCTGGCCGGCGTGCCTTCGGGCGGATTGAAGTAGTGATCCAGCGGCTCGGATGCGCCGAAGTACAACAGCGAGATACCGATGCCCGACGAGAACAGCATGCCGGCCCAGGCGCCATAGCTGAAGTCAGGCTGGTCTTCCTTGCCGCCCAGCTTGAGCTTGCCGTAGTCGGAAAACGCCAGGTAGATGACGAACAGCAAGTAGCCGCAGATCACCAGCATGTAGTACCAGCCGAAACTGCGCGTCAGCCACTGCTGGGCGACGCCCAGTACGCGGCCGGCAGTTTCAGGAACAGCGATAAGCAAGGCAGTCAGAACGAGGATCATCAGCGCCGAGGTGTAGAACACCACGCGGTTGACCCGTACCCTCTCGGCGGGGGGTTTGGTTAGTGAGGCAGAACTCATTGCAAGAAGGCTCCGGGCAGAACGGCAGTGGAGGCTAATCGGTCTTCCTGAGCATTTGGTGGAATACCCCCACTGCATCAGGTGTTATAAAAGCACCCTGGAAATCGCGGTTTCGAACCGATCCGCTGCAACACATACGCCGTTACCACCGCTTCAAAACGCTGCGCACGGTTGAAAGTGCGCGCATTGGTCACAGGGATATCGCCCGATCCTGAGGCATGTCGCAGGTCTTCCACGCTGCGACGGCGTCTGCGTCCTTTATCGATCGCCCCCGTTACAAGCCTTGCCGGCCCTGGGTTTGCGCGATTTCCTAAGGTTTCAATCGATGCCGCTGGAGCCGTCACATGGGCTGTCAATGGCACAAATTGTCGCAGAGCTTATTCTTTATTGATTGAACGTTCAATCAAAACAAAATAGACTGGTCTTCGCTGAGTCAGACGCTGGTCGTCTGCTCGCAGACCTGAGGAGAAAGCAAGATGCCCAAGGTCGGTATGCAACCCATCCGCCGTCAGCAGTTGATCGAAGCCACGTTACAAGCGGTCGATCAGGTCGGTCTGGGGGACGCCAGCATTGCGCTCATTGCCCGTTTGGCCGGCGTGTCGAACGGCATCATCAGTCACTACTTTCGGGACAAGAACGGCCTGATCGCAGCGACGATGGGCTACATCATGAGCATGCTCAACGAAGGCGTGCGAGCACGCCGCCAGGCGTTGACGGACGATGCGCCGCGCGCCCACCTGAAAGTGATAATCGAGGGCAACTTCGATGCCAGCCAGGTGAATGGCCCGGCGATGAAAACCTGGTTGGCCTTTTGGGCTTCCAGCATGCACCAGCCCGATCTGCACAGGTTGCAACGGATCAATGACCACCGTTTGTACTCTAACCTGTGTTGCCAGTTTCGCCGCGTGCTGCCGCTTTACCATGCACGCAAGGCAGCCCGCGGGCTGGCGGCTCTGATCGACGGTCTGTGGCTGCGTGGAGCCTTGTCGGGGGATGCCTTCGACACCGACCAGGCGATACGGATCGCTTACGAATACATGGATCTACAACTGGCCAAGCAGCGCACACTGGGCACCGACCCTGCTGCTGAAAAACGGCGCACGGCCTCTGCCAGCACGGCAGGAGCGTGACGCCTGGCCTACACACACATTGCACTTGCGAGGACACTATGGCCCGTTTCGGAACGCAAAAACTCTACATCGATGGCGGTTACGTCGACGCTGGCACCGATGCCACCTTCGAAGCCATCAACCCGGCTACCGGCGAAGTGCTTGCCCACGTGCAACGCGCCACCGAGGCTGACGTCGAGAAGGCTGTCGAAAGCGCCGAGCGCGGCCAGAAAGTGTGGGCGGCCATGACTGCCATGCAGCGCTCGCGCATCCTGCGCCGCGCCGTGGACATCCTGCGCGAACGCAACGACGAGCTGGCTATGCTGGAAACCCTGGACACCGGCAAGTCCTACTCCGAAACCCGCTACGTCGACATCGTCACCGGCGCTGACGTACTGGAATATTACGCAGGCCTGGTCCCTGCCATCGAAGGCGAGCAGATTCCGCTGCGCGAATCGTCCTTCGTCTACACCCGTCGCGAACCGCTGGGCGTGACTGCCGGTATCGGCGCCTGGAACTACCCGATCCAGATCGCCCTGTGGAAATCCGCACCGGCCCTGGCTGCCGGCAACGCGATGATCTTCAAGCCGTCGGAAGTCACCTCGCTGACCACCCTCAAGCTGGCCGAGATCTACACCGAAGCCGGCCTGCCGGACGGCGTGTTCAACGTACTGACCGGCAGCGGCCGCGAAGTCGGCAGCTGGCTGACCGAGCACCCGCGCATCGAGAAGATCTCCTTCACCGGCGGCACCACCACCGGCAAGAAGGTCATGGCCAGCGCCTCGAGTTCCTCGCTCAAGGAAGTGACCATGGAGCTGGGTGGCAAGTCGCCGCTGATCATCTGCGCCGACGCCGACCTGGACAAGGCCGCCGACATCGCCATGATGGCCAACTTCTACAGCTCGGGCCAGGTGTGCACCAACGGTACCCGCGTGTTCATCCCAGCCGAGCACAAGGCCGCCTTCGAAGCCAAGATTCTCGAGCGCGTGGCGCGTATCCGTGCCGGCAACCCGGAAGATGAAAACACCAACTTCGGCCCGCTGGTCAGCTTCCAGCACATGGAAAGCGTGCTGGGCTACATCGCCAAGGGCAAGGAAGAAGGTGCCCGCGTACTGTGTGGCGGCGAGCGCCTGACCGAAGGCGACTTCGGCAAGGGTGCCTTCGTGGCCCCGACCGTGTTCACCGACTGCCGCGACGACATGACCATCGTCAAGGAAGAGATCTTCGGCCCGGTCATGAGCATCCTCAGCTACGAGACCGAGGAAGAAGTGATCCGCCGCGCCAACGACACCGAATACGGCCTGGCTGCCGGTGTGTGCACCAACGACCTGAACCGTGCCCACCGCATCATCCACCAGCTCGAAGCGGGCATTTGCTGGATCAACGCCTGGGGCGAGTCGGCAGCCGAAATGCCGGTGGGCGGCTACAAGCAATCGGGCGTTGGCCGCGAGAACGGCATCAGCTCGCTGGCCCAATACACCCGCATCAAGTCGGTACAGGTCGAGCTGGGCGACTACGCCTCGGTCTTCTGACCGGCCGTAGCACGCCAGCCCATGCTGCAGGACAGCGCCGGTCGTTGACCGACCGGCCCTTGCAGCACTCATCCATTTGCGCGTGAGGCCAGGCTGCACCAGGTGCAGCGCCAGACGCGCAACTGCTTCCGGAGGAAGCTTCCCCATGGAATACGATTACATCATCGTTGGTGCCGGCTCTGCCGGTAACACCCTGGCTACTCGCCTTACCGAAGACGCAGGCACCACCGTGCTGCTGCTAGAAGCCGGCGGCCCTGACTATCGCTTCGACTTCCGTACTCAGATGCCAGCTGCCCTGGCCTTCCCGCTGCAAGGCCGCCGCTACAACTGGGCCTACGAGACCGACCCGGAGCCGCACATGGACGGCCGCCGCATGGAATGTGGCCGCGGCAAGGGCCTGGGTGGCTCCTCGCTGATCAACGGCATGTGCTACATCCGCGGCAACGCCCTGGACTTCGATGGCTGGGCTGAGCTGCCAGGCCTGGAAGACTGGACCTACCTGGACTGCCTGCCGTACTTCCGCAAGGCCGAAACCCGCGACATCGGCCCCAACGACTACCACGGTGGTGACGGGCCGTTGAGCGTGGCCACGCCCAAGGCTGGCAACAACCCGCTGTTCAACGCAATGGTCGAGGCTGGCGTACAGGCCGGCTACCCGCGCACCGAAGACCTCAACGGCTACCAGCAGGAAGGCTTCGGCCCGATGGATCGTTCGGTGACCAAGAATGGCCGCCGCTCCAGCACTGCCCGCGGTTACCTGGACCAGGCCAAGAAACGCCCCAACCTGACCATCGTGACCCACGCCCTGAGCGACCGCGTACTGTTCGACGGTAAGCGCGCCATTGGTGTGAGCTACTTGGTGGGCGACAGCGAAGAGCGCGTCGAAGCACGTGCCCGCAAGGAAGTGATCGTCAGCTCCGGCGCCATCGCCACGCCGCAACTGCTGCAGCGCTCCGGCGTGGGCCCGCGCGCCCTGCTCGAAAGCCTGGACATCCCGGTCGTTCACGACCTGCCAGGCGTTGGCGAAAACCTGCAGGATCACCTGGAACTGTACCTTCAGTACGCGTGCACCCAGCCCGTCTCGCTGTACCCGTCGCTGCTGTGGTGGAACCAGCCGGCCATCGGCGCCGAGTGGCTGTTCAACGGTACCGGCATCGGGGCCAGCAACCAGTTCGAGGCCGGCGGTTTCATTCGCTCGCGCCCTGAATTCAAATGGCCGAACATCCAGTACCACTTCCTGCCGGTAGCCATCAACTACAACGGCTCCAAGGGCGTCAAGGAACATGGCTTCCAGGCGCACATGGGCTCGATGCGCTCGCCTAGCCGCGGCCGCGTGCAGGTCAAGTCCAAGGACCCACGCCAGCACCCAAGCATCCTGTTCAACTACATGGCCACCGAGCAGGACTGGGAAGAATTCCGTGACGGTATTCGCCTGACCCGCGAAATCATGGCCCAGCCAGCGCTGGACCCGTACCGTGGTCGCGAAATCAGCCCAGGTGCGCACGTGCAAACCGATGAAGAGCTGGACAAATTCATCCGTGAGCACGCCGAAACCGCCTACCACCCATCGTGCTCGTGCAAGATGGGCACCGACGACATGGCAGTGGTCGATGGCGAAGGCCGCGTGCATGGCATGCAGGGCCTGCGTGTAGTGGATGCGTCGATCATGCCGATCATCATCACCGGCAACCTCAACGCCACCACCATCATGATCGCCGAGAAAATCTCGGACAAGATCCGTGGTCGCAAGCCGTTGCCGCGCAGCACTGCCAAGTACTACGTGGCCAACGACGCGCCGGTCAAAGGCAAGCCCATGCGTGAAGTGAAGCAGGGCTGATCACCAAAGGGGCTGCCTGGCAGCCCCTTTTTTTCGAGTCAGCGAACGACTATTCCGCGCGCTGCCATATAGGCCTTGGCCTCAGGCACCGTGTACTCCCCAAAATGGAAGATGCTGGCAGCCAACACGGCACTGGCATGCCCTTGCAAGATACCATCGGCCAGGTGCTGAAGGTTACCCACCCCGCCCGAGGCGATCACCGGGATGCTCAACGCATCGCTGATGGCACGGGTCACGCCCAGGTCGAACCCGTTCTTCATGCCATCCTGGTCCATGCTGGTCAGCAGGATTTCGCCCGCACCCAGGTCTTGCATCTTCTTCGCCCACTCCACCGCGTCCAGGCCGGTCGGCTTGCGCCCGCCATGGGTGAAGATTTCCCAGCGCGGGGTTTCACCCGGGGCTGATACCTGCTTGGCATCGATGGCCACGACGATGCACTGGGAACCGAAGCGGTCTGCGGCCTCGCCCACGAAGTCCGGGTTGAACACCGCGGCAGTGTTGATCGATACCTTGTCGGCACCGGCATTGAGCAGGTTGCGGATGTCCTGCACGGTGCGCACCCCACCCCCCACCGTCAGCGGGATGAACACCTGGCTGGCCATGCGCTCGACGGTGTGCAGGGTGGTATCGCGACCATCGACGCTGGCCGTGATGTCAAGGAAGGTGATCTCGTCCGCACCCTGCTCGTTATAGCGCCGGGCAATCTCCACCGGGTCGCCGGCATCGCGGATGTTCTCGAACTTGACGCCCTTGACCACACGGCCATTGTCCACGTCCAGGCAAGGGATGATGCGTTTAGCTAAAGCCATGAGAGGGCTCCTGGGAAGCAACAGCAAGCGGCAAGCGTGGGGCAACACAGGAGACGCCATAGGCGCCCCCTTGTCGCGCTCGCTTAGCGCTGGCCAATGCTCGGGTAGTTGTCACAGAAGGCCTGAGCCTCGGCTACGTCGAGGGTGCCCTCGTAGATGGCGCGGCCGGTGATGGCGCCAATGATGCCAGGCGCCTTGGCTTCGAGCAGCGCCTTGATGTCGCCCAGGTTGTGGATGCCACCCGAAGCGATCACCGGAATCGACGTGGCTTCTGCCAGGGCCTTGGTGAACGGTACGTTGCAGCCCTGCATCATGCCGTCCTTGGCGATGTCGGTGTAGACGATCGCCGAGACGCCATCGGCCTCGAAGCGCCTGGCCAGGTCGATGACCTGCACGGTGCTCACTTCGGCCCAGCCATCGGTGGCGACGAAGCCGTCCTTGGCGTCCAGGCCGACGATGACCTTGCCAGGGAAGGCCTTGCAGGCCTCGGCCACGAATTCAGGCTGCTTCACCGCCTTGGTGCCGATGATGACATAGCTGACGCCAGCCTTGACGTAGTGCTCGATGGTTTCCAACGAGCGGATGCCGCCACCGATCTGGATCGGCAGGGTCGGGTAGCGCTTGGCGATGGCGGTGACCACTTCACCGTTGACCGGCTGGCCTTCGAAGGCACCGTTGAGGTCGACCAGGTGCAGGCGACGGCAGCCGCCCTCAACCCACTTGGCGGCCATGCTCACCGGGTCATCGGAAAAAACCGTGGAATCTTCCATGCGGCCCTGGCGCAGACGCACGCAGGCACCGTCCTTCAGATCGATAGCGGGGATAATCAGCATCTTGGGAACCTGTCCGTTCTTGGGGTTTCAGGGCTTCTCGAGCGCCCACAGATCGCTTTCGATGCTCTCGAACCGCTCCTTGAGGTGCAGTTGAACATCGGCGATCGCCCTGTTGTAGTAATGGGGTGCAATGTGATGGGTGAACAGTTCGAGCACCTCGGCGACTTCGAATGACCCCAGCTCCAGCTCGAAACGGTCTTCGAGAAAGCGCTTGAGCGTATCGAGCGCTTCACGCTCCTGCTCGGGGGCCAGCGTGAGGATCGGCGCCTTGGTCTTCGAACGGCTCATTTACCAGCGCCCGTCCCAGGCCACGAAGTTCTGCAGCAGTTGCAGGCCATGGGTATGGCTTTTCTCCGGGTGGAACTGGACCGCGAAACGCGAACCATCGGCCAGCGCCGCGGCGAAATCGACGCCGTAATGGCCACGGCCAACCACTTGGGTGGGCTTGCCGGCGGCAATGTAGTAGCTGTGCACGAAATAGAAACGCGCCCGGTCGCTGATGTCGTGCCACAGAGGGTGGTCGACGCTCTGGCTGACTTCGTTCCACCCCATGTGCGGCACTTTCAGATGCTCGCCGTCTTCTTGCAGGTCTTTGCCGAACAAGCGCACCTGGCCCGGGAACAGGCCAATGCAGTCGACGCCGTCGTTTTCTTCACTGTGCTCAAGCAGCGCCTGCATGCCTACGCAGATGCCCAGGAATGGGCGATCCTGGCTCACTTCACGCACCAGGCTGTCAAAGCCCAGGCGGCGAATCTCGGCCATGCAGTCGCGAATGGCACCAACGCCTGGGAACACCACCCGGTCCGCTTCGCGGATCACCGCTGCATCACTGGTGACCAGTACCTTGCCAGCGCCGACGTGCTCAAGCGCCTTGGCCACCGAGTGCAGGTTGCCCATGCCATAGTCGATTACCGCTACCGTCTGCATTTAGAGGCACCCTTTGGTGGACGGCATCTGCCCGGCCATGCGCTCGTCGAGGGTAACAGCCATGCGCAGTGCGCGGCCGAAGGCCTTGAACACGGTCTCGATCTGGTGGTGGGTGTTGTGCCCCCGCAGGTTGTCGATGTGCAACGTGACCAGGGCGTGGTTGACGAAGCCCTGGAAGAATTCCTGGAACAGGTCGACGTCGAAACCGCCGACGCTGGCACGGGTGTAAGGCACATGCATCTGCAGGCCGGGGCGGCCGGAGAAGTCGATGACCACGCGCGACAATGCTTCGTCCAGCGGCACATAGGCGTGGCCGTAGCGGAAGATGCCTTTCTTGTCGCCGATGGCCTGGGCGAACGCCATGCCCAGGGTGATACCGACGTCCTCGACGGTATGGTGATCGTCGATATGCAGGTCGCCCTTGCACTCGATATCCAGATCGATCAGCCCATGGCGGGCGATCTGGTCCAGCATGTGTTCAAGGAAAGGCACGCCGATATCGAATCGGGCCTTGCCACTGCCATCGAGGTTGATCGAGCACTTGACCTGGGTTTCCAGGGTATTGCGCTCGACGGAAGCCTTACGTTCGACCATCACCAGCTCCGCAAAATCATTAGGCGAAAAGGGCTGCATTATAGGCGCAGATGGCCGCTGCTTGGAACGCGCAAGACATATGGCAAGCCCAGTGATGACGGGGTCGGATACCGCTACAGGTCTATACAACCGGGAGGAAATGACCGCTTTTGCGATAACTCTAGGGCCGCCACTGAACGCGGCCCTGTTGCACTTGCCGACAGCATCGATGCCACGGGGCCCGGCGCGAAGGCCCCATGACAACGCTTCGACCGGCCTAGGTCAGTGGAACAATACGGCGGTCTTCTGCAGGGTCACCCAGACGCCCCAGGCCAACGGCACCACCACCACGGCCCAGGCCAGCAGCACCAGCGGCAGGCTGCCAGGTGCGGCCTTCCATTCGAGGGATCGCGCGCCGTCAGCGCCCTTGTCGTGGCTCAACGCACGTTCGGCAGCCAGCTGCGCATCGGTCATGAAGTGCTTGTCGGCCACCGGGCGGATCAGCATGTTGCAGATGAAGCCCAGCACCAGCAGGCCAGCGAGGATGTACAGGGTCATGTCGTACGCTGCCGCACGCTCGACGCCAGCCGCCAACTGATACTCGCGCAGGTAGGTGATCAATACAGGCCCCAGCACCCCGGCGGCGGCCCAGGCTGTCAACAGGCGCCCATGGATGGCGCCGACCATTTGCGTGCCGAACAGGTCGGCCAGGTAGGCCGGTACCGTGGAGAAGCCACCGCCGTACATCGACAGGATGATGCAGAACGCCGCCACGAACAGCGCCACGTTGCCCAAGTGGCCCATGTTCGGGATCAGGCTGTACAGGCCAACGCCCAAGGCAAAGAAGGCGAAGTAGGTATTCTTGCGCCCGATATAGTCGGAGAACGACGCCCAGAAAAACCGCCCGCCGATGTTGAACAGGCTCAACAAGCCGGTAAAGCCCGCCGCAATGGCGGCAATCTGCGCCAATTGCGCGGCATTGAGCTGGCTGAAGGTGAGTTCATTGCCCAGCAGCTTGCCAGCGAACACTTCCTGCAACAGCGGCGAGGCCATGCCAAGAATACCGATACCGGCCGACACGTTCAGGCACAACACCAGCCAGACCAAAACGAACTGCGGGGTTTTCCAGGCTACGCTGACGTGCACATGGCGATCGGTGACCATGCCGTTGCCCGCCTTCTTGGCCGGTGCGCTCCAGCCTTCGGGCTTCCAGCCGGTGGGCGGGATGCGATACGCCAGGGCGCCGGCCGTCATGAACACGAAGTAGATCGCGGCCATGACCACGAAGCTCTGCCATACGCCCACCTCGTGCGCGTTGCCAAAATGGCCCATCAGCGCCGTGGCCAACGGTGCACCCACCATGGCTCCGCCGCCGAAGCCCATGATAGCCATGCCGGTGGCCATGCCGCGCTTGTCCGGGAACCACTTGATCAGGGTGGAAACGGGCGAAATGTACCCCAGGCCCAAGCCAATGCCGCCGATCACACCGGAACCCAGCCACATCAGCCACAGCTGATGGGTCTTCACCCCGATGGCGGAAATCAGCATGCCGCCACACCAGCACATCGCCGAGACCAACCCGGCCTTGCGCGGGCCGGCGTGCTCCAGCCAACCGCCCAGCACGGCGGCCGAACAGCCGAGGAAGACGAAGAACAGGGTGTAGATCCAGCTGAGCATCGAAATGGGCCAGTCGCACTCGGCGCTGAACAACCGGGCAATGAAGCTCATGTCTGGCGCGCATGCCACTGGCGCCGTAATGCCCAAGGCTTGCGACAACGGCAGCCAGAACACCGAAAAGCCATAGGCCATGCCGATGCACAGGTGAATGGCCAGAGCAGCCGGGGGCACCAGCCAGCGGTTGAAGCCCGGCCGGGCGATGATGCGTTCCTTGGAGAGGAAGCCTGGCGCACTGGCCAGGGCATCCGCCGTCACGGTACGGCTCATGGAGATGATCCTTTTTTATAAGTTGTGGAGGCAGGCAAAGCGGCGCAAGGGTGCAGTATCCGATCGCATGAAAGCAATCTGATATCGCCCATTTTAGTTCGGCTGACACGGTCAGGCGCTGTAGCCGATCTTTCTGAACTGCCATGATCACCGCTGTCGAAAGCCGTAGCATCTGCTTGGCACGTAGGAAATGGCCGGTATATCCAGGCGAATAAACAGGGACGGCCGCTGCGGCGCTATACTCTCGCGCTTGAATTCACATTCCGATAGTTAAGGACTCGCCCATGAAAGCGTTCGGCAAAATCCTGGGCCTAGGGCTTCTCGGGTTGTTGCTGATCATCGTGGCGCTGGGCTTTGCCCTGACCCACCTGTTCGATCCCAACGACTACAAAGACGAGATTCGCCAGTTGGCGCGCGACAAGGCTCATGTGGAGCTGACCCTCAACGGCGACATTGGCTGGAGCCTGTTCCCATGGCTGGGGCTGGAGCTGCATGACGCCAGCATCGCCACCTTGAATGCGCCCAAGTCGCCCTTTGCCGACTTGCAGATGCTGGGCCTGTCGGTGCGGGTACTGCCGCTGCTGCGCCGCGAGGTGCAGATGAGCGATGTGCGCGTCGAAGGGCTGAACCTGATCCTGACCCGTGACGAACAGGGGCATGGCAACTGGGAGGACTTCGGCAAGCCATTGCCCGCGTCGGCCGAAGGCAAGACCCCTGCGCCAGGGGATGCGCAAGGCACCGAAAACAGCGATCAGCGCTCCGGCACCGCCAGCGCAGACCGACCGGTCAAGCTCGATATCGACAGCTTGACCGTGAACAATGCACGCGTGCAGTACACCGACGCACGCAGCGGCGTCAGCTACAACGCCGAAAGCATTCAGCTCAGCACTGGCGCGGTGCACGAAGGCGCCAGTATTCCACTCAAGGCCAGCGCATTCATCAGCGCCAGCCAGCCCAACATCAAGGCGCGCACCGAACTGGCCGGCGAGCTGCGCCTGGACCGTGCGCTCAAGCGCTACAGCTTCGAAGACATGCGCCTGTCGGGTGAAACCTCCGGCGAGCCTACCGGCGGCAAGACCGTGACCTTCGCCGCCCAGGGCCAGTTGCTGCTCGACCAGGCCGCCAACGTGGCGTCATGGAACGGCCTGAAACTGTCGGCCAACCAGCTGCGCGCCCTGGGCGAACTCAACCTGCGTGAGCTGGACAAGACGCCGCAGCTAAGTGGTGGCCTGTCCATTGCGCAGTTCGACCTGCGCACGTTCCTGGACGGTATCGGCCATCCGCTGCCTGCTACCCAGGACCCGGCCGCCTTCGGCACACTCGAACTGGTCACGCGCCTGCAGGGCACCCCTGCCAGCATCGCCCTGGAAGACTTGTCGGTGAAACTGGACAGCAGCACCTTCACCGGGCGCGTGGCGATCGAAGATTTCGCCAGGCAAGCCCTGCGCCTGCAGCTCAAGGGCGACAGCTTCGATGCCGACCGGTACCTGCCGGCCAAAAGCGAAGAGGCCAAGGGCGCCACTGCTGCGCGCAAGGCCCAGGTACAGCAGCAAGAAGCCAGTGCCGTGGCCGGTGCAGGCAGCACACCGCTGCCCGACGCCCCCACCCAGGGCGCCTGGAGCACCGACAAACTGCTGCCGGTGGACCGTCTGCGCGCCCTCGACCTGCAGGCAGACCTGAGCTTCGGTTCGCTGACGCTGGACAAGCTGCCCATCGGCAACGCCCGCCTGACAGCCAATGGCCAGGGTGGGCTACTGACCCTGCAAACCTTGCGCGGTGACCTGTACAACGGCACCTTCGAGGCCAAGGGCACGGTCGATGTGCGCCCCGCCGTGCCACAACTGGGGGTCAATACCCGCATCCAGCGAGTACCGGTCGAGCACTTCATCAAGACCGACGACAAAGACAAGACGCCGCCGGTCAAAGGCCTGCTGACCCTGTCCAGCGACCTGACCGCCACCGGTAACAGCCAGAAAGCGCTGGTGGACACGATCAACGGCACGGCCAACTTCACCATCAATGACGGTGTGCTGGTCAATGCCAACCTCGAACAGCAACTGTGCCAGGCCATCGCCACGCTCAACCGCAAGTCGCTCAGCGGCGAGCCGCGCGGCAAGGACACCCCGTTCCAGGAGCTGCGTGGCAGCGTGGTGATTCGCAATGGCGTGGCCAGCAACCCTGACCTTAAGGTGCGAATCCCAGGCCTGACCGTCAACGGCCATGGTGACGTGGACCTGCGGGTATTGGGCATGGACTACAACGTGGGTGTGATCGTCGAGGGCGACCAGCGGGCCATGCCCGACCCGGCCTGCCAGGTCAACGAGCGCTACGTGGGTGTGGAAATACCGCTGCGCTGCCGTGGCCCACTGGAGCTGGGCGCCAAGGCTTGCCGTCTGGACAAGGACGGCATGGGCAAGGTCGCTGCCAAACTCGCAGGCAATCGCCTCAAAGACAAGATCGACGAAAAGCTCGATGAAAAACTCGGAGACAAAGTGAGCCCGGAACTTAAAGACGCGCTCAAGGGGCTGTTCAAGCGATGACACCCGAGCAGTTTTCCAGCGCTGTGCTGGAGTGGTACGACGCACACGGTCGGCACGATCTGCCCTGGCAACAGGGCATCAACCCGTATCGTGTATGGGTGTCTGAGATCATGCTGCAACAGACCCAGGTCAGCACGGTGCTGAACTATTTCGACCGCTTCATGCACGCGCTACCGACCGTGCAGGCGCTGGCCGAGGCGCCCGAGGACGAGGTGCTGCATTTGTGGACGGGCCTGGGCTACTACACCCGCGCCCGCAACCTGCAGAAGGCTGCAAGAATCGTGGTCGAGCAGCATGGCGGGGTGTTCCCGCGCAGCGTCGATCAGCTTACCGAGCTGCCGGGTATCGGCCGCTCCACAGCCGGCGCCATCGCCAGCATCAGTATGGGCATTCGTGCGCCGATCCTGGATGGTAACGTCAAGCGGGTGCTGGCCCGGTTCACCGCCCAGGCCGGTTACCCCGGTGAGCCGAAGGTGGCCAACCAACTGTGGGCCACCGCCGAGCGCTTCACGCCCAAGCTTCGTGCCAACCACTACACCCAGGCAATGATGGACCTGGGCGCGACGCTGTGCACCCGCAGCAAACCCACCTGCCTGCTCTGCCCGGTACGGCGCGGCTGCGAGGCGCACCTGCACGGCGAAGAAACCCGCTACCCCGAGCCCAAACCGCGCAAGGCGCTACCGCAGCGGCGCACGCTGATGCCGCTGCTGGCCAACGACGACGGCGCCATCCTGCTGTACCGTCGCCCGTCCAGTGGCCTGTGGGGCGGGCTGTGGAGCTTGCCGGAGCTCGACGACATCGGCCAGCTCGACGACCTGGCCGACCAGCACGGCCTGCGCCTGGGCCGCAGCCGCGCCCTGGACAACCTGACCCACACCTTCAGCCACTTCCAGCTGGCCATCGAGCCTTGGCTGGTGCACGTCGACCCGGTCGGCGAGCACATGGTCGAGGCCGACTGGCTCTGGTATAACCTGGCCACCCCACCGCGCCTGGGCCTGGCCGCCCCGGTGAAGAAGCTGCTCAAACGCGCAGCCGACGAACTGATTGCAGGAGATGCCTGATGACCCGCACCGTGATGTGCCGCAAGTACAACGAAGAACTGCCCGGCCTGGACCGCCCACCCTATCCGGGGGCCAAGGGCCAGGACATCTTCGATCACATCTCGCAGAAGGCTTGGACCGACTGGCAGAAGCACCAGACCATGCTGATCAACGAAAAGCGCCTGAACATGATGAATGGCGAGGACCGCAAATTCCTCCAGGCCGAGATGGACAAGTTTTTCGCTGGCGAAGAATACGCCCAGGCAGAAGGCTACGTCCCGCCCTCGCAGTGACCTCGGAGAACGTAAGCGACGGAATTAATTTAATATTTTTTTCAAAAAGTCGTTGACGAGCAGTCTGAAAGTCTATTTAATTCACCTCGTCGCCCAGATAGCTCAGTCGGTAGAGCAGAGGATTGAAAATCCTCGTGTCGGCGGTTCGACTCCGTCTCTGGGCACCACCTTCAGCTTCTGGTGGTTGCAAAGTTACCCGAAGCGACACAAAAAACCCGCCCAGTGCGGGTTTTTTGTTGCCTGTCGAAAAGTGCTGGTGGACCGCCCTTCGTCATGGGTAGCCGTCGAGCAGCAGCACTCATCCCGGCCAAGTTGACCAACATCAAAAAGCCAGCCCCCTGTCGTCCTTAGCATTCAAGGTGAACATTCGAACCACCTTGCAAGGACCTCCATGAGCGAAGACGCCCCTCTCCAGACTTCCCCACCCCTCGAGAACGCTGCCCCCAAGGCCAAGCCGCGCACTCGCCGCCCCCGCCCCCGCCCGCGCAAACCCGAACCTGCCATCACCGCGATCAGCCAGGCGCCCGCCGCATTGGAAGTCGCCACCGCCCCCAAGGGCAGCAGCGAAGACAGCACATCGGCGCGCTTGCCATTAGGCTACCCCTACCCGCAGCGCTTGCGTCGACAAGAGTACGAAAGGGCCAAGCACGCCCTGCAGATCGAGTTGCTCAAGGTGCAAAGCTGGGTGAAAGAAACAGGTCAGCGGGTGGTGATTCTGTTCGAGGGGCGGGACGCTGCAGGCAAGGGCGGGACCATCAAGCGGTTCATGGAGCACCTGAACCCCCGGGGCGCTCGCATCGTTGCGCTGGAAAAGCCGTCGGAGCAGGAGAAAGGCCAGTGGTACTTCCAGCGCTATGTGCAGCACCTGCCCACGGCGGGAGAAATGGTGTTCTTCGACCGCTCCTGGTACAACCGCGCCGGCGTTGAGAAGGTGATGGATTTCTGCTCGCCCCTTCAGTACCTGGATTTCATGCGCCAGGCGCCGGACCTTGAGCGGATGCTGTGCAACAGCGGCATCCTGCTGTTCAAGTACTGGTTTTCGGTGAACCGCGAAGAACAACTGCGCCGTTTCATCTCGCGCCGTGACGACCCCCTCAAGCACTGGAAACTGTCGCCCATCGACATCAAGTCCCTGGACAAGTGGGACGACTACACCGCCGCCAAGGAGGCCATGTTCTTCCATACCGACACCGCCGACGCGCCGTGGACGGTGATCAAGTCCGATGACAAGAAGCGTGCGCGCATCAACTGTATCCGCCACTTCCTGCATTCGCTGGACTACCCGGACAAGGACTTGAGCGTGGCCTATGCGCCGGACCCTCTGCTGGTCGGCCGGGCATCGCGCGGGTTCGAGGAGGACGACGCGATCGCCAGTTGACGGCCACTGGTGCGTGCATGGCACTTGGGTTTCGCGGGCAACTGCGCTTCAATACGCGCACTTTCAAGCCCCACCCAAGGATTGCCCATGGCCACCTCTACCAAGCAACAAAAACGCGCCAAGCGCGCCGCCACCAAGGCCAAGCAGAACCGCATGGTACGCAGCGGCCAGGCCGTGAAGGCCAGCGCAGGCGATAGCGCCAGCGTCGAGCAGGTGTTCGACAAGGCCATGGCGTCGGCCAGTTACGACCCTTTGTTCAAGAAGATGAAAGAAGCGCAGGAAGGCGGCCTGGTGCCAATGATCTCGGTATTCCTGGTGGACCCGCTGCTGGCCTTGGTGCTCAAGGGCCACAAGGAAGAACACGCGACCGACTATATCGTGATGGTATTCAACGCCTACCGTGCATGGCTCGATGGCGCGGACGAAGACACGACCATGGCGTGGCTGGAAAGCGATGAGTTCCAACAGGCTTACCTGGCTGCGTCCGAGCTGGTGGCCAAGCAGCAGCAACAGCAGAAGCAGTTTGGTTGATTGCTGTCAGGGGCGGTTCGTCGCAGGGCGAACCGTCCCGGCAAGTAGCTGGGAGGGCTGAAGCTTTTTTGAAGGACTCCCCGGCACACAGCTGGAAACCATCCCATGTGTGGGCCTTGCCGGGGCGCCTGATCGGCCCTGATGGGCTGCGCGGCAGCCCCAGGATTTCAGCTTCTGAATTGATATTGTCGGGGCCGCTTTGCGGCCCATCGCGGCACGAGGGCCGCTCCCACAAGAGCGGGTTATCCTGCAGATACAGTTGATCCTGCAAGGCAAAACGACAAGCTGGTGAGCTGCCGATGACCTCAATGCTGCAGGGTCAGTAGCGGCTTGCAGTGCCAACCTATCGCTGAGTCAAAAGCCTTGAAAGGTTATGGCTCTCTGCTTCAAGGAAGTGCCATGCATGGCGATGGCGACTACATACAGCAGATAGCTTGCTGACGCCATCTTGTAGGAGCGGCCTCGTGCCGCGATGGGCCGCACAGCGGCCCCAGGTTTTCAGCTTCGGAGCAGATATGTCGCGGCCGGCCCGGCCACTCGGCAAGGACCGCTACATGGCATTGTGCAAGCTTGCAGATTTCGCGTAGAGCCGCTGCTTGCACCAGAGGGCAAGCGAGCGGTCGCCGCTGCCTTACTTGACCACTGCCGCCTGGCCACCAGCTTCGCGCTTGCGGTGCACCAGCAGCCCCGCAGCCACCACGGCGATGCTCAGCAGTGCCGTCGCGATGATCTCGATGCGGTGGTCCTCACGCAGTGCCATTACCCCCAGTACCGCCACGATAAAGGCAATGGTCGCCCAGGTCAGCCCTGGGAACAGCCACATCTTGAACGCGATCTGCTCACCGCTGGCCTCGCGCTTGGCACGCATGCGCAGTTGCGAAACGGCAATCACCAGGTACACCAGCAACGCGATGGCGCCAGAGCTTGCCAGCAGGAACTCGAAGACTTGGGCCGGCGCGAGGAAGTTGGCGAAGACGCACAGGAACGCCGCCGCAGTGGACAGCAACACCGCCACGTAAGGCGTAGCCGCCTTGGTGGTGCGCTGGGCCATCGCCGGGGCATCGCCACGCTTGCTCAGCGAGAACAGCATGCGCGAGGAGGTGTACAGCGCCGAGTTCAGGCAGCTGGTCACGGCGATCAGTACCACGATATCGACGATCAGCTTGGCATTGGGCACACCGATGCGGCTGAGTACGGTCTGGTACGAGCCGACTTCGGCCAGCGCCGGGTCATTCCATGGCACCAACGCCACGACCAGGAAGATCGACACCAGGTAGAACAGGCAGATCCGCCAGATCACCGAGTTGGTGGCGCGGCTGATCTGCTTGCCCGGGTCCTTGGACTCGGCAGCGGCGATGGTGACGATCTCGGTGCCCATGAACGAGAACATGGTCGTCAGCATGGCAGCCAGCACGGCGCCAAGGCCGTTGGGCATGAAGCCCTGGGTGTCGAACAGGTGGCTGGCACCGCTGACCTGACTGGTGGGTACCAGGCCGAACATGGCCACGCAACCGACCACGATGAACGCGATGATGGCCAACACCTTGAGCAGGGCGAACCAGAACTCGAACTCACCGTAATTCTTCACGCTGAACAGGTTGGTCACGGTCAGCGCCAAGGTGATCAGCAGGGAGAATGCCCACAGGTCCACGGCCGGGAACCAGGCATGCAGGATGGCTGCAGCGGCGTTGGCTTCCAGCGGAATGACCAACACCCAGAACCACCAGTACAACCAACCGATCGTGAACCCTGCCCAGCGCCCGATGGCGCGGTCGGCGTAGGTGGAGAACGAACCGGTGTCGGGTGAGGCCACTGCCATTTCACCGAGCATACGCATGACCAGCACCACCAGCGTACCGGCAGCTGCATAGGCCAGCAGCACCGCCGGGCCCGCCGCTGCAATGGCGTGGCCGGAACCGACGAACAGGCCTGCGCCGATGACGCCAGCGATGGACAGCATGGTCACATGCCGTTGTTTAAGCCCCTGAGCGAGGTCATTGGAATTGTTG
Source organism: Pseudomonas sp. DE0157 (assembly GCF_007678615.1). Classification (NCBI taxonomy): domain Bacteria; kingdom Pseudomonadati; phylum Pseudomonadota; class Gammaproteobacteria; order Pseudomonadales; family Pseudomonadaceae; genus Pseudomonas; species Pseudomonas sp. DE0157. Next base: position 487,842 of record NZ_VEJN01000001.1, read on the forward strand.
CCGCTCATAAAACTACCTTTGCAAGGAGTAGATCACGTCGGTTGCAGATGCGCGGCTCGCGTCTGGAGCATGCACAGCGGCAACCCTTGATTGGAGACTGGCAATAACCGCGCCATGTGCTACGCGCGCTCGACCAGACCACTCTCAAGACCAACAACGGCGGGGGCTAGGGCAAAAAACGCCACCGCGTGGCCGATTAGCCATGAAAAGCGCTCATTACCGAAATACTCACTTACAAATGCACCAAAGGTGCCCCTCGGTAACACCTGCGCACCATCACAATGCAAACAGGGCGCAACCCTTCGGTACAACCCTAGGCCAAGGCGGCGGTCAAAAAGGCTGCACCAGGGTGGCTGGACAGGCTGCCCGGACAGTCAGGTTTCACGGGCACATGGTCCGAAAGCGCTTCCCTGGAACCGTCAAAACTGGCACCATCGCGCCTTTTTTCATCATGGCTCTGGTGCCGGGCAACCTCCCTTGTGGACATCTGCGCGACGTTGCGCTGCAACGATGCGACAAACTGCCCCACCAATGCCCAGAGTGCCCGGCGACCCTGTTGGCCGTCATAATGCCGCTATGCTAGCTTGGCGCACGCCAGGAAGGCCGCCAACAGCTGGGAACGCACCCGAACACATGAGGACCGCACATGGCTCAGGCCACGCCCGCGCTGGAAATCCGCAACCTGCACAAACGCTATGGCGAGCAGGAAATTCTCAAGGGCATTTCGCTGACCGCACGCGACGGTGACGTGATCTCCATCCTGGGGTCGTCCGGCTCCGGCAAGTCCACCCTGCTGCGCTGCATCAACCTGCTGGAAAACCCGCACCTGGGCGAAATCCTCGTGGCCGGGGAAGCCCTCAAGCTCAAGGCGGCGAAGAACGGCGACCTGATGGCTGCCGACAACCGCCAGATCAACCGCCTGCGCAGCGAAATCGGCTTCGTCTTCCAGAACTTCAACCTGTGGCCGCACATGTCGATCCTCGACAACATCATCGAGGCCCCACGCCGCGTACTTGGCCAAAGCAAGGCCGAGGCCGTCGAGGCAGCCGAAGCGCTGCTCAACAAGGTGGGGATCTACGACAAGCGCCACAGCTACCCCGCCCAGCTTTCCGGTGGCCAGCAGCAGCGCGCCGCCATTGCCCGTACCCTGGCCATGAAGCCCAAGGTCATCCTGTTCGACGAGCCCACCTCGGCCCTCGATCCGGAAATGGTCCAGGAAGTGCTTAACGTTATCCGCGCATTGGCCGACGAAGGCCGTACCATGCTGCTGGTGACGCACGAGATGAACTTTGCCCGCCAGGTGTCCAGTGAAGTGGTCTTCCTGCACCAGGGCCTGGTCGAAGAGCAGGGATCGCCGCAGCAGGTCTTCGAGAACCCGACCTCGGCGCGTTGCAAGCAATTCATGTCCAGCCACCGCTAACGGAGCAATACATGCACACCTACAAGAAGTTTCTCCTGGCAGCCGCTGCCACCCTGGTGATGTCGGCCAATGCCATGGCCGCGGAAAAACTGCGCATGGGTATCGAAGCCGCCTACCCACCGTTCAACAACAAGGACGCCAGCGGCAACGTCGTCGGTTTCGACAAGGACATCGGTGATGCCCTGTGCGCCAAGATGAAGGTCGAGTGCTCGGTCGTCACCTCCGACTGGGACGGCATCATCCCGGCCTTGAACGCCAAGAAGTTCGACTTCCTGATCTCGTCGCTGTCGATCACCGACGAGCGCAAGCAGGCGGTGGACTTCACCGACCCGTACTACTCCAACAAGCTGCAGTTCATCGCGCCGAAGAACGTCGACTTCAAGACTGACAAGGACTCGCTCAAGGGCAAGGTCATCGGCACCCAGCGCGCCACCCTGGCCGGCACCTACCTGGAAGACAACTACAGCGGTGTGGACATCAAGCTGTACGACACCCAGGAAAACGCCTACCTGGACCTGGTCTCCGGCCGTATCGACGGCATCCTGGCCGACAAGTACGTGCAATACGAGTGGCTCAAGAGCAAGGATGGCATGAACTACGAGTTCAAGGGCGAGCCGGTGATGGACAGCGACAAGATCGGCATCGCCGTGCGCAAGGGTGACACCAAGCTGCGCGACGACCTGAACAAGGCCCTGGCCGAAATCAAGGCCGACGGTACGTACAAGAAGATCAACGACAAGTACTTCCCGTTCAGCATCGAATGATCCGCCCCGATTGGCGCGCCCCGGTGGCGCGCCATTCCCTAGAATGACCTGCCCATGAATATCGACTTGCACGGATTCGGTCCGGCCATGATGGCCGGCACCCTGATGACCGTAAAACTGGCGCTGTGCGCCTTGCTGTTAGGGCTGGTGCTGGGCCTGCTCGGCGCCCTGGCCAAGACTTCCCCGATCAAGCCGTTGCAGTGGCTTGGCGGTTTCTACTCGACCCTGGTACGGGGCATTCCCGAACTGCTGTGGGTGCTGCTGATCTACTTCGGCACCGTGGGCCTGATGAACGCCCTGGGTGAAGCCCTGCACATGCCGGGCCTTGAGCTCAGCGCCTTTGCCGCTGGCGTCATTGCCCTTGGCCTGTGTTTTGGCGCCTACGCCACCGAAGTGTTCCGGGGCGCCATCCTGGCCATCCCCAAAGGCCACCGCGAAGCCGGGCTGGCCCTGGGCATGTCCAAGGGCCGCATCCTGTCGCGGATCATCCTCCCGCAGATGTGGCGCATCGCCCTGCCCGGCCTGGGCAACCTGTTCATGATCCTGATGAAGGACACCGCGCTGGTGTCGGTGATCGGCCTGGAAGAAATCATGCGCCACGCCCAGATCGGCGTGACCGTGACCAAGGAGCCGTTCACCTTCTACATGGTGGCGGCCTGCATCTACCTCAGCCTGACCGTCATTGCCATGACCGGCATGCATTTCCTGGAACAACGCGCCGCTCGCGGCTTCGCGAGGGCCGAACAATGAACTGGGAAGTGATCATCAAGTGGCTGCCACGCCTGGCCCAGGGCGCTACCCTGACCCTGGAGCTGGTGGCCATCGCGGTCGTGGCCGGCCTGATCCTGGCCATTCCGCTGGGCATCGCCCGTTCTTCGCGGCACTGGTACGTGCGCGCCGTGCCGTTCAGCTACATCTTCTTCTTCCGCGGCACCCCGCTGCTGGTGCAGTTGTTTCTGGTGTACTACGGCCTGGCCCAGTTCGACGCCGTGCGCGCCAGCGCGCTGTGGCCGTACCTGCGCGACCCGTTCTGGTGCACCGTGCTGACCATGACCCTGCACACCGCCGCCTACATCGCCGAAATCCTGCGCGGCGCCTTGCAGTCCATTCCCAAGGGCGAGATCGAGGCTGCGCGGGCGCTGGGCATGTCCCGGGCCAAGACACTGATCTACATCATGCTGCCCCGGGCTGCCCGCATCGGCCTGCCGGCCTACAGCAACGAAGTGATCCTGATGCTCAAGGCCAGCGCACTGGCCAGTACCGTCACCCTGCTGGAACTGACCGGCATGGCGCGGACCATCATTGCCCGCACGTACTTGCCGGTGGAGATCTTCTTCGCCGCTGGCCTGTTCTACCTGCTGATCTCGTTCATGCTGGTGCAGGGCTTCAAGCTGCTGGAGCGCTGGTTGCGCGTGGACGCCTGCCAGGGGCGCTGATCCTCTACCGGCCGCAGCCGGCTGGCCCGTGTTTGCCTAGCATGTGGATGCAAGGGTGAAAGCGGGTTCAGCCGACAGCACGGCCTGAACACCTTCTATCGACAGCGCTCCCAATGCCTACCTCCCTCCACAGCCACCTTCTGCTCGAACGCTTTCAGGCGCTTGATCGGTTTTTGATTGAGCATCAGGCGCTGTGGAAACCCAGGCCGTTCACCCACCTGCGCTTGGATTGGGAAGGCACCTACCCGGATCTGGCGCGACATCTGCGCCAAAACACCCTGGCCGATGCCGAGGGTGAGGTCGACCCGCACGCACTGCCCGCACCTTATCCACAGCTGGCTGATGCCGCCCAGACGCTCAGCGCTCTGGGTAACCTGCCAGCCTCTGCGCTCCGCGCCGCCGCGCACCGGCTTGACGTCAATGTGCCCGGCCGCAAATGGCAGCAGATCGAAGCCTTCGCCAGTCACCTCGCCTTCCGGGCACCCTCGCGTCACTGGCTGGACTGGTGTTCGGGCAAAGGCCATTTGGGCCGGCGTTTGCTGCAACCCGGCCAGCGCCTGACCTGCCTGGAGTACGACCCCGAGCTGGTGGCTGCTGGCCAGGCCCTCAGTGCCCATCACCACTTGCCTGTGCAACACATCCACCAGGACGTGATGGCCCCCGGCAGCGCCGAGCATCTGGATGCGGACACCAGCGTGGTCGCCCTGCACGCCTGCGGCGACCTGCATGTTCAGCTGCTGCGCCTGGCCAGCCAGCAAAACTGCCCACAACTGGCCGTGGCCCCGTGCTGCTACAACCGCATTGCCACCGCCCAGAACCAGGCGTTATCCACAGCTGCCCGTGCCTCGGCCTTGCAGCTGTCGCTGGATGACCTTGGCCTGCCCTTGAGCGAAACCGTCACCGCTGGCGCCCGCGTACGCCGCCAGCGCGACACGTCCATGGCCCGCCGCCTGGGCTTCGACCTGCTGCAACGCCAGCAGCGCCAGACCGACCAGTACCTGTCTACGCCATCGCTGCCGGTGGCCTGGCTGGCCAAGCCCTTCGAGCAGTATTGCCGTGACCTGGCGGCGCTCAAGCAACTGGACCTGCATGGGGATATCGACTGGGCAGCCTTGGAGTCGGCAGGGTGGGAGCGCTTGGCGCAGGTACGCAACCTCGAACGCCTGCGCAACCTGTTCCGCCGCCCGCTTGAGCTCTGGCTGGCATTGGATCGTGCCCTTTTTCTGACCGAACAGGGCTATGACGTGCGTTTGGGCGTGTTTTGCGACTATACCCTTACCCCACGCAACCTGATGATCCTTGCCGAGCGCGACAGATAGCCGCAGAACAACCTGTGGATAAGTCTGTGAACAAGCTTGGGGTTACCTGTTGGTGTACGCGGCCATCCAGATGGATTTGCTTATTCCAAAATCACGTTCAAGACCAGCAAAAACAGGCATTTGCGCAAATTCGGCTGGTTGAGGCCTGAGTTATGCCATTAGCACAAGCATTCGATGCCGCTTGTGCATAAGCAATTTTTCGGGGGCGATCTTTTGTTGATTTCAGAGAGGTTTGGTGCGTAGGGGTGGGGTTGCCATGCCGGAATTGGGAATGGCTTCAGAACCTGCCACGGCCTTGAGATTTTGAAGTCTGTTGTCTTCGAGCCGTTTCAAAGAACTGGGCGGGTACCTGAAAACGGGTTGCCTATCCGCTTGGCACCCTGGCCCTATCGTCATCCATGCAGCCGAGGTTCCGGTGGGCCTTCGCTAGTGGCGCTTGCCTTTGGCGATTTCGATGTCGTTCAGCAAGGCGTTGGCCATGTCGCAGAGGTAATCCGCAGCACCGAGCAGCTTATGGTCATCCTCCATGTCCCCCTCACGCACCAGGTGCCTGATGTAACCCATCAGGATCGAGACATGTTCGTACGCAGCATCCACCGGGATGCCGGGTTGAACGCGAAGGAGGTTTACGGGTGGGGTGCCGGCTTGGAGGAAGGTTTCTACGCCTGCGGTGGTGACAGCGCTTTCAACGGGTGGGTCAGGAACAATCGTTTTCATATGAAACCCCTATGTTCAAAGGAGTTGCCACATTCATGCTTCTCACGGGACAAAGGCGGCAACCGTGCACAGGGTGAGAAACCGAGTGAACATAGGAAGCCCGGCCAGACCGAAGTCTGCCCGTGCACGGTCGCCATTGAGCAGCCGCTAGGTTCAAAGTCGGGTTCTCACACCCGGTCGCCAGAGCGACGGGGCAAAGGTATCCGTGAGGTATTTCCCAGACAACGGCGATACTTCGGCAGAGCGCGTAGGATACGTCCGATAACTAAACTTGCAGAAGTCTACAGCTGGAGAGTCCAGACATTTCCTACAAAACCAAGGCTCGCAAGCTACAACACTCCAGCCCAACTCATCCACATGTGGGAGCGGCCTCGCGCCGCGATGGGCCGCAGAGCGGCCCCAAAACTCCCACCCCAAACCACATATCCCCCCCTACACACACACCGCAACATCCCACCCCTAATCCCCGCCCCCACAACCGTGTATCATGCGCCCCCCAAATCATTAAAAAGTGACGTCGCGCGCTGCCTGCCAGCCCTGCGGCCATCTGGCGTTGCGCCAGATTCGACAACGGACCTGACTCTCGTGACCCAAGCCAAGCCCCTCGCCCTGCTCGCCTTCGCCCTGGCCCTCACCGCCTGCGCCAGCGCCCCCTCGCACCCCGCCCCCGGCAACCTCGGCTGGAACCACCCCGGCATGCAGCTGGGCGGCGACCGAGGCCTGCCCCTGCGCGCCGACAACACCTGCCGCAAGCGCGGCTGCGACAACGACAAGCTGTTCTTCAACCCCGGCAAGACCGAGCCAAGCGTCACCACCATCCACCGCGGCTGGTAAGAAAATTCCCCTTTTGGGTCGGTGACTTAGGTCATTTTCAAACAATCGCAAGGAAGTGGTTTACACACGCCAAACGATCGTTATAATGACGCCCCATTGCCGGTATAGCTCAGCTGGTAGAGCAACTGACTTGTAATCAGTAGGTCCCGGGTTCGATTCCTGGTGCCGGCACCATATAAGGTTTCAGAGAAGGGTTTCAAAATCTCTGGAATTCACGAAAAACCCGCCTTTTGGCGGGTTTTTTCGTTTTGGCGTTCCGTCGAATTCCGGGAATAGCCAGCGCTAATAAGGCTAGTTTTAAGGGTAGAGGTCCGTTTCGATATCGGAGACTATCCTTGTGGCCCGCAAAACTGCCCCGCCTACCGGTACCCCCTGTCGCACGGCAAATCCCAGAAAGCGCGAGTACAAGCTCTTCGATGGGGGCGGTCTTGACCTGCTTGTGCAACCCAACGGCCGCAAAGGCGGGCGGCTCAGGTACGTGAAACCCGATGGCCGAGAAGGCCTGACTGCCCTAAGCAGTTATCCAGTGATCCGTCTGTTTCACTGGGAAGAGACGGGCGCTCTTGACAGTGCTGCAGCCCTTATCGCATTCGGTTTTGCGGCAACTTTACTCCTGACATAGGCGTGACAGACGCCAATGGCTCCAGCAGCAGCGCTGTAGGGGATGGCTCCGCAGACCAAGGGATGGAGTGCACCTGACTAACAGTCGGGCATGCCCTGGTCATCGCATTGCTGCATTTCATCCGACTCAGGATCTCGCAGCACTGGTCTCGTCAGCCAATGCAGCCTCTACCCGCCCACCTTTAACGGCTTCAACAGGCCAGATTATGAGATGCCCTCGCTCCAGGACGTCAGGAGCCGCCAGCCTCAGGCTAGAGGACATCCCCCACAATTCGCAGGGGCCACCCCTGATAACACTCAGCATTCTGGGCAGGATACGGGGGGTCGAGGATTAGCAAACGGAGGTGAAGCGTATGCAACTAGGGTCGATGCGAGCTCATCCCCTGCTGTGGGGAACAAGCGTTGGGTTATCGGATCTTAGACATTGTGTACTGGTGTGTACAATCCTCTGAATCGTTGTGTAGTATACACACATCCGCGGCAAGCTTTGAGGAGGTACCCGTGCACAGCCGAGACATCATCAAGCGGCTAAAGGATGACGGTTGGGTCAGAGTTAAAGGGACTGATGGGAGCCACCAGCAGTTCAAGCATCCAACCAGGAAGGGACGGGTTACGGTTCCTCATCCGAGTAAAGATGTGGCAATCGGGACGCTTCGAAACATCTGGAAGCAAGCCGGTCTCTGACCGGCTTTACACTTGCTGGTAGATCGTAAGCTTGCTGTTAGCAATAGTGAAATCGAATCGCCGAACTTTTTCGGAGGGATGTTTAAAATGAAATACCCAGTTGTTTTGCACAAAGATGAAGATTCCGATTACGGAGTGACAGTTCCAGACGTACCGGGCTGCTTCTCTGCTGGCGAAACGATCGATGAAGCATTGAGCGAAGTCCAACTTGCGTTAGAGATGCACTTTGAAGGTTTGGTAGAAGATGGAGAGCCTCTGCCGCAACCTCAAAACATCGAACTTCATAGGAAGGACTCGGCTTATGCCGATGGCATCTGGGCTTTCGTAGAATTCGACGTCACCCCCTACTATGGGAAGTCGGTTCGCTTTAACGCGTCTTTACCAGAAGGTCTCCTCAAACGCATAGATGATCGCGTGAAAGAAGACAGCTCTTATGCGTCCAGATCAGGATTTTTAGCCGCGGCGGCGCTGCACGAGCTGGCGAAAAACTTAAACGAAGGCATAGACGCTTTAAAAACCAGAAAGACAGTATGACTTGAAAACATTAAGGGCGCCCTACGGGCGCCCTAATAATGACTAGGTATACGAGCAAGAAACGCAACTGAAGCACTGAACCAACTTTGCGAGACTTGAGAGCTCACAGGGTATCCATTGAACTTCTGAAATGCCTTGTTGAGGCTGCTGTGCAGCTCATCGCGGCGCGAGGCCGCTCCCACCCTGGGATTCGCTCGGTTCCGGATGCGGTATTGGGTGGTTGCTCGTATGGGACGGCGCTTACGCAAGATAAGGGTTAGGATTCCCGGCTCATTGAACGCACCTGCCCAAGGCCCCTTATCCCAACCAAACCTCAAACCGTGTCCCCAACACCTCATCCGAGCACATGCTCACACTCCCCCCATGCGCCTCGGCAATCTTCTTCACGATAAACAACCCCAGCCCCACCGACCGCACCGTGTCCTGGCAATCGCTGCCTCGGGTCATCGGCTCGAACAACGTGGGCAGCAGCGCGTCATCGATCGCAGCACCATGGTTATGCACACTCACCACCGCCCCGTCATCCGAGAAGTCCGTTGTCAGGGTGATGGGGTAGCGAAGGTCGCCATAGGCCACGCCATTGGCCACCAGGTTGCCAATCAACTGCTGCAACCGATCCGGGTCGACCTGCACCACGCGTCGGCCGCGGGCGTAGTGCCGAATCTGTGCGTCAGGGAAGGCCACCTTCAGCTCACTTATCGAATAATCCACGGCACGTACCAGGTCCACTCGCTCGCGGCGGATGGTCATGCCGGGGCCGAGCCTGACCGAGGCGAAGTCGAGCAGGTCGACGATCATGCGCAGCGCGCGCTCAGTCGAGTTGTCGATGCCGGTCAGTAAGCGCCGGGCACGGTCGTTGGGTAGGTCGCGCTTGAGCATGGACGCGGCCATCTGGATGGCGGTCAGGGGGTTCTTCAGGTCGTGGCTGGCGATGGCGACCATCTGTTCGGAGAAAACAGCGCGGCGCTGCACCTCCTGGTAGGCGGCGGCGAGTTCGGCCTGGGCGCGTTGCAGGGCGCTTTCGGCTTCTATCTTCTGCGCCAGCATTTCTTCGGCGCGTTGCATGGCTTCCAGGGCGGCCTTGCCACTGCTGGTGCTTTCGAGGGCGCTGAACAGCGCCAGGTGGTAGCGAATGCCGTCATCACTTTCGCGGCGTACGCCGCTGAGCAGCATGGGCAGCTTGCGGCCGTCGCGGTGGCGCAGGGCAATCTTCACTTCGGAGATGGACCCTTGCATGTTCAGCAGTGGGCCCCAGTGGGTCAGCAGGAACACGCGGCCGTCGGCGGGCAGCAGTTGGTCGAAACTCATCGCGTGCAGGGTGGCGCTGTCGTATCCCAGCCAGTCGGCCAGGGTCTGGTTGCAGCGCACCAGGGTGCCGTCGGGCGCCATCACCACCAGGGCACAGGGTGCGTGCTCGAAGAAGGCCTGGGTGGACAGCAGCGCCGTGTTATCCATGGTCGAGGCCAAGGTGGGTGAAGAACTCGTCCATCGCGGCAGCACAAGCGCCTGACGCGCTCAGCTGGGGGTAGTGGCCCATGTTCTCGATGATGCTCAGCTGGCTGCTCGGCATGACGGTGTTGAGGTATTTGCCCACCGCCACAGGCACCACGGGGTCGCCCGTGCATTGCACGATCAGGGTAGGCAGTTGCAGGCCCGTCACGTCCTTGCGGTGGTCGGACAGGAAGATCACGCGGGCGAAATGCCGGGCGATCTGGGCGTCGGTGCGGCTGAAACTGCTGGCCAGTTCCTGTTCCAAGGCCGGCTGGCCGGGGGTGCCCATCAGCACGGGGGCCATGGAGCTGGACCAGCCCAGGTAGTTTTCGTCGAGGGTGGTCAGCAGGTCGTGCACTTCTTCGGGGGTGAAACCGCCGGTGTAGGCCTCGTCGTCCACATAACAGGGCGAGCCGCCCACCATGACCAGCCCCATCAGGCGGCCTGGCCGCTGGCGTTCGGCCAGGGCAGTGATCATGGCGCTGACCGAGTGGGCGACCACGATGACCGGGCCTTGGGCGTATTCGTCGATGATTTCGTTGAGGTCGCTGGCGTAGCCCCACAGCGTGGCGTACTTGTCGTGCTTGTAGGCACTGAGGTCCGAGCGCCCTGCCCCGACCAAGTCGTAGGTAACAACCCGAAAGCGCTCGAGAAAGTGCGGCAGTAGCAGCCGCCACATGGATTGGTCGCAGCCTAAACCATGGGAAAGAACGAGGGTCACGTCACCCGCTCCGGCTACCTGGACGTTGTTACGTTTTTGCAGGGTCATACCTCTCCCGAATACCGTTCAACGTCATGCTGAGCTGTCACGATCCGTTTAAGTCCTTGCTGAGAATAGTTGAGAGAAGCCCTTCGGGTAGGTGCCGTTGAGCAACGCGTCAGCGCCCCGCTAAGTGCTTAGTGGGGTTTTGTGCAGAAACAGTTCACGGATCGGGACGCCCACCTTACGCTATATAGGCAAGCGACGTAGAAATTTCTGCCAGTTTTCTGGGGCCAAAGGGTCCGGTGATGATCCGGATGCCCCTGGCTGGTGCTTGACTTCAGTCAACCTGAACAGAGCCAGGAGGGTTAGGCTCAGGTCATGTACTGCTTGCCGGAGGCCCCTCATGGCCAAGAAATTCCCGAAGCACCCCAGCCACCCCAAGCGCATTTGCTGGGGCTGCGATCTGTATTGCCCAGCCAAGGCGCTGGCCTGCGGTAATGGTGCCGACCGGACCATGCACCCGATGGAGCTGTTCGGCGAGGACTGGGACAGTTTCGATGACCGGTTCGAGCCGCCCGCTGTGGATAACGCGAAGCCCCCCACCTTCTGAGTGCCTCCACCCCTGCATGAAACACCTCACCCGCTCGGCGCGGGTGAGACGTTCGTCCTTGCGACTTAGATCAGAAGGTGGTGTTGACGGTCAGCGACAAGCTGCGCGGGTCACCGTATACGGCACCTGCATAGAACCCGTAGCGGGTGTAGTAGTGCTTGTCGAACAGGTTGTTGGCATTGAGGGTCACGCTGGTGTCATCGGTCACTTGGTACTTGGCCATGGCGTTCCAGATGGCGTAGCCGGACCAGTTCACGTCGGTGGCACCGCTGCTCACGCTGTTGACAGGCTGGCCCGCCGGGCTGGATATGGCGCGAATGTTGGACTGCGCGGTAACGCCGGCGCCTACGGTCAGGCGGTCGAGTGGGCCACTGAGGTGGTAGGTGGTGGAGGCCTTGAACAGGTGCGAAGGGTCGCTGCGCCCGTCGCTGTCAACGCGGCGGAAGTGCAGGTAGGTGTAGCCGGCGTATACGTTCCAGTCCGGGGTCAGGGCGCCGGCGATTTCCAGGTCGATTCCGTCGGTTTCCTGGCCTGAGCCTGCTTTGTAGGCATCGCGACCGGTCGGGGTCGACAGGCCGCCGTCCAGCACCGCCTTGTTTTCCTGCTTGGTGCGGAAGTAGGCCGCAGAGGCGTTCAGGCGACCGTCGAACCAGGCGCCCTTGATGCCCGTCTCGTAGCTTTGCCCACGAATCGGCTCGACTCGGCTGCCAGCGCTGGTTTCCTGGGTTTGCGGGTTGAAGATGTCGGTGTAGCTGGCGTACAGCGAGTAGGTGTCGTTGAGGTCGTAGACCGCGCCCAGGTAGGGGGTCACGACGCCGTTTTCTTCCTGGCTGGTGCGCTCGGCATCCACGCTGCGGGTGATGGCCGAGTAGTCGGTGGTGCGCACGCCCAGGATCACCGACAGCGGGTCGGTGATGCTCAGGCGGGTCGCGGCGTACATGCCTTGCAGGCGGGTGGTGGTCTTGCTGTGCTTGCCGGTCTGCGAAGCCAGCATGGCATAGTCCCCGTCCACGCCGTTGCGCCAGTCGTTGATGGGCAGGCGATTGTCGGCGCGAAACAGGCAGCCTACTCCCGAGTCGACAGCTTTACCGCCCCCAACCATGCTGCACCGGTACTCCGGCGACCACTGCACGGTACGGCTGTCGTTGTAGCCGACCATGGCCTGATGAGTACGGCCAAACAGTTGGAACGGACCAGACAGGTCGATTTGCGCCGACTGCTGGGTGGTGTCGCTCGAGCTGTGCATGCCGTTGAGCTGCGCGCCGCTACCGTCCTGATCCCAGTAGCCGCTGAAACCGCGGCCGCGCCCTGCCGAGTTGACCTTGCCCAGGCCTCGGTGATTAAGGGCATCTGTCGTGCTCTGGGACGCCTTCAGGTCCAGCGACCAGTCGTTGTCGAAGCGGTGCACCAGCGAGCCGAAGACGGTGCGGGTGGTGTACTCGCCAAAGCTCCAGCTCGGTACCAGATTGGAGCTGCGTGGCAGGTCGGTCTTGCTGCCGTCGCGGTACCAGATGGGGATGTTCGCGCCCCAACCGCCGCCCACCACCTTGTTGTACTCGTACTGGTAGCCGGCGCCCAGGGTGGTGGCATCGTCCAGGTCGAACTCGAAGTTGGCCAGGGCCGCGCGTGAACGGTCGGACTGGTAGTCACGGAACGAGTTGGCATCCTGCTGGGTCACCACGAAACGCGAGCGCAGGCGGCCGTCTTCGGACAGCGGCAGGTTCAGGTCGGCGCCCAGACGGCGCTTGTCCCAGCTGCCGTAGGTGGCGTACGCGCTGCCGCCGAAGGTGCGGGTGGGCGCCTTGCGAATCAGGTCGATGGTGGCGGACGGGTCGCCGGTTCCGCCGAGCAGGCCGTTGGCACCGCGCACGATGTCGATGCGCTCGTAGAGGTCCATGTTCAGGGCGTTGCCGCTACCGCTGAAGTCCGACGCGCCGGGTGCTTGCAGGCCGTCGATTTTCCAGTTGGTGATGGAGTAGCCACGGGCCCGGTAATCGGTGCGTCCGCCCACTTCGGATTTGCTGGCGGTCACCCCTGGGGTGGTTTCCAGCGCCTGCTCGATGCTGTGGATGGCGCGGTCATCCATCTGCTGACGGGTGATGGTGGTAACCGACTGCGGCGTCTGCCGTGGGGTCAGCGCCAGGCCGGTGGAGCTGCGCGTGCGTTCGACGGTGTAGCCCAGCTGGCCGGCATCGTCCTGGGGCAGCAGGGCGCTGTCTTCGATTTGCGTGGCATCGAGTACCAAGGGTGCGCTGTCGGCGGCCATGACGCCACCGCTGATGGCAAGGCCGACGAAGAGGGCGATGGGCTTGAGGCGGGTGCCGCCACAGGTGAACGCGGTGAAGGTGTTGGCGATGCTTGAGGGATTCATTTGGGAAGGCTTCGTATTTGCAGATGATTTTTTGTTAGGATTCTAGGGATCAGTCCTCCGGGCTCTACACCCGACATGTACGGGGATGTAATGCAACGTAATGGGCGCTAATGACGCCCGTCTCACAGGTGTTTTTTCAGATGAGCACAACCCTGCTGGTTGTTGATGACGACGACGAGATTCGCGAGCTGCTGTGCGATTACCTGACCGATGCAGGCTATGCCGTACTGGCGGCTGCCGACGGCAAGCAGATGCACGAGCACCTGGCGCGGCAAAAGGTGGACCTTGTGGTGCTGGACCTGATGCTGCCCGGTGGAGATGGCCTGAGCCTGTGCCGTCAGTTGCAGGCCCTGCCGGGGCTGGCGGTGATCATGCTGTCGGCCAAGGGCAGTGCACTGGACCGCATCATCGGCCTGGAAGTGGGGGCCGACGATTACCTGGCCAAGCCTTTCGAACCCCGGGAACTCATTGCCCGGATCAAGGCCGTGCTGCGCAGGCCCCATCGGTTAGAGGCTGCCGTACAGGAGCCGACCCAGGTCGAAGCTCATGTCTTTGCAGGCTTTCGCCTGGAACACATCAAGCGCCTGCTGACGCGCCCCGATGGGCAGACCTTGACCTTGCCGCGCTCCGACTACCGGGTGCTGCGCGAATTGCTCGAAGCCAACAACCGTGTGGTGTCTCGCGACCAGTTGACGCGCAGTGCCTTCAGCCGCGACCACCTGCCAGACGACCGCTCGGTCGACATGTGCGTCAGCCGCCTGCGCCAGCACTTGCGCCATGCGCCCGGCGATGTGGCGCAGATCCTCACCATCCGCAATGAAGGTTATCTGCTGAGCATTGCTCAGAGCCAGGCCACGGCCTGACATGCGCTGGGCTCGCCGACTGTGGCCGCGCACGCTGTTCGGGCAGCTGATGCTGATCATGGTAGGCGGCACGTTGGCCATCCAGTTGATGTCCAGCAGCATCTGGTTCGATGTGCGCTTCGCCCAGGTGTTCGAAGCCCCCGTGCGCTTGATTGCGGCGCGCAGCGCCCCGCTCATCCAGCAGGCCAGCTGTCATGCCGGCGTGCTCAAGGTGCCGGCCCATTACCAACTACGCTGCGCCGAGCAGCTGCCCTCACCGCAGCAGAACGAACGGCGCGGGCGCAAACGGGTCGAGTTGCTGCTTCACCAGGCACTGAAATACGAGCTTGGCCGTGAGCCGCAGGTGCATTTGATGAAGGTGCAGTTGACCGACGAACTGGGCCAGCCGATCGTCTGGCGCAGCCTGTTCGGCCTGCGCACGGCCCAGGCCCATCTTCAGTTTGCGGTGCCGTTGGCAGACGGGCATTGGTTGACCATCGACGGGCAGGAACTGCAAGGCTGGAGCGGCGAGTCCGCCTGGCTGCTGATCAGCGACTACCTGTTGCGGGTGTATGCGCTGCGCATTGTCGCCGTGCTGGTGGTGTGCCTGATTGCCGTGCGCCTGTGCCTGCGTCCGCTGCGCCGCCTGGCGGACGCAGCGCTGGCGCTGGGCAGCAACCTGGAACAACCGCCGCTGGCGCTCGACGGCCCCGACGAGGTTCGTCAGGCCGCGCAGGCCTTCAACGCCATGCAGCAGCGCCTGATCGCCATGGTCAACGACAAGGCTTACTTTCTCGCCGCCGTCTCCCATGACCTGCGCACCCCGTTGACGCGCATGCGCCTGCGCCTGGAGCGCATGCCCGATGACGAACACCGGAAGCGGTTGCGGCAGAACATTGCCCAGATGGACGACATGATCGGCCAGGTGCTGGACTACCTGCGTGCGGGCGAGCAGCAAAACCTGCAGCCGGTCGACATTGATCGCCTGGTTGCACGCCAGTGTGCGGAGCTGGCCACTGCCGACGAACCCATCCCTGTGCACGGTCATGGCGGGGTGGTGAGCGTCGATGCCCTGATGGTGCAGCGTTGTCTGCAAAACCTGCTGGTCAATGCATTGCGTTATGCCAGTCAGGTGAGTGTGTCGGTGGAGCGCGTAGGGCCACGGGTGCTGGTTCACGTCGAGGATCGAGGCCCAGGCATTGCGCCGCACCTGCTGGCGACCGTCACCGAACCGTTCGTACGTGGCGAGCGTTCGCGTAACCAGGCATTCGGCGGGTATGGGCTCGGGCTGAGTATCGTCGAGCGGATCATGACCAGTCATGGGGGGGCGTTGCGGATGCGCAACCGTGAGGGGGGCGGGTTGCGCGTGACCATCGAGCTGCCTGTCTAGACGTGGGCAGCCCGTGGGCTCAGGCCACCGGCGCACGCGGTGCGAAGGTGGCCTGCGTGGGTGACCGGATCAGAAGATGCTGATCGGGTACTCGACGAATACGCGGACTTCGTTGCCGTCGTCGTTGTAACCGTTCTGGCGCACGGCATTGTTGGTGCGCAGGAACGAGCTGCGCAGCTTGACCGACAGGTCCTTGGCCGGGCCTTCCTGGACCACGTAGCGGATCTGGTTGAAGATCTCGCGCTCCTTGCCTTCGCCGAAGCCCTGTGGGTTGGCGACGTTGCGGGTATTGATGTTGTCACCCACCACGTAGGCCAGCTTGTAGGTCAGGCCAGGAATGCCGTAGGCACCGAAGTCCAGGCCATAGCCCAGCTGCCAGGAACGCTCGTCCTCGGCATTGAAGTCGGACCAGTAAGAGTTGGCCAGGAAGATGGTCGAGCCACCGTCACCCACGCCGCCCTGGTTCTGGTACCAGCCGTAGTTGTAGCCGGTGCTACCGGTGCTGCGCTGGTGAGCGAGGGTGAACGAGTGGGCGCCGTAGGCGTAGGTAGCAGCCAGGCTCCAGATGGTGTTCGAGTCACCGTTCAGGCCCGCTTCACGCACGTACTTGTTGTCGATGCTCGACTTGTAGCCGTTGAAGTCCAGGGTCAGGGACTGATCGTCGGCGATGGCATAGACGTAGTTCAGGCCCAGGTAGTGCTTCTTCATCACGTCTTCGGTGTCGGCGGTGTACAGCGACGCAGTGAAGTTGTCGTTGAACTTGTAGCTACCGCCCAACACGTTGATCGACTTCAGGCCACCGCCATCACGGCGTTCGGCGCTCTTGCGCGCTTCCTGGGTGAAGCGACCGGCGTTCAGCTCCAGGCCTTCGATTTCCTTGGAGGTGATCAGGGTGCCGGTGAAGCTTTCCGGCAGCAGGCGCGCATCGTCGTACTGGAGCACTGGCAGTGCAGGCATCTGGTCACCGTACTTGAGCACGGTGTTGGAAATGCGGAACTTCACGGCAGCACCGGCACGGGCCAGGTTGTGCGGCGAACGGGCATTGCCATCGGCATTGGTGGTGTCGTGCGGCTTGAAGAAGTCGACGCCGCCGCCACCGTTGTGGCCCTTGCCGCCGTCCAGGCGCAAGGCGTACAGGCCGAATGCATCGACGCCGACACCGACGGTGCCTTGGGTGAAGCCGGACGAGAAGTTGCCGATGAATGCCTGGCCCCACTCGATCTGGTCATCGGTGCCGTGCTTCTTGTCACGGTTGATGTAGGCGTTGCGCAGAAGGACGTTGGCGTGGCTGTCCTCGATGAAGCCGTTGCTGGCGGCCTGGTCATTGGCCTGGGCCTGGGTCGCGGCGATCATCGCCAGGGCGACCAGGCTGATCCTGGTATTCAACATGTTATTTTCCTTATTTCTTGATCGAAAACGCGCTGCGTAATGACGCCATGAACCAACGCCCCTTCGTAGGTTCGACGCTATGCAGGTTCTGCCAGAAGGCCCTTTGCCGGTAAACGCGGCCGGCCCTGGCAACAGCATGGCCAAACGGATTGGCCAGCAGGCGTGGCCGAATCCTAGCGGCGTGCGATTACAAATGTCAAAAAAACGTGAAATTCAGGTTGATATAACTAAAAACCGAGCGTTCATGAGGCATTTCCTTTAGAACTAAAGCTGTAGGAGGATATTCCTTCTCGGTATTGAAAACTCATCTTGATCAAGGCGACGAGTTCACTTAGGTCCCCATTCTGACTAGTCACAAAGTGATACAAACGTAAAAATCCAGAAACCATAATAGGCGAGCGTTAGCAAATAGCACCCATTATCATTCGCGCCTTCATTACTGCCCGGTCAAACGCGCGTCATGCCTGCCCCTTATCGCCTCGCTCCTATCACGCTCTCCATTTCATGCCTGCTGGCTGCCAGCCCCACAAGCGCCGCTACTACCACACTGCCTGAGCTATCCGTCACCGCCGACAGCGAGCGGGACAAAGACAGCCCGCGGGTGCGTGAAGTCAGTACTGCGACCCGAACCGCTACCGCCGTACGCGCCGTGCCGCAGGCGGTGGATACGGTCAAGACCTCGCAGGTGCTGGACTACGGCAGCAACACGTTGGGCAAGGCGCTCGAAGGTATCCCCAACGTCAGCAGTGGTGCCGACACGCGCTTCGATAGCGTGCGCATTCGCGGCTTCGAAGCCGGCAATGACATCTACCTGGACGGCGTGCGCGATGACAGCCAGTACATCCGCGACCTGCACAGCATCGAACGGGTCGATGTGCTCAAAGGCCCTGCGGCCGTGCTGTATGGACGGGGCGGCCAGGGGGGTATCGTCAACCGCATCAGCAAGGCGCCCGAGGCGGGCCGTCGTTCCACCCTGGAGGCACGGGCAGGCAGCGAGGACCTGCGCAGCCTGTATGCCGACCTCAGCGCAGACCCCAGCGACACGGTCAGCCTGCGCCTGAACATGGGCAACCAGGACAACAACAGTTTCCGTGACGGTGTCGACGGTAGCCGCCAGCTGTTCGCGCCCTCGGTCAGCTGGCAGGTCACGCCGGCGCTGAACTGGCTGGTGCAATACGAGTACAGCCGCTTCAACCGCACGCCGGACCGCGGTATCCCCGGCGTCGATGGTCGCCCCGCGAATGTCAGCCGCAGCACGACCTACGGCGATACACAGCGTGACTTCATCGATGACCGGGCGCAGTCCTTGCGGTCACGCCTGAACTACGAGCTCAACGATGCGTGGCAACTGCGTCATACCCTGAGCCTGTTCAAGCTCGACAGCGAATTCGACAACACCTACCCCACCGCCTACAACCCCAGCAATGGCACAGTGACGCGCCAGCGCTGGCAGCAGGACCTGAACACCCGCAACCTGTTCAATACCCTGGAAGCCGAAGGCACCTTCGACACACTGGGCCTAGGGCACACGCTACTGCTGGGCCTGGAATTCGGCAGCCAACGCCGCGACCCCACTTTGTACACCGCGGCTGCGGCAAACGCCGGCGGCAGGCCTGTGCCGCCCGTGGACTTGTACGACCCTGACCGGAGCAGGCAGCACAACGGTCGCATGGTGATGTCGAGCAATAACCACACCGTGGTGCAAAGCCGAGGCCTGTACCTGCAAGACCAGCTTCGCCTGAACGATCAATGGCAGTTGCTGGCAGGCGTGCGTTTCGATGAATTCGACGTTCAGACCACCAACAAGGTGCGCAGCCTGTCCGAAAAACAGAGCAGCCGAACCACCAGCCCTCGCATCGGGGTGGTGTATACCCCGTGGCAGGACCACTCGTTCTATGCGTCATGGAGCAAGACCTTCTCGCCAGTAGGCGGTGGCCTGATCGGTATAACGCCGGGCGCACCGGGCAACAGCAACGAGACAGCACCCGAGCTGACGCGGCAAAAGGAGGTTGGCGTGAAGAGCGACTGGTTCGACCAACGCCTGACCACCACCCTGGCGGTCTATGAGCTCGAGCTGTACAACCGTCGTACCCGCGACCCGCTTGACCCGGAAGTCACCTTGCTCAGTGGCCTGCAGCGCTCGCGCGGCATCGAGTTGACCGCCATGGGCAATGTGGTTGGCAACTGGTACGTGCGTGGCGGGGTTGGTCTGCAAGATGCCACGATCGTCAAGGACAGCAATGGCCAGCAGGGTAACCGGATCAATGACGTGGCCAAGCGTAACGCCAGCCTGTTCGTCACCTGGAAGCCAGAACTGGGCTGGTACGCAGAAACAGGCCTGACGCTGGTCGGTCAGCGGTATGCCGACAACCAGAACACCACGGTCCTGCCAGGTTATGGCCGCTGGGATGCGCTGGCCGGGTACCGCACCCAGGAGTGGGACGTGCGGGCGGCGCTGAGCAACATTGCCGACCGGACTTACTACAGTTCGGCGACCAGTGCAGCGCAGATCCAGGTCGGCGACCCGCGCAGCCTGGTCGTCACAGGCACCTACAGCTTCTGAACGTCAACAGGGGCAGCCTTTGCGAGGCTGCCCCTGCCGGTGTGCTACAGGGTTTGAGGAACGTTGGATCGCGGCTAACGCCACACCGCCATCAACGCATGAAGCTCAGCCTCGCTGATCAGCCCTTCGGGGTAACGCCCGGCAAGTAGCCGTCGTGGGTCGGTCGTCCTGACCCTGCTGCTTCCATGGTGCTTCAACCACTTCGCCAAACGCTCGAGCGATGCATGGTCTAGTGCCAATGGGCGCAATGCCGACTCACTTGCTGCATTCATTTCTACACGTACTCCTGGCCCGTGAGCAGCTAACCTACGCAAGTAGTGTTACAAGCAGACAACCCGATGACACCGGGCTATCTGTTTGAAAAACAATACAAAAGCTATGCCACTACACGTGCCAGGCGTCGCCGGGCTGGGAAGCGAGCGTACACCCTCGCCGCGCCCCACGGGCCATCAACGGTGCACAGGCGCCGGCTGCTGCTGGGTCAGGCAATGAATGTTACCGCCGCCCAACAGCAATTCCCGCCCAGGGATCATCACCACCTCATGGTCAGGAAAGATGCTCGACAGTATGGCCTTGGCCTCGGCATCGGCCGGGTCGTCGAAGCTCGGCGCGATGATGCCGCCGTTGACGATCAGGAAGTTGACGTACGAGCCTGCCAGACGCACCGAAGGGTCACGCTCCTGGCTGCCCGACACCTGGTCGACGCCGGCACATTCCTCTTCGGTGGCGTACAGCGGCCCGGGTATTGGCATCTTGTGCACGACGAAGGCCCGTCCCCTGGCGTCGCGGGTGGTCTGCAGCACTTCCATGGCCGCGTGGCAACGCGCGTAGTTGGGGTCGTTCGCGTCATCTGTCCAGGCCAGTAACACTTCACCTGGGCGCACGTAACAGCAGAAGTTGTCGACATGGCCATCGGTTTCGTCGTTGTACAGGCCGTCCGGCAGCCAGACCACGGTATCGACCGCGAGGTTGTCGCGCAGCACAGCTTCGATCTGCTCGCGGTTCAGGTGTGGATTACGGTTGTGGTTCAGCAGGCACTCTTCGGTGGTGATCACCGTGCCTTCGCCGTCCACATGGATCGAGCCGCCTTCGAGCACGAACCCTTCGGTGCGATAACGCTGGCAGCGCTCCATCTCCAGCACCTTGCCAGCCAACGCCTCGTCTTTGTTCCACGGTGCGTACAGGCCACCCTCGAAGCCGCCCCAGGCGTTGAAGTCCCAGTCTACGCCGCGCACTTCGCCGTTGTCGTTGACCACGAAAGTGGGGCCGGTATCACGCACCCAGGCATCGTCGCTGCTGAGTTCGACAACCCGGATATTGGGCTGGTCCAGCAGGCGACGCGCGTTTTCATACTGGCCGGCAGAGACGCCCACGGTGACCGGTTCGAAGCGCGCGATCGCCTTGGCCAGGGTGACATGGGCCGCCTGTGCCGGCTTGCCGCCCAGGCGCCAGTTATCCGGCCGCTCGGGCCAGACCATCCAGACCTGGGTTTGCGGGGCCCATTCGGCGGGCATGTGGAAACCATCGGCACGGGGCGTGGAAGTGAGGGTTTTCATCGTTGACCTCTGTCATGGCCCTGCCCGGAAGGGTATGGGCGTAAAAAGCGTTTATAACCGATATAAATCCGTGTTGAAACAGAATAATGCCGCAAGACCCTGATAAGCCCGACACAATATTTCGATAATAATCGGCAAATACGTGACGCCGGTCGGGCGCAACCTTCACCCTAGCATTGACCAGAGCAGTGCCGCGCGCCTTGCTCGACAGGACAAGCACGCTTCTGCCAGCTAGGGTCATAACGCACAGCATGCAGAGTGTTTCCCGATGAACGTGATACCCACTACCCTTCCCGAAGTGCTGATCATCGAACCCAAGGTCTTCGGCGACAGCCGAGGTTTTTTCTTCGAGTCCTTCAACGCCCGCGAGTTTGCCCGGCTGACCGGCGCCAAGGTCGAGTTCGTCCAGGACAACCACTCGCGCTCTGGCCGGGGCGTGCTGCGTGGGCTGCATTATCAGGTGGCCAATACCCAAGGCAAACTGGTGCGCGTGGTACAGGGCGAGATCCGCGATGTGGCCGTGGATGTGCGCAGGCACTCGCCCACGTTCGGCCAGTGGGTGGCAGTGCACCTGTCGGCGGAAAACCATCGTCAGCTGTGGATCCCGGCAGGCTTTGCCCATGGCTTTGCGGTGATGGGCGATTCGGCGGAGTTTCTGTACAAGACCACCGACTACTACAACCCACAGGCCGACCGCTGCATCCGCTGGGACGACCCGACACTGGCCATCGACTGGGGTCTGCAACAGCCGCCTGTGCTCTCAGACAAGGACAAGCTGGGCGTGTCGTGGGCAGAAGCACAAGTGCTGCCTTAACTAGCGCATAATTGCTTCAGACCCTTCTGACGCAATGATGTGATGATCGCCAAGAACACCCCTCCTCGCCGCCCTCGCTGGCGCAGCCTGGCTTTACTGGCGCTGTGCCTGGTGCCGCTGCTATGGCCGCTGCATCACCTGGCTGAGCGCTATTACCGGCAAGAGTTGGCCTCGCAGAACCGGCAGACCCTCGACCTGTATGTCGCCAACCTGCTGGGCACGCTGCACCGCTATGAAACCTTGCCGCAGATCCTTGGCGATTTGCCAGCCCTGCGCGGGGTGCTGGCCGACCCGTTTCGCCTGGAAGCGGTCACCAATGCCAACCGCCTGCTGAAAAACATCGTGCAGCAGACCGGCGCCGAGGTGATGTACCTCATGGACGTCAGCGGCAATACCCTGGCGGCCTCAAACTGGGACAAACACGACAGCTTCGTAGGGCGCAACTTCGCGTTTCGCCCCTACTTCAACGAAGCCATGGCCGGGCACCTCGGTCGTTTCTTCGGCCAGGGTACAACGTCCGCGAAGCGGGGTTATTTCTTCGCCGCCGCCGTGCGCGACGGCGAACGCACCGTCGGTGTGCTGGTTGTCAAGGTTGACCTCGATCATACCGAGACCTTATGGGGCCGCACGCCCGAGCAACTGTTGCTGACCGATCACAACGGCGTGGTCATCCTCACGTCACGCCCGGAGTGGCGTTTTCGCGCTACCCGGCCGCTGACCGCAGCCGAGCGCCAGGCCATCATCGCCATCCAGCCGTACCCAACCCAGGCCCCCCAGCCGCTGGTGATCAGTGACGATGCCTGGATCACCCAGACCCGGGCCATTCCAGAAACCGGCTGGCAGGTCAGCATACTTGCGCCGCGCATCCTGGTGGACCGCTCCGCGCAGACGGTCACGGCCATCGGTGCCGGCGCTCTGCTGGTCATCGTGCTGCTGACCGGCCTGGTGATGCAGCGGCGCCGTCATTATATGGACCGCATCGATTTCGAGGCCCGCGGGCGCCAGCAACTCGAACAGCGGGTGGCCGAGCGTACCGCCGACCTCGAAGGGCTCAATGCGCGCCTCAAAAGCGCCGTGCTCGAACGCGAGAATGCCCAGCAGGAGGCCGTGAGGGCCCAGGACGAACTGGTGCAGGCAGGCAAGCTGTCGGTGCTGGGCACCATGTCGGCGAGTATCAGCCATGAGCTCAACCAGCCCCTGGCAGCCATTCGCAGCTATGCCGAAAACGCCGAGATCCTGTTGGACCACCAACGTACCGAAGACGCGCGCGGCAACCTGAAACTGATCGGCGAGCTGACCGGGCGCATGGCCTCGATCATTGCCCACCTGCGCGCCTTTGCCCGCCGCGACCGCCACGCTCCGGAGAGCGTAGCCCTGCAACCGGCCCTGGACGACGCCCTGGCCCTGCTTGCCAAACGTCGCCGGGCAATGGCGGTTGAGCTGGTGCGCGACCTACCGGAAGCCACGCTGTGGGTACAGGCGGGCGAAACCCGCCTGCGCCAGGTACTGGGCAACTTGCTGGCCAATGCCCTGGATGCGTTGACCGAGAAGGCCAACCCACGCCGGCTGTGGATAAGTGCCGAACAGCAGGACGATTACGTTTATCTGTACATTCGCGACAACGGCCCCGGCTTCAGCCGTCAGGCACTGGAGCATGCCAGGGAGCCCTTTTTCACCACCAAGACCCGCACCCAGGGGCTGGGTTTGGGCCTGGCCATCTGTGACAGCCTGATGCGCACCCTAGGGGGTGAGCTGCTGCTGGCCAACCACCCCGAGGGCGGTGCGTTGCTGACCTTGAAAATGCGCGTGGCCCCACCGGGTGCCACCTTGCCCAATTCAGAGGATTCTTCGGCATGAGCCCCGAGACACTGATCGACAGTCGCGCCCAGGTGATCCTGGTCGACGACGACGCACACCTGCGCCAGGCCCTGAGCCAGACGCTGGACCTGGCCGGGCTCAAGGTCGTGGCATTGGCCGATGCCCATGGCCTGGCCGAGCGTATCCCGGCAGACTGGCCAGGCGTTGTAGTCAGCGATATCCGCATGCCGGGTATCGATGGCCTGCAGCTGCTTGAGCAATTGCATGGCCTGGACAGCGAGCTACCGGTGCTTTTGATCACCGGGCACGGCGATGTCCCGTTGGCGGTACAAGCCATGCGCGCCGGTGCCTACGACTTCCTGGAAAAGCCCTTTGCCAGCGACGCCCTGCTCGACAGCGTGCGCCGCGCCCTGGCACTGCGCCAATTAGTGCTGGAGAACCGCAGCCTGCGCATGGCATTGAGCGACCGCCAGCAACTGGCCACACGTTTGGTGGGCCAGTCTGCGGCCATGCAGCGCCTGCGCGAGCAGATCGGCGCACTCGCCGGCACGCGAGCCGACGTATTGATCCTTGGTGAGACCGGGGCTGGCAAAGAAGTGGTCGCCCGCGCCCTGCACGACCTGTCGAGCCGCCGGGACGGGCCCTTCGTGGCCATCAACGCTGGCGCTTTGGCCGAATCGGTGGTCGAGAGCGAGCTGTTTGGCCACGAGCCCGGCGCCTTTACGGGCGCGCAAAAACGCCGCATCGGCAAGTTCGAATTCGCCAATGGCGGTACGTTGTTCCTCGATGAAATCGAAAGCATGAGCCTGGATGTGCAGGTAAAGCTGTTGCGCATGCTCCAGGAGCGCGTGGTCGAGCGGTTGGGTGGCAATCAGCTGATACCGCTGGACATCCGCATCATCGCCGCCACTAAGGAAGACCTGCGCCAGGCCGCCGACCAGGGGCGTTTTCGCGCCGACCTGTATTACCGCCTGAACGTCGCGCCCTTGCGCATTCCGCCGCTGCGCGAACGTGGCGACGACATCCTGATGCTTTTCCAGCATTTCGCCGATGCCGCCAGTCAGCGCCATGGCCTGGGGCCGCACGCCCTGCAACCCGCGCAACGGGCTTTGCTGCTGCGCCATGACTGGCCGGGCAACGTGCGCGAGCTGCAAAACGCGGCCGAACGCTTCGCCCTCGGGCTGGAACTGGCGCTCGATGGCCAGGCGCCGCCTGCAACCCACGCTCCCGCCCCCGTCACCGGCAACCTGAGCGAGCAGGTCGAGCACTTCGAGCGCTCGTTGATCACGGCTGAACTTGCTCAGCCGCACGGCTCGCTGCGTAGCCTTGCCGAAGCGCTGGGTGTTCCACGCAAGACGCTGCACGACAAGTTGCGCAAGCATGGCCTGAGCTTCGAAGGCGGTAGCGGTGGCCACGACGACCATGAGGAAACCCGTTGATGAGCGAGCCGATTCACCCGCTGCAGACAGTGCTTCACACCGATATTCCATTGACCCGGGACATGAGCCTGGAGGTACTGGACTGGCAACAGCATACCCTGCGCCTGCAACTGCCCTTGGCCGCCAACGTCAACCACAAGAACACCATGTTCGGCGGCAGCCTCTACTGCGCAGCGGTACTGGCCGGCTGGGGCTGGTTGCACCTGCGGCTACAGGAACTGGGCATCGATGATGGGCATATCGTCATTCAGGAGGGGCAGATCAGCTACCCGCTGCCGGTTACCGGCGCTGCCGTGGCCAGTTGCGCTGCTCCGGACGAGAAGGCCTGGTCGCGATTCCTGACAATGTATCAGCGGCGTGGGCGGGCACGGCTGACGCTGGAAACAACGGTGAGCAATGTGGGCAGTGATGAAGTGGCGGTGATGTTCAGCGGGCAGTATGTGTTGCACAGGTGAGCGGCGGGTTGATCGCGGGAGATCAACAGGCGGTCTTGACGCCGCGAATCTGGGGCCGCTTTGCGGCCCATCGCGGCACAAGGCCGCTCCTACACGGGGAGCGACTGCCTAGCGGCACATCTGGAGGCTAGCCGATTTCCGGGTAGGAGCGGCCTTGTGCCGCGATGGGCCGCAAAGCGGCCCTTTCGGTCCTCTACCCATGAACAATTTTCCACCCCTAAAGCCACACTTACCCTCGCCAATCAAACGAGCCCAAGCAAGGCCTCTCGCCAACGGGCCCCCGCCGGCAGGGCAAGGAAGTAGGGATTGAGCAACGATTCGCGCGCCGGATACCGGAAGGGTTGGCCGTCGACCTCAATCACCTCGCCCCCGGCACCCTCGACCACACCCTGGGCGGCCGCCGTGTCCCACTGGGAGGTCGGCGCCAAGCGTGGGTAGCAGTCGGCGCTGCCTTCGGCCAACAGGCAGAACTTCAGTGAACTGCCCACCGAAACCAGCTCAAGCGGCCCCACCGCAGTACTCAACCCGTTCAGCAAAGCCTCTTGCCGAGGGCTGGAGTGCCGGCGGCTGGCAACCACGGTGAACGGCGACCCGGCAGGCGGGGTGGCGCGCACCTGGATGGCCTGCGCGGTTTCACTCCGCTCCGCTCGCCAGGCACCCAGTGCCCGCCCTCCAAAGTAGCAACGCCCCGAAGTGGGCATCGATACTACCCCAAACACCACCTCGCCCTGATCGATCAAGGCAATGTTGACCGTGAACTCCTCGCTGCCGGCAATGAACTCCTTGGTGCCGTCGAGCGGGTCGACCAACCACCAACGGCGCCACGTCTGGCGCTCCGCCAACGGGATATCGCAGTCTTCTTCGGACAGGACGGGAATGTGCGGGGCCAGGGTCTGCAAGCCCTCTGTAATTACCTGGTGTGCTGCCAGGTCGGCAGCCGTGACGGGCGAGTCGTCGGCCTTGTTGACGACGGCCACATCAGCGCGCCAGAACGGCAGGATCGCCTCGCCCGCCGACAGCGCCAACGCCACCACGTCCTGCATCAATTGCTGATCGTTCATGGTGCCAGTACCCCGCGCTGGATCAGCAGGTCACGCGCCAGGTACAAGGCAGCCAGCGCACGCCCTTCGCTGAACTGCGGGTGCATCGCCAAGGCCGACAGCTCCCGCAGGTTGACCTTGTCCACGCCCATCGGCTCCGGCTCATCGCCCTCCAGCCGTTCCTCATACAGGTCGGTGGCCAGTACCACCTGGATCTTCTGGCTCATGTAGCCCGGGGACAGGGAAAGCTCGGTCAGGTGCTCCAGTTGCCGTGCACCAAAGCCGGCTTCTTCCTTGAGCTCCCGGTCAGCTGCCGCCAGCACGTCCTCGCCCGGTTCGATCAAGCCCTTGGGTAGCGACAGTTCATATTCGTCAGTCCCGCCGCAGTACTCTTCCACCAGTACAGCGTGCTCGGCATCGAGCATGGCCACGATCATCACCGCACCATAGCCATTGCCCCGGCCCACCAGCCGCTCGTAGGTGCGCTCCACGCCGTTGCTGAAGCGCAACTCGACGGCCTCGACTCGGAACAGGCGGCTGCTGGCGACGATCTCGCGGCTGAGGACGGTAGGTTTCTGGCGCATGGGGGGCTCCTTGGCGTGAACGGGTTACTATACCGTGGCTTGCCGACCGAACGAGAGTTTCCCATGCCTGTTCTTCCCTGGTCCGCCATCGATACCGTCCTGCTGGACATGGATGGCACACTGCTCGACCTGCATTACGACAACCGCTTCTGGCTGGAGCACCTGCCGCAGCGCTATGCAGAGCTGCACGGCGTGAGCCGGGCGATGGCGCAGCTGGAACTCGAGCCGCTGTTCGAGCGCAACGCCGGTACCTTGAACTGGTATTGCCTGGACTTCTGGAGCCGTGAGCTGCGCCTGCCGATCCGCGAGCTCAAGCGCGAAATCGCCGACCTGATCGCCTTGCGGCCCGATGCCGATACCTTTCTGGCCGCGATCAGCCAGGCAGGCAAGCGGGTGATGATGATCACCAATGCACACCGCGATTCACTCTCGCTCAAGCTCGAACGCATCGAACTGGCACCCTACTTCGACCGCATGATCAGCTCCCACGACTACGGGTTTCCCAAGGAGAGCCCGCATTTCTGGGATGCCTTGCAGGCCGATATCGGCTTTGAACCTGCCCGCAGCCTGTTCATCGACGACACGCTGCCCATCTTGCGCAGTGCCCGGCAATTCGGCGTGGGCCACTTGCTGGCGGTGCGCCAGCCGGACAGCCAGGCGCAGCCTCGAGACACCGCAGAGTTCGCAGCTGTCGAAGACTATCGGGAATTGCTGAACGGTCTTTGAACGCAAACCCGCGCCATGGGCGCGGGTTGCGGTGACAAGCCTCTGGATGGGCCTATCGGTTACTCGGGAATACGCAGCACCTGGCCCGGATAGATCTTGTTCGGATCCGACAGCATGGGCTTGTTGGCCTCGAAGATCTTCTGGTACTTGTTGGCATCGCCGTAGACCTTCTTGGAGATGGCGCTGAGGGTATCGCCCTTCTCCACGGTCACGAAGCGCGCAGCCTGGGCTACGGGGCCGGTGACGGTGATCTGGTCGTCGACGCTGGCCACGCCTTCAATATTGCCGGCTGCCAGAATGATCTTCTCTTTCTCTTCCTGGCTGGCCACCTCGCCCTTGAGGGTCACCTTGTCGCCTTCCACGGTGGCAGTGATGTTGGGGTTACCCAACCCGACGTTTTCGACGTGCTTCTTCAACTGCTCCTCGGCCTTGGCATTGCCGGGGGTTAGCAGATCGATCAACTTCTCGCCTGCTTCCTTCACAAAGCTGAATAGACTCATGACGCTCTCCTTGTTGATGTGAAACCGTTGGACAATGAAGTCTGGGCCAAGACTCAATCGGTCATCGCACTGCGACCTATCGACGCGGTCTATCACGGCATAGACCCTAGCAATTAGACGTCGCCGGCAGGCAAGCCTAGGCTTGTAGCCTCAGTAAGCCGGCGCCCGTCGCCGATCAAGAGCACGCCTGGATGAACAGCAAGCCACCGCTGTGTGCGGCCTCGTTACCGTTAGCCATGCCCGCCGCCAGCACTACCTATGATTACGTCCAGCTCGGCGATGGCCAGCCCGGCAGCACGCCACTGGCCGAAGAAGTCGCCCTGGCGATCGTGTACAACGGCCTGAACCAGGCCGTCATGCTCGTCAGCCCGACCGACCTGGAAGATTTTGCCGTTGGCTTCAGTGTGGGCAGCGGCATCGTTGAAAGCACTGCCGAAATCTACGACGTCAAACTGTCGGGAAGCGGCGCTTCGATGTATGCAGACCTGGAAATCTCCAGCCGCGCCTTCTGGAACCTGAAGAACCAACGCCGCCAACTGGCCGGCACCAGCGGCTGTGGCCTGTGCGGCGTCGAAGCCCTGGAGCAGGCGCTGCCGGACCTGGCCAAATTGCCGGGCGCACCGTTGCCCCCTGCCCAGTGGCTGGTCGGCCTGCGCCAGCGGATCGACGCCTTTCAGCCGCTGGGCCAGCACTGCGGCGCCGTGCATGCGGCCTTGTTCATGGACCGCCATGGCGAACTGCTGCTGGGCCGCGAGGACATTGGCCGGCACAACGCCCTCGACAAGCTCATTGGCGCACTGTTGCGTCAGGGTATCGACAGCGACGGCGGCCTGGCCATCGTCACCAGCCGTTGCAGCCTGGAATTGATCCAGAAGGTGCTGCGTGCCGGCATCCAGACCCTGGTCAGCCTGTCGGCGCCTACGGGCCTGGCCCTGCAATGGGCACGCAGGCACAACCTCAACCTCATTCATTTGCCCAAACACAGCGCACCGCGGGTCTACAGCCCGGCGGCGGAGTCGTAACAGCCGTGACCTCGTACCAGCCTATTCCGAAAAACGTCCCAGCCTCCTCTCCTCGCTACAAGCCCTACCACGGCCCTGCCGGCGGCTGGGGTGCACTGCGCAGCGTAGCCAAAGCCTGGGTGGGCAGCGACAACCCGCTGAAGAACATCCGTGCCCTGCTCAAGACCAACCAGAACGGCGGCTTTGACTGCCCAGGTTGCGCCTGGGGCGACTCGCCTGAAAGCGGCATGGTCAAGTTCTGCGAAAACGGCGCCAAGGCGGTCAACTGGGAAGCCACCAAACGCCGCGTGGACGCTGCATTCTTCGCCCGCTACAGCGTCACCTCGTTGCTGCAGCAAAGCGATTACTGGCTGGAGTACCAAGGCCGACTGACCGAGCCGATGGTGTACGACGCCGCCACTGATCGCTACCAGCCCATCAGCTGGGACGCCGCGTTCGCCCTCATCGGCCGAGAGCTGAACAAGCTCGCAAGCCCTGACCAGGCCGAGTTCTACACCTCCGGGCGCGCCAGCAACGAAGCGGCGTACCTCTACCAGCTCTTCGTGCGCGCCTACGGCACCAACAACTTCCCGGACTGCTCGAACATGTGCCACGAGGCCAGCGGTGTGGCGCTGGGGCAGAGTGTGGGGGTGGGCAAGGGTACCGTCACGTTCGAGGATTTCGAGCACGCCGATGCGATCTTCGTCTGGGGCCAGAACCCGGGCACCAACCATCCGCGCATGCTGGACCCGCTGCGCGATGCCGTGAAACGCGGCGCGCAGGTGGTGTGCATCAACCCGCTCAAGGAGCGCGGCCTGGAACGCTTCCAGCACCCGCAAAACCCGCTGGAGATGCTGACCAACAGCGACCGCCCCACTAACACCGCGTTCTTCCGCCCGGCCCTGGGTGGCGACATGGCCATGCTGCGGGGCATGGCCAAGTTCGCCCTGCAATGGGAGCGTGAAGCGCAAGCCAAGGGTGAGCCGGCGGTCTTCGACCACGCCTTCATCGCCGAGCACGGGCACGGCCTGGACGACTACCTGGCGGTGGTCGATGCCACGCCTTGGGCGCATATCCAGCAGCAGTCGGGCTTGGCACTCGAAGACATCGAACTGGCCGCCCGCATGTACTGCCGGAGCCAGCGCGTGATCATGTGCTGGGCCATGGGCATCACCCAGCACCGTCACTCGGTGCCGACCATCCAGGAACTGGTCAACCTGCAAATGCTGCGCGGCAATATTGGCGCGCCAGGGGCCGGGCTGTGCCCGGTTCGCGGTCACAGCAACGTGCAGGGCGACCGCACCATGGGTATCAACGAGCGTCCGCCGGCCGCCCTGCTCGACGCCATCGAGGCGCGCTTCGGCTTCCCGGTGCCGCGCAAGAACGGGCACAACACCGTCGAAGCCATCCATGCCATGCTCCAGGGGCACGCCAAGGTGTTCATCGGACTAGGCGGCAACTTCGCCCAGGCCACGCCTGACACCGAACGCACGGCGCGAGCGCTGCGCAACTGCGAACTGACCGTGCACATCAGCACCAAGCTCAACCGCAGCCACCTGGTTCACGGCAAGCAGGCGCTTATCCTGCCTTGCCTGGGCCGTACCGACATCGACATGCAAGCGGACGGGCCTCAAGCGGTCACCGTCGAAGACTCGTTCAGCATGGTCCACGGCTCCAACGGCCAGCTCAAGCCACTGTCCCGGCAGATGCGGTCTGAGCCCGCGGTCATCGCTGGCATCGCTGCTGCCACCCTGGGCAAACACCCTGTGGACTGGCAATGGCTGGTGGCCGACTACGACCGTATTCGGGCTCTGATCGCCGACACCATTGCAGGCTTTTCTGATTTCAATCAGCGCATGCGGCAGCCTGGGGGATTCTACCTGGGCAATAGCGCCGGCCGGCGCGAGTGGGCCACGGCCAATGGCCGCGCCAACTTCAAAGCCAACCTGCTGCCAGATTCGCTGCTCGACGAGCGCGTGCGTGCCAGCGGCCAGGTGCCGGACTTGGTATTGCAATCGATGCGCTCGCACGATCAGTACAACACCACCATCTATGGCCTGGACGACCGTTACCGAGGCGTGCGCGGCCAGCGCGACGTGTTGTTCGCCAACGAAGCCGACATCGTTCGGCTGGGCTTCAAGCCTGGCCAGAAGGTCGACATCGTTTCCCTGTGGGGGGATGAGCATGTTCGCCGAGTGCGCGGCTTTACCCTGTTGGCGTTCGACATACCTGCCGGGCAGGCAGCGGCCTATTATCCAGAAGTGAACCCGCTGGTACCGCTGGAGAGCATTGGCGAGGGTAGCCACACGCCAACGTCCAAGTTCATTGCCATCAGGCTGGAACGCGCCGAGGACGACGGACGAATTCTCTGAATGAAAAAGCCCTGGTCCAATGCAGGATCAGGGCTATGTCACAAGAGCATAAGACCGCAGGAAAAAGATAAAGTTTCACTTATAAATCAATGAGTTGACGAATTGTGTACAACCCGTGCAATTCGTCGGATATTCGTTGCCACTGGACGCAGATAGAAGCACATTCGCCTCGTCATCCTTCTGAGGCTCTCTTGAATGAAGAAGTACTCCTCGATTCTGTTGTTGTCTTTTGGCTTGCTCAGCGGCGTTGCCATGGCAGGCGGCTCCACCGAGGCCGGCATTGGCGGCGCATTGGGTGGGGTACTGGGCTCAGTCGTAGGCCAGTCCATTGGTGGTAGTACTGGCGGCGCCATTGGCGCAGGCCTGGGCGGCGCCGCCGGCAGTGCGGTCGGCGCCGACAAGCGTCAGCGCGGCGAAGCGGCCATCGGCGGTGCGCTCGGCGCAGCAGGCGGCAACGTAGTAGGCCGTAGCGTTGGTGGCACCACCGGCAGTTACATCGGTGCAGCCGCTGGCGGTGGCGCAGGCGGTGCCCTGGGCAACTACATGGGCAACAAGGCCGATCAGGATGATCGCCGCGACCATCGCCGCTACCGCCGCGACTACGACGACCGTCGTCACTGGGACCGTGGTCACCACTATGGCCACCGCAAGCACGGCCGTCACCGCCACCCTTGATGAGTCAGGGTAGCCGCTGCGCGTATGACCCCGCCTTGAGGGCACTGTTCACTTAAGAACGGCGGGGCCGTTTCACGGCCCATCGCGGCACAAGGCCGCTCCTACAGTGACCGAGTGCCGGCTGAGTTAGTCGGTTCACAGGGCAGGGTAGGAGCGGCCTTGTGCCGCGATGGACCGTGAAGCGGACCCTGAATGAACAGGACTAAACCTCGAGGGCGGGATTTTCAATGGGTCCGCTCTAAAAGCGCCGCTAACTTCGCCATCAACTGCGCCGGTAGCGCAACCGGCTGACCACTGGCGCGGTCGATGAACACCTGCACCACCGTCCCCGCTGCACACGCCTGGGCTTCACCAGGGCGATAGAGCGCCAGCCGGTACTCCACGGTGCTCCCAGCCAGACGCGTCACCCCCAGCGCCACCTCCAGTACGTCCGGAAAGCTCGGCAGGGCATAGAAGTCTGCCGCCGAGCTGACAACGAACGCCGCCAGTTCGCCGTCGCGCAGGTCCAGTTCCGCGTGTTCGATCAGAAAAGCATGGATGGCCGTTTCAAAGTACGCATGCACGGTCGAGCCGGCGATATGGCCGTTGGCGTCGTTGTCTTGCGCGCGGGTCAGGATCGGATGCACGTGGGAAAAGGCAGTGCGCTGGGGAGGCTGGATCATCGGGCGGGCTCACGGCTTCACATTGGGTGTACACAGTGAACCAGAAAATGAGCCGTTTGATCGAATTAACCCTTTTGAAGCCCCCAGCAAAAAGCCGCCCCGAAGGGCGGCTCTTTTACTACAACCTGCTTCAGCTTACAGCTGAGGACCCGCAGCCTTGATGGCGTCGGATACATCGAACTTCTTGAAGTTTTCGATGAACAGGTTGGCCAGACCTTTGGCGGCTTCGTCGTAGGCAGCCTTGTCAGCCCAGTTGGTGCGCGGGTTG
Source organism: Pseudomonas sp. DE0157 (assembly GCF_007678615.1). Lineage (NCBI taxonomy): Bacteria > Pseudomonadati > Pseudomonadota > Gammaproteobacteria > Pseudomonadales > Pseudomonadaceae > Pseudomonas > Pseudomonas sp. DE0157. Next base: position 521,440 of record NZ_VEJN01000001.1, read on the forward strand.
AGCAGGTCAGTCTCGACGCCTGGTACCGACTTCGGCACGTCCAGGTTGATGATGTCCAGGTGCTCGGTTTCAGCACCGACCAACGCGCCGCTCTGGATGGCAGCGATCACGGCACGGGTGGTCGGAATGCTGAAGCGCTTGCCCACACCGTAGCCACCGCCCGTCCAGCCGGTGTTGACCAGGTAGACCTTGGAGTTGAAGCCGTTGATGCGCTTGATCAGCAGCTCGGCGTACTCACCAGCAGGGCGCGGGAAGAACGGCGCGCCGAAGCAGGTGGAGAAGGTCGACTTGATGCCGCCGCCCGAGCCCATTTCGGTGGAACCGACCAGCGCGGTGTAGCCGGACAGGAAGTGGTAGGCCGCCTGCTCGTTGTTCAGGATCGATACGGGCGGCAGTACGCCAGTCAGGTCGCAGGTCAGGAAGATGACCGCGTTCGGCTCACCACCCAGGTTAGCCTCGGAGCGCTTGGCCACGTGTTCCAGCGGGTAGGCGGCGCGGCTGTTCTGGGTCAGGCTGACGTCGCTGTAATCGGCGTGCTTGTTGGCATCGAGCACGACGTTTTCCAGGACGGCGCCATGCTTGATGGCTTTCCAGATGACCGGCTCGTTCTTCTCGGACAGGTCGATGCACTTGGCGTAGCAGCCACCTTCCATGTTGAAGACGACACCTTCACCCCAACCGTGCTCGTCGTCACCGATCAGGTAGCGGCTCTCGTCGGCCGACAGCGTGGTCTTGCCGGTGCCGGACAGACCGAAGAACAGGGTGACATCACCCTCTTCGCCGATGTTGGCCGCGCAGTGCATTGGCAGTACGTCGGCAGCCGGCAGCAGGAAGTTCTGTACCGAGAACATGGCTTTCTTCATTTCGCCAGCGTAACGCATGCCAGCGATCAGCACTTTCTTCTGGGCGAAGTTGATGATCACGCAACCATCGGAGTTGGTGCCATCACGCTCAGGCTCGCAGACGAAGTTGGCGACGTTGAGGATCTGCCACTCGCCACGACCAGCCGGGTTGAACTGCTCCGGGTTGATGAACAGGCAGCGACCGAACAGGTTCTGCCAGGCCGTCTGGGTTGTCATCTTGACTGGCAGGTAGTGCTCGGCCGCCGCCCCTACGTGGACGTAGGAAACGAAGTGATCCTGGGCGTTGTTGAACGCCTCGACGCGGTCCCACAGGGCATCGAACTTGTCGGCCGGGAACTTGCGGTTGATCGGGCCCCAGGCGATGGCGTCCTGGGTGGAAGGTTCTTCGACGATGAAACGGTCAGCCGGGGAACGGCCGGTACGGTGGCCGGTCTCCACGACCAGTGCACCCGTGTCGGCTAGTACACCTTCACCGCGTTGCAGCGCTTCTTTTACCAGCTCATCGACGCTCAGGTCGGTGTACACGGTGTTGTTGGCTTGCGTCATGAGATACCCCATCCGGCCCGAGGCCGAGTGCTCCAAACGTTTTGTAGTCGTTTCAGAAAAACTACTACAGCGAAAAAAGTGGCCGGATTATGCCAGAAACGCCCAAAAAAAGTAGGCCCCTCCTGTCAGAACCGAGCTTTTGCGCAATTCGACAGGAGAATCTCCTGTAGTGAAACGTTTCAGTGAAGAGTTTCTGAGGCAGAGTCCGTGCCGCCGCCCGCAAAGAGCTGTGCGACATCGCTGGCATCGAAGAAATACCGCTCATTGCAGAACTGGCAGTCGATCTCCACCGTACCCCCGCATTCCTCTACCAACGCCTTGGCATCGGCTTCACCCAGGCTTACCAGCGCATTGCCGGAACGCTCGCGCGAGCAGCTGCAGTTGAAGCGCAGAGGCTGGACGTCGAACAGGCGCACGGCATCTTCGTGGTACAGGCGGTGCAGCAGGGTTTCGTTGGCTTCGGCCCACTCTTGCGGCTTGAGGGTCTTGGCCAGGGCCACTACATGCTGCCAGCTGTCTTCACGTTCCTCGTCGTCGGGCTGACGGTCGCGCGGCAGTTGCTGCAGCAGCAGGCCACGGGCCTTGCCCGCCTCGGCGTGCAGCCAGAACCGAGTGTTCAGCTGCTGGGATTGCACGAAGTAATTGGTGAAGCATTCCGAGAGGTCGGCACCATCGAGCTCGACAGTGCCCTGGTAGCGCTGGCCCTTGACCGGATCGATGGTCAGCGTCAGGTGCCCGCCTGGCATCAGACTGGACAGGGTGGCATCGGCTGCAATCTGGTCGGCCTCGTAGCGGGCCATGCCGCGGATGTCTCGGTCCCCGGAGCACTCGACCATCAGCAATGGAATAGGCCCTGCCGAGCGCGCCTGCAGGATCAGCAGGCCGTCGAACTTGAGGGCACCGACCAGCAGCGCGGTGGCGGCCATCAGCTCGCCGAGCAAGGTCGCGACCGGCGCCGGGTACTCGTGACGCGCCAACACCGCGGCGTAGCTGTCATCGAGAGACACCCACTCGCCGCGCACATCGCGCTCGTCGAAGATGAAACGTTGGGTGAAATCTGTATCTGGCAAATCGCTCATGGTTGTCTGGCTATCTGAAAATAATGACAAGATAATTGCCGGGATTTGCAATCCCGTCGTCGAGCGTTTCGGGCGCTCATTCCCGTTAGGAGATCGAGGTATCTTATGGACAATCGACCACTGTTCCAAGCGAGGTGGTCCTGGGGGCCATTGGTAGCCTGTACGCTACTGCCCATCGCACTACTGTGTTTCTGGTTATGGCCTGTTGGCCAGATGCTGTGCCTGACATTCGACGAATGGCTGTTCCACAGCCTCAACGCACCGCTGGCTGAAAGCACCGCCTGGCGCTACATCTGGACCGTCGGCAGCCTGCGCCCGTTCGACATCGTCGTCGGCCTGATCCTGCTGGCCACGCTGATCCGGGGCGACTGGGTGTTCAAGACCACCCAGGTTCGCCAGGCATTTTTCGGCTTTCTGGTCACGCTACTGCTCTTAGTGGTGATTCGAGCACTGTTTTCCAAGTGGGTCGACGCTGCCGGTTGGCAACACAACAGCCCGTCGATGATGCTCGATGGCGCCGTGCACCTGAGTGACTACTACCCACACCTGGAGGCAACCTGGGAGCTCAAGGACCGTTCCAGCAAGAGCTTCCCGGGCGATCATGCTTCGGTACTGCTCATCTGGGCGCTGTTCATGAGCGTCTTCAGTCGCCGCGTCGGGCAGTACCTGGTGATCTGGGGGCTGGCGGTGCTGTTCATGCTGCCACGCCTGGTCGCGGGCGCACACTGGGGCCAGGATGATTACATCGGCGGCCTGTTGATGGCGGTGCTGGCACTGGGCTGGAGCCTGTACACGCCCCTGGCGGCCAGAAGCAGTGCTGCGCTGGTGCGCTGGACCGCCCCGCTGTTCAGGCTGCTGGGCAGGTTGCCGTTGGTCGGTCGGATGGCCGTACTGCGCTAAGCCTGGGCCGCCTGGCGGCCCCGGCTACTCGAAGCTTCCGTGCAATTGATGTATCTGGCGGCGCTGCTTCTTGGTCGGCCGCCCATCGGTGGTGACACCGGCGGCACCGGCCTTGCGCAGCGCCGCAGCCTGCTCGCGCCGGCGCACGCTTTCTTCGGTTTCTTCATACAGGGCCTGCGCTTGCGGTGCACCGCGGCGTACGGCCGACAGCGCCTTTACCACCACCGTGCGCTCGTCGAAGCCCGTACGCAGGACGAATTCATCGCCCACCCGCGGCTCCTTGCCCGGTTTGCATCGCTCGCCACGGCAATGCACCTTGCCACTTTCGATGGCCGCCTTGGCCAGCGCACGCGTCTTGTAGAAACGCGCAGCCCACAGCCATTTGTCCAGGCGAACCTTGTCGTCATCTTCGACTTTCTGTGCCATCCCGATACCTCGAATTCCGTGATTGGGGGAACTGTACTACCGTAAGCATCGGATGCAAAAATTCCCCGCCATGCTTACAGTTCACTCTCTCATCCGCTGGGTGCGTTTCGTGAAGACATTTGATCATCTGACTGTAATTGGCCTGCGGGAATGGGTAGCCTTGCCCGAGCTGGGCGTGGCAGGGCTACGCGCCAAGATCGACACCGGCGCCAGCACCTCCAGCCTGCATGCCACCGAGATAGAACCTTTCGAACGCAATGGCCAGCCGTGGGTCCGATTCACTGCGCACCTGGGTTCGATCGTGCAATTGCGTCACCGCCGCTGCGAGGCGCCGCTGGTGAGCATGAAATCCATTCGAAGCTCCAATGGCCACGCCCAAACCCGTTATGTCATTCGCACCACGCTCGCGTTGGGTGACAGGGTATGGGCCGTCGAATTCACCCTGGCTTGCCGCAAGAGCATGCGTTACCGCCTGTTGCTGGGTTCCAAGGCCCTGATTCACGGCCAGTTGGTCGTCAATCCGGGCCTGAAGTACGTACAAGACAAACCTGCCTTTCCGGCCACCCACACTACCTTGACAGGTGCTGCATGAAGATCGCTGTGCTTTCGCGTAATCCGCGTCTGTATTCCACCCGCCGCCTGGTCGAAGCCGGTACCCAGCGTGGTCACGAGATGGTGGTGATCGATACCCTGCGGGCCTATATGAACATCGCCAGCCACAAGCCGCAGATTCACTACCGCGGCAAGCCACTGGAAGGGTTCGATGCAGTCATCCCGCGCATTGGTGCCTCTGTCACTTTCTATGGCTGCGCTGTGCTGCGCCAGTTCGAAATGATGGGGGTGTACCCGCTCAACGAGTCGGTCGCCATCGCACGTTCGCGCGACAAGCTGCGCTCGTTGCAATTGCTGTCACGCCGCGGCATTGGCTTGCCGGTAACTGGCTTCGCCCATTCGCCCGATGACATTCCGGACCTGATCCAGATGGTCCACGGCGCCCCGCTGGTGATCAAGGTCCTCGAGGGCACCCAAGGCATTGGCGTGGTGCTGTGCGAAACCACGAAGGCAGCCGAATCTGTGATCGAAGCCTTCATGGGGCTCAAGCAGAACATCATGGTCCAGGAGTACATCAAGGAAGCCGGTGGCGCTGATATCCGCTGCTTCGTGGTGGGTGACAAGGTGATCGCGTCGATGAAACGCCAGGCCAAACCCGGCGAGTTTCGCTCCAACCTGCACCGTGGTGGGGTTGCCAGCCTGATCAAGATCACCCCGGAAGAGCGCATGACGGCCATTCGCGCAGCCAAGGTAATGGGCTTGAGCGTGGCCGGCGTCGACATTCTGCGCTCCAACCACGGCCCACTGGTGATGGAGGTCAACTCGTCACCGGGGCTGGAGGGCATCGAGGTGACTACCGGCAAGGACGTAGCCGGCATGATTTTCGAACACCTGGAGAAGAACGGCGGGCCCAACCAGACCCGAACCAAGGGCAAGGGCTGATCGCCCCGCTGGCCGCCTACTAGGCCAGCCTGCTTCCTCGGTGGCTGATCGGCCCCTGGAAGCACGCCAGTGCCAGACTTGCGATCAGACAGCGTTGCGCGGCAATAGCAGCCCCAAGGGTAACCGTACCCGCGCTTCGATACCGCCCCCAGAACGATTGCGCAGCTCGACGTTGCCGCCATGCTGGGCGGCGATTCGCTTGACGATGGCCAGGCCCAGCCCGGTGCCTTTGCCGCCTCGGGCACGGTCACCCCGAATGAACGGGTTGAAGATGGTCTCGAGCTCGGATTCGTCGATTCCTGCCCCTCGGTCAAGCACGCTCAGCACCACATACGGGGCGCTTTCGTCCCCCGAGACATAGGCTGCAACCTCGACGCCCTTGCCCGCATGGTGCAGGGCATTGCCAATCAGGTTGCCCAACATGCGCTTGAGCGACACCCGGCGCAATGGAAACGGCGGTATGGGCTCCAGGCACAAGCGAACACGTTCCTCGGGCTGGTTGTAGGGTGCGACCACTTCACGCACCAACGCGCCAAGATCGACTTCTTCGAGGGGCTCGTCCCGCCCGTCGCGAATGAACGCCAGGAACTGGTCGAGAATGGCGTCCATGTCTTCGATATCGCGCACCATGTCGTCGCTCAGCTCACTGTCGCTGCCGAGCAAGGACAGTGAAAGTCTCAGCCGGGTCAGCGGGGTGCGCAAGTCGTGGGAGACGCCAGCCAGCATCAACTCGCGCTCGCGCCCGGCTTGCTCGACATCCTCGGCCATCTGGTTGAAGGCTTTGTACACCTCGGTCATTTCGCTGGGCGTGTCGCTGACCGGCAGGCGCACACTGCGCCCCTGGCCAAGCTGGCGCGCGGCGAACACCAGGCGTTTGAGCGGCTGGTTCAACTGACGCACGAATATCCAGGCTGAGGCAGTGGACAGCAAGCCAATGGCCAGGAACCAGCCCAGCACGTTCCAGATTTTCTGCCCGCGCAACGGGTGGGGATACAACGGCACTTTCAGCCAGCCCGGGCCCAGGCTGGGCGCGTTGACCCATAAGGCAGGCGGTGCATGGATGCGCAGCCGTACCTCGGTGTCCTCGCCAAGCTCGGCCTGCATCTGCCGTTGGTAGATTTCGCTGTAGGGCCAGTGCTGCTCGCCCTCCGGTACGCCAGCACCGGTTACCCGGATCAGGCCTGCCGCCTCGGCGATCTGGTCACGGTTCTCTTCATCGGCCGCCCAATAGGCGCGCAAGGTCAATGCCACGCCGTGGCTGTACTGCCGATCGACCAAAACGTCCTCGTTCATCAGCAGGTAGACCAGGGTCAACGCCTTGGAGAACAGGACGACGATCAGCACCAGCCACAAGGTGCGCGCGAAGAAACTCTGCGGAAACCACAGCGGCGTCTTCATCTAGGCAGCAGCGTCATTTGCCGGCGTTTCCATCCGGTACGAACACATAGCCCACACCCCATACCGTCTGGATGTAGCGCGGTTTGGACGGGTCTGGCTCGATCATGCGGCGCAGGCGCGAGATCTGTACGTCGATGGAGCGCTCCAGCGCATCCCATTCACGCCCGCGTGCCAGGTTCATGAGTTTGTCGCGGGTCAACGGTTCGCGAGCATGCATCACCAGGGCCTTGAGCACGGCGAATTCGCCCGTGGTGAGCATGTGCACCTCGTCGCCACGCTTGAGTTCGCGAGTGGCCAGGGACAGCTCGTAGTCGCCGAAGGTGACCGACTCGTCCTCGCTGCCCGGCGCACCGGGTACCGAAGGTGCCTGGCGGCGCAGCACGGCCTTGACCCGGGCCATCAGCTCGTCGGGGTTGAACGGCTTGCCGAGGTAGTCGTCGGCGCCCAGTTCAAGGCCCTTGATGCGGCTGAGCTCGTCACCTTTGGCCGTGAGCATGATGATGGGGATCTGATTGTTCTGTTGGCGCAGGCGCTTGCAGGCGGACAAGCCGTCTTCGCCCGGCAGCATCAGGTCGAGCACCACCAGGTTGAACACTTCACGCTGGAGCAGGCGGTCCATCTGCTCGGTGTTGGGGACCGCGCGGGCACGATAACCCTTGCTGGTGAAGAAACGTTCAAGCAGGCTGCTGAGCCCTGGATCGTCGTCGACGATCAGAATTTTTTCACCTTCAGCGGTAGTTGGCGTGCCGGTCATGAATTACTCCTCTGGTATCGCTGCGCATTATGGCGTAGCCGCTGCAACGCGTGCCGTGAGCATTGTTAGCAGATTTTTCCCGGGACGCCACTTCCAACTGGCGCCAGGCCATCACCGCAAGCCGTTTGCGATGGGTATAATGCGCCGCTTTCATCCAGCGCCGCCGGGCGAAAGGCCCACCGGCGACTCCGTATTCAAGAACGTCAGGTGGTTTACATGGACAGCATCAACAGCCGTATCGCCGAGGAACTGGGCGTACGCCCACAACAGGTCGAGGCGGCCGTGGGCCTGTTGGACGAAGGCTCTACCGTGCCTTTCATCGCCCGTTACCGCAAAGAGGTGACCGGCAGCCTGGACGACACCCAGCTGCGCCACCTGGAAGAGCGCCTGCGCTACTTGCGCGAACTCGACGAGCGCCGCATCAGCATCCTTGCCAGCATCGAGGAGCAAGGCAAGCTGACGCCGGAACTGGCGCGCGAGATCAAGCTGGCCGACACCAAGACGCGCCTCGAAGACCTCTACCTGCCCTACAAGCAAAAGCGCCGCACCAAGGGCCAGATCGCCCTGGAAGCTGGCCTGGGCGAGCTGGCCGACAGCCTGTTCGCCGACCCGTCCCTGGCCCCGGAAAGCGAAGCGGCGCGCTTTGTCAGCGCCGACAAGGGCGTGGCAGACGTCAAGGCTGCGCTGGAGGGAGCCAAATACATCCTCATGGAGCGTTTCGCCGAAGATGCAGCCCTGCTCGACAAACTGCGCAGCTTCCTCAAGCAAGAGGCGGTGCTCAGCGCGCGCGTGGTGCCCGGCAAGGAAGAAGAAGGCGCCAAGTTCCGCGACTACTTCGCCCATGACGAGCTGCTGCGCAGCGCGCCGTCGCACCGCGCGCTGGCGATCTTCCGCGGGCGCAACGAAGGCGTGCTCAGCGCCTCGCTGAAAGTGGGCGAAGAGCTGCCGGGTACCCTGCACCCGTGCGAATTGATGATCGGTGAGCACGTCGGCATCGAGAACCGCGGCCGCGTGGCCGATAAATGGCTAGGCGAAGTGGTGCGCTGGACCTGGAAGGTCAAGCTCTACACCCACCTGGAGACCGACCTGTTCGGGGAACTGCGCGACAATGCCGAGGGTGAGGCAATCAACGTCTTCGCCCACAACCTGCATGATCTGCTGCTGGCAGCGCCTGCTGGTCCGCGCGCCACACTGGGCTTCGACCCTGGCCTGCGCACAGGCTGCAAGATCGCCGTGGTCGATGCCACTGGCAAGCTGCTCGACTACACCACTGTGTATCCCCATGCACCCAGAAACGAATGGGACCGCACGCTTTCGGTGATGGCTGCGCTGTGCGCCAAGCATTCGGTCGAGCTCATCGCTATCGGCAATGGCACCGCCAGCCGCGAGAGCGACAAGCTGGTGGCTGACCTGGTCAAGCAGTACCCTGCCCTGAAGATCACCAAGGTCATGGTCTCCGAAGCCGGCGCCTCGGTGTACTCGGCATCGGAGCTGGCGGCTCGGGAATTCCCCGACCTGGATGTATCGATCCGTGGCGCGGTCTCAATTGCACGTCGCCTACAGGATCCACTGGCCGAGCTGGTCAAAATCGATCCCAAGTCCATCGGCGTGGGCCAGTACCAGCACGACGTGTCGCAAGTGAAGCTGGCACGCGGCCTCGACGCCGTCGTCGAGGATTGCGTGAACGCCGTCGGCGTGGACGTGAACACCGCGTCGGTCGCCCTGCTCACGCGTATTTCGGGCTTGAACACGACCCTGGCACAGAACATCGTGGCCCACCGTGATGCCAACGGCCCGTTTGCCACCCGTGCGGCCTTGAAGAAGGTCAGCCGGCTGGGTGAGAAGACCTTCGAGCAGGCCGCAGGCTTCTTGCGCGTGATGAACGGCGACAACCCGCTGGACGCCTCTGCCGTGCACCCCGAGGCTTACCCGCTGGTGCAGCGCATCGCTGCCAATACCGACCGGGACATCCGCTCGCTGATCGGGGACAGCAGTTTCCTCAAGCGCCTGGACCCGAAGAAGTTCACCGACGAAACCTTTGGCCTGCCCACGGTGACCGACATCCTGCAGGAACTGGACAAGCCTGGCCGCGACCCGCGCCCGGAGTTCAAGACGGCCACCTTCCAGGACGGGGTCGAGGACCTCAAGGACCTGGAGCCTGGGATGATCCTGGAAGGCGTAGTGACCAACGTCACCAATTTCGGCGCGTTCGTGGATATCGGCGTGCATCAGGATGGGCTGGTGCACATCTCGGCGCTGTCGGAAAAGTTCGTCAAGGACCCACGCGAAGCGGTCAAGGCTGGCGATGTGGTCAAGGTCAAGGTCATGGAAGTGGACATTCCGCGCAAGCGTGTTGGCCTGTCCATGCGCATGAGCGACACGCCGGGCGAAAAGGTCGAAGGCAACCGGGGTGGCGGACGTGGCCAGGGGGGTGGCCGTCAGCAACCGGCGCCCCGTCAGCGCGAGACCGCCACTGCAGCGCCGGCCAACAACGCCATGGCTGCCCTGTTCGCCAACGCCAAGCAGTTGAAGAAGAAGTGATGGACGTGGCGCCGGAGTACGTACAAAGCGCCTTCAGCCAACTGCTGGGCTGCAGCCTGCAACGCCTGGAAGCGGGCGTTGCCGAGGTAAGCCTGGCGGTGGCGCCGCACCTGCGCAACCGGGGCCAGAAGCTTCATGGCGGGGCGATCTTCAGCCTGGTGGACATCGCCATGGGGCTGGCCTGCTCGTCCAGCCACGGCTTCGAGCAGCAGAGCGTCACCCTCGAATGCAAGATCAACTACCTGCGCGCCGTCAGCGATGGCGAGGTGCTATGCACCGCTCGGGTATTGCACGCAGGGAAGCGCACGCTGGTGGTCGACGCTGACGTAGTTCAGGGCGACAAGCTGGTGGCCAAGGCGCAAGGAACCTTCGTCGCTCTCTAGCTCACAAAGCACTATCTGCGGTAATTTCGGCAGTGCGCGCGCACTGCTGGGGCCGCGGTAAACCAGGCGACAACGCCCGTTCCCTTCCACCTACCCTTGTAGACCGTCCTCTCTACCCCCATATTGGGGCGACTGACGCGTGAAGGAATACATCTTGAGCACACTCCTCAACCGCCGCCTGAGCTTGCTCGGCGCCAATCTCCCCTTGCTCAAGCAGTGTCTGCACGGCATTGAGCGCGAATGCCTGCGCGTGACAGACAGTGGCCGTCTGGCCCAGACACCGCACCCTGAAGCACTAGGCGCGGCGCTGACCAACGAACAGATCACCACCGATTATTCCGAATCACTGCTTGAATTCATCACCCCCGCGCTGCCTGACGCCGCTGCGGTGCTGGAAAACCTCGAGCAGATTCACAGGTTCGTCTATACCAAGCTTAGCGATGAGTACCTGTGGAGCCCGTCGATGCCGTGTTCGCTGCCGGCTGAAGAAGATATCCCCATCGCCGAGTACGGCACCTCCAACATCGGCAAGCTCAAGCATGTCTATCGCAAGGGCCTGGCCCTGCGCTACGGCCGCACCATGCAGTGCATCGCCGGCATCCATTACAACTTCTCGCTGCCCGAGGCCCTGTGGCCATTGCTGCGCGAAGCCGAAGGCAGCACTGAGAACGAACGGGATTACCAATCGGCCGCCTACATTGCCTTGATCCGCAATTTCCGTCGCTACAGCTGGCTGCTCATGTACCTGTTCGGCGCCTCGCCCGCCTTGGACAAGGGCTTTCTGCGGGGTCGCGCCCATCAGCTCGAAGAGCTCGATGGCGAAACCCTCTACCTGCCCTACGCCACCAGCCTGCGCATGAGCGACCTGGGCTACCAGAGCAATGCCCAGGCGGGCCTGACGCCCTGCTACAACAACCTGGCCAGCTATACCGACAGCCTGCGCAAGGCGGTGGGCACGCCGTACCCACCCTATGTGGAGATTGGCACCCATGTCGATGGCGAGTGGGTACAGCTGAACACCAACATTCTGCAAATCGAGAACGAGTACTACTCCAACATCCGTCCCAAGCGGGTGACCTACTCAGGCGAGCGCCCAATCCAGGCGCTTACCTCCCGCGGGGTGCAGTACGTGGAGGTGCGCTGCCTGGACATCAACCCGCTCCTGCCGGTGGGCATCGACCTCACCGAGGCACGCTTTCTCGATGCGTTTCTGCTGTTCTGCGCGCTGGACGACAGCCCGCAGCTCAACAACAACGAATGCAGCCAGTGCACCAGCAATTTCCTGAGCGTGGTCAAAGAAGGCCGGCGTCCAGGCCTGAAGTTGCAGCGTGATGGGCAGCCTGTACCTCTCAAAGACTGGGCCAGCGAGTTGATTGCTCAGATCGGTCAATTGGCCAACCTGCTCGACCAGGCCCAGGGCGGAGATGATCACGTGCAGGCCCTGCAAGCCCAGCAGGCGAAAGTCGACGACCCTGAGCTGACCCCATCGGCCCAGGTGTTGGCGCGCATGACCGAGCATGACGAGAGTTTCATCGCGTTCTCGCTGCGGCAAAGTCGTCTCCACGCCCAGACACTGCGCGAGCAGCCCCTGAGCCCCGACCAGCAGCAGGCCTTCGAAACACAGGCGCGCGAGTCCCTGGCCAAGCAATCCCAGATGGAACAGGAAGAAGTGGGCGAGTTCGACACCTTCGTGGGCGCCTACCAGGCCAGTATCCTGGCAATCAGCAACTGATGACCCGCAACACCTCAGCGCGCAAGCCACGCGCCAGCAGCCAGGCCCGGATCGAAGCGATCCTGGCAGCTGCCCGCGAGCTCCTGGCAGAGGGCGGGGTGGCTGGCCTGTCGATCTACAGCGTGGCCGAGCGCGCGCAAATCCCGCCGTCGTCGGTCTACCACTTCTTCGCCAGCGTGCCTGCGCTGCTCGAAGCCCTGACTGCTGACGTTCACCGGGCATTTCGCGAAGCCCTCAGCGCGCCCATCGATAGCAGCGCGCTCACCACTTGGCACCAGCTGTCCCGGCTGATCGAACAGCGCATGCTGGACATCTATCATCAGGACGCCGCGGCCAGGCAGCTGATTCTGGCCCAGCATGGGCTCAGTGAAGTGGTGCAGGCCGACCGCCGACACGATATGGAACTGGGCGAACTGATGCACCGCCTGTTCGACCGGCACTTCCAGTTGCCGAGCCTGCCAGACGATGTACACGTGTTCGCCCTGGCCATGGAGCTGAGCGACCGGGTCTATGCCCGGTCGATGCAGTTGTTCGACCAGATCACCCCACGCATGGCCGAAGAAGGCATGCGTGTGTTCGAAGCCTATATGTCCCTCTATCTGCCGCCCTTCCTGCCACCGCGCAAGGCGAGCTGAACCTATACATCTACCACCGGCTGAACCATCGCGATGCTTTCAATGGGGGCACCACATGCCGACCCATTAGGACATCACCATGCCCACCACTCCCGCCCAGTCGGAACTTATCAAGACGTTCTCCGCCTCGTCCCTGACCGCCGTACCCGAACGTCTGGCCGGCAAAGGTAATTTGCTGGTCGCCGCACAGCCGGCCTTGACAGCCTGCACCACGCAGCTCAGAGCACTGTTCGGTCAGGCGCCCAGCCTGCGTCAGACATTGCTCGATACGCTGCAGGCTCAGTTACGGATAGACCCAACCCATTGCGGGCTGCGTGATGAGACCAGGCAGATCACCTTGCTTTCATTCGCAGCCCGCCTGCTGACGAACCCAGCGTTCACCCGCCCGTTTGCCAGCTGGACAACGTGGGGCTTTGCACAGGGCAGTGCTCAGGCTCAGCTGAACGCCGCTGACTGGATACGTTACCTTGGGCCGCTGGCAAGCACCGCTAGGCTGCGGGCTACCAATGGTTACTGGGCTGCCCGCATGCCGGGTACTGCCGTATCACGCCAAAGCCACGCAAGCACCCTGCTGCGCGAGCATTTCGAGCGCAGCCTGGACATTGCTTACGGACTGGGAAAGCTGGAAATCACTGCCTGGCTGACTGCAAGGCGAGCCACACCAAGCTTTGCTCAACTGCAATGGCAGCCCACCGGCGCGCCAACGCTTAATAGTGTTGCGGCGATAGTTGTAGAGCCCGAACCAGAAGCCACCGGCTGGTTGCTGTACATCCCAGGACTCACGACCTGCACTGTGCCTTTCAATGACCTGCAGCACCTGCGCACTTGGGTATTCGAGAACCGTCATATCTTTTGGTCGGACCCGCGATGGCCCATCACCCTGGGCAGCAGCGACAATGTACTCATCACGCCGCTACACGGCGATGGATTCAGCGCTCTGATGGCAGAAACGCTGGCGCAGCAAGAGGGCCTCATCGACCACCACCTGCTGCAGGCGTGCCAAACCCACGCCATTGACCCACTGGACTGGACAGACCTGCAGGCATGGGAGAATAAGCGAAACGCCATCGTGGCAGGGGCTCTGCCCGAGAACCTGACGGAACAAATCGCTCAGGTATGTGCTGACGACGCCGCCATGGCTGCGCAGGAGGTACACTTCGCCTGCCTGGAGCAGCACCTGCCCATCGCCTGGCGCCAGCAGCTTGTCGAACAGCAGGAAGCCCTGCTGGAGGGTTACCTGAAAGGCGACACTGCACCGACTTCGGCCAAAGTGACACTGTTGCGCGAACAACAGGCGGCGCAGGACCTGTTGAAGAGCACGCTGGACACCTACCTACTCGCCCTGCCAGAGCCTGTGAGTAGCGCCATGCTGCAACAGCCGGCCGGCGACATCCCCAGGCGCACACAGATTGCAGAGGGGCTATGCAAGGCATTGCTGGCCGAAGCACGGCTGCAACACACGCTGGGCGAGTTGACAGCTACCCATCTTGGCTGGGTGGAAAACCTTGTGGACAGGCCTGAGCCAAGCCTGCAAAGGCCTGTACAGGTTCGCGCCTTGGCAGTGACCAACGCCGGTGAGCGCTGGGTATTGAGCGGTTACATAACAGTGCGTGAGCTGCCGGCCGAGACAGGCCAAGCGCATGACCCAAGCCTGTTGCTGTACCGCCCAGGCCAACGTGGCGGGCTGCTGATGTTCGCGGACGAACCGGCACTTGAACGCAGCCTGCTGGCTACCCTCGACGGTGCATGGCCTGATGCACTGCTGGAGGCGGCCCACGCCAGCGATGGCGTGCCGCTGCACGCTAGGCTGAGCAAGACGCCCACCTTTGCATTCGAGCATCCGCCCGTCGATGGGCACTTCATGTTGCACTGCGTTGACGCCATCGCTGCGGCTCTGCCAGCCGACACGTCATGCGAACAAGCGCGTCAGCGGCTGTGCATCAGTGAACATCTCGCCAGGTTGACAGCCTTTGCGCGATTCGCCGAGAAAAACCGCAGCAGCCATTTTCAACAAAACCTGCCCCGATTGAGCCATCTCGATGCACAACAGATCGCCGCAGTGGCTGCCCAGATCGAAACACTGCAAGCGTCACTGCACACATCTGCAAGCCTTCTCGCTTTAAGTCTGCAGCCGCGCGACCAATTTGCCCGCCAACTGCTCAAGGACTACTTGCAAACCGAATTCGGTGTGCAGGATGCCGGGCAGATCACCCTCGACATCGCTGACAGTGTCACCATCAGCAAAGTGGTCACGGGCCAATCGGCCGCCGGTGGTGCCGGAGCGCGGGATGTGCCCATATTCAGCACGGCCCGCAGCGATGTGCCCCTTGAAACATTCATCATGGTGGCGCTCGATGAACATCGCCGCTTGCGCCTGGGCAATGCCACCGTCAAGTTCGAACCTGCCAACCCTTACCTGGCCGCGCGGCTTACGCCGGCGCGCATTGCCGCACTGGTCACCGAACTGGATGCCGCGGGCCGCTTCGAGACACACATCGTTCAAGCCTACCTGGGCTTGGAGCACGAAACGCCCTGGCAGGTCGCTTGGCGTCAGGAAACCCTGCGTGCGCCTTACGAACATCGCTTGAAGCTTCTGCTGCTAAGCCGCCCTGCCAGCCTGGATGCCAGCGGCCAACGCATGCTTGAAACGTTTTACAACGAACAGGTGGCTGCAGGCGCAGCCAGGACCCTTGCCTACCACTCGCTGGAGTTGAAGCCAGGAGTAGCAGCAGATGGTTCGAGCGACAACGTCGCTCTGTCCGGCATCGCGCTGGTGCAGGGCCAGACAAGCCCTGTGTTGCTCTATATGCCGGATGCGCCCAATGGCAAGGTCGTCAGCCAGTACTCAGACAGCGATGCGGCATGCCAAGCGCTGCAAAGCATGGCCTTGGACAAAGCCATGGCCCGCTACCTGGCTGAGCAAACCTTGAGCGGTGATCCGGATGAGCATGAGCGATACATCGACGCCGCACTGAAGTCAGGATTTCACGGGTTTATCGGCATAGGCATTGCGCGTCCCGAATCCTTGCCTACCTATGAAGCTCGTCAAGGCATGGGGGCGCTCATTCGCATCCATCGTAACACCTCTCGCAGCCAGGCCGATGTGGCCCTCGCTGCGCCACAGGTATTTGACCATTACTTCTTCATGGGGCTGCGAATGGTACTGGGGGTATTGCCAGGCGTGGGTACCGGCCTTGCACTTTTCGATGGCTGGCAGGCGGCTACTGCTGCGGTCACTGCTTTCGAACAACGCAACCTGGAAGAAGGCCTGATGCACCTCGTCAGCCTATTGCAGTCGCTCAGCGATGCTGTACTGACCATGGCCCCAACGGGTGCAGCTATTGGCAAGCCTGCTATCACAGCGCGGCTATTGGCCCAGCAACGCCAGCGCCTGCAACCCCTGCGGCAGGTGAGCGGAACACCCCAACCGTCCCACAGTGCCTTCGGCGGCTATGAAACGGACCTGCCCATCGGCCCGATGAAGCGCTCCAGCCTTCCCCAGGGCGCTGGCGTGTTCGAGCATACGGCAACGCGGCAAACATACATCACGCGCAATGCCGCCTGGTACGCGGTTGAATGGGACGCCGCTTACCTGACCTGGAGGCTGAAACCCCACGGTATGCGCAGCTATCGTCAACCTGTACGCCTCAGCGAGCACGGTGTTTGGGAAACGCCTGGCCGCCTCAGTGGCCTGCTGGTGGACAGCGCCCTGCGCGGAGGCGGCGGTGCACTCACCACACTGCTCAATCACGGTGTTGCCTATTGGCGCAGAGCAATGCGCGCCCAGCCCAGGCGCCTTACAGGGCTGGAATTGGCACACGACATCAACGACGAACTCGTACGCT
This sequence comes from Pseudomonas sp. DE0157, assembly GCF_007678615.1. Lineage (NCBI taxonomy): Bacteria > Pseudomonadati > Pseudomonadota > Gammaproteobacteria > Pseudomonadales > Pseudomonadaceae > Pseudomonas > Pseudomonas sp. DE0157. Next base: position 538,036 of record NZ_VEJN01000001.1, read on the forward strand.
GCCGGTCCCGTTTGGCGCAGAAGCAGGCGGCCTACCGCGCGGCAGTGGAGGCTGTGGCCGAAGGTACGCAGCCCACTGACGGGCAACGAGCTGCCTACGTCAATGCACGCACGCAACTGGCTGAAGAAGTTCAGGGCAACATCGCGTTCAATGAGCAGGCCGTGGCGCGCCTGCGGGAGCAACGTGCCACGCTGGCTCGGGCAGATTACGTACGCTTCAAGACCCTGTGCGAGGAAAACATTGTTGAAATGGCGGTGCTGGACATGCACCTGGTTTCAGCACGCTTTACCTTCGCCACCGACCAGATCAAGCTGGCGTACAGCGCCGTTCAGGCATTAGCTGAATCTACCGTACCCACGTCGGTGGCCAAGCGCCTGACCCAGAATACGTTGGCGGCAAATAGAGAGATGGTGCTGACGCTGATGGAGGCCGAGCGCCTGGCAACCAGCCATCAGGTACGGCGCAGGGCCTTGCAAGGCAATACCCTGAGCACATACATGGCCCGTGCCCAGCAGACCGGCCTGGTGCTGGACCTGAGCAACATCCGCGTGGTCAGGGCGTCGATTCTGTCGGTCACCCTTTTCGAGGCAAGCGCGGTAGAACACCCGCATATGGGGGCCTTCATGACCCACTTCCATGAACAGGGGGTTGCTCTGCGCAGCACGCTGTACAGCCAGGTTCAGCTGCCGCAAGCGCGCCTCAGCCGGGCCCAGGAACGCACGTTCCTCAGCCACGCCAGAAGCCGCTATGTGCGCTACCTGAACCACCTGACGGCATGGGAAGACAACTTCACGGACTTGCTGGCACCAGCAGAAACCTTGTCGTTTCGTCAACTCATGCGGGAGTTGATCGACGAAATCGATGCCAACCTCGCCAAGGCCAGCTCAGCCCGCCCTTCTACCGACCACCCCCCGCAGGGCGCGAGCCGCCCACGCTTGTTCGAGACGGTGGAGGGACCGTTGATCGGTAACGAGTTCGTCGAGCGCGGCCAGGCGCGCATGCGTATCAACCAGCCCAATTCCGAACAGCCGCACACCGTTTACGCCAAAAGCGAAAACGGCAAATGGCAACAGGTAGCAAACGAGCCCCAGATGCCGACGCCCCCCCTCTCCTCGCTGCTTGAAACCGCCAGTGCCCGTCTGGCCGCCATCGATCAGCAACGGGCCAAGCTGCACCAGTATCGGAAACCACAAACTCTCCCGGTAGACCTGGAAGACATCGCCGAAGGCCACGCCCAGCAGCTGCGTTTTCTGGGCGAGAGCATCCGGCGCAAGGCGGGTACTTCGTTAAACGCCAGCCACCTGGCGCTGATCCAGCAACTGGACACCGCTGCAGCAGAGATGCATGCCCTGGGCCGGCAACTGCGCATAGCCCAGAGCAAAGCAAGCAGTAAGCCGACGGTGGCTTACCTGGAATACCTGGTGGAGCAGCAGGAGGTAGAGCTTGGCTGGTCGCGCACGCTGAACCCGAAACGGGACCGCAAAGGCAACCCGGTGGAGTATCTTGAGGAATACCGCATAGTGGATCGGGCCAGCGGGCAGCCGCTGTGGTATGCGCACTTCCACTTCCGGCACAAACCCTCAAGCGGCTTCACTCGACTTGAAGCAGGCCACCTGAAACTGGCCAGCGAACGGGACCTGGGGGAAGGGGCATGGCGCGCGGCCATGACCGAGGCTCAGGCCAACAAACTGTTCGGCAGCCTGCGCCCGGCTGACTGACAAATGCTCCATCACCCGGGCTGCCTGACAGCCCGGGTGCCACTTGCCTTACAGCTTGGCGATGGACACTTCGGTGGATTTAACGAAGGCGATCACTTCGCTGCCAACCTGCAGCTCCAGTTCACGCACCGAGCGGGTAGTGATCACCGAGGTGACGATACCGGAAGCAGTCTGCACGTCGATTTCCGACAATACCGGGCCTTCCAGAATTTCTTTCACAGTGCCTTTGAACTGGTTACGAACGTTGATGGCTTTGATGGTCATGGGGTAATTCCTTCTAAGGGCTTCAGTGGGTTCAGAGCGCCCAGCGCAGTTGCGTGGGCAAAGGGGCTACAGGGTCAGGTTCGGGGGCTGTGCCCGGCGCCGACAGAACACGTTGCAGGACCTCGCTTTCCAGCGCGGCCAGGCGATGGGAGCCACGTGCACGGGGCCGAGGCAGGTCGACGGCAAGGTCCAGGCCCACCTCGCCTTCTTCGATCAGAATCACCCGGTCGGCCACGGCGACCGCCTCGCTCACATCATGCGTCACCAGCAACACGGTGAAGCCATGCTGGCGCCACAGGCGCTCGATCAGTTGCTGCATTTCGATGCGGGTCAGGGCATCCAGCGCGCCGAGCGGCTCATCAAGCAACAGCAGGCGCGGCTGGTGGATAAGCGCACGGGCCAGGGCCACGCGCTGCTTCTGCCCACCGGACAACGCTGCAGGCCATTCATGGGCGCGATCGGCCAGGCCTACCGCTTCCAGTGCCTGCAAGGCACGGGGCTGCCAGTCTCCTTTGAGACCCAGGCCAACGTTATCGATGACCCTTTTCCACGGTAACAGGCGGGCGTCTTGGAACATCAAGCGGGTTTCTTCTCGAGCCTCTTCCAGCGGCGCCGCACCGGCCAGCAGCTGCCCGGCAGTGGGCTGGTCGAGCCCGGCCAGCAAGCGCAGCAGCGTGCTTTTGCCGCAGCCGCTGCGCCCTACGATGGCGACGAACTGGCCAGCCGGGATGTTCAGGTCGAGGCCCTTCAATACTTCGCGAGGGCCAAACGCCTTGCGCAGGCTGCTGGAAGCCAGCGGGATACCGCGCAGCAGGCGTTGTGGCGAGTCGTTCAGAATGGTCATACGGCCTCCTTCCTTGCCACCTGATAGGCCGGGTGCCAGCGCAGCCATATACGTTCAAGGCCGCGGGCGGCCAGGTCTGCAAGCTTGCCCAGCACGGCGTAGAGGACGATGGCCAGCACCACCACATCGGTTTGCAGGAACTCACGGGCGTTCATGGCCAGGTAACCGATGCCGGCATTGGCCGAGATGGTTTCGGCAACGATCAGGGTCAGCCACATGAAGCCCAGGGCAAAGCGCACACCCACCAGAATCGAAGGCAGCGCACCCGGCAGAATCACCTGACGGAACAGGCTGAAACCAGACAAGCCGTAGCTACGGGCCATTTCGACCAGTGCTGGGTCGACGTTGCGGATGCCGTGGTAGGTGTTCAGGTAGATAGGGAACAGCGTGCCCAGCGCTACCAGAAAGATCTTCGCCGACTCATCAATACCGAACCACAGGATCACCAGCGGAATCAGTGCCAGGTGCGGTACGTTACGGATCATCTGCACCGAACTGTCGAGCAGGCGCTCGCCCCAGTTGGACAGCCCCGTGATGAAGCCCAGCACCAGGCCGATGCTGCCACCGATCAGAAAGCCCAGCCCGGCACGCCAGCCGCTGATGGCCAGGTGCGTCCAGATTTCTCCGCTGCGTACCAGGTCGACGCCGGCTGACAGCACGGCGCTGGGCGCTGGCAGAATGCGGGTCGACAGCCAGCCCGCGCTGACCGCCAGTTGCCACGCGGCTAGCAGCAGTACCGGCAGCGCCCAGGGCGCCAAGCGCTCTATCACGGTATTCGAGGTTTTCCGACTCATACAATGCCCCTCATCGCTGGGCCACGGACTTGGGCAGGATGTCGTTGGCAACCATCTCGCCGAACGGGCTCACGTAGCCGCCGCTGGTCGCAGGCTGAGGCCGTTGTACGTCCAGGTGCGGGAACAACAGTTCGGCCACCCGGTATGACTCTTCAAGGTGCGGGTAGCCAGAGAAGATGAAAGTGTCGATGCCCAGGGCGGCATATTCCTTGACCCGCGCGGCGACGGTCGGGCCATCGCCCACCAGCGCAGTGCCTGCACCTCCGCGAACCAAACCTACCCCCGCCCACAGGTTAGGGCTGACTTCAAGCTTGTCGCGGCGGCCATTGTGCAGCGCGGCCATGCGCTGCTGCCCTACCGAGTCGAAACGGGCGAGCGACGCCTGGGCGCGAGCGATGGTGTCGTCGTCCAAATGGGATATGAGTTTTTCAGCCGCGTCCCATGCTTGCGCATTGGTCTCACGCACGATCACATGAAGGCGAATGCCAAACCGCACTTCGCGGCCCTGAGCAGCTGCCTTATCACGCACCTGGGCGATCTTTTCAGCCACCGCGCTGGGCGGCTCGCCCCAGGTCAGGTACAGCTCGACCTGCTCTGCAGCCAGGTCTTGGGCGGCTTCGGAGGAACCACCGAAATACAACGGTGGACGAGGCTGCTGGATGGGTGGGTACAGCAGCTTGGCGCCTTTGACCTGGATGTGTTTACCGTCGTAATCGACTTCTTCGCCTTCAAGCACCTTGCGCCAGATGCGGGTGAATTCGACAGACGCTTCGTAGCGCTCCTGATGATTGAGGTGCAGGCCGTCACCGGCCAGCTCGTCCGGATCGCCACCGGTTACCAGGTTGAACAGCGCCCGGCCATTGGACAGGCGATCGAGCGTGGCGGCCTGCCGCGCGGCGACCGTCGGCGAGATGATTCCAGGGCGCAGGGCCACCAGGAACTTCAGGCGTTCGGTAACAGGGATCAGGGACGCGGCCACCAGCCAGGAATCCTCGCAGGAACGCCCGGTGGGTATCAGCACGCCGCCGAACCCCAGGCGGTCGGCCGCCTGGGCAATCTGCTGCAGGTAACCATGGTCCACCGCCCGGGCGCCTTGCGCGGTGCCCAGGTACTTGCCATCACCGTGCGTGGGGAGGAACCAGAAGATGTTGAGGCTCATTGGAGTTGTCTCCTAAGGGGTAGCTGAGCCGGGGAGCGCCCGGCACGGACAGATCAATCAAGGCGCACTGGCAACCTTGGCCGGGGGTGTCCAGATCACGTCCTTGATGCGCAGCGGCTTGGGTATCAGCTTGAGCGTCTGAAAGGTGTCTGCGATTTTCTGCTGGGCCACCACGACGTCCGACGTCAAGGGCGCTGCGCCGTAGCCTTGGCGCTTGACGGACGTCAGAGTGATGTCCGGCGCGAGCCCGAGCAGCGGGGCGACCTGGTCGGTGACTTCCTGCGGGTTGGCCTGCGACCACTCACCGACCGCACGTACCTGATCGATGACGGTATTGATGACGGCCGGGTGCTGATTCGCATAACTGCGCGTGGCCAGGTAGAACTGATGGTTGTCGACCAGGCCCTGGCCGTCACGCAGGGTGCGGGCTTGCAGCTGCTGCTCGGCGGCGGCCTGGTACGGGTCCCAGATGACCCAGGCATCGACACTGCCACGCTCGAACGCTGCGCGCGCATCGGCCGGGGGCAGGTAGACCGGTTGAATATCGGTGTACTTCAGGCCTGCATCTTCGAGCGCCCGCACAAGCAGGTAATGGACGTTGGAGCCTTTGTTGAGGGCGACCTTCTTGCCCTTGAGTGCCTGCACCGACTGGATCGGCGAGTCCTTGGGCACCAGGATGGCCTCACTGTGGGGCGCGGGTGGCTCGTAGGCCACGTACAGCAAGTCGGCCCCGGCGGCCTGTGCGAATACCGGAGGCGTTTCGCCGGTCACACCGAAATCGACAGACCCGACGTTCAGCCCTTCAAGCAGCTGGGGACCACCGGGAAACTCGGTCCACTGCACCTGCACGCCTTGCTCGGCCAGACGCTTTTCCAACGTGCCCTTGGCCTTGAGCAGCACCAGGGTGCCGTATTTCTGATAACCGATGCGCAGGGTTTCAGCCTGTGCCTGGGTAATGGCGCCGAGGGACACAGCCGCCGCAAACAGGGCGACCAGACCACGACGCAAGAAGATTGTGCGCATGGCGCTCTCCTGTGCGATGGGGTTCGGGTTGCACCTGCTTGCCTCGTTGACGGGCGAGTAAGGTGATACAGCGGGTTTGCCGGGTCAGATGCTCCAGCGAGCACTGATCAGGCGATCATTGAGCACGCCGGGTGCGACCGGGCGCGGGCGCCTGGCCAGGGCCAGGTGGAAGGTTTCCAGCGAGTCGTGCAGCCGTTCTTCAAGGGCAGGCGCCAGCTGGGCCGGCTTACTGCCTTCGGCATAGGCGATCTGGCTGTCATCGGCAAAGATCCCTTGCAGGGTCTCCTGGGCCTTGAGAGCCGACAGTACGGGCTTGAGGGCGTAATCCACGGCCAGCATGTGGGCGATGCTGCCCCCAGTGGCGATGGGCAGCACGACCCGGTTGGCCAGTGCGCGCTCGGGCAGCAGGTCAAGCAGGGTTTTCAGCGCGCCGGCGAACGACGCCTTGTACACCGGTGTGGCAACGATCAGGCCATCGGCCTGGGCCACCAACTGTTGGAAGTGCTGCACGTGTGGGCTTTCGAAGCGGGCATGCAACAGGTCTTCGGCAGGAAAGTCGCGCACCTGCAAGGTGACGACTTCAACGCCACGGTGCTCGAGCCACTGCCGCGAACGTTCGAGCAGCACGCCTGAGCGTGAACGAGGACTTGGGCTACCACCGATTGATACGACCAGCATTGCTGCGCTTCCTTGGGTTACGGTGGAATGACATTAGCAGTTTTCTTATATATCTATAAATCATATTTAATTCTTTGTTTATTCGATTTAGATATTTTCAAGCTAATTTAGGTCAAAAAAAGGGCCGTCGAAACGGCCCGAAAATCCCTGCTTGGCTAAGCGTTATGCAACACAGTACTTACGCTCGGTTCGGTTGAGGCGTCAGACGCAAATAGGGCTTGACCGCCGTGTAGCCTTTTGGAAATCGTTGCCGGATCTCTTCTTCGTCCTTGAGCGAAGGAACGATCACCACATCGTCACCGTCCTGCCAGTTGCCTGGCGTGGCTACCTTGTGCGAATCGGTCAGTTGCAGCGAGTCGATTACCCGCAAAATCTCGTTGAAGTTTCGCCCGGTACTGGCGGGGTAGGTAATCGTCAGGCGAACCTTCTTGTTCGGGTCGATGACGAACAGTGAGCGTACGGTCAGGGTATCGCTGGCGTTTGGGTGGATCAGGTCGTACAGGTCCGACACCTTGCGGTCGGCATCGGCGAGGATCGGGAAATTGACCACGGTCTGCTGGGTTTCGTTGATGTCTTCGATCCAACGGTGATGCGAGTCCACCGGGTCGACCGACAGTGCGATGGCCTTGACCCCGCGCTTGGCAAATTCATCCTTGAGCTTGGCCGTGAACCCCAATTCGGTGGTGCACACCGGGGTGAAGTCGGCAGGGTGCGAGAACAGCACGCCCCAGCTGTCGCCCAGCCATTGGTGAAAATGGATTTTGCCTTCGCTGGAATCCTGTTCGAAATCCGGGGCGATATCGCCGAGTTTGAGGCTCATGGGATGCAGCTCCTGTGCTGGGGTGCCTGTGGAATGAATGTGCCTGAATTTCATCAACCTTAAAAAGAATAAATAAAGCTTTGTTAATGCTTTTTATGCATAACAAATTTCACTCACAAAAAAGCCTCGCATCAAGCGAGGCTCTTTATGTGGCTACGGCTTACAGGAAGTTGTAAGTGTAGTTCACGATGAAACGGGTCTGGTCCTGATCGGCCACCGAGCTTTCACCGGTGCCGCGGTAAACACCGTGGCGCAGGCTCGCACCCAGGCCTTTGAACGTGCCTTCCTGGATGACGTAGTCGATCCGGGCGTCACGCTCCCACTCGCTGAAGTGGCCATTGCCGCTGGCGTTCTTGCCGTCTTCACCCTTGAGGTAGGAAACCGAGGCCTTCAGGCCCGGTACGCCGAGGCGCGCGAAGTCGTAGGCGTATTGACCGAAGGTAGTGTTCTCACCGGCCTTGGCGAACTGGTTGATCATGCTGTCGGTGAACAGGTAGAAGCTGGCGCCGCCGGCGCCTTCGAGCGAGGAACGCGAACCGTCCTTGCGCACGCTACCCTGGTTCAACCAGACGAAACCGCCGTCGTCGTTGACGCGCTGGTGACCGAGCATGAGCGAGTGACCACCCAGGGTGTAGGTGAACATCGCCGACCAGGTCTTGTTGTCGACCTCGCCAGGTGTCTTGGCAAAGCCGCCGTTGTTGTTGAAGGTGTAGCCCGAGTCGCCGTTGCGGCCGTCGCTGCTGCTGTTGAAGTAGCGCAGGTCAGTCTTGAACGACTGGTCGTCGGCGATCTTGAAGACGTGGGTAGCGCCCAGGAAGTGCTGCTTGTAGAAGTCTTCCAGGTTCGAGTAGTAGTACTGCAGGGTCAGGTCTGGGGTGAGCTTGTAGTCCAGGCCGCCATAGCGGAACTTGTTGCTGTCACGGAAAGCGCCGTTGACCGACAGGCCGGTGCGGTTGCTCGAGGCGCGGCCCATGGCGTGGGTCAGCTGACCGGCGTTGATGGTCAGGTTGTCGATTTCCTTCGACTGGATGGTGCCACCTTCGAAGGTCTGCGGCAGCAGACGGCCATCGTTGGAGACCAGGATCGGCAGGTTCGGCGCCAGGGCACTACCGTAGTGGACTTCAGTCTTGGAGAACTTGGCCTTGGCGTTGGCGCCCAGGCGAGCCCACTGGCTCACGGCAGAGCCGTCGGAGTCGCTCGGGAAGAAGCTGCTGTTGTCAGGGTGTTTGCCACGGCCGCCGTCGAGGTGGATACCCCACAGGGCCTGGGCGTCTACACCGAAACCAACGGTGCCCTGGGTGAAACCGGACAGGTAGTCCAGTTTGAAGCCCTGGCCCGATTCACGGTTGTCGGCGCCACCGTCACGGTTGTCGCCATTGAAGTACATGGTGCGCGAGCTGACCGACAGCTTGCTGTCTTCCACGAAACCGGCAGCACCTGCTTGTTGGGCGAGAACACCCAGTGCCACGGCCATGGCCAGGCTGGACTTGTACATGCTTTGCTCCTCTACGTTCTAATTTTTGTGTATCTCAGGCGGCCGGGTCTATTGCCCCGCTCACCATGGATGGGCGATTTAGTCCTAAAGCGTGACCCTTTAGTCAATCATTTCTAAACGTTTCGCGACTTTGGTCTAAGGCGCCAACCTGGGCTACAGGATAATGACAATCCTATAAATCCAAAATGACTGTTTTGTGAATCGGTAAGACTTTTAAGGAATATGTAAGGAACCATTACTGCATTTTGTTGTAGCAAATGGGTTTCTCATAACCCCCGGCTATTTGCAATCGTTTGCTCATAACCTCATTCCAATTGGATCTATAGGGAGGCTCAGCCTAGCAGCGTCGGCTGACTTTGCCATTGCGCGTGGTCAATCATCGACCAAGGGTGCCAAATGAGCGCTAAGCTAATTCTTAAAAGTTATTTATTTTTAATTTTTTAGATCAATTAGCCTTATCTCATGCATCCCTTGCCCGATGAGAGCTCACCATGAACCCGCACCGCACCCTGCGAATTCTCAGTACCCTGGCGTTTGCTGGCGCCAGCTGGATAGCCCACGCGTCAGACTTGACGGTGGCGTATCAAACAACGGTCGATCCTGCCAAGGTGGCGCAAGTCGATGGCGACTATGAGGCGGCGACCAAAGCCAGCATCGACTGGCGCAAGTTCGACAACGGGGCCGATGTAATCACCGCCGTTGCCAGTGGGGATGTGCAGATCGGCTACCTGGGCTCCAGCCCATTGGCAGCCGCCGCAACCCGCAAGCTGCCGATCGAGACGTTTCTGATCGCCACGCAGATCGGGGCTGGCGAAGCCCTGGTGGTGCGCGACGCGATCAAGACCCCTCAGGATCTGGTGGGCAAGAAAGTCGCCGTACCCTTCGTGTCGACCGGGCACTACAGCCTGCTGGCAGCGCTCAAGCACTGGAACATCGATCCTGCCAAGGTGCAGATCATCAACCTGGCACCGCCAGCGATCATCGCGGCATGGAAACGTGGCGACATCGACGCGACCTATGTGTGGGACCCTGCGCTGGGCGTGGCAAAGGAAAGCGGCAAGGTGCTGATCACCTCGGGCGAGTTGGCCAAGGTAGGGGCCCCCACCTTCGACGCCTGGATCGTGCGCAAAGACTTCGCCTCCAAGCACCCCGACGTGGTCAGGGCTTTCGCGCAGGTCACCCTAGAGGCGTATGCAGATTACCGAAAGGATCCGCAAGCCTGGTTGGCGAACCAGGACAACGTCGCCAAGTTGGCCAAGCTGTCCGGCGCCAAGCCTTCGGACATCCCGGTGTTGCTGCAAGGCAACGTCTACCCGCTGGCCGCAGACCAGGCCAGCGCCCTGGGCACGCCTACTACCCAGGCCCTGACCGACACGGCCACGTTCCTCAAGCAACAAGGCAAGGTCGAGGCCGTACTGCCGGACTACAGCCCTTACGTCAGTGCCCAGTACCTCCCCCACTGAATTTGCAGACAACCACAGGAGCCTGACATGGCCTTGCTTGAACTGGAGCGCATCAGCGCACAGTACCCGGGTGCCGCGAGCCCGGTGCTGGCCAACATCACGCTGAGCCTAGGGCCGCGGCAATTGCTGGTGGCGCTCGGGCCCTCAGGCAGTGGCAAGACCTCGCTGCTGAACCTGGTCGCAGGATTCGTCAGTCCCAGCGCGGGACGCATCACGCTCGACGGCGTTCCTGTGCAGGGGCCAGGTGCCGAGCGTGGCGTGGTCTTTCAGGACGATGCCCTGCTGCCCTGGCAGAACGTGCTGGGCAATGTCGCCTTTGGCCTGGAACTGGCCGGTGTGCCACGCGTGGCACGTGAAGCCAAGGCACGCGAGATGCTTGCCCTGGTCGACCTTGCGGATTTCGCCGAGCGGCGCATATGGCAGCTTTCAGGCGGCCAAAAGCAGCGCGTGGGCCTGGCCCGTGCATTGGCAGCCGACCCTGGCGTACTGCTGATGGATGAACCGTTCGGTGCCCTGGATGCGTTCACCCGCGAGCACATGCAGACGCTGCTGCTGGATATCTGGCAGCGCACCGACAAACCCGTATTGCTGATCACTCATGACATTGAGGAGGCCGTGTTTCTCGCCACTGAACTGGTGTTGCTCGCACCCAACCCAGGGCGCATCGTCGAGCGGCTTGAGTTGGACTTCGGCCAGCGTTACGCCAACGGCGAGTCGGCGCGGGCGATCAAGTCCGACCCACGCTTCATCGAGGCTCGCGAGCATGTGCTGGCCCGGGTCTTTTCCCACCGTCAATCCCCGGAGCGCGCATGAGCAGCCTTGATATGCCAGCGGCCAGTGAGCCCACTGTTCAATCAGCACCTGCCGCCCGCGGGGCTCGTCTGCTGCCCACCCGCTGGATCAGCGCATTGACCCTGGCCAGCCTGGTGTTGACCTGGTGGCTGGTCACGGCCGCCGGGTGGGTCGAGCCCCTGTTTCTGCCCTCACCTGCTGACATCATGGCCAAAGCCTGGGTCTTGCTTACCCAGGGCTACATGGACGCCAGCCTGTGGCAGCACCTTGGCGCCAGCCTCGGGCGTATCGGCACGGCATTGCTGGCTGCGGTGTTCACGGCCATTCCGGTGGGGATCGCGATTGGGTATAGCCGGGTGGCACGGGGCATTTTCGACCCGTTGATCGAGTTCTACCGGCCCATCCCCCCGCTCGCCTACTTGCCGCTGATCGTCATCTGGTGCGGGATCGGCGAGTTGTCGAAGGTGCTGCTCATCTACCTGGCGATCTTCGCGCCCATCGCCATCGCCACTGCCACGGGTGTGCGCACCACCGACCCTGCCAAGCTGCGGGCCGCGCAATCGCTGGGCGCGACCAGGGTCCAGCTGATTCGCCACGTGATTTTGCCCAGCGCGCTGCCCGACATTCTGACGGGCATTCGGATTGGCCTGGGCGTCGGTTGGTCGACGCTGGTGGCGGCCGAACTGATCGCCGCCACCAGCGGCCTTGGCTTCATGGTGCAGTCGGCCGCGCAGTTTCTGGTCACCGATGTGGTGGTGCTGGGCATCCTGCTGATCGCGCTGATCGCTTTCGCGCTGGAGATGAGCCTGCGCGCGCTGCAACGCCGACTGGTGCCCTGGCACGGGCAAAGCCACTGACCCCTACCGCTCGTGCGCCCGTCAGGGCGCCTGCCTGAAGAGACCGACATGAGCCTGACCATTACCCCACTCAGCCCGGCGCTGGGCGCACAGATCAGCGGCGTGGACCTTGCCCGCGACATCAGCGACGAGGTGCGCGATGCCATCGAGCACGCGTTGCTTCGCCACCAGGTGCTGTTCTTCCGCGACCAGCCCATCGCCCCCGTCCAGCAGGCGCGTTTTGCCGCCCGCTTTGGCGACCTGCATATCCACCCCATCTACCCCAACGTACCCGGCACGCCCCAGGTGCTGGTGCTCGATACTGCGGTCACCGACGTCCGTGACAACGCCGTCTGGCACACCGACGTGACCTTCCTACCGACACCGGCCCTGGGCGCAGTGCTCAGTGCCAAGCAGTTGCCGGCCTATGGCGGCGATACCCTGTGGGCCAGTGGCATTGCAGCCTTCGAGGGATTGTCAGCGCCACTGCAGGCGATGCTGGTCGGGCTGACGGCGACCCACGACTTCACCAAGTCATTTCCGCTGGAGCGCTTTGGCACCACGCCACAGGAGCTGGCGCGCTGGGAGCAGACCCGGCGCGAGAACCCGCCGCTGTCGCATCCGGTGGTGCGCACGCACCCGGTGAGTGGGCGCAAGGCACTGTTCGTCAACGAGGGGTTTACCACACGCATCAATGAGCTGAGCGAGCTGGAAAGCGAAGCGCTGCTCAAGCTGCTCTTCGCCCACGCCACCCGGCCGGAGTTCACGATCCGCTGGCGCTGGCAGGAAAACGACGTGGCGTTCTGGGACAACCGCGTCACCCAGCACTACGCGGTGGATGACTACCGGCCAAGCCGGCGGGTGATGCACAGGGCAACGATCCTGGGCGATGCGCCCTATTAACGAGAGGGATGGCCGATGCCCCAGCCCTGAAAGGTCGAACCTGGTGGTTCGCCTTTTCAGGGCTGGTCTGGCGCGGAGGGTCAGCGCACCAGGTGCAGGAACTGCATGTGCCGTTCGTACTGGTCGAGGATGTCGTTGATGATCTGCTCCTTGCTGTAGCCCACCAGGTCGTAATTCTGGCTGCCTTCGCTGAGGTAGACCTCCGCCCGGTAATAGCGGCGGTTCTTCAACTCATGGGCACCCAGGCCACCACGGGCGAACGAGGGCGTGAAGTAACCGCGCATCTGCACCTGGTAGATGAACGGCTGCTCATCGCCATGGCCGACTTTCAAGCTGACGTTGTCATGGCTCGGGTCGTCCTGGGTGATCAGCACCAGCCCTTTCTGCTCGAACACCTCACGCACATCGGCGATGGCCGGGCGCACCACATCGTCCATGAACCGGTACACCTCGTCCCGCGAAGGGAAATGCACGGCCTGGCTCAGGCGCTGGCGCCAACCCCCACGGCCTCGGCGCGACTGGGCGAAGGGAGCCAGCGAATGCATCTGCGCGATCTGGCGCTGCGACTCCAGGTAGAAGGCCTTGTGCAGCCCCCACATCATGCACAACAGGATCAGCGAGAAGGGCAACGAGGTGAGCACCACCGCCGACTTCAGCGAATCGATGCTGCCGGCGAACAGCAAGGCACTGGTCACCAGCGCCGTCATGGCACCCCAGAAGATGCGCAGCCAGTTCGGGCCGTCCTCGTCGGCATCGCCGCCGGTGGCCGACAGCGTGGACAGCACCACGGTACCGGAGTCTGCCGACGTCACGAAGAACACGAAGCTGACGAACACCGTCATGGCGATCACCGCCTTGCTCCACGGATAGGTCTCCAGCAGCAGGTACAGGCTCATCGACGGGTTGTCCAACGCGGCCTGGCCCAATGCGGTCATGCCGTGATTGATGACCTGGTCCAGTGCGCTGTTGCCGAAGATCGACATCCACGCCAGGGTGAAGCCAAGCGGAATCAGCAGCACACCGAAGACGAACTCGCGAATGGTCCGCCCACGGGAGATGCGCGCGATGAACAAGCCCACGAATGGCGCCCATGCGATCCACCAGGCCCAGTAGAACACCGTCCAGCCGCCCAGCCACTCACGGTTATCGCCATAGGCATAGACATCGAAGCTCTTGCGCGGCAAGGCGCCCAAATAGTCGCCCAGGTTCTGGATAAGGGTGTTGAACAGGTGCTGGGTGGGGCCTGCGAACAGCACGAAGAGCAAAAGTGCACAGGCCAGGAACAGGTTGATGTCGCTCATCACCCGTACGCCTTTTTCCACACCGGCTACTGCCACGGCCACCGCCGCGCCCATCATCAGCGTGATCAGCACCACCTGCACCCACTGGCTGTGGCTGATGCCGAACAGGTAATCCAGGCCGGCATTGAGGTGCAGCACGCCAAAGCCCATGTCGGCCCCCAGGCCGAACACCGTGGCGATGATGCCGAAGCCGTCGACCGCATAGCCGATAGGCCCGTTGATGCGCTTGCCGATTAACGGATAGAGCGCAGAGCGCAAGGCCAGCGGCAGATTGTGCCGGTAGGCGAAATAGGCCAGCGCCATGCCGACGAAGGCAAAGACGCCCCAACCATGCAGGCCCCAATGCAGGAACAGGATCTGCATTGCCTGCCGGCCCGCCTCAACCGTGCCCCCTTCACCCTGGGGTGGTTGCAACATGTGGGTAAGCGGTTCGGAGACGCAGAAGAAGAACAGCGTGATGCTTATCCCCGCAGCAAACAGCATGCCCGCCCACGACAGGTAGCTGAATTCGGGTTCGTCGTGGTCGGCACCGAGCTTGATCTTGCCGTAGCCCGATACGGCGGTGACCACCACGAAGACCAGGTACAGCGTCATTGCCAGCATGTAGTACCAGCCTACCGTGTTGGCAGCCCAGTTCTGCGCCGCCAGCAACCACTGGCCCGCACTTTGCGGATTGGTAATGACCACAAGGCCGAAGATAAGAATGAAACTTGCCGCGAAATAGAACACCGGAGGGTTCATGCGGATCTTGCCAGGGGCAAGCGAAGGGGTCGGTGCACTCATCGCGTGTGCACCTCGTCAAAGGACGAAAGACGCATAATTAACGGGTTCAGCAAAGGAATCCTCCTGATGAACACCGGCAGCGGACCAGCGTTTTTTTAATTGAACAAGCGTTCAAGTTAAACATGGTTTGAGCCTCATTGCGAATTGAAGCGCCGATTGGTAATGCCCTGGAAGCACCCTTTGGCCAGCCTGACTTGCCCCTGTGAAGGGGCATTTAACGGTCTGGTGCCTGCCCAAGGCACGCCTAGGATCACTGTTTATCCTGGCAATCGAGCTGCAGGTTGGCCTGGGTGATGTTGCTGTGCGGCGGTACGCTACGCGTCAACCACACGTTGCCACCGATGGTGGAACCCTGCCCGATGGTGATACGCCCCAACACGGTGGCGCCGGCATAGATCACCACGTCGTCCTCGACGATCGGGTGACGGGCCAAGCCCTTGTGCAACGTGCCGGACTCATCGCTCGGGAAGCGCTTGGCGCCAAGGGTCACCGCCTGATAAATCCGCACGCGCTCGCCGATGATCGCAGTTTCGCCGATGACCACGCCGGTACCGTGGTCGATGAAGAAGCTTGGGCCGATCTGAGCCCCGGGATGAATATCGATACCCGTCGCCGAATGCGCCAGCTCCGAACTGATCCGTGCCAACAATGGCAGCCCGGCCGTGTACAGGTGATGGGCCAGACGGTGGTGGATGATCGCCAGGATGCCGGGATAGCACAGCAACACCTCATCGACACTGCGCGCCGCCGGATCGCCGTGATAGGCCGCCAGCACGTCGGTATCGAGCAGCACACGCATGCCTGGCAGCGCCGCGGCAAAGCCCTGGATCAGCTTCAGGGCATGGGCATCGACACCCGCCAGGTCCTCCTTGCCTTGCCGGGCGGCGTAGCGCAGTTCCAGGCGTGCCTGCACCAACAACGCATTGAGCGCGGCGTCCAGGGTATGGCCGACATAAAAATCCTCGCTCTCCTCGCGCAGGTCCACCGGACCGAGACGCATGGGGAACAACGCGCCGCAGAGCTGTTCGAGGATCTGTCGTACCGCTTCGCGCGAGGGCAGCTCCCGGCCACCTTGCTCGCCGCTGCTGCGGCCATTGCGGGTGCGCCATTGCTCACGGGCACCGCGCAAGCCGGCCACGATCCCTTGCAGTTGCCAGTGCCCGGAGGCGGGTTGTTCGCTCACGGTGTGTTCTCCTGCCTTTTAGGCTATCTGTTCTATTGTCGATGCCGTCATTCTACGGGCAAGCCCGTGGACCAGGCCCTCATCTCTACCTCTTTACACTGCATCGCAAGGCAAGGGCGATGACAGCCATGCCGGCCTCGCCTACCCTCAAGATCAATGGACAATTTCCAAACGCATAAATAGGCAAGGTGCGATAATTTTTGACTATTTCCTGCGTTGCGCATCCAACCCTATAGTCGCCATCACTTCATTCACAACACGCTCGGGGCTCAGACATGTCGAAGTTCGCCAAACCGCTACTCAATGCCAGCCTGGCCCTGTTGCTGGGCACGGGCCTGCTTGGCCAGGCCTTTGCCGGCGAAGAGTTGAAGACCATCCAGGAAAAAGGCGTGATCAGCGTCGGCCTCGAAGGCACCTACCCGCCGTTCAGCTTCCAGGATGAAAACGGCAAGCTGACCGGCTTCGAAGTCGAGCTGTCCGAATTGCTGGCCAAGGAACTGGGCGTGAAGGCCAAGATCCAGCCGACCAAATGGGACGGTATCCTGGCTGCGCTGGAGTCCAAGCGGCTGGACATCGTCGTCAACCAGGTCACCATCTCCGAAGAGCGCAAGAAGAAATACGATTTCTCCGAACCCTACACCGTCTCGGGTATCCAGGCGCTGGTGCTGAAGAAGAAGGCTGACCAGCTCGGCATCAAGGGCGCTCAGGACCTGGCAGGCAAGAAAGTCGGTGTAGGCTTGGGTACCAACTACGAGCAATGGGTCAAGCAGGATGTGCCCAAGGCCGAAGTGCGGACCTATGAGGACGACCCCAGCAAGTTTGCAGACCTGCGCAATGGCCGCATCGATGCCATCCTGATCGACCGCCTGGCTGCGCTTGAATACGCCCAGAAAGCCAAGGACACACAACTGGCGGGCGATGCCTTCTCGCGACTGGAGAGCGGGGTTGCCATGCGCAAGGGCGAACCTGAACTGCTGGCCGCCATCAACACGGCCATCGACAAGCTCAAGGCGGACGGGACCCTGGCCAAGCTGTCCGAAAAGTACTTCGGTGCTGACGTCACCCGATGATCGCTGAAAGCCTGCAACTGGTCGCCGACTCCGCACCCTTCCTGCTCAAGGGTGCGGGTTACACCGTGCTGCTCAGCGTAGGGGGCATGTTTTTCGGATTGGTGCTGGGCTTTGCCCTGGCGTTGATGCGTTTGTCCAAAGTGCTGCCGCTCAACTGGCTGGCACGGATATACGTATCGTTCTTCCGAGGCACGCCCCTGCTGGTGCAGCTGTTCGTCATCTACTTCGGCATGCCCCAGATCGGCATCGAGCTCGACCCGATCCCCGCCTCGCTGATCGGGCTGTCATTGAACATGGCCGCCTACATCTGCGAGATCCTGCGCGCCGCGATCTCTTCGATCGACCGTGGGCAGTGGGAAGCAGCGGCCAGCATCGGCATGACCCGCGTACAAGCCATGCGCCGGGCGATACTGCCCCAGGCGCTGCGCACCGCGTTGCCGCCGTTGGGTAACAGCTTCATCTCGCTGGTCAAGGACACCGCGCTGGCCGCCACCATCCAGGTGCCGGAACTGTTCCGTCAGGCCCAGCTGATCACAGCACGTACGTTCGAGGTGTTCACCATGTACGTGGCAGTGGCCGTGGTCTACTGGGTGCTGTGCAGCATCCTGGCCTACTTCCAGAACCGCATGGAAGCGCGGGTCAACCAACATGACCAGGAGCACTGAGCATGATCGAAGTCAAAGGCCTGACCAAACGCTTCAAGGGCCAGACCGTGCTCGATGGCATCGATGTGACGGTGCAGCCGGGTGAAGTGGTAGCGATAATCGGCCCCAGCGGGTCGGGCAAGACCACCTTCCTGCGGTGCTTGAACCTGCTGGAAACGCCCGATGCCGGGCAAATCAAGATCGGCGCCATCAGCATCGACGCCAACCGCCCCCTCGGCCCGCAACACAGCGCCATACGTCGCCTGCGCCAACAAGCTGGGTTTGTGTTCCAGAACTTCAACCTGTTTCCCCACCGCACGGCCTTGGAGAACGTCATCGAAGGGCCGGTGATCGTCAAGAAAACACCGCGCGACCAAGCGGTGGACCTTGGCCGGCGTCTATTGGCCAAGGTGGGCCTGGCAGGCAAGGAAGACGCCTATCCACGTCGCCTGTCCGGGGGCCAGCAGCAACGGGTGGCCATTGCCCGTGCCCTGGCCATGGAGCCGGAGGTGATTCTGTTCGATGAACCCACCTCGGCGCTGGACCCGGAACTGGTAGGCGAAGTCCTGGCGACCATTCGCAGCCTGGCGGAAGAAAAACGCACCATGATCATCGTTACCCATGAAATGAGCTTCGCTCGCGACGTGGCTAACCGGGTCATCTTCTTCGACAAGGGTGTGGTAGTGGAGCAAGGTGAGGCCAAGGCGTTGTTCGCGGCCCCGCAACAGGAGCGAACGCGGCAATTCCTGCGCAAGTTTCTGGGCACGGCTGCTTCTGAGTAAGCCTGCAAAGCCAGCCCGTGCTGTAGTAGCCCGTACGTCACTCAGCTCACGCCTGAATGCATGTCGCCTGGGGGCAGGCGACGCGCTTCTATATATATTCCAAAGCGATAGTTCATAAATATTTTATAAACCCTTACGGTATATACACCGGACCACCGGACCAGCATACGTCTGTCGCGATCAGCTGTAGCGGCATAACCCACATGTGAGGTCAGCAATGGTCAGGATCACCATCACCCCAGTGCAGAACGCCAGGGCATTGAGTGCAGTCAAGGAGCGGCACTGATGTCCAGCCAAGCCCTTATTGCCTCCCGCAGCGTGCTCGACAGTGCACCGCCCTTGCTGCCAGCCAAGGTTCTGCACAGCGATGCCCAAGCGCTGCAAGCTGCACGTGAAGTCGCCGCTGTCGCGCGCGAACAGGCTGCCCGTCGGGATCAGCAACGCGAACTGCCCTGGGCCGAAATCGAATTGTTTACCCGCAGTGGTCTGGGGAGCATCAGCGTTCCGAAGGCCTACGGCGGCCCTGATGTGTCGTTCGAAACCGTGGCCGAAGTGTTCCGCCTGATCAGCGCTGCCGATCCTGCGCTGGGGCAGATCCCGCAGAACCAGTTCGGCATGCTGCAACTGCTGCGCCTGACAGCCACGCCGGCGCAACAGGCAGTGCTGTTTCGCAGCGTGCTGGACGGCTGGCGAATCGGCAATGCAGGCCCTGAGCGCGGAACCAAGGACACCCTCACCCTCAAGGCACGGATCAACCGCGCAGGTGACGGCTATCGCATCAGTGGCGAGAAGTTCTACTCCACCGGCGCGTTGTTCGCCCACTGGGTGGCGGTCAAGGCGCTGGACGAGGAAGGTCGCCAGCGCCTGGCCTTCGTGCGCCGCGGCACCCCCGGGTTACGCATCGTCGACGATTGGTCGGGGTTTGGTCAGCGCACCACGGCCAGCGGAACAGTACTGCTCGATGACGTTCCGGTAGAGGCAGACCTGGTTATCGACAACTGGCGTCAGCGGGAGGTACCCAATACCCAGGGCGCCGCCTCGCAGCTCATCCAGGCGGCCATCGACGCAGGCATTGCCGAGGCCGCCATCGATGATGCCATTGCTTTCGTGCGCACAAAGTCGCGCCCATGGGTCGAAGCCCAGGTAGAGCGCGCCAGCGACGACCTCTATGTCATCGCCGACATCGGCCGCCTGAAGCTTGAACTGCATGCCGCCGAGGCGCTGCTGCGCCGGGCCGGGCAGGTGCTGGACGAGGTCAACGCAGCACCGGTGGATGCCGAGTCGGCTGCCCGTGCGTCGATTGCGGTGGCCGAGGCCAAGGTACTGACCACCGAGATTGCCCTGCAGGCCAGCGAGAAACTGTTCGAACTGGCTGGCAGCCGCGCCACCCTGGCCGAGTTCAACCTCGACCGCCACTGGCGTAACGCCCGCGTGCACACCCTGCACGACCCGGTGCGCTGGAAATACCACGCAGTTGGCGCGTACCACCTCAACGGCACCCTGCCCGCGCGGCATTCCTGGATCTGATGGGTAGCCTGCAGGACCGCTGCGCGGTCCGGGGCACCGGAGACACACCATGACCACACGCATCATTACCAGCGACGGCGAAGCCTTGGCCGTTGCCTTGGACATCGCCCGCCAGCTACGCCCCGACAGCGCGGTGCGCGACCGTGAGCGGCGTCTGCCACACACTGAGCTGGCGCTGTTCACACGCTCGGGCCTATGGGGTATCAGCGTACCCAAGGCCTACGGCGGGGCGGGCGTATCCAACGTCACCCTGGCCAAGGTCATCGCCATCATCGCGCAGGCCGACGGCTCGCTCGGGCAGATTCCGCAAAACCATTTTTATGCCTTGGAAGTGCTGCGGGTAAACGGCACGCCCGAACAGCAGCAGCGTCTGTACGCCGAAGTGCTGGCAGGCCGGCGGTTCGGCAATGCCCTGGCAGAACTGGGCACCAAGACAGCCAATGACCGCACCACACGCCTGAGCCGCGAAGGCGATGGCTTTCGCATCAACGGTCGCAAGTTCTACGCCACTGGCGCGCTATACGCCCAGCGCATACCCACCTCGGTGGTCGATGACCAAGGCGTCCAGCACCTGGCATTCGTGCCTGCCGACAGCCCCGGCCTGCAGGTGATCGACGACTGGAGTGGCTTCGGCCAGCGCACCACCGGCAGCGGTTCGGTGGTGTTCGATAACGTCCCCGTCAGCGCACAGGACGTCGTACCGTTCCAGAGCGTGTTTGATCGCCCCACCCCGGTAGGCCCGCTGGCGCAGATTCTTCATGCCGCCATCGATACCGGCATCGCCCGGGCAGCCTATGAGGACGCCTTGCATTTCGTGCGGACCCGCAGCCGGCCATGGGTGGACTCAGGCGTGGAGCAGGCGAGCGACGATCCGTTGACCGTCAAGAGCTTCGGGCAGCTGGCTATCCGCCTGCACGCTGCCGAAGCCTTGCTCGAACGCGCAGGCCACTACCTGGACAACGCGCGTGACGACAGCACGGCCGAAACCGTAGCCGCGGCTTCCATTGCCGTAGCAGAGGCACGGGCCATCAGCACGGAAATAGCCCTGTCCGCCGGCACCACGTTGTTCGAGCTCGGCGGCAGTCAGGCCACGCTGGCCGAACACAATCTCGACCGCCACTGGCGCAACGCCCGGGTACACACATTGCACGACCCGGTGCGCTGGAAATACCACGCCATCGGCAACTACTACCTCAACGAGCAAAACCCACCGCGCCGGGGGACCATCTGATGGCCCGGCAGATCCTGCTCAATGCCTTCAATATGAACTGCGTGGGGCATATCAACCATGGCCTGTGGACGCACCCGCGCGATACGTCGACCCAGTACAAGACCCTCAAATACTGGACCGATTTGGCGCGTCTGCTGGAGCGGGGCCTGTTCGACGGTCTGTTCATCGCCGACATCGTCGGCACCTATGATGTCTACGGCCAGTCGCTGGACGTAACGTTAAAGGAATCCATCCAGTTGCCGGTCAACGACCCTCTGCTGCTGGTGTCTGCCATGGCCGCCGTCACCCGCAATCTCGGTTTCGGCCTCACGGCCAACCTCACGTATGAAGCACCTTATCTGTTTGCACGCCGTCTCTCGACCCTGGATCACTTGAGCAATGGCCGAGTCGGCTGGAACATCGTCACTGGGTATCTGGACAGCGCTGCGCGCGCCATGGGCCTGACCCAGCAGCCTGAGCATGACCGTCGCTACGACCAGGCCGATGAATACCTCAAGGTGCTGTACCAACTGCTTGAGGGAAGCTGGGCCGACGATGCCGTGCTGGCTGACCGCGGACAACGCATCTACGCGCGCCCCGACAAAGTGCGCAAGGTCCATCACCACGGAGAGTTCTACGATGTCGAAGGCTATCATCTGTGCGAGCCGTCGCCACAACGTACGCCGGTACTGTTCCAGGCTGGCAGCTCGCCGCGCGGCCTGACGTTTGCGGGCAACCATGCCGAGTGCGTGTTCATCAGCGGCCAGGACAAGGCTTCAACCCGCGCCCAGGTGGACAAGGTGCGCGCCGCTGCCAGGGCTGCGGGTCGCGACCCAATGGCAGTCAAGGTTTTCATGGGCATTACGGTGATCGTGGCGCCCACCGAGCGACAAGCCCTGGCCAAGCACGCCGAATACCTGCGCCATGCCAGCCCCGAAGCCGGCGTCGCGCACTTTGCCGCCTCCACCGGCATCGACTTTGCGGCCTTCGATCTGGACGAGCCGATTGCCTTTACCCAAGGCAACGCCATCCAGTCGGCCACCCGCCAACTGCAGGAAAACGCCTGGACCCGACGCCGCCTGCTGCAACAGCACGCCTTGGGCGGTCGCTACGTCACCTTGGTCGGCGACCCCGAGCAGGTGGCTGATGAGCTGATCGCATGGGCCGACGAAACCGGCCTGGACGGCTTCAACCTGACCCGCACCGTCACACCGGAAAGCTTTGAGGACTTCATCGACCTGGTGATTCCGCCGCTACAGGCGCGCGGCCGCTACAAGACCGCCTACGCCGGCGGCACGCTGCGCGAAAAGCTGTTCGCAACCGACCATCCCTACTTGCCAGCCGATCACCCTGGCTCGACCTACCGCTTTGCGCCTGCCCCCGCCTCGACTGGAGCCTTGCACCATGCTTGAAAAACTATTTCGTCCCATTGCGGCCGTCGCGATTGCCTTGGGCTTCTCCAGCGCAGCCCTGGCCGATGAGCCGCTTAAGATCGGCACCACCTCAGCCTTCGCCATCCCGCTGGAAGCCGCCGTCGAAGAGGCGCACAAGCAAGGGCTCGAGGTGAAGCTGATCGAATTCAGCGACTGGATAGCCCCCAATGTCAGCCTCAACAGTGGCGACATCGACGTGAACTACTTCCAGCACATTCCCTTTCTGGAAAACGCCAAGGCTGCTGCCGGTTTCGATCTGGTGCCCTACGCCCCAGGCATCATCAACAACGTGGGCCTGTATTCCAAGCGTTATAAAAATTTCGCCGACCTGCCCGAAGGGGCCAGCGTCGCCATCGCCAACGACCCGATCAACAGCGGACGCGGCCTGCAATTGCTGGCCAAGGCTGGCTTGATCACGCTCAAACCGGGTGTGGGCTACAAGGCCACCGAACAGGACATCACGGCCAACCCGAAAAAGCTCAGGATCATTCAGGTCGAAGCGGTCCAGCTGGTACGGGCGTATGACGACGCGGACCTGGTGCAGGGCTACCCCGCCTACATTCGGCTAGCCAACAGTTTTGACGCCACCTCGGCCCTACTTTTCGATGGCCTGGAGAACAAGGAATACGTGATTCAGTTCGTTATTCGCCCACAAAGCAAAGATGACCCTCGCCTGGCCAAGTTCGTCGACATCTACCAGCACTCGCCCGCTGTACGTGCGGCCTTGGACAAGGCTCATGGCACGCTCTACCAGGCCGGTTGGGAGTGACAGCGATGAGCCAGTCCACTGCACGGCGAGCACTCGAGTCCTCTGCACCACCCCGTCAGGCTGAACACTTGGACCTGCGCCCTGACGTCAACCACGCCCATGTGCGGTTCATCGGGCTGGGCAAGACGTATCCAGGCCAGAGCCAGCCAGCCCTGCAAGGCATCGACCTGAACATCCGGCGCGGTGAAATCTTCGGCATCATCGGCCGCAGCGGGGCGGGTAAGTCGTCGCTACTGCGCGCCATCAACCGGTTGGAACAGCCTACGCAAGGCCGAGTGCTGATCGAGCAGGCGGACATTGCCAGCTACGACGAGGACGCACTGGTGGGGTTGCGCCGAAGCATCGGCATGATTTTCCAGCACTTCAACCTGATGTCAGCCAAGACCGTATGGCAGAACGTCGAGCTACCCCTGAAGGTGGCCGGCGTCGCCAAAGCGCAGCGCCAGCACAAGGTGCGCGAGCTGCTGCAACTGGTTGGCCTCGAGGACAAGCATCACGTTTACCCTGCGCAGTTGTCGGGCGGCCAGAAGCAGCGCGTGGGCATTGCCCGCGCTCTGGTACATGACCCAAGTATCCTGCTGTGCGACGAAGCGACCTCGGCGCTGGACCCGGAGACTACCGCCTCAATCCTGCAACTGCTACGCGACATCAACCAACGCCTGGGCCTGACCATCGTGCTGATCACCCATGAAATGGCCGTGGTGCGCGACACCTGCCATCGGGTTGCGGTACTGGAGCGTGGCCAATTGGTCGAGCAGGGCGAGGTCTGGCAGGTGTTCGGCGCGGCGCGGCACGCCACCACGCGCACGTTGCTGGCGCCCCTGCAACCGACCTTGCCAGAGGCCTTGACCGCGAACATCAAGGCTGCGCCATCGAGCCCCGACAGCGCCATCGTGCTGAAGCTGACAGCCTTCGGCGAGCCCGATCTGTCGGCATTGTTCGCCGAGTTGGGCGGACGCGTGCGGTTGCTGCAGGGGGGTGTGCAATCCATCGGCGCGCATACCCTGGCGCAACTGATCGTGTCGGTGCAGCACTCGCCTCATGACGCCAACCGCCTCCTGGAGCGCAGTCGGCGCTGGGCCGAAGATGTGGAGGTGCTGGGCCATGTGGGTTGATCGTCTGCTGGAGGGTTTGCTCGACACGCTGCTGATGGTGGGCGTTTCTTCGCTGATCGCCTTGCTGGTGGGCGTACCGATGGCCGTCATGCTGGTGACCAGCGACAAGGGCGGCATCTATGCGGCGCCGCTGCTCAACCGGGTGCTGGGCGCGTTCGTCAACCTGTTTCGCTCGGTGCCGTTTCTGATCCTGATGGTTGCCCTGATCCCCTTTACGCGGTGGGTAGTCGGCACAACCTATGGCGTCTGGGCGGCCATCGTGCCCCTTACCATCGCGGCCACGCCCTTTTTCGCCCGCATCGCCGAAGTCAGCCTGCGAGAGGTCGACCACGGCCTGGTGGAGGCGGCGCAGGCCATGGGGTGCCGACGCTGGCACATCGTCTGGCACGTGCTGCTGCCAGAAGCCCTGCCAGGCATCGTCGGCGGCTTCACCATCACCTTGGTGACGCTGATCAATTCATCCGCCATGGCGGGCGCCATCGGTGCCGGAGGGTTGGGGGACATCGCCTACCGCTATGGATACCAGCGCTTCGACAGCCAGATCATGTTGACGGTGATCGCCATGCTGGTGGCTTTGGTGGCACTGATCCAGCTGGGTGGCGATCGGCTGGCCCGAGGGTTGAACAAGCGATGAGCGAAGGCGAAGGGCTGGCGCCAAGCCAGCCCCTGGCCTCATTCCCAGCGCAGGTCCTTTGCGGCGACCGGCCGGCCGAACCAGTAGCCCTGCCCGAGCTGGCAATGCTCCTGCAGCAGGAAGCTGGCCTGCTCTTGCTGCTCGATGCCTTCGGCATGCACCTGCATGCCCATGCTGCGGGCCAGGGCGATGATCACACGCACGATGGCGACATCATCCTCATCGCACGGCAGCCCGGTCACGAAGCCCTGGTCGATCTTGAGCTTTTGCACGGGCATGCGCTTGAGACGTAGCAGCGAGGAATACCCAGTGCCGAAATCATCGATGGCCAGGGTTACCCCCAGCTCGCGCAGACGGTGAAGCTGCTCCAGGGCCACTTCCGGGTCCTCCATCACCGCACTTTCCGTGACCTCCAGCTCAAGCAGCGCTGGCGCCAGGCCTGTTTCATGCAGCACATCGGCCACCTGCCGGTACAACTCATGCTGGCCAAACAGCCGGCTCGAGATGTTCACGGCCACGAATGCCAGTGGGCGGCCTTCCTGCTGCCAGCGCACCATCTGCAGGCACGCCTGGCGTAGCACCCAGGCATCGATTTCGGCAATCAGACCGGTGCGTTCGGCAATCGGAATGAATTCGCCCGGTGCCACCAGGCCCCGCTGGGGATGCTGCCAGCGGACCAGCGCCTCGACCCCCACCTGGCTGCCCGAGGCCAGGTCGTGCACTGGTTGGTAGAACGCGCGTAGCTCATCCTGCTCGAGGGCGCGGCGCAATTCCCCGGCCGTTTCCACGCGCAACTGGGCGTGCGCGGTCAGCTCCTCGGTGTACAGGGCGTAGCAGGCGCGACCGTTGGTCTTGGCCTTGTACAGCGCCGAATCGGCATTGCGCAGCAACTGCTCGGCACTCAGAGCGTCGCTTGGGAACAGGCTGATGCCTGCGCTGACGCTGATGAACAAGCGATGGCCCTCGAACAGGAAGGGCTCGCGCATGCGTTCGATGATGCGCTGGGCCAGCTTTGCCGCCTGCCCCAGGTCCTGGCAGTGCTCGGCCAGGACGCCGAACTCGTCGCCGCCCAGGCGCGCCAGGGTGACCCCGCTGCTCACCACTTCGCCCAGGCGGGCGCCCACCAACTTAAGCAACTGATCGCCGATCGTATGACCCAGCCCGTCGTTGATGCTTTGGAAATGATCGAGGTCCAGAAGCAGCAGCGCACAACCGCGCTTCTTGGCCTGGGCCGCAGCCAACGCCTGTTGGACCCGGTCGGTGAACAACAAGCGATTGGGCAGGTCGGTCAGGGGATCATGGTGGGCCAGGTAGGCCAGCTCCTGCTCCGAATGCTTGATGGCGCTGATGTCACTGAATACCGCCACGTAATGGCTCAGTTCGCCTTCGTCGTCACGAATGGCGCGAATGGTTTGCCATTGAGGATAGATTTCACCGCTTTTGCGGCGGTTCCAGATCTCGCCGCTCCACTCCCCAGTCTCGGTCAGGGCCGCGTAGATCTGCTGGTAGAACGCGGCACCATGGTGCCCCGACTTGAACTTGCTCGGGCGCTGGCCGATGACCTCATCCTGCTGATAGCCGGTGATGCGCATGAACGCGCGGTTGACGTGCACGATCACCCCCTGCCGGTCGGTCACAAGGACCCCTTCCAGGGTGCAGTCGAACACCGCGGCGGCCATGCGCAGGCGCTCACGGTCTTCGCCGCGCAGGCGCGCACCGGCACCGATGAAGTTCAACAGCCGCACACGCGAGACGTAGATCAGCAAGGCGCTGAGCAACAACCAGACCACGACGTTGATCTGGCGCCCCACCGTCAGGGCCAGGGGGTCTTCAGTCATGCTGTGCAGCACCACCTCGGCCAGCACCAGCCAGAGGATCGAGAGCACCACATAGAGCGCAGCCATGCGCAAGGCGTCGCGAACGGAAACAGACATGTCGGGTGGAATTGCCCATGGAAAGTGTTGGGGGATTATAAAGCTTCTGCTGCCCGACGTGCGGTTGCCGCTTTGCAAAGGCCTCGCGCCAAGGCATGCCGGGCACCGCCGCCCCGCTGAAACATCGCGTGGTCAGCTTTGACTGGTTTTATTTCCCGACCCAGGGATAATCGCACCTTTCCCCTGAATTTCGAGGGTATCTCTACCTATGTGGTACAACGGCCTGCTCGACTTGTCGGCCTGGCAACTGGTCGGCATCACTTTGTTGATGACCCATGTGACCATTGTCAGCGTCACGGTCTACCTGCATCGCTATTCCGCGCATCGCGCGCTGGAGCTCAATTCCGGGCTCAAGCATTTCTTCCGCTTCTGGCTGTGGCTCACCACGGCGCAGAACACCCGTGAATGGACCGCTGTTCATCGCAAGCACCACGCCAAGTGCGAAACCCCGGACGACCCGCACAGCCCAGTCTACAAGGGCTTGAGCACGGTGCTTCGTAAAGGGGCCGAGCTCTACCGCGAAGAGGCGCGCAACCCTGAGACCCTGCGCATCTACGGCAAGAACTGCCCGGACGACTGGGTCGAACGCAACCTCTACTCCCGCTACAAGCTGGGCGGTATCGTGCTGATGGCGCTCATCGACCTGCTGCTGTTCGGTACCGCCGGCATCACGATCTGGGCCGTGCAGATGATGTGGATTCCCTTCTGGGCAGCCGGGGTAGTCAATGGCCTGGGCCATGCCGTGGGCTATCGCAATTTCGAATGCCGCGACGCTGCGACCAACCTGGTGCCTTGGGGCATCGTCATTGGCGGCGAAGAGCTGCACAACAATCACCACACCTACCCCAACTCGGCCAAACTTTCGGTCAGGCGCTGGGAATTCGACATGGGCTGGGCGTGGATTCGCCTGTTCTGCCTGCTGCGGCTGGCCAAGGTCCAGCGCGTGGCCCCCATCGCCCACCGCGTTGCCGGCAAGGCCAGCCTGGACATGGACACCGCCATGGCCATCCTGAACAACCGCTTCCAGATCATGGCCCAGTACCGCAAGCTTGTGATCGGCCCGCTGGTCAAACAGGAACTGGACCGCGTCGATGCCTCGGTCAGCCACCATTTCCGACGCGCCAAGCGCCTGCTGTCCCGCGAGACCAGCTTGCTGGAGGATCGCCACCATGTCCGTATCGAGTCCATGCTGGCGCACAGCCAGGCATTGAAGACCATTTACGAGAAACGCCTGGCCCTGCAGCAGATCTGGGCGCGGACTAGCGCCAACGGCCACGACATGCTTGCCGCCATGAAGGATTGGGTGCATGAGGCCGAGACCAGTGGCATCCACGCCCTACGCGACTTTGCGTCACAGTTGAAAACCTATTCCCTGCGCCCGACCGCTGCCTGACCTCCGTTGATCGATACGCCCCGTTCTGGGGCGTAAGCTCAGGAACTTCACTGCTCTGTTTCGACTCGAACTGCCCACATCGGCCGGAAGGTGGCCGCACCTTTACCCGTCGAGCGCGCTCTGTGCACATGGCCAAGAACAATCCCAAGATTCTGCCCGGTACTCCTCCCCCCGACGCTGCTCAAACCCTGCTGGCACTGATGCATGCCCAAAGCGAAGTCGCCCGCCTCAGCGAACGTGAGCAGTTGTTCAGTTCGCTGCTCGAAAGTGTCAACGCCGTACTGTGGGCCTTCGATTGGGAAACGCGGCAAGTGCTCTACGTAAGCCCTGCATTCGAGCGCATCTTCGGTCGCCCTGTCTGCCGGGTCATGGCCGACTTCAACGTATGGCGCGACAGCATCTATCCGGATGATCTTGAATTTGCCGAACAGAGCCTGGCTCAGGTACTGTCCACAGGCTCCGTGGAACACCGCGAATACCGCATTCTCAATGGCGATGGCGAACTGCGCTGGTTAAGCGACAAGTGCTACGTCAGCCAGCAGCCAGGTAACGATCGGGTAACCATCGTTGGCATTGCCGAAGACATCACCGACAAGAAACGACTGGAGGGCGAGCTTCAGCGCCTGGCCACTACCGATGTCCTGACCCAGAGCAGTAACCGTCGCCACTTCTTCGAATGCGCCAAGCAGGCGTTTGACAAGGCACGCGAGGACGGTACACCGCTGACGTTCCTGCTTCTGGACATCGACGATTTCAAGAACATCAATGACAGCTATGGCCACCAGGAAGGCGACCAGGTGCTGCAGCGTATCGCCCACAGCGGCAGGACCGTACTGCGCCGAGGTGATCTGTTCGGCCGGATCGGGGGTGAAGAGTTTGCCGCGGTGTTCCCGGGCTGTAAGGCCAAAGTGGCAGAACAGATCGCCGAACGGTTGCAGCGGGAGGTTCAGCGGCTGAGCTTCGGCCAGGAGGGCCAGACCTACAGCGTGACGGTGAGTCAGGGTCTGACGGGTTTATTGGATGACGATGACACCCTGAACAGCTTGTATGCCCGCGCCGACGCAGCCATGTATCAAGCCAAGCGCCAAGGCAAGAACCAGATCGTTCAGGGGTGAGCATCGCCGCCGCCTGCCGTCTGTATATTGCTGACATGAAAAAACCCGCCGAAGCGGGTTTTTTTAAAGCCAGCTACATCAAGCGAGTTCAGCGAAGCACTCTTCGATGATGGCCAGGCCCTTGTCCAGCAGGGCGTCTTCGGCGGTCAGCGGCACCAGAATACGCAGGACGTTGCCGTAGGTACCGCAGGACAGCAGGATCAGGCCCTTGTCGCGTGCCTTGGCAACGACCTGGGCGACAGCTGCAGCGTTAGGGGTATGAGTGCCTTTCTCGAAGACTTCGACGGCAATCATCGAACCCAGGCCACGCACGTCACCGATGATCGGGTGCTTCTGCTGGATTTCACGCAGGCCGGCAGTCAGGCGCTCGCCCACGGCCTTGCTGCGGTCCAGCAGGTTTTCTTCTTCGAATACATCGATGACGGCCAGGGCCGCAGCACAGGCGATTGGCGAACCGGCATAAGTGCCGCCCAGGCCGCCCGGTGCAATGGCGTCCATGTATTCAGCCTTGCCGCACACACCGGCCAGCGGGAAGCCGCCAGCGATGGACTTGGCGAAGGTCGTCAGGTCAGGCGCAACGCCCATCTGCTCCATGGCGAAGAAGGTGCCAGTACGGCCTGCACCGGTCTGCACTTCGTCGGCAATCAGCAGGATACCGTGCTGGTCACACAGGGCACGCAGACGCTTCATCAGCTCTTTAGGCGCTGGCAGGAAGCCGCCCTCGCCTTGTACGGGCTCGAGGATGATAGCGGCGATGTCACGTGGCTCGGCATCGTTCTTGAAGATGCGCTCGACCGAAGCGATGGCATCGTCAACGCTGACGCCATGCAGCTCGCTCGGGAACAGTGCACGGAAGACGCCACCTGGCATCAGGCCCATGCCTGCGGAGTACGGCACGACTTTACCGGTCAGGCCCAGTGTCATCATGGTACGGCCGTGGTAGCCGCCGGTGAAGGCGATCACGCCAGCGCGGCCGGTCGCGGCACGGGCGATCTTGACGGCGTTCTCGACCGCTTCGGAGCCGGTGGATACCAACAGGGTCTTCTTGTCGAAGTCACCTGGCACCAGCTTGTTGATCTTTTCGCACAGCTCTACGTAGGGCTCATAGGCCAGCACCTGGAAGCAGGTGTGGCTGACCTTGGTGAGCTGCTCTTGCACCGCTGCAACCACTTTTGGGTGCAGGTGCCCGGTGTTCAGCACGGCGATACCGCCAGCGAAGTCGATCAGTTCGCGGCCTTCGACGTCGATGACGGTGGAGTTCTTGGCCGATTCAACGAAAATCGGGTGGATCTGACCGACGCCACGTGGAACGGCGGCGACACGGCGTTGCATCAAGGATTCGTTGGTCTTGCTCATAATGCCCTCATTGCGCCGTTGAACATGGCGCTTTTATTCGGGGGTAGCTGGGGTTGCCCGCAGTCAGTATTCGTTGATCGACTGCCGCGAGCGCCCTGGCCACCAGGTGCTGCAATGTAAAAAAGGCCAGCGGAACGTCGCTCTCGCGCCCCGCTGGCAGAGGTAAAGCCTTTACCGTGCGATCAGACGCTGATGCACAGGTATTTGATTTCGAGGTAATCCTCGATACCGTACTTGGAGCCTTCGCGGCCCAGGCCAGAAGCCTTGATACCGCCGAATGGCGCCACTTCGTTGGAAATCAGGCCGGTGTTGATGCCTACCATGCCGTATTCCAGCGCTTCGGCGACACGGAACACACGGCTCATGTCGCGGGCGTAGAAGTAGGAGGCCAGGCCAAACTCGGTGTCGTTAGACATGGCGATGACTTCGGCTTCGTCTTTGAAGCGGAACAGCGGCGCCAGCGGGCCGAAGGTTTCTTCCTTGGCAACGGCAGCGGTCTTGGGCACGTCGACCAGAATGGTCGGCTCGAAGAAGTTACCTTCGATCAGCTTGCCGCCGGACAGGACCTTGGCGCCTTTGCTCACTGCGTCTTCGATGTGCTCCTGCACCTTGGCCACGGCCTTGCCGTCGATTAGCGGGCCAGTGGTGGTGCCGTCTTCCAGGCCGTTACCGATCTTGAGCTTGGCGACAGCGGCGGCCAGCTTCTGCGCGAACGCGTCATAGACGCCGTCCTGCACGTAGATACGGTTGGCACAGACGCATGTCTGGCCGTTGTTGCGGTACTTGGAGATGATCGCGCCTTCGACTGCCTTATCCAGATCGGCGTCGTCGAACACGATGAACGGGGCGTTGCCACCCAGCTCCAGGGATACTTTCTTAATGTCCTTGGCGCATTCCTGCATCAGCTGGCGACCGATTTCGGTGGAGCCAGTGAAGGAGAGTTTGCGCACCAAGGCGTTGCCGGTCAGCTCGCCGCCGACTTCGCCAGCACTGCCGGTGACCACGCTCAGCACGCCCGCCGGAATACCGGCACGGTTGGCCAGTTCGACCAGGGCCAGCGCGGAGTACGGCGTCTGCGAGGCAGGCTTGAGCACCATGGTGCAGCCAGCGGCCAAGGCCGGGCCGGCTTTACGGGTGATCATGGCAGCCGGGAAGTTCCACGGGGTGATGGCCGCAGTGACGCCAATCGGCTGCTTGATGACGATCAGGCGCTTGTCAGGCTGGTGGCCGGGGATGGTGTCGCCATAGACGCGCTTGGCTTCTTCGGCGAACCACTCGATGAAGGAGGCGGCATAGGCGATTTCGCCTTTGGCTTCAGCCAGCGGCTTGCCTTGTTCGGTGGTCATCAGGCGAGCGAGGTCGTCCTGATTTTCGATCATCAGTTCGAACCAGCGACGCAGCTTGGTCGAGCGCTCCTTGGCGGTCAGGGCACGCCAGGCCGGCAGGGCCTTGTCGGCTGCCTCGATGGCGCGGCGGGTTTCCGCAGTACCCATCTTCGGCACGGTACCAATGACTTCGCCCGTGGCAGGGTTGGTCACATTGATAGTCTGGCCGCTGTCCGCATCCAGCCATTCACCGTTGATGAAGGCTTGCTGGCGGAACAACTGAGCGTCTTTGAGCTGCATGTCGGCTTCCCGAATTGTTGATTGTTGAAAGCGCCCAGCGCAGGGCTCCGAGCGTTTGAAATCTCAAACGAATGCTAAGCGTCTGCTGGGGTGTTGGACAATAGGCTGTTCGAAAAAAAGAACGAGCGGTTGAACACCTTTATTGGAAACGGCTCACTGGCAGGGTGTGATGCAGCCTGTCGGACCAGGGCGAGCACGAACCGGAATAGTAGCCGTACCTAGTGGAGGCGAAACACGGCAACAGGTAAAAAAGGCTACAGATCAAGGCGATGGACGCCGACGAACGAGATAGGTATCATGCGTGCGCGTTGCACTCGTAGCTCAGCTGGATAGAGTACTGCCCTCCGAAGGCAGGGGTCGTGGGTTCGAATCCCGCCGAGTGCGCCATACATGAAAAGCCCCAGGCCAACGCCTGGGGCTTTTTCGTTTGTGCGCCATGTCACACGCCTGGTACTGCCGTACCACAGGTCATTGGTGTTAGCGTGAGGGCCTTCCCGCACGACGGGGCCTCATCAATGACTGGCGAAGGAATGCGTACACTCATGCACCTGAAAAAGCTCACCTCTGTCTCCCTGCTGGCGGCCAGCATCGGCTTGTTCACATTGCCTGCCCAGGCCAACCTCACCCAGCAGCAGTCTGCGGCGATCGTCAAGGCGTTCGACGGCAGCGATCCGCATGACTTCAAGCAGTTTCTCGGCAAGCTCAAAGGCAGCGACCTGAACCAGGCCGATGGCCTGGGCGCCACCCTGGACACCTACCTGGCCGGCAAGCCGTTGGACGCCGAGCAGCAGAACGAGATCAATCGCCTGCTCGGGCTCTACACCCGCATCAAGTACGGCAAGGCCGCCACCCAGACGCTGCGCGAATTGGTGGCCATTCCCACGGTCACCGTCGAGGGTACACCTCAGCATGAAAACCCTGAGTTCCTGAAGATCGCCGACAAGATCAAGGCACTGGCCGAAGGCTTTGGGCTGGCTTTTCGCAACGTCGACAACCGTGTCTACGAAATCTCCCTGGGAAGCGGCAAGGAAGTGGTCGGTATCCATGCCCATGCCGACGTGGTTCCTGTCACACCGGAAAACTGGAAGCTTGCCGACGGCACGCGCCTGGACCCGTTCAAGGTGACCCTGGTCGGTGATCGCATGTACGGCCGTGGTACCGAGGACGACAAGAATGGCATCGTCGTAGCGCTGTATGCCCTGAAGGTCGCCAAGGATGAAAACCTGCCCCTGGCGCGGCAATTCAAACTGCTGATCGACACCACCGAGGAAACCAGCGGCGATGCCATCCCGTACTACTTCGAGCGCAACCCCACGCCTGACTACAACCTCGCCCTGGATGGCGGCTACCCGGTGGTCATCGCGGAAAAAGGCTACGGCACCGTGATGGCGAATTTTGCCAAGCGTGCGGCCAGCGGCCACGGGGCCGAAATCGTCAACCTCACCGGTGGGCTTGCTACCAATCAGATCCCGTCCACCTCGGTAGCGACCTTGCTCACCGACGACTCCAGCGCACTGGCGCGGCGACTGAACACGGCCGGTGCCGAGTACGTGAAGCAAAACGGTGGCGACTTCAGCATCGCTGCCAAACCCGACGGCAAGCAGGTGGTGCTCACCGTAACCGGTATGTCAGCTCATTCCTCAGAACCCGAATCGGGCGTGAACCCTGTCGCGCGCATGCTGGACTTCATCAATGGCGTGGGCAAAACGGTGCCATTGAAGCAGAACCAGTTCACCGATGCTGCCCGCTATGCGGCGGACAACTGGGGCCTGGACTACCTGGGCAAGAAGCTGGGCATCGCCTATGACGATGCGTTCATGGGGCCGCTTACCGCCTCGCCAACCTTCGTCGGTGTGGATGACAAAGGCTTGAAGCTGGCGATCAACCTGCGCATTCCCAAGGGCAAGGCGGTCGCAACGATCAAGGATGAAATCGCCGACAAGCTCGGCAAATGGTCGCAGCAGAGCCATATCACGCCCGCCTACGACTACAGCCTGGATGAGCCGATGTACCGCAACCCAGAAGGCGAGTGGGTCAAGGCACTGCTGGCCGTGGCCAGCGAAAACCTGGGCATGGAGCACACCTTCGGTACGTCCGCCGGGGCCACCTCGGTGCATGACTTGCCCAACGGCGTGCAGTTTGGTCTGGCAATGCCCGGCGTGAAGTACACCGGGCATAACGACAACGAGTTCAAGACCGTGGACCAGTTCATGCTGGACCTGCAGGTGGTCAGCGAAATGGTGGCGCGGATCGGGCAGATGCCGAAGCTCTGAGCCCCGCCTCTGCCTTTGGCATCGCTACCCGGCCTAGAGGGCCGGGTAGCGCGTCCGGTGAACCCTGCACAGCCCTGAATCACGTCAGGCTGTGCATCACCTGCAGGGTCTTCTCAATGTCCTGGGGGGTGTTGGTGATCCCGGCAGAGAAGCGAACCGAGGTGTGACGGTAGGGCGTTGCGCTGGCAATGATGTTCTGCGCTTTCAACTTCGCCACCACGTCCTTGGGCGCCTGACCTTTGACGTCGCAGCACACGATACCCGCTGAAAACTGCGCGCTCTGGGGCGTGAGCAATGAAACGTTGGGCAGTTTGGCCAGCCCTTCCTTGAGCTGGCCATTGAGTTCGGCGACACGCTCGGCAATGCGCGTGCGGCCAATTTGCTCGATGAATCGGAACGCCTCGATCATCGCCCACTGATGCTCGAACGCCTGGAACCCCCCGGGGCTTACCCAGGCCGCTTGCGTATCACCCTGCGGCGCACGTTCCTGGCGCCAGGCATTGGCAGGCTCGGCCGCCATGATGGTGGGGATGGTCGGCATGACGTGGCGCCATTGCCCCTCGCGTCCCCACACCAGACCGGTGCCGTGGGGGCCGAGTATCCACTTGTGCGTACCGGCACTGAAGAAATCGCATCCCAGGCTGGCGACCTGCGCCTCGGAGCAGCCGAAACCATGCACCCCGTCAATTACGTACAGGATTCTCTGCGCCTCGTCACGGCCGTTGTTGAGCCGGACCACCAGGTCGCCGATCTCCTTGACCGGCAATCGCACGCCGGTGCCGGAGTGAACCCAGGTCATTGCCAGAATGCGGGTCGAAGGGCGAATGGCGGCTTCGATACGCGCCACGATGGCATCGACGCTGACGTCCTGCGGCCCTTGGTAGAGATCGATGCGCCTGATGCTGCCACCCCATTTGACCACGGCCAGGCGCATCGCTTCGTCGTGGGTGTACCACTCATGGTGGGTGGTGAGGATTTCCTGATCGGGATTGAGCTTGATGCCGTTGTAGATCATTGCCAGGCCCTGGGTCGTGCTGGTGGTCAGGGCAATGTCCTCTGCGCGCCCCCCGTATAGGCGGCTGCCGTTTCGCAGACCTTGCGCCAGACCATGTCTTCGGGTTTGGCGAACATGTGGTCTTCAAGGTAGGTATAGGGGTTCTGGTCGAAGGCCTCCCGGTGCCGCGCCATGGCATCGCGCACCGGCTTGGGGTTGGATGCCAGGAAGAAGTTGGAGATATGCACATACCGGGGCGACAGCTGAAACTGCGACCGTACCGATGCCCAGTCGGCGGGATCGAATGCCGGGGCTTCCGGTTCAGGCACCGGAGCGGCGCCTGCGTTGGACAAGCTGGCGATCATGCTGCCGCCAACCAGGGTGGCGCCCACAGCGCCCCCCATGAATCCACGTCTTCCCAAACTCATTTCGACTTCCTATCGATTCACAGTGAAGTTCGCGCGGTGCGCGCGGACAAAGCATTGAAGAGGCGCTGGCCATACAGGCCCACAGCCAGGCCCAGCACGATCAGGATAACGGCCAGCACCTTGCTGGTGGGCACGCTCTCGTTGAACACCAGTACCGAGCCGAGCATGCCGAAAATCGGCACCAGCAGCGAAAGCGGTGCGACGGTTGATACCGGGTACGTCTTGAGCAGCGAATTCCAGATCCAGTAGGCAAACAAGGTGTTGGGGTAGACCTGGAAGAGAATCGACAGAATGGCCGTGCTGTCCACCTGATGGACCAGCGCGGTGTAGCCGGCACTGCCGTTGACCGCGTAGTCGAGCACGAACAACGGGATCGGTGCAAAAGCGCTGGACCACACCAGGAACGCGAACACGTCCTTGGTCCTGGCCTTCTTGTTGATGACGTTGGCGACACTCCATGCGCCAGCGCCAAGGAGTACCAGCAGTACACCAGGCAACGTCACCGAGCCGTCGCTGATCGTAATGATGCACAGCAGCCCCGCAAAGGCGACCAGCATGCCCAGCACCTGAAAGCGCGTCAGTGCTTCCTTGAAGACCACCCCGCCCAGCAGGATGGTGAAGAATGCACTGAACTGCAGCACCAGCGAGGCAATGCCGGCAGACAGCCCAGCCTTGATCCCGAGGTTGACCACACCCCATAAGCCGATGCCGAACACCAGGCCATAACCAATGATGTAGCGCCAGGCCACATCAGGTTTGCGGATGAAGAAAATCGCCGGCAGCGCGCACAGGCTGAAACGAATCCCGGCGAGGATCAGGGGATCGACAGTGGCCAGCCCCAGTTTGATGACAGAGAAATTGATGCCCCAGATGGCCGTGATCAGAACGGCCAGCACTACATGCTGTGGTTTCATTGGCAGGCTGCCTTGAAGAAGAAGTTAAGCAACGGAGGTCAGGTGCCGGGCCAGTGATACCCGGGAGAACAAATCGCCTATCCAGTCGCGGGTACGCTCGGGGTCGGCAGTCTTGACGATGCCCGCCAGCGGCGCTTCGAATGCCGAGTAGGTCACGTGCCCAGGCAATGGTGCACCCGGTTCGAGTTCGTTCCACTGCACGATACAAGGGCTGCTGCGCAGTTCACCTGCGCCCTCGAGCCCATGGAACGTGCGCTGCGGGTGAGTGTGCCCAGGGAACACGAACCATCCGTAGCCCAAGTCCGCCTGCCGGCCGCTCAGTGTCGAAAAGTCTAGTTCGCCCTCGACATAGATACGCAGTTCCAGCGAAGGCAAATGGATCCCTGTGGCCATCTCATAGGTCGCCACCACGTCAGCCCCGCCGACCCGATTACCCACTTCGAGGAACACCGGCCCGTTGGCGTCCATGATGGCTTCCAGGTGAAAAGCGCCCTGGGTGATCTGCACCGCGTTCAGCGCCTGCCCCACCCACTCCCGTGTGGATGCACAGCTGTCCACATGCCAGGAGCCCAGCGGCGCGCCCTGCTCCATGTAGGCCAGGCAGGTGCCTACATATTCACTGGCCTGCATCGTGACGATTCGACCGTCGAGCACCAAGCCGTCGAAATGGCGAATCGGGCCTGCAATGTACTCCTCGACCTGAAAATCATCGATGTGCAACGACTGTTCATGGATCTTGCGCCGGATTTCGGGGTGGGCCTGAGATGACACATGTACGCTGACGTCCGCGCTCGAAGCACCGCTATGGGGTTTGAAGACCGTTTTGCCCGCCCAAGGCACCTGGCCCTGCGCCTCCAGATAACAGGCCAGCGACATGAACCGCGGTATGCGCAAGCCATGAGCCTACACCGCCTCCTTCATCAGTAGCTTGTTGCGCGCCAGGGTCACGGTCTGCACTGACGCCCCTTCAACGCCCAGTGCTTCTCTCAAGCGCGCAGCATCGAGCAACTCGTATTCGGACATCGAAATGATGCGATCAAAGTGCTGGGGGCTATCAGACAACCATGCCAATGCTTCCTCGCTGGCACTGGCGGTACCTGCTCGTACCACCCGCTCGCACTGCAAATCGGCAGGCAGCGTGTCGATTGCAGCTTGCTTACCGAAATAGGTGACTTCGTGCAGCACATGATCAATGCCACGGTGGTATTCGATTCGGGGGTAAGGCACACGGTGGAGGATCAGAATCTTCATATTATTGTTCTCGAAGCGTGGAGGGCGTCGCTCAGCAAGCGGCCTTGAGCAGGGGTTCGGCAGCCAGGCTGCGCGCCATGACTTGCAGCCATCGTTCGCGCAGCGCACTCACCAGATCACGGATATCGGCCTGGGTATCGTGCAGCGCGACGCAGGCCTGCGCCACGAAGTCGCTATTGTCGCGGGGCGTTGCATGGACGAGACGGCGCGCACGGGTCACCCAAGCGCATTCGAGCAAGACGACGGCGTCCTGCGCGATGCCCAGCTGCTGGGCTGCGCAGGCGATCGTTTCCACCACCAGGGCATGAACATCGCCCAGTTGGGCCACCTCGACGGTCATGTCCTGGGGCACGCCGAACATGAGGGTGGCTGCGCTACAGGTCGGTTCTGGCAGCTCCTTGGGTATGGCTGCCGAAAATACCGAGTCGATCCAGGCTGCATACAAGTCAAGCCCGTGGACGGCCTGAGCCAGCGTCCAGATCTTCATGCCTGCAGGACGCCGATTGGGCTCGACCACCGCCGTGTTGCAGTCTTTTTCGCTGAGCTTGATCTCATTGTGGAACGGCCCGATGCGCTGGCCAACCAATCGGTTGACCTGCTCGCCCACCACACGGATGGCCATGCGCTCCTGATGGTCGAGCCGGGCCGGCAGGATCTGCGCCACTTCCACAGGGTAGCGCCCGGTGGCGCTGACTTTCTCGGTGATGAACCACAACTCGCCCAATCCGTCGTACGAGAATTCACGGTCAAAGGGTATCAAGGCTTCGGCCAGCACGCCGTTCGCCAGGTACGGCTCCACCTCGGCAAACGCCTGGTCGCAGTCTGCGCCCGGGGCGACCAGGACCACGCCGCGGTTATTGCCCTCGGTCGTGGGCTTGATGACGAAGCCGCGTGTCTGACGCTGGGCGAAGTTCTGGACGTCTTCAAGGCACCTGATGCGCTCGAAATCCGGCACCATCACGCCGAGTTGGGTGAGCATCGGCCCGATGCGCTGCTCGCTGATCCGATAAGCCAGCTTATCAAACGCACCCAAGGCAAGGCGGGCGTCGTCAACAGGCAAACCCAGGCGTTCGAGCAGCGCAGCGCCACTGGCTACGGCATTGTCGGAAAACACGATCCCAGCACTCACACGCGTGGCATCGTCGCCTAGCTGCTCAAGCACGCGCTGGATGAAGTCCGGTGCCAACGGGTCTGCGTCGATCAGCCGATCGCTGATGCGCAGATCGTGCGCCTGGGGAGCACTGCGAACCAACCAGGTTTCGGCATTCCAGCGCTCACGGGCATGGTTGCGCATGTGTTGAACGTCGCCAATACGGCTCAAGTTGTAATCCACAACCAGCAAAACGGGTCTTTGCAAGGACATGTCAGTTGTCTCCGGTGCGTGGCGGGCGTCAGAAGCCTTCGGTTTCGTACTGGATATCGAGCGCATCTGCGCTGATACGAGACAAGCGCTTGAGTTCAGCGGGGTGCTCTGTGCGCGGGAATGTCCACAGCAACTGACCGAGGAACACTTCACGGGCATGGGCAGGAATCACATCGCCTGCCTTGAGCAGGATGTGTGTGACGCTAGGCGCCGGTGCGGCCGTAGCCAGCTCGACGCAACGCAAGGTGCCGGGTTTGGCGAAATAGACGCGAAAGAACGTGGCCGTCGTCTGTGCGGTGGTGCCATCAGCGTGCCAGCCGAGCCTGTCCAGACGATGTGCGAAGGCCTCGCGCAGAGGCCCATCGTCCTGGCTTGCGAATAGCAGGTCCAGCCACAGCGACAGCATGCTGTGCCCGTCAGCGACCGCTTCTACGCTATGAGAAATCAGACTGCCGCCAACCCGTGGATTGACTTCGATCAGGTCCCAATGCTCGTCCGTGAACCTGGCTTCGATATGGTAGCAGCCCCATTTCAACGCCAGACAGCCAAGCACTTGATTCAGCCATGCCAGGCCGGCTGCAATCTGTGCCTGATCGAGGCTGGCCGGCGGTGTGGTGCAGCTGTCTTCCAATACCGTTTCGGCGGTCTCTGTGACTTCGTATTTTTCATGGATGGCCACGACGTGGACCTGACCATCGAGCAATAGGGTCTCGAAGCTGAATTCTTTACCGGGTATGTAATCCTCGGCCATGAACTCAAGCCCTTCGTTGAAGGCAGAGGCATACACGGTGTCGCTTGCCGAAGCCTCTCTCAGGGCTTCCAACGTGTCCCAACGGGTGTCCGGATGCATTGGGAAGGCGGCATAGGAAGCAATGCCGTGGATCGGCTTGATGAAGTAGTGGCGGCCGTCCAGCTGCAAGGCCTGCAGGACCGGTGCCGACAGTGCATGCGCCTGGACGTGTGAAAGCCCGGCCGCCGCCAGTTGGTTACGCACCGCGAGCTTGTTGCGCAGGGCAAGCGCTTGCTCAGGGGCAATGTCGTAGGTGCCAAGCGACAGGTTGGCCTGCGCCATCAGGTGCCGATACCCCTCCCACACGCTGATGCAACAGGTGACCTGTTCGCCTGCTTCATGCAGCCGCTGGAGGGTTTGGGTAACCTCGTCGCTGCGCAATTGGTGAGCGTCGCCGACATAGAGCCGGTCTGCCCAGGACTCGATTTGCTGCAAACGAGCGGGTACATGTTCAGGAAGCGGCAATGAAGAAAGCACGAAGCAGCGAAGCTGACGACGATGCAGCTCTAACTTCAAGTCTTCCAGAAAGGAAAAGCCGCAATGGCTCAGGATCAGCACACCAGGTCGCGTCGTCTTCATTGCCTGCACCATGGCTTAGGCTACCTTGGCTTGCGGGCTGGCCAGCGTGTCCAGGTACAACTCGTTGAAGTACATGGCCAGCACTTTCTGATGCTCGGCCAGGTAGCGTTTGAGCGCAGCGATGTCCTGCTCACCCTTGATCAAGAAGCGCAACGCCGCCCATACCTCGCCTGGGTGGTCATCGTTGATGTCGGTGTGGGAGTGGGAAATCTGACCTGCGATCTTGGATTCGCCGACCGAGCCCTTGAGCGCTTCGAGCTTGCGCGGCTCAAGCTTGACGTTGACGTACTCGACCAGGTACGAGTAGGCGATGACGCCCAGGGGACCTTCATGGTCGAGCAGGTAGGAGAAGAAGCCTGCCAACAGCTTGGTGGACAAGTAGGGCTCAGTGGCAAGGAATTCTTCGCGGCTGACGCCTACACGCTGAAGATCCTGGATGAACAGGTCGTCATGCAGCATTTCTTCCTGCTCGTAGTGGGCCCAGATCTGCGCAGCTTCCGGGCTGACTTTCGCCACCTCGACCAATGCCTTGGCCTCGGCAACGCGCAGCAGGCGGATACGCCACGCCGTTTCGATCAGGTGACGCTTGTAGTAGGCGCTGTTGACATCCTTGCCTTCCAGGTGCGCGGCTTGCGGCACCGTCTTGTACCACTGCTCGACCTGTTCATCGATGATGCTGTCGATTTCCCCACGCAGGTTGACCGATGCAGCAGCATTGAGGAACGGTGTGCGATCGCCATAGCCCACATTCTTTACACGGTTCAGCATATTCGAGCCTCTTTTTGGGTTCTGATACAAGACGCCACTCATCATGAGTCGACGTGAACAACGCACTGCCTAGCCAATGACATCAATGGCCAATTCACCTCTGATCAGGCACTGGCAGGCCAGACGGTAGTCCGCCCCGCTATAGCCCAACAGTTCTATGAATGCTGTTTCCTCATCGTTGCGTGGATTCAACGCGTCCAGCCCTTTCTTGACTTTGATCAGGCACGCCCCGCAGGCCCCGATACGGCAACCCAGCGGGATGACATTCTTGCCACCGGCCTCCCATTCGATGTCCGTAAGGGGTGAATTGGAAGGCAGTTCAAAGTCGACGCCGTGGGAGGAAACGGTCAGTTTGTGCAGCGCCATACGTGCCTCGGGTCAGTTGAAGTTGCGGTGTCGCGCGCACGGCATCAGGTGGCTGTGTCGAAACAATGAGCACACCTGTTGAAGCGCAAGTACTTATCGGTCGTTGAAGTTCAACCACAGCCAGTAGATCAAGGCGACGGCACTGATCGATGCGCCCAGCAGGCACACGGCGACCCAACCCGCCTGGGCGTAGGTGTAGGTCGCCGCGATGGCACCGAGCCCGCTGCCCAGCGAGTAGAAGCACATGTAGGCGCCAACGAGCCTGCTTTGCGCATCCGGCCGTGCAGCAAAGATCAGGCTCTGGTTGGTGACGTGCACGGCCTGCACGGCGAAGTCGAGCATCACCACGCCCAGGACCATTGCCAGCAGCGAGCTGTGGACAAACGCCGTCGGGAGCCAGGACAGGGTCAACACGGCCAGCGCAATGCCTGTGGTGCGATTGCCCAGGCCACGGTCTGCCAGTCGCCCGGCCCTCGCTGCGGCGAGGGCCCCTGCTACGCCGGCAAGGCCAAACAGCCCGATTTGGGTATGCGAAAGCGCAAGGTCTGGCTCACTGAGCGGCAGGACCATGGAAGTCCAGAGCACGCTGAAGGCTGCGAAGATGAGCAACGCGAAGACCCCACGCACGCGCAGGGTACGTTCGCTTAGAAACAGCTGCAGCACCGAACGCAGCAGGGCAAAGTAGCCGCCGCTGACCGAAGCCCGTGGAGGTGCGGGCAGCGTGCGCCACAACACCAAGGCCATCCCCGCCATCAGCACGGCCGACACGAAATACACGCTGCGCCACCCGGCCAGATCGGCCATTGCGCCAGACACGAAACGTGCAAGCAGAATCCCCAGGACCACGCCACTGGTCACCGTCCCCACGGCC
Organism: Pseudomonas sp. DE0157; assembly: GCF_007678615.1. NCBI lineage: Bacteria > Pseudomonadati > Pseudomonadota > Gammaproteobacteria > Pseudomonadales > Pseudomonadaceae > Pseudomonas > Pseudomonas sp. DE0157. The sequence continues at coordinate 581,296 of NZ_VEJN01000001.1, forward strand.
TGGCCACGTTGCTCGGGGCTTGCCAGTGCCGCAGCGTAGGCCACCACCACTTGCACCAGCACGGCCATCAATCCCACCAGGACCATCGCACCCAGCAGCACGGCCCAGGCCTGCGCCAGCCCTACGGCACAGAGGGCCAAGGCGCTGAGGAGCATTTGGCAAAGGATGAGTTTTTTCCGGTTGACCAAGTCGCCCAGCGGCACGATGAACAGCAAACCGACCGCATAACCTGCCTGGGTGGCCGTGACGACGATGCCGATGGTGCTGGCAGGCACCGCCAAGCTGCTGGCCATGGACTCGAGCAGCGGCTGGGCGAAGTAGACATTCGCCACGGCCATTGCGCAGGTAATGGCAAAGAGGAAGGTCTGAGAGGAGCTGAGTGTGGTACTACGCGGTGTGTCGTAGCCATTGGCAGATGCTTCGGCTGTCGCCGCGCGCTTGACCGGGCTGTCTGGCCTGTACGGCATGCACTTCCATCCTTGGAATCGGTTTTAAAAGAAAACCACTTGCAGCGATTTTTAACAAAACAGGTTTTTAAATGCAACTACTGGCCATGAACGTTTTCTCATATGGTTAGCGCTTTTCAACATCTGCTCATGGACAAACATGGCCAAACAGGAACAGCTAGCGCGCAGTGAATGCCCAGTGGCGCGCACCCTTGAAGCAATTGGGGACCGATGGGTATTGATGATCATCCGCGAAGCGTTTGACGACGTACGGCGGTTCAGTGATTTTCAGAAGCGACTGGGTGTCGCCAAGAACATCCTCACCGTAAAGCTCAAGGCAATGGTCGAATTGGGCGTGTTCGAGGTACGGCCTGCTTCGGATGGGAGCGCTTACAAGGAGTATGTGCTGACCGAGATGGGGCGGGCCGCCTTCCCCATTGTCATCAGCATGCGCCAGTGGGGAGAGCGTTTCATGTACGGTTCAGGCGAGTGCCATTCGATCATGCTGGATAAAGTGACGGACGAGCCCATCGAGACGATCATCGTTCGATCCCGTGCAGGCCGGCAGTTGAGCCCCGAGGACTGCCACCGACGACTGATCACCCGAGAGGGTTGAGGCAGACGCCCTCTGCATGCTCATGACGTTTTTCAATCACCTCGATGCCGTTTCTTGCATTGCCGGACGGCGCCGGGTGGTCGATGCTTGCATGACCGTCGCCAGTGTTTTCCTCCACCCGCAGAGGCCGCCATGAAAAACGTCGAACAAATCCTCAAGAGCAAGTCCGAACACCAGACCGTGTATACCATCGGCCCGGACGACTCAGTGCTCGACGCCCTCAGACTGTTGGCCGAGATGAACATCGGCGCATTGCCTGTCGTTGAAGGCAACGAGGTGGTAGGTATCGTCAGTGAACGCGATTATGCGCGCAAGCTGGTGCTCAAGGGACGCTCGTCGGCCGCCACGCCGGTGCGCGATATCATGAGCGCACCGGTGGTCACCGTGGAGCCGAAGCACAACCTTGAATACTGCATGAACCTGATGACCAACCGGCATTTGCGCCATCTACCGGTGGTGAGCAACGGTGAGCTGTTGGGGCTGTTGTCGATTGGCGACCTGGTCAAGGAGACCATTGCGGAGCAGGCAGGGCTGATCTTGCAGCTCGAGCAGTACATCCGCGGTGAGTGAAACGCTTGGAAACGCGTTTGCCCGCACGCGCCACAGGTAAGGCTGGCCGTCAGCCGAGTCCAGAACGGTCCACACCCTATCCCGCTTGAATGGCGGTAACGGCGCATTGACTGGGGCGACTCACGGCCACTTACTCTTTCGCTGCGGGTAACTTATTTCTTGGCCGGATGAAGTGCTTCGTTCAACTGGTCGATCATGGGAATCCAGTCGGCATCGGCAGTGTAGCTTTCCTTGAGAAAAGCACGCTGGCCTTCACTCCAGAACGGTGCATCGACCAACTTCACATCATCGTCGAGCGGCGAATGGGTGGTGATGAAGCGCTCGATCTCGACCGGATCGTCGTCCAGTCCAAGCTGCTTGAACAATTCGGAAAAGTGGTGAGTCGGTTTGTCCATGATTCCTCCGCAGTGCCGGCATGCGCTTCGGTGTAAGCGCCAGTCCTGTTTAAGAGCTTGCGCTCAAGGGTGGGCATCAGCGCCCCAGGCAGGATGACTGCAATCATCGTGCCTGGGGAATAGACAGCGCGCCAAAGCAGAAGACTCGATAAATCCCACTAATGCCCTGAGCAGATGGCTGTGAGCCAAAAGGCGCAGCCCCCCTGCCCTGGATCTACAGCGGCGCGCGGCGCAAGGTGGCCAGGAACGTGGCCGCACCGATGAACAGCCCGGCAAAGGTACGGTTGAGGCGCTTTTGCTGCCTGGGTGTGCGCAGCACCCGCAGCACGCGGGCTGCAAGCCCGGTATAGCCCGCCATCACCAGCATGTCGACGGCAACCATGGTCGCGGCGATGGCGATGTACTGTGGCAGCAAAGGCGCATGGGGATTGATGAACTGCGGCAGCACCGCCAGCATGAAAACCAGGGCCTTGGGGTTGCTGACGTTCACCAGAAAACCTCGGAACACCAGGCTCAGCGGTTTGCCGATGGGTCGTATACCGGATTCATCGCTCATGTCCATGGGCAAGGCGCGCCATTGCTTATAGGCCAGGTATACCAAGTAGGCGACGCCGAACCATTTGATTACATGGAAGGCGGTGGCCGAGGCAGCCAGGATGGCCCCGACGCCTGCAGCAATGATTGCGATCTGCATCACCAGGCCAATCTGCAAGCCCAGCGCATTCCAGTAACCGCGCCAGAACCCGTACTGCAGCCCGCTGGACATCGAGGCGATAGCGCCCGCGCCGGGAGACAGACTGATTACCCAGCAGGCGGCAAAAAAGCCCAACCACACTTCCATCGACATCCCACACCTCGCTCATGCACATGTTTCAAAACATTAAGCTAAGGTGCCGATGAAAAAATGACCAGCGCAATTTGAACGATTCTGCAGCTCTGCTTCCGGGAGGCCGGTAGCAAAGCTCGCAGAGCGCGCGTCAGCTGAGCGCTTCGAGTTCGGCCTGCATGGCTTCAAGCGTTTCCAATGCCTGCATCCAAGCGTCTTCGAGGTCACCTTCACGTTGCTTCAGCGCAGTTTGCCGGGCCAGCAATTCACGCAGCTCTTCCTTGCGCGCCGCTTCGTAGAGACCACCATCACCCAACGCAGCCTCGATCTCGGCCAACTGTGCATGCACCTGGTTGAGTTCAGCTTCAAGCTTGTCAGCGGTCTTCTTGTGTGGCGCCAATTGTTGGCGCAATGCTGCCGCAGCTTGGCGCATGGCCTTCTTGTCGGTCTTGTCGGGGTTGGTTACCGCGCTACTGACCGGCGCGTTGCGCTGACGATAGTCCACGAGCCAGCGGCTATAGTCATCGAGGTCCCCGTCGAAGGGTTCGACCTTGCCATCGGCGACCAGCAAGAAGTCATCAGTGGTGCTTTTGAGCAGGTGCCGGTCGTGGGACACCACTACCACTGCCCCTGCAAACTCCTGCAAGGCCATGGTCAGGGCCAGCCGCATTTCCAGGTCCAGGTGGTTGGTGGGTTCGTCAAGCAGCAGCAGGTTCGGCCGCTCCCAGGCGATAAGCGACAGCGCAAGCCGTGCCTTTTCGCCACCTGAGAAATTCACGACCGGCTCGTCTACGCGGTCGCCATGAAAATCGAAACCACCGAGGAAATCGCGCAGCGTTTGCTCGCGCTCGGTTGGGGCAATGCGCTGCAGGTGCAGCAAGGGGCTGGCCTTGTCGTCCAACGAGTCGAGCTGATGCTGGGCAAAATAGCCGACGGCGAGGTTTTCACCTCGCACCAGGCGCCCGGACAGCGGCTCAAGCTCACCGGCAAGATTCTTGATCAAGGTGGACTTGCCTGCGCCGTTGGGGCCTAGCAGGCCAATGCGTGCACCTGGCACCAGCTGCAGCTTCACCTTCTCGAGGATGGCCTTGTCGCCGTAACCCAGTCGCCCTTCGGACAAGCTCAACAGGGGGCTGGAGATTTTCTGCGACTCGCGGAACACGAAATCGAACGGCGAATCCACGTGAGCAGCTGACAGCTCCTCCATGCGCTCCAGGGCCTTTATGCGGCTCTGTGCCTGACGCGCCTTGGTGGCCTGGGCCTTGAAGCGCGCAATGTATTTTTCCATGTGCGCGCGCTGCGCCTGCTGCTTCTCGTAGGCCTGCTGCTGTTGGGCCAGGCGTTCGGCACGGGTGCGCTCGAAGGCACTGTAGCCGCCCTTGTAAAGGTTAAGCTTGCGTTGTTCGACATGCAGCACGTGATCGACCACGGCATCAAGGAAATCCCTGTCATGGGAGATCAACAACAGCGTGCCCGGGTAGCCCTTGAGCCAGTCTTCCAGCCAGAGGATGGCGTCCAGATCCAAGTGGTTGGTCGGCTCGTCGAGCAATAACAGGTCGGAGGGGCACATCAATGCCTGGGCCAAGTTCAGGCGCATCCGCCACCCACCGGAGAAGTCGCCGACGCGGCGGTCCATCTGCTCGTTGGTAAAGCCCAGCCCCGCCAGCAGCTTGCGCGCTCGCGCATCGGCGGTATAACCGTCAGCACTGTCCAACTCACTATGCAGCCGGGCCAGTGCCGTACCGTCATGGGCCTGTTCGGCCTCTGCCAACGCAGCCTGCACCCTGCGCAATCGCACATCGCCGTCGAGCACATAGTCCACGGCCACCCGGTCAAGGGTATCGACCTCCTGGCGCATGTGTGCGATCCGCCAGTCTGCCGGCAGGTGGCAATCACCGCCATCGGGCGACAACTCACCGCGCAGCAAGGCGAACAAGCTGGATTTGCCGGCACCGTTGGCACCGATGAGGCCGGCCTTGTGACCGGTGTGCAGGGTCATCTCGGCGCCATCTAGCAAGCGCTGAGGACCACGCTGTAAAGTGAGGTTGGATAGTCTGATCATGATGGTCGCGGAGTCTACCAGCTTCCTCGGCCCATAGCGCGAGTGGAACCATGCAAAGCGACTTGTGGGATCACGCCCTGAGCCTGTACGCCAGGCCCGGTGTGGAAGCGGCTTGCCTCGACCTGCAACGGCAAGGAGGCGATGTATGCCTGCTACTGTGCGCCACCTGGCTGCAGGCCAGGTCAATCGAGGTGCAGCAACTGCGCATCGAGGCATTGCAGGGCTGTGCAGGGCCCTGGCAACGGGATGTGGTATCGCCCTTACGAAGCCTGCGCGAACAATGGCGAGAATCAGCCAAAGAGGATCAACCGTTGGCTGAACTTCGAGAGCAACTCAAAAAGCTGGAGCTTTCGGCCGAAAGAGCGCTGTTGGAGCGCTTGCAAGCCTGTGCATCACAGTGGCCCGCTGGCAGACCTGGACAAACGGGCGACTGGCTGGCTGGGCTTGTGCCGAGCCAGCTGCAAGATCACCGCGCGCTTGAACAATTGCGCGCGGCGGCACTGGCGCATCAGGCGTCGGTGGACGACGACTGAGCAGCACTTACATCGGATACTGGTGTGGCAGGGCTCACCGAGTTGCCGGACGATGGGGCTCTTTCTTCCGCAGCTGTTGCCGGCTTGGCACTCGCGGAGCGGCTGCTGGCAGTGCGAGTCGCCGTTCTGGTAGCGGTGCCACGGGTCGAGGGTTTGGCAGGTGCGGGCTTGCTTGTGGCTTTTGCACCCGCAGCGCCTGATGCAGACTTGGATGCAGACTTAGCCGCCTGGGGACGGGCTGCGTTAGGTTCGGTCGCGGAAGACTTGGCCGCCGTTGCTTTGGCAGGGGACTTGGCCGCGGCCGGCTTCGCGGCAGCCTTGGCCGCGGTAGGCTTCGAGGTCGAGCTTGCAGCGGGTTTGGCTGCCACGGATTTGGCGTCGGCGGCCTTGGCCGCAGGCTTGGTCGCTGCGGTTCGCGCGGCTGGTTTGGCCTTGCCGGTAGCGTGGGTGGACGATTTGGCGGCTGTGGTCTTGGCAGCAGGCTTGGTAGCGGCTGGGGCGGCAGCCTGGGCTGCACGTTGGTCGAGGGCCTTGGTGGCAGCTTCACGAACCTTGCCAACGCCCTGGGCCAGTTTCAGGCTGTCCTGAGCATCGCGCTTTAGCTGCTGGATGTAGCCGCGAGTCTGGGTCTGACGGTCCTTGAGCGAGTCGAGCAGCGCTTCGAGCTCGGCAACTGCCTTCTTGGCCTTGTTTTGCGACTTGGCTTTGCCCGCCGTTGCTGCGTCCTGCAACTTCAAGCGACCGTTATGCAGTTTTTCCTGGGCCTTGCCGCGCTGCTTTTCCAACTTGGCCAACAGCTTCTCTGCATCAGCCAGCGCTTGCGAGCAGGCCTCTTCCAAATGTTCAAGCAAGCTACCCGAAAGTTGCTGAAGCAGGTGTAACGGCGTGCTGACTGGCTTTTTCTTGGCCGACATGACTTACCTCCTGACTGATGAGAGTGCGACTCATACTATGCTTCCGCTGCGCAGGCCGCTAGGGCATCTTGACCGCAATATCCATACACTGTTGCATATCAACGTCTGAGTACATTGCGCATCGCAAACACTGCAATCAACAACTCATCGCCGACGCTAACTGCCGTTGCTGAATGCATCATGTGCCCGGCACCGGGCGAGCCCGCACCGCCCTGGACACTGGCATACTTCGCCACCCACCGCCGTAGGAATTGGTCATGCTTCGATCCATTGTTCTAGGTTTTTGCCTACTGCCGATGTTGGCCGTGGCCAACACCGATGATCAGGACCTCGCCTACAGCCTGGGCGCCAGCCTGGGTGAACGGCTGCGACACGAAATGCCAGGGCTACAGCTCGATGCGCTCATTGAGGGCTTGCGCCAGTCGTACCAGCAACAGCCCTTGAAGTTGAGCCAGGCCCGCATGCAGTCGCTGCTCGAACAGCACCAACCGCAGCAGCAAGACGCTGTGCTCCAGGCGCCTGAAGCCGCAGAGGTACGTTTCATGGCCAATGAGCGGGCGCGTGCTGGTGTGCGTGAGTTGATGCAAGGCGTGCTGTACAGCGAGCTACAAGCAGGCAATGGCCCGCAGCCCAAGGCAGGCGCCAAAGTACTAGTGAATTATGTGGGGCAGTTGCCCAGCGGGGACGTGTTCGACCAAAGCCGTGAACCGCAGTGGTTCAGCCTCGACTCGGTTATCGAGGGCTGGCAGGTGGCGCTGCCGCAGATGCGGGTGGGGGCAAAATGGCGACTGGTGATTCCGTCTGCACTGGCCTATGGCGCCGACGGCGCGGGTGATTTGATCGCACCCTACACGCCGCTGGTTTTTGAAATCCAATTGCTGCAAACCAAGGACTGAATGGCCCTCAGACGGGCGTCAGCCCTTCTCCCTTGTGCGCGTTGTGCAGCACTTCAATCAGACAGTCTTCAAGCTCGAAACGCTCATGCAACAAGCTGCCAAGCTTGCCGAGCTTCTCGGCGAAGCGCTCGGTGTCCCTGCATTCAGCCTTGACGCAGTGATCGTTGAAGGCCAGTGCAATCTGGGTAATGTCATCGATGCGTGGGTTGATCTCGCCTGCAAGGTCAAGGGCTCGGGTGTCCCCAAATGCCTCGGCCTCAATGACCAGTTGTTCACAGATTCCGAAGTGCCACGTCGAGACGTAGTCCACAAGCAGCGCACAGAAGTCGCCGTTGGTGTCCTTGTCTGCAAAAGCAAGCTTGGCATCGCGTAAAGCACGATAGGCATGAACCAGTTGCTCGCGCTCGCTCAGCCAACGGTCGATCAGCGCGTTGACCCCGCCCCAGCGTTCCTGTGCATTCTGACAACTATCGAGCATGGCGATCTCTTCCCCTGTGGGCAGATGCCGCTGCTCCTCGCGTAGCGCTGCTATGGCACGAGTTTGAATCAGCAGGACAGCATCAAACCTTGGATTTTCGGTATGCGTGCTCGGAGATTATTCCCACGCAAGCTGCCCTTCAAGGTATGCAGGGTAATAACTTCGTACAAGTGTTTAATAAACCGCTTTAAGACCACCGGTCTACGGCAGTTCAGCGTTGCTCGAGGTCATGGATGATCAAGGCATGCAGGCGACTTGCAAGTAGATGGCCAAGCGCCAACGCAGCCAGGAGCACAAAGGCCATCAGGCTCCATTCGGGTAGCGTCAAGTCCATGAAGCTCCAGGTAAGGGCATTGCAATCAGGGGCCCCGGAAAACAGTTGCCGGGCAAGCTCGTTCCAGTACTGCCCGGCGTTGCGGTCGATGGCGACGGGGCACACCAGATCATCGACAACCACCCCCTGCAACCAGACTTGCCTTGCGGCTACTGCAGCGCCACCCAGAGCAAAGCCAAGCGCTAGCTGGGCATAGCGGCGTTGGCCTTCAAGTGTCGGCCCATGCAGCACCGCGCTTAGACACACCAGGACATACCCTGCCAGCAGCACCCGTTGCGTCAGGCACAGTAGGCACGGTAAAAGCCCAAGCGCATCCTGCAGCTCGAATGCAGTGACCAGGGCAGTGAGCGCCACCAGGCAGGCAGGGAAGAAGAAAGTACGCAGGCGGGCCGGCAGCATGGGCAGTGGGGATCCCGGTATCGGTGGTCGTGGCTTGAAACGGTAGAGGAAACACATCCTTTGTTTCAAGGCACAACAGTCGAGACAATTCCCAGCGTTGCCTAGGAAATATCCAACTGCCGTGTAAGACGCACCGTAAGAAAATACGTCAGGATTTCTCCACCCCAAACCGAAAGATTACCTGCCCATGAAGCCCGCGGCTTCCCGCGGGCCAGGGTCAGGTCAAGCGCGAACCGTCTCCGGCAAAGGCAGCGCCAGCAAACGCTCATCGAGCAAACCAAGCCCTTCCTGGAAAAGCTGGTTGCTGCGTTCGGTTTCGCCAAGGCCAGCGAGCAGACGCGCCAGCTCGGCGCAGGCTTCGGGGTTGCGCTCCATGCGCAAGCTGCTTTCCAGGTAGTCACGGGCCTTGCCCCACAACCGATTCTGCAAGCTGAGTCGACCCAGCGTCAGCAGCAGACTGGCATCCTGGGGATGGTCCTTGAGCCAAGCTTCGGCGGTCTGCAGCTGGCGCGCGGGATCCTCACCGCGCACCAGACCGTACAGCCGGGCAAGATGGCTTTCGTAGCTGCGCTTGAGCGCCGTACGCAACACCTGCTCGGCCTCGTCCTGGGCGCCGAGCTGGCGCAGTTGTTCGGCATAGGCCAGGACCAGTTGCGGCTCCTGACGCTGGGCGGAGGTCAATTGCTGCCAGGCACGCTCCAAGGCTTGGCGAGCCGTTTGCGCATCTTCGCCCCGGTTCTGTGCCAGGCTCAGGTTTTGCCCCCAGGCACGACGTTCGAGCGTGGCAAGCTCGGTAGCGGGCAGCACCTTGTTCTTGCGCAGGTCCGGCATCAGGCGAATGAGCGCAGGCCAGTCGCCGCGCTCGAGCTGCAAGCGTTGCAACAAACGCAGTACCTGAGTGTTGTGCGGATGACGCTCCTGCATGGCCAGCAACGTCTGAAGCGCCCCGTCGTTGTCGCCACGGTCCATTTGCAGTTGGGCATGGGTCAGGGCTACGGCAAGCTCCGCCTGAGGTTGCCGCTCCAGCGCACGCTCCAGCAGACCGTCGCTTTCCTCGACACGGCCCTGCTCGTTGGCGGCCTTGGCGGCGCCAAGGTAATACATCAGCGGTTGGCGTTCAGCCTCTGCGGCCCTGTGCAGATGACGCTGGGCGCTGGCCCAGCGCCCTTCTGCCAAGTCCAGCTGGCCCTGTTCGATGGCAACGCGGTTACGCCGGCTGCGGTTGCGCCGGGACCAGGGGTTGACCGCCCCGCCAGAGGCCAGGACCAGGCCGACCAGAAAACGCAACACCAGCAGCGCCAGGATGACGGCCAGCAGCCCCAACAGCGCGGCCCAAAGCCCGGACTGGTAACGGAAGCTGCCATAGGAAATCATCACGTAGCCGCTGTGCTTGGCAACGGCTACGCCGAGGGCCGCCGCCACCACAATGGCCAATACCGCCAACAGGTAGACACGCTTCATGGCTTGTCTCCCTTGTCCTCGGCAGGCAGATGCCGGCGCTGGATATAGGCCTGAACGGAGGCAAGACTTTCACTGAGATCAGGGGTCACGACCGAAACGGGTTGCTTGGCCAGTGCGTTGAGGCTGTCGAGCATGGCTTTGCTTTGCGGGTTGTCGGCGTTGAAGTTGGCCAGCAGCACGCTGCGTGCATCATCCAATGCCTGGGCATAGACCTTCGCATCACCGTTGAGCGCTGCCCATTGCGCCTGCTCCAGCGTAAGGCTCAGCGCCAGGCGCAGCTGGTTGAGCTGCTGACCGGCGAGCAACGGTTTCACATTCTCGTCGGCATTGAATTCAATCTGGAAATACTTGGATATTTCCGACCACCATTTGGCCAGGCGACTGGCGCTATCGCCGTCACTGGTCAGCGCACCCATGGCATTGGCGTCATTGTCGAATTCGGGCGACTGGGCGCTCAGTTGCTGGACGAGCTCACGCTGAGCCGCCAATTTCAGGAACAGGCCGGTGCGGTCAGGTTGCTGGGTATTGTTGAGGGTGGCGAGGCTGCGGGCCAGTTGCTCGCGCGCGGCGAAGGCGCCAGGGTCGCTTTGCTCGCGCAAAATCTCGTCCGCGCCTTCGACCAGTGCCTTGGCGCTGGTGATGTCCTGCAAGGCCGACAGCCTCAGGGTCGCCAGACGCAACAGGTGTTCGGCTTCGGCCAGGCGCCATTCCTTGCGGCTTTCACCAAGTACGGTCTCAAGCCGCTGACTCAGACGCTGTTGATCGCCTTGGAGCTGCGCCACCAGGCGACGGCGGTCTTCAAGCTCACTGGCTGCCGGCAGACCTGCCAACTGCGCGCTGATTTTCTGTTCGCGCTGCTGAAGTGCCTCGGCACGCTGGTTCAGCGCCTCCAGGTGCTGGCCCTGATCGAACTCGCTGCCTTGCAGTTGGTGCACTTGCCAAGCGCCCCAACCACCGACAGCGATGCCGGCAGCGCCCAACAACAGGGCCAGCGCGGCCAAGCCATTGCCGGAGCGCTTGGCGGGCACTGGGGTGACAGGCTCCGTCGGCGCCTGTGCCGATGTTTGATCCTTGTTGGACAAGACAGTCTCGCTCACGTATCCATCCTTTGCATGGGGGCGCGCCGCCTTAGAGCTTGGCGCCTGGGTCGGCAGGTGCAGCGCTGCGCTGCACGGCTGCCAGCAAGGCCGTGGCGCTGGCGCCACGGCAATCCACAACGTGTTGGGCACCTGCGGCCCGGGCCTGTTCGGCGACCCGCGGGCTCGGTACGAACACCGGCAAGCGTGCCAGCTGCGGCCATTGGCTACCAGCCAGTTGCTGCAAGTGTTCGAAACCCTGTCCACTGCTGACCACCAGGCCATTAAGGCGTTCCGCTTCGATGCGATGCAACAGGTAGCCTGCAGGGTAGGGCGGCAGGTTGCGGCGATACAGTTCCAGATAATCGACGGTAGCACCTAGCTGAGCAAGACGCTCTGCCAGCAGTTCGCGACCTCCGACACCCCGCACGATCAAGATGCGCGGCGCTGGGTTCGCCAGTACCTGTTGCAGCGCAGGCAATTCGAGCAGGGCTTCACTGTCGTCCCCGCCTGCGGGGAAGCTGACATCAAGCTGTGCATCCTGCAGCACCGCAGCTGTAGCCGCGCCTACCGTGAACCAACCCTGGGGCGGTAGGGATAGCTGCCGCTGCTCCGCTGCCGCCAGCAGCAGCCTGGCGGCCGGTTTACTGACCACGATGAACCCCTGGTAAGTGGACAGTTCCTTGAGCAATTCCAACTGCGGCCGCTGCAGCATGACAGGTTCGATTGCAAGCAAAGGCATGCAGCTGCTGGCTATGCCGGCTTCGCCCAGTGTGTGGGCAAGCGCTGCACACTCCTCGGCGGGTCGGGTCAACAGCAGGCGCCAAGGGCTCACGAATGCCCTGCCTCGCCGTAGACTTCCTTGAGGATGGCCTCAGCGCCCTGGTTGAGCAGGTCTTCGGCCACCTGCATACCGAGTGCTTCGGCTTGCAGACGAGGCGCCCTGGCCTGGGCGACCAACAGGGTACCGCCGTCTGGATGCCCTACCAGGCCGCGAAGCCACAGCTGGTCTTGTTCGAGCACGGCATAACAGGCGATCGGCACTTGGCAACCGCCGTTGAGGCGCTTGTTCAAGGCGCGCTCGGCTACCACACGATCGGCCGTATCGAGATGATGCAAAGGCGCAAGGAGCGCGTGGATCTCTGCGTCGGCGCTGCGGCACTCGATGCCGACGGCGCCTTGCCCCCCGGCAGGAAGGCTATCGTCGACGCTGATGCTGTCGGTGATTCGCGCTTCGAAGCCCAGGCGGATGAGCCCGGCTGCCGCCAGGATGATGGCGTCGTAGTCACCCGCGTCGAGCTTGGCCAGGCGTGTATTGACGTTGCCGCGCAGAAAGCGGATTTGCAAGTCGGGACGACGGGCCAGCAGTTGGGTCTGTCGACGCAGGCTCGAGGTTCCGACGATGCTGCCGGCGGGCAACGACTGGAGGCTGTCGAATCGGTTAGAAACGAAGGCATCGCGCGGATCTTCACGCTCGCAGATGCAATACAGGCCAAGGCCCTCGGGAAAGTCCATGGGGACGTCTTTCATCGAGTGCACGGCAATGTCGGCTTCGTGCTCGAGCAGAGCGGTTTCCAGTTCCTTGACGAACAGCCCTTTGCCGCCGATCTTGGCCAAGGGTGCATCAAGCAGCTTGTCACCCCGACTGACCATGGGCACCAGGGAGACTTTCAGGCCAGGGTGGGCCTGTTCCAGGCGCGCCTTGACGTATTCGGCCTGCCACAGGGCCAGGGCACTTTTACGGGTGGCAATACGGATTTCGCGAGTGGACATGTAACGCCCCGAACCAGAGAAATGCCGCCGATGATAACAGCATCACCGGCGGCACTAGCAGATACGGATCAACAGCATGGCCGAAGCTGCCAATGACAGGCCCAGCGGGACGCCCCGTGCGGCTGTCATGAGTGCTGGCGCGTCACTGGCTCAGGCGTTCAGAGGGTCTGCATCATCTTGCGCATGCCTGCTACATGGCGCCGGCTCACGGTCAGGGCATCACCGTCGAGCCCTTGAAGGTACAGTTGGAAATGCCCCAGCGGTGTACGTTGCAGGCGTTCGATCCGCTCCCGCGCAACCAGTGCATTGCGGTGGATACGCACAAAACGGTCGCCAAATTCATCCTCAAGCGCCTTGAGCGGCTCGTCGAGCAACACTTCGCCCGTTTCATGACGCAGGGTCACGTACTTGTGATCGGCGATAAAGTAGATGACCTGAGCGATAGGGATCAACTCGATGCCCTTGCGGGTTCTGGCGCTGATGTGGCTGCGAGGGCCACTGCCCTCGTGGCCTGGACGCGTGAGCGCGGCCAGCTGGCCGCGGTTTGGTCGCTCGGCCTTGCGCAGTGCCTCCCGAAGCGCCGGCCCGTCAACAGGCTTGGTCACGTAGATAAGGGAGGCTTGCTTGAAGGCATCTTCCCCATACTCGTCATCACCGGTACAGAACACGAGCGCAGGCGGCGCCTCACGCTCGCACAGTCGGGCGGCGACCTGCAGACCATCGAGGCCAGGCATTCCGATATCCAACAGGACAATGTCGGGTTTCAGGCTTTCGATCAGCGCAAGGGCCTCTTCACCATTGGTGGCACTTGGCTCCAGCACGGTATAACCCTCGAGTTCACCGAACATTAGGCTTAGGCGCTTGAGGTCTTGGGGTTCGTCATCAACGATCAGGACATTCATAATTGCGCTGGATTCCTGAGTGAGTCTCGCACGGTTAAAAGCGTAGACAGCTGTGTTTGAAGCGACGCTGCGTGTCACGCTCTAGACCGGTGCGATAGCCAAAGATTCACTGTGGCTGGCAGATTAGCTGCCCGCCTCTGTCAAACTGTAGACGGTCCATGGAACACTGCCGTTCAATCCGTAAAATCTCCGTTGCCTACAGCGCGCTATGCCTTTTCCTCGCGCCCACCCTGCAGGCGCCCTGCGGCACTGGGCCTAACCCTGTTATCATCGCGGCAATTTTTCGTTCACGCCTGTAATGAGTGAAACCATGAGCACTGACAAGACCAATCAGTCCTGGGGCGGCCGCTTCAGTGAACCCGTAGACGCCTTCGTCGCCCGTTTCACGGCCTCGGTCGATTTCGACAAGCGCCTGTACCGCCACGACATCATGGGCTCCATCGCTCATGCCACCATGCTGGCGCAAGTCGGTGTGCTCAGCGATGCCGAGCGCGACACCATCATCGATGGGCTCAAGACCATCCAGGGCGAAATCGAGGCTGGCACCTTCGACTGGCGTGTCGACCTGGAAGACGTGCACATGAACATCGAAGCGCGCCTGACCGACCGCATTGGTATCACCGGCAAGAAACTGCACACCGGCCGTAGCCGCAATGACCAGGTCGCGACCGACATTCGCCTATGGCTGCGTGACGAAATTGACCTGATTCTGGCCGAAATCACCCGCCTACAAGAAGGGCTGCTGGAACAGGCCGAACGCGAAGCCGAAACCATCATGCCCGGCTTCACGCACCTGCAGACGGCACAGCCGGTGACCTTCGGCCACCACTTGCTGGCCTGGTTCGAAATGCTCAGCCGCGACCATGAACGCCTGGTCGACTGCCGCAAGCGTACCAACCGGATGCCATTGGGCAGTGCTGCGCTGGCCGGCACGACCTACCCCATCGACCGTGAGCTGACCTGCAAGCTGCTGGGCTTCGAAGCCGTGGCAGGCAACTCACTGGACGGCGTGTCGGACCGTGACTTCGCCATTGAATTCTGCGCCGCCGCCAGTGTGGCGATGATGCACCTCTCGCGCTTCTCCGAAGAACTGGTGCTGTGGACCAGTGCCCAGTTCCAGTTCATTGACCTGCCCGACCGATTCTGCACCGGCAGCTCGATCATGCCGCAGAAAAAGAACCCGGACGTGCCCGAGCTGGTGCGTGGCAAGAGCGGGCGCGTCTTCGGTGCACTGACTGGTTTGCTGACCCTGATGAAAGGCCAGCCGCTGGCCTACAACAAGGACAACCAGGAAGACAAGGAACCGCTGTTCGATGCCGCAGACACGCTGCGCGATTCGCTGCGTGCCTTCGCCGACATGATCCCGGCCATCAAACCCAAGCATGCCATCATGCGCGAGGCCGCCTTGCGCGGGTTCTCGACCGCAACGGACCTAGCCGACTACCTGGTGCGCCGTGGCCTGCCGTTCCGTGACTGTCACGAAATCGTGGGCCACGCGGTGAAGTACGGGGTCGATAGCGGCAAGGACCTGGCAGAGATGAGCCTGGAAGAGCTCCGTCAATTCAGTGACCAGATCGAACAGGACGTATTCGCCGTCCTTACGCTGGAAGGCTCGGTAAATGCCCGTGATCACATCGGTGGTACGGCACCGGCGCAGGTACGTGCAGCGGTGGCGCGCGGCAAGGCGTTGCTGGCCGCACGCTAACGGCGCTGAGTGACGGGGCGGGGGCTACCCTGCCCCGTCGCTTTGCCAAAAATATTCAGATTGTTGGGGGCTGTAACACAAGCCCCCATCTGGTCGGACTAGCCCGCCGCCTCAGCGCCTGTTGCGCATCATTTCCAGGAAGGACGGCATTGCCGCTTCCTTGTCTGCGACGATTTTCGCCATGTGGGGGTTCTGCCCCATTAGTTCGAGCAATGCCTTGGCCTGAGGGAAATCTTCAAGGAAGTCGATGTTGAGCACTTTCTTGCCTACGGCGCATGCCAGGTCGACCGAGAAGCAGAACATCAGGTCGGCCAGGGTCAATTGCCCGCCTGCCACGTAAGGTGCAAAACGCCCGTTGCGCTTGAGCGTGGCAAAACCTGCCAGAAGCTCGGTGCGCGCCTTTTCCTTGACCAAGGGTTCCACGGGCATGCCAAAGAATGCTTCGGCGTAGCATGTACGCGCAGGGAGCTCGATGTACAGCTCGATCTCCTTGACCAACTCATGCACCTTCGCCTTTGCGTACGGATCAGCGGGAAGCAGCGCCTTGCCGCCCTGGGTCTGCTCGATGTAGTCGAGGATCACCGTGGTTTCGCTGAGAAAGCCGTGCTCGGTCTGCAGTACCGGCACCTTGCCCCGTGGGCTGACTTCCAGCACCTGAGGCGTCTGACCGCTGAAGAACAGGACTTCTTCGAAAGGCGCGCCCTTTTCCAACAAGGCCAATTTGACCATGTTGTAGTAGTTGCTGACAGGGAATCCGTGGAGCTTGAGCATGGTTCGACAGCCTCCGGGCCGTATGGGAATGGCAGGGCTTTTATAGCCCTTTTGGCCATCGGCTGACCAGCGTCATGCACCCGGTCAATGACCAGGCATTGCCACCACGGACGTGGCAAACTGTAGCGCCCACGACAGGAGTAATCCCATGAGCGAGCCCACCGATATCGACAATGACGATGAAGCGTTCGCCGAAGCCACGCTGACCCAGGCCATTGAAAACCAAATTGAAAGCGGCGAGCCGGCTGCGGCGAAGGCTACGTTCAACAAGCTGACACTGGTCGGGTATGAGCGCGAGGATATCCTCAACCTGATGGCCCACGTGCTGGCCTTCGAGATCGACAACATGCTGGCGCAGGACCGAGCCTTCGACAGCCAGTGGTATGAAAACGCCTTGCGCGCGCTACCCGAACTGCCTCCTGAGATGGATCAAGGCGACGACGAATAACCCGGCTACACTCCAGATTCAGGCACCCCCGCGGTGCCGCTATCCTCGTCTGGAAGTCAGGAGTCGCCATGTCCTTTTCACCCGAACTGATCGCTGAACTGGAAGTGCTTGCACTGTTCAATCTCGACAGCAGCCAGGAAGGCATCAAGATTCACAACACCGCATCCCCGACGCTCATCGCCGCCGCGCAGCGGCTGCACGAAAAAGGCCTGACCGATCAACCCGACGGGGGCTACCTGACCAGCCTGGGTCACGACGCGGTCGAAAGTGTTCAGTTGCTGCAGAACATTCTGAGAGCGCCCCAGCCGGCCTGACCTTGTGATTGACTGGGGCTGCGCTGCAGCCCCTGCTGTACATTGGCCGCGGAACACTCATTCACAAACCGTAAACTCTGTTTTCTCGGCTGCGCGTGCCTTGCCTGACCCTTGTCTCGATACTTTTACACAGACTCTATTTACCCCTCAGTGCTCCATGGGACGCTTCCAACCGCCTCCAAGCGCCAGAAACACGCCAACCTGCCCCATTGCAACCTGGCTGTTCGCAGCCGCCAACTGCGCACGCATGTCGGTATAGGTCCGCGTCGCCTGCAAGTCCGCCAGAAATGACTCACGCCCGGCCTGGTAGTACCGGTGCGTCTGGTCGGCCGCTTCCCGAGCAGACTTCTCTGCCTCGGCCAGTGCATCGCGCCGGTCCAGCAGTGCGCTGTATTGAGCCAGCCTTGTCTGGGTTTCGCGTATGGCATTGAGTACCACACCATCGAAATTCGCCAAGGCCGCCTGGGTGGACGCTTCAGCCATGCGAATGCGGGCCCGCGTGCCGTTGGTGGGGATGCTCCAGCTGATCTGCGGGCCGAAGCCCCAGCGGTTGGTCGCAGGCTCGCCCAGGTTGTCCAGGATGCCGATGGTCCCGACCTGCGCGCCGATGCTGATCTGTGGATAAAGCGCGCCGGTCGCTACACCGATATTGGCGGTGGCAGCCGCCAATTGGCGCTCTGCCTGGCGTACGTCGGGGCGACGTTTGAGCAACGCGGCGCCATCGCCCACCGGCACTAACTGAGTCAGCTGCGGCAGTTCAGAGCAATCGGCAGTTCCTGCTGGCAGCTTCTGCATGGGGACCGCCAGCAATGCGGCCAGGGTATACAGGCCTGTCTCACGTTCGGCCTTGAATCGCGGCAGCTCGGCGCCCAAAGACTTAAACTGGGTTTGCGACCGCGTCACCTGAGTTTCATCACCACGCCCCGCATCGCGCAGGCGCTGGCTGAGCTTGACGCTTTGCGCCTGTAAATCGAGCGACTCACGGGCAATGTGGTATTCCTCGTTGGCCGAGCACACCTGGGTGTAGGCCTTGACCACATCCGCCACCAGCGTGATCCGCGCCGTGTCCGCTGCGGCCTGTACCGCATCGGCACTGGCCCTGGCAGCTTCCGTACCGCGTTTGAAGGTGCCCCACAGGTCGAACTGGTAGGACGCGCTTATGATCGCCTCGCCGATGTTCGCCACAGGCACCTTCTCGGGCTGCAAGAAAGCTTCCCCAGACTCTTGCAGGCGCTGGGCACCTAGCTTCACCCCACCGTCGAAGCCTCCTTGAGATTCAGCGATGTCGACCTGCGCACGGGCCTTGGCGATGTTCGCCGCAGCCACGCGCAACTCGGTATTGGCACTCAGGGCCTGGCGTACCAGCGCGTTCAACCGCGGGTCGTGATACAACTGCCACCAATCTTCCGGCACCGGTGCCGACACCACGCTGTCGGCATCTTGGCGCAGGGGGCCGTTGAGGTCAGTGCGCTGGATTGCCGCTTCTTTGGGCAGCTCGTAGTCTGGCCCGACCGTCATGCAGGCGCCGAGCGACAGGCATAGCCCTGCGAGCATCAGCCGTTTCATGGGTGCATGTCCTCGACGATCGAGACGGTGGCGGTTCGCCCGGCAATCATGCGGAAATCCTGCGGGACTTCGTCAAAGGCGATCCGCACCGGAATCCGCTGGGCCAGCCTCACCCAGCTGAAGGCAGGGTTGACGTTGGGCAGCAGGTTGGTGCCGCTGCTGCGGTCGCGGTCCTCGATGCCGGCTGCAAAGCTTTCCACATGCCCGCGCAGGCGGGTGTTGTCGCCCATCACACGAATATCCACCACGTCCCCGATGTGAATGCCCCCCAGCTTGGTTTCCTCGAAGTAGCCATCGACGTGATAAGAGGCACTGTCGACCACCGACAGCACCGGTCGCCCGGCGGTTACGAACTCATGGTTGCGCGGCGCGCGATCGTTGAGATAACCGTCCACGGGGCTGCGCACCACCGAGCGATCCAGGTTCAACTGGGCACTGTCGACAGCCACCTGCGCCTCACTGACCGCCGAGCGGGCGCGCGCTTGGCGCGACTGGCTTTCTTCGAGCTGTTCGGCCGCGACCAGGTTGCCCAACTTACGATTACGGTTCACCTCCCGCGAGGCCTGGGCCAAAGTTTCCTGACGCTCGCCGAGCGTGGCCTTGGCCTGACGCAGCGCCAGGGTGAAACGGTCCTGGTCGATGGTGAACAGCACATCGCCACGCTTGACGGTCTGGTTGTCGCGCACCTCGACCTTCTGGATCAACCCGGATACGTCCGGGGCGATCTGGATCACATCGGCGCGAATGTGGCCATCGCGCGTCCAGGGTGCGAACAGGTAGTACACAACCATCTGCCAGACGAGTACGGCGGCAAATGTCACGACCAACAGAGTAAGGACCACACGGCCCAGGGTCAGCAAAGGTTTTTTCATGGCAGCATCAGGCTTCGACAGAAGTGGTCCACCGCACCGAGCAGCACGGCGTAGAGGGCAACGTTGAACAATGCCCGGTGCCAGACCAGGCGATAGAAGTGCACACGCACCAGTACGGCGTGGACACCCAGAAACAGCAGGTAGGTTCCAATCATCATCACCAGCAGCGTGGGCAGGAATACCCCACTGATATCCAGTTCACCGATCACAGGGGTGCTCCATCCAGGCCAGACGGTAGTTGCAGTTGCTCCGCAGGCTCGAGCATGACCTCGACGCCTGGCAGCAGCGCCAGGCGCAGGCCAGCCAGCGCATGCAACAAATGCGGGCGGGCGTCGAGGCGTTCGCAGGGCTCATCGAGACTGAGCGCCAGCCGGGCCCTTTCCATGTTGCGCAAGAGTGCAGGTGGCGCGTGCAGCCGCTCACCGGCGCGCAGGCAGGCCGCGTAATGGGCACCCACTTCAGCGACCACCAAGGCCAGTCGTTCACGGGCGACCTGACCGGCACGCGGCATGTACGCCAGCAAGTCGAGCAGGTTCAGCCCAACACGCAAGTCCCGTAGCGCCACGCTGCTGTCCTGGCCGGTTTGCGACAGGCGAGGTAAATGCTGCATCAGGCGATCGAGCATTTTTACACCCACCTTGCGATGCTCGGCCAAGGTTGCGTGCTCGGTCACCTCGACGATGTCGCGCCAGGCGAAACGGGTCATGCGCTTGGCAGCCAGCTCCACACCGAAGGGGCGCATGACCAGGGTCCAGATGAACGCGAAGAGCAGGCCAACCGGGCCGGCGAGGTTGGAATTGAGGAAGGTGAAGAAATCGGCGTCGTAGGCACCCTGGATGCTGATGAAGGTCGAGGTGTTGACGATGGTCAGCAATGTCCCTAAGTAAAAGCGTGGCTGTACCGTCAACGTGCCGATGCAGATGAAAGGCACGGCGAAGGCCAGTACCAGCATCGGGAAGTCATGCAGGTTGGGCAGCACAAGGAACAAATACAGGCTCGAGAAAATGACCGACAACAGGGTCCAGAAGAAAAAACGGTAGATCTGTGGGGCCGGGTCGTCCATCGCCGCGAAGAAGCTGCATGAGACGGCAGCCAGGATCACCGCACTGGCGCCATCATTCCAGCCCAGGCCGATCCACAGGCCGCAGGCAACGATGATGGCCAGGACGGTGGAGGTGACCGAGTAGAGCATCAGGCCCCGGTCGAAGAATGGCCGCAAGCGCGCCAGGCGCCAGTGCCGGTAAACGGCGCGCCAGGGTGTGGCGTCGTCGGTACGCAGGGCATGCTGCAAGGTACAGCAGTCCTGCCACAGGTCTACCCATTCGGTGAGCCGATAGAGCGCATTGGACAGCAACAGCTCGGCCCGTTGGTCCAGTGCAGCCGCATCCGGGCGCAGATCGTCGATCCTTTGATGCAGAGCTGCCCACCGCTGGACAGAGGGGCTGTCTGCGGTGCCCTTGAGCCATTCACGTGCAGCATCGAGCACAGGCAGGATGTGTTCAAATTGCTGCGCAGCGCGCCCTTGCAAGGCCGCCAATGCATCGTCCAGCGCGTCGATGACCGGCAGCAGGTGGATCATGCGCCCACGTAGCTCACGGGCGTTTTTCAAGGTATGGGGGCCGGTACCTTCATGGCCGAGCTGGCCGATCATCAACTCCAGTGAGTTGAAGGTCGCCACCATCGCCCCGCGCATGCCACCGACATCGACCGTGCTCTGCTGCCGGGCAAGATAGCTGTCGCTGTAGCGAATGGCATCGTTGAACCAGTTGCCTGTCGCCCCTACCACCACGGGCGCCAGCCGTCGTGGCCAGAAAATGGCCCCGACCACGGCTGCGCAGACGATCCCCAGGCAGATTTCCTGGGCCCGCGAGGAAGCCACGTCGAACACGGCCAATGGGTTATCGACCACTGCCAGGGCGATCATCGGCAAGGTATACCCGGCCAGCATGAACACGTAGTTGTTGGCCGTGCGCACATTCAGCGAGAGGAACAGCAACGTCCCCGTCCACAGGGCCACTGCGATGCTCAGCAGCAGCGGCGACTGCACCAGGGGCGGTACCAGCAGCACTGCCCCAGCGGCGCCCAGCAAGGTGCCCAGGGCGCGGTACAACGCCTTGGAGCTGGTAGGCCCCAGGAAGGGGCTGGAAACGATGTAGACGGTCGCCATGGCCCAGTACGGGCGCGGCAACTGCATGAGCAGGGCGATATATAGCGCGATCATGGAGGCGGCGAATGTGCGCACGCCGTAGAACCAATCGCGCGCCGGTGGCACCGAGCTGAAGAAGCCGTTCATGCGACCCCGCCCGTGCTGCCCAGCCCGGCTGCTTCGAATGCGCGCAGTACACGCAGCGTGGCCTGCAGGTCCTCTGGATCGAGCCGGCTCAGCACATCACCGCGCACCCTCACCAACTCCGCCTCGATGGCCTCGGCCAGCACGCGCCCTTCAGCCGTAAGGCTCAGGGCCTTGGCGCGCCTGTCCATCGGATCTTCGCTACGCAACACCAACCCGGCCCTGCACAGCTGGTCGAGCAAGCGCACCAGGGACGGGCTTTCCAGCCCGGCCGCCTGGGCGACCGCCACCTGGTGCACGCCATCGCCCAGGCGCACGATCATCAGCAGTGGCGCGGCACAGGCTTCGGAAATGCCGTAGCCGGTCAGTGCCATGTGGCAGATGCGGCGCCAGTGCCGAGCGGCAACGACCAGGCCACTGCTGACCTGAAGACGCAGAAGATCAAGGGACATGGGAATCACATATATTCATAGTTTGCTAACTATCAATATACGCCTGATGCTCCCCCTTCCGTCAACCGGGGGCGACGAAGCGCCTGCATGAAATCTTGTTCACACGGCCAGGCCAACCGCTACCCACGCCAGCGCCTCAAGGCTGAACTTGGTCTTCCAGCTTCATGGTCAGGGCCAAGGTACTGCCCATCTGCACGGCGCGATCGCGCCATTGCTGATAGCGCTCCTGATCGCGTCGACTGAAGTGCACGGCCAGTTCTTCTGCCGCCTGCACCACACCCGCAGCGGCCGCCAGTTCGAGCCAGTACAATGCCGGCTTGAGCTCCGGTTGCACATGCAGGCCGTGAATCAGCCGGTAGCCAACCTCGAAACGACAGCGTGCCTCACCCTGTTCGGCACCCTGCAGGAACCATCGGTAGGCCAGCTGCGGATCGACCTGCCATTGCATAGGGCCATCGCACACTTCTTCTTCGTACAAGTCTCCCAGCGCAGCGGCCGCATGCGACATGCCTCGCTCGAACGCCTGGCGGTAGCATTCGGCGGCCTGCGTGTAGGAACGATCCACACCTTTGCCGAAGTAGTGCTGCTGCCCCAGGTTGAACCAGGCCACGGCACTGCCCTGCAATGCCGCCATGCGCAGAAGGTGCCCGGCCAACACCGTATCAGCACGCCAGTACTTGCCATTGAGCCAGATCCAACCCAGGTCGTTCAGCGCTGCCACATTCCCCTGCAGGGCTTGCAGGCGCAGATCCTGGTAGACCGCTTGCAGGTCACTGGCTTCGTCCAGACGGCTGACCAGCATCGTCCGTTGACTGGGCATGCCGACACCTGCAAACAGCCGCTGGCGTCGGGCGACAGCGGGCGAAACGATCACCTGTGCCGGAAGCAGGCGGGCGAGCAGCGAATGGATATTGCCGACAGCAGACATGTTCATCCTCATTGAACGACGCACAACCTCAACCTTCGGCTGTGATGAGGCGTGATTCTGCGCAACAGGACGTCAAAACCTGTCGCGAACGATTCGGATGCAGGCAACCAAACGTCACTTACTTGATCTGAGCGGTCCGTGGCCAATTGCCATGCCCCTCGCGTGCCGCCATCCTAGAGCGGCAAGCCTAGACAAGGACGTTACCTTTTGCCGTTCGCCACCACTCGCGCCACCCTCAGCCGTCAGTGGGCGCTGCTGCGCCAGCTACCGGGCCGTTCTCCAGGCCTCACCAGTTCCGAGCTGGCTTGTCGGCTACGAGACCTGGGCTTTACCGTCAGCAAGCGAACCGTAGAGCGCGACCTCAATGACCTGTCGTTGATCTTCCCGCTGGAGCGCAACGACAAGAGCATTCCCTACGGGTGGCACTGGGCCGCGGGCGTTGTCAGCGAGCTGCGCGGCACCACCGATCTGCTGGCGCATCTCAAAGGAGAAGCGCTGCAAGCGCCACCGGGCGAAGGCATTGAATTGGTGGCGCGCATCAGTGACCCACTGGCGCGCCAGCTCCGAGAGGCTCCACTGAGCAGCGACATGCAGTTGATCGCCCATGACCAGGGGCATCGGCTGCGGGCCACGGTGAGCGACGGGAGCTCGTTGCGCTGGTGGCTTTTGAGCCGTGGGGACGAACTGGTGGTCGAGCAGCCTGCGCAGTTGCGCGAAGAGATCGGCAAGATTCTCAGCAACGCCGCAGCCCAGTATCTAACACCATGACCAGGGACGCTCGCATTGGCCTTGGCCAATGCGAGCGGCCAACGCCGGCGCTTGCAAGCTCAGCGCTGCATGCCCCAGCGCTTGACCGTCAGGCGCTCCAGGGTGTTGAAGACTAGCCCCTCAACCAGCAGCCCGATCAGGATGACCACCGCAAGGCCTGCGAACACCTTGTCGGTATAGAGTTCGTTGCGGTTCTGAAAGATGTACCAACCCAGGCCACCTTTGCCGCTGCTGGCACCAAAGACCAGTTCTGCGGCAATCAGCGTGCGCCAGGCGAACGCCCAGCCGATCTTGAGCCCGGACAGAATCGAGGGCAACGCCGCCGGCACCAGGATGTGCATCACCAGCCGTAGCCCTTTGAGGCCATAGTTGCGCCCGGCCATGCGCAGGGTGTCGGAAACACCCTGGAACCCTGCATAGGTATTGAGCGCCAGGGCCCAGAGCACCGAATGCACCAGGACGAAGATCAGGCTGTTGTCGCCTAGCCCGAACCACAGCAAGGCCAATGGCAACAGGGCGATGGCAGGCAGGGGGTTGAGCATCGAGGTCAAGGTACTCAGCAGGTCGCGCCCAAGCTGGGTGGAGACGGCCAGGCTGGTGAGACCAAAGGCCAGGATAATCCCTAGCAGGTAGCCCTTGAGCAAGATCACCAGCGACACGCCGACCTTGGCCGGCAGCTCTCCACTGACCAGGCCTTCCCACAGCGCGGCAGCTGTCTGCAGGAAGGTCGGTAGCAGCAGGTCGTTGTCCTGATAACGGGCGACGGCTTCCCACAGCAATGCGATAACTATCAGGATGACGGCCTTGCGCAGCCAACCGTGCTGCCAGAGGCGCTGACTCAACGACAGGTCGCGTTCCACAGGCACGCTGAGCAATGGCTCCAGCTGCACCTCGTATTCCTGGCGCACAGGGGTTGTGGTCATGGCTCAAGCTCCTGATCAGTAGGCAATGCGGATGTCGTTGAAACCAATGTCATCGACTTGAGCGGGGTCGGCCGCTTCATCGAACAGCAAACGGTGTATGCGCCGGGCACTGGCCTGGAAATCGCTGCCCCCCAGGCTGCCCAGGTGATATTGGTGGCTGTGCACCTCGGCGCGTACCCGGCCGGGGTGAGGCGTGAGCAGCAAGATGCGGTTGCCCACCACCAAGGCCTCTTCGATGGAGTGGGTGACGAACAGCAAGGTGAAGCGTACTTCCTCCCACAGCAGCAGCAACTCTTCCTGCATCTTGCGCCGGGTAAGTGCATCGAGTGCGGCGAACGGTTCGTCCATCAGCAATATCTTCGGCTGCGTGGCCAAGGCCCTGGCAATCGCCACGCGCGCTTTCATGCCGCCTGATAGCGTATGCGGGTAGGCATCGGCAAAGGCTGCAAGACCGACTTTCTCCAGGTAGTGAAGCGCCCGCTCTTCAGCATCGGCCCGCTTCAATTGGCCCGATACCAACAGTGGAAACATGACGTTGTGCTTCACTGTCTTCCAAGGCGGCAACTGGTCGAATTCCTGGAACACCACGATGCGGTCCGGTCCCGGGCCGCTGACGGGTTGCCCCTGAAGCAGGATCTGTCCTTCACGGGGTTCGATGAAGCCGGCCACGGCTTTGAGCAAGGTTGACTTGCCACAACCGGATGGCCCCAGCAGGACGAAGCGATCAGCCTGATCCACCTCGAAACTGACCTGATGGGTAGCGCGTACTACCCGTTGCCGGGTCCGGTATTCAAGGGTAAGGCCCTGCACGTTCAACAACGGCGGTGCTATGGGATGGCTCAAGGTGCTGACCGTGTGGCCTGGCAATGGCGCAGTCATGGCTCAGCTCCCCTGCAGCGGGTGTTCATCCTGGAAGAAATAATCCTTCCACGACGCTGGCTTGTGCTTGATCGCGCCGACCCTGTAGAGAAATTCGGCGAGCTTGTAGGTGTTCTTTGGCGTGACGGTAAATTCGTACCGAGGGTTGTCGATCAGCTTGATGAGGCTTGCGCGGTCGATCTTAGCGTTGGTCACCCGGATGTAGGTATCGGCGGCTGCCGCCTTGTCGTTCTGGGCAAACGTGGCCGCTTCGGCGATGGCATCGACGAAGGCTCTGTACGTCTTGGGGTTGTCCTTGCGGAATTTTTCGGTGGCAAACAGCAGCGTGGGCGAATTCGGCCCAAGCAAGTCGTAGCTGTCGAGCACGATGTGCACGTTCTTGTTGGCCAGCGCCTGATCCTGGAACGGCGGGTTTGAGAAGTGCCCGTTGAGTTCGGTACCGCCTGCCAGCAAGGCGGCCGTCGCATCAGGATGAGGAACCGCCAGGGTGTACTTGTCCAGGCGGTTGTATTGCTCGTCTCCCCATTGCTGCGCCGCGGCGTATTGCAGCAAGCGCGACTGCACGGACACCCCCACCGCCGGCACGGCGATGCGGTCCTTGTCGGAAAGATCCGCAATGGTCTTCACAGCCGGATTGCTGCTGACCAGGTAATACGGGAAATTGCCCAGCGAAGCCACGGCCTTGACGTTCTGTCGCCCTCGGGTTCGATCCCAGACGGTGAGCAGCGGGCCTACGCCAGCACCTGCGATATCCACCGAGCCGGACAGCAATGCGTCGTTGATGGCCGAGCCACCGGAAAGCTGTGCCCACTCGACGTCGATGTCGATGCCTTGCGCCTTGCCGTGCTTTTCGATCAGGTGCTGGTCACGCACCACATTGAGCAGCAGGTAGACGATGCCGAACTGTTCGGCGATACGAATCTTGCCTTCTGCCTGGGCGACGGCGGGGGCCGCGAGACTGCCAATGACGAGGCTTGCGCCCAGCCCGATGCTTGCCGCCAGGCGGCTGATGGATTTGCGCATGATGGAATCCTTGTCGTCAGAACGGGGCATCGCCCTGGATGGTGGTGCGGTAGAGCTTGCGCCGCAGGTGTGCAGGGCAACCGGCAGCCAGGTGGATCAGGGAGCGGTTATCCCAGAACACCAAGTCGTGGGGCTGCCATTGATGGCGGTAGACGTTGTGCTCCAGCACGCTCAAGGCATACAGCTGCTGCAGGACATCCCGGCTTTCGTCCTCCGGCAGCCCGACGATGCGGGTGGTGAACCCTTCACTGACGAACAATGCCTGGCGAGCGGTTTCGGGGTGGGTACGCACGACGGGGTGGATGACTTCCTGCACCTGAGCCAGTTGCTCGGCTGT
Organism: Pseudomonas sp. DE0157; assembly: GCF_007678615.1. Classification (NCBI taxonomy): domain Bacteria; kingdom Pseudomonadati; phylum Pseudomonadota; class Gammaproteobacteria; order Pseudomonadales; family Pseudomonadaceae; genus Pseudomonas; species Pseudomonas sp. DE0157. The sequence continues at coordinate 608,253 of NZ_VEJN01000001.1, forward strand.
CAATGCAGGGCGCCAATTGCCTTCGAATCGGGTTTCGGCATAGCGGGCGGTGTAGGAATGAGCGGCACTGCGCCCGGCTACCAGCGTGCGTAGCGCAGCGGGTACTGCGTCCCAGGCCTTGTGCATGTCGGCGAACAACGTATCCCCGCCCTCGTCGGGGAGCTCTTGGGCATGCAGCATCGAGCCCAAGCTGGGCAGTGCCTTGTAGGAGAGGTCCGAGTGCCAGAACTTGCCCGCATCGCCCAGGCCGATGTTCTGGCCGTTCTCGATGATGTTGGAAACAATCAGGATTTCAGGGTGCCCTTCGAGCAGGAACTGCTTGAGCACATGAATCTGCAGTTCGCCAAAGCGGCGGCTGAACGCGATTTGCTGTTCAGGCGTGATGCACTGATCGCGAAAAACCAGAACATGATGATCGAGGTGAGCGCGATGAATACGCGCGAAGTCCTGGGCATTGAGCGGCCTGGATAGGTCGAGGCCGATGACTTCGGCGCCGACGGCGCCGGCGAACGGGTGGACTTCAAAAAGTTGTGACGGCGCGCTATCGATGAGCGACAGGGCGTTCAAGGCGGCTGGCATGTTTCACTCCCACGCAGTGCGCGACTTCATGACGCGCGACGATCGGAAACGCACGGGGGACTCCCGTGTGGGTTCGAGTCGTGCGGCGCATCGATTGGTCGACGGGTACGCAGTGAGTGAACTATAAGGTCATAAGAAATATATTTTAAATACCTTTAAAGCATAACCATAGTCCGGCCGGTGCATGGGCTGGGTGTCAGATCAGGCCACTCTCTTCTTCTTCATCTATCAGGTTGTTGAGGCTGCTCAGCGCCTTGCGCGCCGTCGAACGGTTGAGCAGTTTGGCCCGGGCGCCAGGTGGCAGATCGGTGATCTTGAACACGCCTTTGGCGGTCAGGACATCGATCAGGTCTTCAAGCACCCGGATCATGTCCAGGTCGCTTTGCTTGAGCTGATTGAGGCTGTTTTCCACGACGTCATCGGCAAACCATTCCTGGATGTCGGCATGGTCGGCCGGAAGCATTTCGGTAAATTCGTCGAACGCAGCAGCTTCCACTCGCTGCAACTGGCCAGCGGCGTCGCGTTGCACGTAGAACATGGCGATGTCCCTCGTCACATGGATTCCTTCAGGGTAGACAGCAGCATAGGCAAAAAGCGCCGTACGCGTGGATGCGGCGCGAAAGTATGCGCTGTGTGAGTGCGTGGCGGGAAGGCCTGCCCAGGCAGTTGCGCCAGGTGAAGACATACCGGGGCAACCTTTTACGGTTGCCCCGGTGATGGGCCATCAGCTGTCTTTGTTGTGGATGATGATGGTCGGGTCGGCACCGCTGATCAACGAGTTGATCGTCTGGTTGGACCAGTTCACACCTTCGAGCTTGATGGTGACGTCAGCGTTGGCCAGCCCGCCATCGGTGTTGAGCTTGCCTTCGCTGCTGACCTGCAGCGTCGTGGTGCCCTCCACGGTCGACAGCTTGAGGTAGTTGTCGATGGTGCTGCCTTTCTCGCCTTGCAACAGGTCCTTGAGGTCGATGCGGTCACCTTCGGAGCGGTTGAAGTCTTTGATGACGTCATTGCCATAATCGCCGGCCTTCCAGACGAAGGTATCGGCACCGTTGCCGCCGATCAGGATGTCGTCACCCGGGCCGCCGATGAGGGTGTCGTTGCCTGAGCCACCCAACAGGATGTCATTGCCTTTGCCGCCATCGAGGATGTCATTGCCGCCCTGACCGAACAGGATGTCGTTACCGTTACCGCCCGACAGGATGTCGTTGCCGCCATTGGGCCCGGAGATATCGAACTCGGTGTAGTGCTCGGAGATGTACTGGTGCATCGCCTTGCTGTCCACCGCGCTGGCATCGACGCCGGTCTTCATCGCCACATAGTTCTGCAGCGCTTCGATACCGTTACCCGCCACCGACGGCATGGTGATCACGTCGCCGAACAGGATGTCGTTGCCATCGCCACCATTGACGGTGTCACTACCAGGCTGGATGGCCTCGGTGTGGCCCAGAATGGCGTTGGCCAGGTTGGAGGCATCGATGTTGCTCTGCGGTTTGCCATCGGAGTCGTACGGCTTGAGGTCATCGGTGTTGACGCCGCTGCCGATGCCGATCGCCTCGATGGTGGGCGACAACCCTTTGAGTAACGCATACGCGTTCTGGGAGTTGGTAATCGTGTCAGCATCGGCGTAGCTGCCCTGGCCTGCCAGGCTGGACAGCTCATAAGTGCCGTCGCCCTGCGCGTGCAATGTGCCTGACAACGTCTGGGTCGAGCTCCAGAAGCCGTATCTGGTAACCGTAAGGTACCCCGAGCTGTCAATGTTCAGGACGTTGCTGCTGTCCAGGTTGACGTTCACGGTCTGGCCGAGCTTGTAGTTAATGGACGACAGGTAAGCATCCATCATGATGCCCTTGCTGCTGAGCAGCGCCGGGTTACCACGCTCACCGGTCTGGTAGTAAGTTGGCTCGCCGTCGGTGATGAAGAACGTCTGATTGTTGCCGGTAACGCCAGAATCCTTGAGGTTCTGGAACCAGTTGGCCGTCGTCTTGAAGGCGTCCTCGTAGTTGGTGCCACCTTTGGCCGTCATGGCCGTCAGGGCATTTTTCAGCGTCTGCAGGGCATTGCTGTCGGACAGGTTGACCGCAACGGTGGATTTCACCTGAGTGGCGAAGTCCACCAGCAACACGTTGACCGTGCCGGACGTTGCCCCTTTGACGCTGTTGGACAGCGTGGTGAAGACCGACTGCAGTGCTTTCTGCGCAGGGTCCACGGAGTCCTTCATGCTGCCCGAGGTATCCACGATGAAGGCCAGGTTGTAGTTCTGACCTGGGACCACATGCAGGCCGCTGATGTCGGCGACGATGATCTCGTTGGCGCCCGTTCCGGTGAACGTATCGCTCTCGGCCGTGAGGTTGGTCGCCGAGTAGGTATCAGGGTACACCGTGACCTTGATCGTGCCTTCGTTGACCGCCTTGCTGCCGCCCACGCTCTCCGTGGAGGTAGAGGTGACCTTCACGTCGAACTGGCCTTGGTAGTAGGCCGGTGGCTTGATGGTGAGGCTGCCCAACTTCCAACCGGTCACATCGACGCCGCTGGCGCCAACGGTAGCGGTATGGCCAGCACCATCGCTGACCACCGCCCCCGCCGGGATGCCGGATAGCTTGACACTCAGCGTCTCGGAACCGTCGGTATCGGTCAGGGCAGTCGAGATACCGACCAGTTTCACCGTACCGTTCTCTGGGCCTTCGTTGAGCTTGTAGCCATCGTAGTAGGTTTGGCCGTTGACCGTGTGCGCGTCTGACACGCTCAGACCAGCGTTGGCCATCTCGGTCACGTTCTGGTACATGCGGATGTTTGCGCTGCTCAGGTCGGTCACGCCGCCAGAGCCGACCTGAATGTTCAGGTCATAGCTGCCCGGGCCGGACTGGTTGGCATGGTAGACCTCGATCGGGTAGTAGCCGGTCGCCGTAGGCGTGAACGACCCCGTCACCTGGCCGCCGCCGCCCCACGTGGCCGTGACCACGGTCTTGCCACCGATATTGACCAGGAAGCTGTCGTCGGCAGTACCACTGAAGGTGTAGGTCTTGCCAGCTTCCAGGTAGATCAGGCCGGAGGTCTTCGAACCGCTGCCTCCATTCACGCTGCCGTCGGACTGGACGTTGGTGGTGGTAGCACTGGAGGTGGCGCTGCCGGAGTTAGCAAAGACCGTCTTCAGTGCATCACCGGTGATGCCATTGCCGTTGGTACCCAAGTCCTTCAGGGTGGTCCACACTTCCTTGGTCAAGCCTTTGGACACTACATCGGCGCTGCCGATGGCCAGCGTCGGCATGTCTGCCACAGGGCTGATGTCGACCTTCATGGTCGTTTCGGTACCCAGGTTGGTCCCGTCGTTGGGCTTGTACTTGAACTGCGCGTAGTCAGCCTGCTGGTTGCCCACGCCGGTGCCACCGTAGCCATCAGCGCCGGACTGGTTGAGCAGCGGCACGAACTTCAGTTTGCTGGCGGCGATATCGGCCTGGCTGATCACTTGGCCGACAGTAACGTTGGTCCAGCTGCTGCCGTTGAAGTACTTGAGGCTGCCTGCAGCCGGCAGCGAGGTGATGGTCACGGCCAGACCGGTATTGCCATCCGGGTCGGTGACCTTGAAGTCACCCCAGGCGAATACGTAGTCGGTGTCTTCCACGCCATACACGGCACCGCCTGGTGATACCGGCAGGTTGTCGTTGTCGAGGATGGCGGTGGTGACGCTGCCTTTGCTGCCGTTTACCTGCAGGTTTTCGAAGTTGCCACCGGTGGCGCTTTCGATCTTGACCGTGAAGTTCTCGGTGCCTTCGACCAGCTTGTCGTCGATCGTCGGCACATCGAAGGTCACGCCGGAGCTGTTGGCCGGGATTTTCACGGTGGTGACACCCGTGAAGTCTTCGCCGTTCTTGGCCGTGCCCGAGTAGCTGAGGGTCACAGTGACTTCGGACTGGGACGGGTTGCTCAACGTCAGGGTGTAGTGCGCCGTCTCGCCTTCGGTGAGCGAGGTGGTGCCACTGATACCGACGGTGGTCACGTCGCCCTGGCCGCTCGGCTCGTCGGTCACGGTCGTGGTCACGGCAGTCTTGCTGCCCACCAGGCTCTCGAACTGCTTGTCACCGGCAACGCTGATGTCGGTGATGGCCTTGGTGATGGCAGGCTGGCCACCGACGTACACGTCATCCGGCGCATTGATGCTGACCGTACCGCTTGCGGAACCCGCGGCAATGAACACTTGCGTGCCACCGGTCAGGGTCACGGTCACGCCGCCGTGGCCTGTCACAGGCAGGCTGGTGTCTTCACTGACCAGCGTCACGGTGTAGGTGATCTTGCCACCCTCGACGACGGTGGTGTTATCCACAGCCAGCACAGCAGTGACCTTGCTGATGGTGTCAGTGATGTTGACCGAGGCAGGCGCGCCCAGCACCAGGTTCTCGAACTTGGCGTTTGGTACTTCGGCCTTGGTGATGCCGATCTCCAGCTTGCCCTCGTCCTTGAACACGTCATCACCCTGAGCTGGCGCGACGTAGGACTTGCTGGTCTCCCCGGCCTTGAACACAACGGTGGCGTTGTTGCTCAGGGTCACGGTGAGGTCTTTGTCCAGCACGCGGTTCAAGGTCAGGGTGAACAGAGGCGGCGTGGCTTCATTGACCGAGGCCTGGTTGGCCACGATGTTGACCAGTACCAGGTCACCCTGGCCGGCCGGCTCATCGGTCACCGCCGTGGTGACCGTGTTCTTGCTCGCCACCAGGTTCTCGAACTGCTTGTCACCGGCGACGGTGAGGTCAGTGATGGCCTTGGTGATTGCAGGCTGGCCACCGACATACACATCATCCGGCGCATTGATGGTGACGGTGCCGCTGGCAGAGCCGGCGGCGATGAACACCTGGGTGCCGCCGGTCAGGGTGACGGTCACGCCACCATGGCCAGTCACCGGCAGGTTGGTGTCTTCACTGACCAAGGTCACGGTGTAGGTGATCTTGCCGCCTTCAGCCACAGTGGTGTTATCCACAGCCAGCACAGCGGTGACCTTGCTGATGGTGTCGGTGATGTTGACCGAGGCAGGGGAGCCCAGCACCAGGTTCTCGAACTTGGCGTTCGGCACCTCGGCCTTGGCGATGCCGATCTCCAGCTTGCCTTCGTCCTTGAACACGTCATCGCCCTGCGCAGCGGCGGTGTAGGTCTTGGTCATCTCGCCAGCCTTGAACACAACGGTAGCGTTGTTGCTCAGGGTGACGGTCAGGTCCTTGTCCAACGCACGGTTCAGGCTCAGGGTGAAGGTCGGCGCAGTGGCTTCGTTGACCGACACTTGGTCTGCAGCGATGTTCACCTGCACCAGGTCGCCCTGCCCAGCCGGCTCGTCGGTGACGGTGGTCGTGACTGCCGCCTTGCTGGCCACCAGGTTCTCGAACTGCTTGTCACCGGCCACACTGATATCCGTGATGGCCTTGGTGATTGCAGGCTGGCCGCCGACGTATACGTCATCCGGTGCGTTGATGCTGACGGTACCGCTGGCAGACCCGGCGGCGATGAACACCTGCGTGCCGCCGGTCAGGGTGACGGTCACGCCACCATGGCCGGTGACCGGCAGGTTGTTGTCTTCGCTGACCAAGGTCACGGTGTAGGTGATCTTGCCGCCTTCAGCCACAGTGGTGTTATCCACAGCCAGCACAGCGGTGACCTTGCTGATGGTGTCGGTGATGTTGACCGAGGCAGGGGCGCCCAGCACCAGGTTCTCGAAGGTGGCGTTCGGCACCTCTGCCTTGACGATGCCGACCTCGATCTTGCCTTCGTCCTTGAACACGTCATCGCCCTGCGCAGCGGCGGTGTAGGTCTTGGTCATCTCGCCAGCCTTGAACACAACGGTAGCGTTGTTGCTCAGGGTGACGGTCAGGTCCTTGTCCAGTGCACGGTTCAGGCTCAGGGTGAAGGTCGGTGCCGTGGCTTCGTTCACCGACACCTGGTTGGCGACGATATTGACCTGCACCAGGTCGCCCTGGCCGGCAGGTTCGTCGTGCACGGTGGTGGTGACCGGCGACTTGTCCGCCACCAGGTTTTCGAATTGCTTGGCGCCTGCGACCGTGATGTCGGTAATCGACTTGGTGACCGCCGGCTGGCCGCCGACGTAAACGTCATCCGGGGCATTGATGGTGACGGTACCCGTGGCAGAGCCAGCGGCGATGAACACCTGGGTGCCACCGGTCAAGGTAACGGTCACGCCGCCGTGGCCAGTCACCGGCAGGTCGCTGTCTTCGCTGATCAAGGTCACGGTGTAGGTGATCTTCCCGCCTTCGACGACCGAGGTGTTATCCACAGCCAGCACAGCCGTGACTTTGCTGATGGTGTCGGTGACATCGACCGATGCAGGTGCGCCTAGCACCAGGTTCTCGAAGGTAGCATTCGGCACTTCGGCCTTGACGATGCCGATCTGGATCTTGCCTTCGTCCTTGAAGACGTCATCACCCTGGGCAGGTGCGACATAGGACTTGCTGGTCTCGCCGGCCTTGAACACAACAGTGGCGTTGTTGCTCAGGGTGACGGTGAGATCCTTGTCCAGCACGCGGTTCAGGGTCAGGGTGAACAGGGGTGGCGTGGCCTCGTTGACCGAGACCTGATTGGCCACGATGTTAACCAGAACCAGATCACCCTGGTTGTCATTGCCTGGCGTACCCGAGCCTGGCTCGTCGGTGACTGCGGTGCTGACCGGGGTCTTGTCCAAGGTCAGCTGCTCGAATTTCCAGACATCCGGACCGCTGACCGCCGCGATCGACTTGACGACCGGGTCGTTGGCGCCGATGTAGACGTTGTCAGGTGCGATGACGGTGACCGAGCCGGTCGTACCATTGGCCGGGATGGTGATGGTGGTTTTGCCATCGTCCAGGGTGAAGGTCAGCGCGCCGTGCTTGTCGATTGGCAGGCCGTCCTTGTTGGTCAGGGTCACGGTGTAGGTGATCTGACCGCCTTCGGCCACGGAGTCGGTCGCAGTCAGTTTCGCGACTACTTCGTCGATGGTGTCGGTGACTTTGACCGACGCCTCGTTACCCAGTTGCAAGTTCTCGAAGGTGCGACCACCCGC